>NZ_VANI01000010.1 GCF_005771435.1 Microbulbifer harenosus
GACATAACACAGCAACAATGTGACGCTATTGCAATGAAATTAAATAGCCGTCCCAGAAAGCGGTTCGGCTACAAAACACCAGAGGAAATGTACTATGGAAGATAGTCGTCATTGTCGCGGTTCAAACTTGATACTAGGATTTTTGGTCAAGTATGCGAAGGTTCGATCACCTTTTAAAAAAGCTTCTATAGAAAATCCATGCTTTCTAG
Organism: Microbulbifer harenosus; assembly: GCF_005771435.1. GTDB lineage: Bacteria > Pseudomonadota > Gammaproteobacteria > Pseudomonadales > Cellvibrionaceae > Microbulbifer > Microbulbifer harenosus. Next base: position 210 of record NZ_VANI01000010.1, read on the forward strand.
AAAGGTCTTCTATGGTCGACTTATCTATAATTCCGTAATATGAAGATCCTCGATTACCTTTGTACAAATAGCCGTGAAGGTGTGGCCTACCCATTTCGAATTTTTTAAAATAGCTGCTACGATGCTGGTTTACAATTAGAGCTCTTCCCGTTTCAGACAGCAGGTTGTAAATAATTGACATTGTGGCATTTAGAGTTTTCTCACAAGGAATAGCGGAAAGAACGTTGGAGCAAAAAATGAAGTTAAACTGATCGCTTACTTCTTGAATATCCTCAATCGCTACACATCTACTTGAAGGGTAATTTTTCGCCACATACTCTTGAACAGAACAGCGAATACCTTTTATCACCTGCATTCGCTCTAGTTGAACCCTTGAGTCAGCAAAACAAATTTTTTCAGACAATTCATTAAGGTAATCGCTATAGCGCAACTTTCCACAACCCAGGTCCAGTATTTGTCCAGTTACAACTATTTCTTCTAGCTCTTCTATAACTTGCTTTGAACTTTGTGTATGTGGTTTTGCAGCATTATGACTTTTTATACTATGCCCTTTAATTTTGTAGTGCATCAAACTGCTCCCTTATCTCTCTTTTTCTGGGAGCAGAATCTAGAATTACGTCCACCTCTTGAACCGTATATTTAGAACATGATCCTTGAAGAACTTTCGAAAAAATAACAAGACCTAGCCCTAAGTAGAGTACAACTAGGGCGTGCTCAAAAGCTTCCAAATACAACAAAATCCCGAAAACGCAGAACACGATGAATGAGGACTCAATTATCATCCAGTACCATGTTAGCTGATCAAGAACCATCTCTATTAAATGTTTATCGACAACGGGATTGTCAGAGCGGCTCGAAGCATATTTGTAGAAGACCTTGGACATCAGACGCCCTCGATTTGACAATATAGTCTTCTTGTCTAGGCTGGATCCAACAGTATCCCTTATTGGCTTTAGAACATACTCCCAATCATAAAATGCACGAAGCCTAAAAATATCAGAAATCCTGTCATGCAATTTTATTATTCGAAACAAAATTGCTAATACTAATGGCGGCATCAGAAATCCTGCGGGAATTTTAAAGCCAGAAACTGAGATATCTAAAGAGAATCGAGCTGCGATGTCATTTAGAGCACTAGATTGAGTAGTAATAAAGTAGAACGCAATTAGTCCCACAAAGAAGTTTGCTGTCGCGAGTTTATTCAGCATCGCTCCATAGGTGTTTACTGTTTTAAAAAAGTTTGTGGGCACTCGACCTCCCTTTTTGGAATGTTAACGCCTTGCTCACCGGTAAATTAGGAGCGCAGCGAGTAATTTATCCGAGTGCAGCAACTTGTTATGCATTTGTATTTAATCGATGCAGCCAGAAATCTTTTGATATTACCAAGCATTAAAACGAGCCAATCAAAATCGTGAATTCTCCCTACGTACACAAAAACCAGAAATTTGGAGGGATAGGTAATCGGTAGTGCCTACAAGCAGTCAAGAACATGGGAATCAGGCCAGCCTTAACCGCGCTAATTTCAGTTATAGCCGTGCAAGTCTCTATAGACTTGTTTAGTGTATCTACCAATGCTTCATGGCCATTATGAGGTGATACATCGGTCACACATACTCCATGATATGTCTCACCGCACCAAATGAGATCATCAGAATCTTCATCTGGAAACCATGCTTGATGAGTGCAGTTCGGTATCTTTTTCATTAGCCGTTCCGTGAACTCCGCCGTATCTTTCTCATTGGCCATGTACTGCATCCAAAAATAGACATAGGGATATAAAATACTCCCCACACATGCTTCATCAAGGTACGATTGTTCTGAACTTTCTGGATGTTCTATTAGATCAGCGTATTCGCTCAGACATGTAGGATACTGGGAATTAGTAATAAGAGCGAAAGTTGTTCTATGGGAAATGGATTTCAGCCAAGGCAGGAAGCGAGACTCAGACTGCGTTAGCTGCGAAAGATACATGACTAACGCAATTTCAATCATGTGATCATCTCGAATCGGCGAGCTGAGTGTGGGATTAGAATTGATAACGGAAACCATTGTATCCAGTGTGCGATTAGTGCTTTCTGCTAAGGATTTCAAGAATTCCGGATCGGCATCTGGTAACCCCCTGAAAAAAAGATCGGTCCAAATTCCACGTATCGCCAATCTTCCTAAGAGTTCAAACATCGCAAGATTAACATCAACAGACTCCCGTGATCGTACAGCTACAGAGAGTGCGTGCGGCGTGCCACCGTATGCGTATGCTGTTTTTTCAAAGTAAATCTCCGATGCCATGAGATACAGCTTCAGGAACTGATTCAAAATAAACATTAAAGCATTGTCATGTTTAGTTGGCCTTTTCTTTTGGTCTCGCTTTCGAATTGCATTCCAGCAAAACAGCATGCCAATCTCGGAAACCTTGTAAGCGCTCTCTAAATTTTTAGCATCAATCGCCCAAGCTATCACTGCGTGTAAACAGATAAAGGATTGGCGCAATTTAAGAAGCTGATCTTTCTTGGATTCAGGCTCTTCTCGTAGTAGGTTTCCGAGAAAGGCGCGCGTGTACTCGTAACAAGCGTCAGGCTCGTTGACCATTGCCACAGCTTTTTGGAAGTTCCTCCGTGGTTCCTCTTCCAAAAGTTCACGCGCTAAGAGACATCGCATCATGAGATCAGCGAGTCGATCTCCATTCCACTCTTCGTAGCTTACTTTCTCCGTCGTGTACCGATCAGTGTATCCCGCCCAATTCATAAGAGCAGTTTCCTCTAACTCTCCTCCGCAGCACAGACAGATCTTGATCGGAAGGTCTACGTACTCTCGCGCTATATTGCTCCTTAGATAAACATCTCTAATCTCATCCAGTTCCGGACGTACAGCCTGAATCCCCGTTGACCAATCGCTACGCGAAATGTTTCCCGCTTTGATGCAGAATAGATATAGATATCTATGCTTATCTTCACCTTTGACCTTTCCAACCGCGGCTATATCTACCCCATTCTGCCTTGTCCCTATCATTGGTGTATTCAGTACGCGCAGCCCAATCTCCGATAGAAGGTTTGGCAAAACAGATTTATCTAAATCGCCACGCTCCTTAAGCGATGCGAGATACTCTTTCAAAATTATCTTCATCGCGAAACCTTTTGCTCTATTCTAAAAACCATGAGCATTTCATTAAAACCCACAGGGTCAATTACAGAAAGTCTGGGGAGTTCGGCACTATAAGAAAACTCAGACAATGGCATTATGCTGGGGATCTTCTTTCCTCCCTCTCCATGAATAACGGAAAAGGTTTTCTTTCCGTAAAGAAGCGTTTGGCGAGAAACCAGCTGGGAGAGTATTGAATTTTTATGCGCTTGTTCTTGGATGCCTTTATTACGCTCGCGATCCTTCATCGCTGCGGCACGGCGTTGCGCAATCGTGGGAAGAAACTCGACCAAATGTTCTGTTTGTTGAAGACCTGCGAGGTAAGCGTCATGATGTTTTATAAGGCGCCCAATGCCGTCGGAGATACGCCGTGATGGATTTTTAGCCTGCTCCTCAAGAAAATCACGAAGATTACCGCTGTAGCTTAGCAATAATGGATCATACAATAGTTTCTCTGCCTCTTCTCGTGCGCCCTTTTTTCCATTTTTGACAATACTCAATAGAATAGACGCGGCAGTAACCTCATGAAACCATAGAAAACCAACGCACTTTCGTGCCATGAAGATCTGATCGGCCAATTCATTCGGTAGAATAGCCCTAGGGATATCAATAATCGCGTTTTTCTTGCCGCTTTCTCCAACCATGCTCGCGAGAAATTCACATAGTTCAAACTGACCTTTAGTAAGCCACCTAGAAAATAGCTGAGCAGAATTGCCTGAATCTCTCCAAATCCATTGACAAAAATTGTAAAGGTAATTCGGCTTAATTGAGTCCTCCAACTTCGGGATTTGTGTGGTGAAGATATCTATGACTTTATCGAGATCGAAATTTTGTTCATTGGAATGCAAGGCATGATCTAACCAATGAACGGTTGCTTGGGGATTTGAAACCTCTCCAGCTAAAGCCACCAAAATCCGATCAATACTCTCTGCCGCCAAGCCTTTGGGGTAGTAAAACAGAGCAGCTGACATCTGAACTAACTCATCACCTTCATTTGCATTGATAACGGCTTCAAGCAACTCGTTTTGCCGGTATGGTTCCGACGGACCAAGCTTTTCCCATATTTTGAAAGCGGTTTCGATAGCGGAAGACCTGAAGTCTTGACCGTAATCCATCTCGACGGCTCGGCAGCACTCATCAATGACACGCTTAGCAACTGCTTCTTCGTCTATATCAAGCCTCCCTAGAGCGCACAGCCCCACCGCGGCAACGCCTTTGTCTGGGTGCTCTAGCAACTCGAACGCAAGCTTTGTGCTCCCAAGTCCTTGGATCGCAAATACACAATGTGAAAGGCACAGTGTATCGAGAGATTTAGCCTCCTCGAAAATCAGTTGAGCCTTTTCAGGATTAGCTTTGCACCATTTAACCAGAGACACATTCGGCATGCCTGCTGCACCGTCTGATCCAGCCTTGCTGACAAGAGTGTGGACTAATCTCAGTACATCTCGATATGAACACTCTAGTTCGGGGATTGCTTGGTCCAAAGAATGTATGACCGACCAAAAATCGTTCTGAGCAAGTAGCTCAATGGCGGCAAGATTATTATCTGAAACCAATGAGATTTTCCCGGAATTATGAAGCTGACATAGCAAGGAGCCATATTCCTGCCTATGAATACGACTCTCATGCGAAAGAAGACAAGGGATCAACTCACCACGACGATCAGCGTCTTCCAGCAGCTTGTGAATAGGCGGTAGGCTTTTCACCATATATCACCTTAGACGTCTATGACTCGTGGGGCGTTATTGCATAACGCCGCGCCTGATTGCTTCGTTAGGCAATTTTTTGCATCCCTGGAACACTATCCATTTCTCCATGCAGTTTGCCCCATTCATTAATTAAAGCTAGAGCGCTATTGAAGCAATTTGCTGCCGCAGAGCCACTTACTTTTTGAATGAATGGAGGCTCCACCCGCTCAGGCTTCACAGTAAAGTCAATAGTGTGCATATATTGACCATCTGAGGTTGGGGTTGTTGTTACCGGCGGTAATATATATTTGCCAGCCATTTCACTTAGCTTGTAGTGAACCAAATTATTTCTAAGTGAAATTACCTCTTCCATACCGACTCTTAACTCATCAGGTAAGTTTTGATTAAATTTCATATTAAACAAAATCCGTAGTTTCGCCGCTACAGATGACTCACCCTTTTCTTTTCTAAAGGATTTTCTCAGATGTATGAAATCCTTAAGATCTTCTTTGGAGACAACGTCTTCACATATTTCATTTACGAATGACTCTATAGACATGGCGGAAAATACAATTCCAATAACGCTTGAGGCAAGAAGGAGACCCTCTTGGCAATCCTCCTTTGCTTTCAGACAATTTTCATATGCTTGGTCAAGATAAAATCTCACCATTGATATGTGGAAGTATCTTACTGCATTACTTCCATCCATTTTTGCTTCAAATATCGTGGGCATAATTTCGTTGCCTAACAGTTTGATCATGGGCATGTGCATATATAGGAACCGCCAAAGATGTCTACATCTGCCCCCAAATATCCATATATGCACCCGGACCATTGATGTGTCTATATCTGCTACAAACCACTATCTAGCCACAAATTGCTACATACGTCACGTTTTCAGTCTCGCTTATCCATTACACCCAATTACACCGGTTAATTGATCAGCAGCATTAGCCCTATTGGGCTATTCCATAAGTAATCTCCACAACAAAAAAGGCCACCGCGAAGGGTGGCCTTTTCATTGGTCGGGTTAATTGCCAATCAGAAATTCGCACTGGCCCGCAAATACCAAAACCCACCATTAAACCCAAACGGTGAGGTCAGGGACTGGCGTACGCCGAGGAACTGCAGGGTGCCGTTGCCCTCTTCATCGGCTTCCACATCAAAAATATTCTCGCCGCCCAGGGCAAGGGTGTAGTTTTCTGCGATGGTGAAGCGGGCTTCGATGTCGGTGAGGATTTCGCCGCTGTAGCGGGTGGCGTTGGAGGTGTCGTTGCCGTCGGCTTCCAGCTGGCCGCCGGTGGATTGCCAATCGCCGTAGCGGTTGAAGCGCAGGTAGCCCTGCAGTATGCCGCCGGTGTCGTAATCAAACGTGAGGGTGCTGCGCTGGTTGGGTACCTGGTTTTCGAAGTCGAACACGCGGGTGGCGTTGACGGTGTTGGGGGCTACGTCGGTGACTTCCTGTTCGTTGAAGTTATGCCGCAGGTCCACCACCAGCAGGCCGCCGGCGAGGTCGAAATCGCTGGTGACGGCGAGATCAATACCGCGCACGGTGGAATCGAAGGCATTGGTGAAGTAGTTGACGTTGCTGTTCAGCAGCAGGTCGGCATTTTCCACACCGGCGCTGGTGAGGAGGGCCACTTCATCCGCGCCGATGGTGTTGTTGCGCAGTGCGAGGCGGTCTTCGATGTCGATGTTGTAGTAGTCGATGGTGATGCTGGTGTTCGGCAGCGGGTTGATCACGGCACCCAGGGTGAAGCTGGTGGACTCTTCCGGGTTCAGGGCCTGGGCGCCCAGCACCTGGGCCACCGGGTGGTCTACCGGGTAGGTGCCGCTGGGGGTCAGGCTGCCGTCGGGGTTGGCGGTGGTGGTGACGTTGAGGGTGTTTACCTGCCCGGGGGTGGGGGCGCGGAAGCCGGTATTGGCGGTGGCGCGCAGGGCAAAGGCCTCGGAGACGTCGTAGCGGGCGGAGAGCTTCCAGTTGGCGGTGGAGCCGAACAGGTCGTAGTCCTCGTAACGCAGCGCGGCGCCGACGGTGAACTGGTCGTTGAGGTCCGCTTCCAGGTCCACGTAGGCGGCCATACTCTCGCTGCTGTAGCTGCCCGCGGCTTCGGTGGGGAAGCCCTGGAAGCCATCGGAACCCACGCCGAATATCGCTGCGGTGGGGCCGACTGCGATGGAGGCCTCATCACCGGCGCCGATTTTGTAGGTCTCGTCCCGCCACTCGGCACCGAAGGCGAGGTTCAGCGGCGTGGCCAGTGCCGCGACTTCGATGGGCTGTACGAAGTCGGCGTTCACGCTGGTCTCTTGCTGAGTGAGGGTGCCGGGGTTGAAGCTGGTGGGAGAAAGCAGACCCAGGCTCGGGTTGATGGAGTCTTTCAGTACATAGGTGACTTCGTTTTCGGCGGTGCGTGCGCGCAGGTCCCAGGTCATGCCGGAAGCCAGTTCACCGCGGGCACCCACCACCGCGGAGATATCCACAATATCGGCGCCGAACTGCGGGTTGTAGCCGCCGGGGAACTGGGTATAAATCGGGTTGCGCAGTACGTAGCCGCTGGGGCTGTTGCTGTCGGCTACCAGGTAGTCGGCGGGGTTCAGGTTTTGGCCGAGGATGCTGTTGACTAGATCCATCGGGGCGTTGTCTGGCATAAAGTCGCCGTCTGCGTCTGCCTGCAGGGTGGCGCGGGCTTCGAACGCGTGTTCCGGGTCCAGTACCGGGCCGCGGTAGAAGAAGTCGGAAATAGTCGCGTTATCGGAGTAGCCGAAGTTGCCGTAGAGCTCGACGCTTTCGTTAAGGTCGTAGCCGGTGTTGATGAACAGCTTGGTGGTCTCCACGTCCGGATCGCCCCAGCGCTGGCCGAGGCCATCCAGCGGTACTTGGTCTATCCCCACTACGGAGCCGACAAACTCCGCATCCGGGCGCGCGGCGCCGCGCCAGGTTTTATCCGCGGTGGAGTGCTCTACCGTGGCATTTACAAAGCCCCTGTCGCCCAGGCCGAAACCGGCGTTGGCGGCGAGGCTGGTGCGGGTGCCATCCCCCTCAAAGTATTCACCGGTCTGCGCGCTCAGGCTTACGCCCTCGGCGTCGTCTTTCAGGATCACGTTCACTACGCCGGCAATGGCATCGGAGCCGTATTGAGCCGATGCGCCATCCCGCAGTACTTCCACCCGGGCAATGGCGGCGGAGGGAATCGCGGAAAAATCTACCGCCTGGGCGCCCTGGTTGTTGGTGCCGAGCGGCGCCAGCTGCAGGTTGACCAGTGCGGAGCGGTGGCGGCGGGTGCCGTTGACCAGTACCAGGGTCTGGTCCGGGGAAAGGTTGCGCAGGGTGACGGGGCGGATAAAGGCGGTGCCGTCGGCAATGGGGAAGCGCTGGGTGTTGAACGAGGGGGCGATTTTGGAAAGGGAGTCGGTGAGATCGAAGCTGCCCTGCTCAGCCAAATTGGCGCCGCCGAGCACGTCTACCGGCGACAGGGTTTCGGTGGGTAGCACCCCGGCTTTACGGGTACCGGTGGCGATCACCTCTTCCATTACCTGTTGATCGCTATTGGGGTTCTCGTCATCAGACTGCGCCATTGCCCGGCCTGCCGGGATCAACATCGCAGCCGCTACGGCGAAAGAAATTGCATTCTTATTAAAATTATTCATAGATTCCCGTCCTATTATTTTTTAATTAACTGGGATATGTATTTCTATTTATTTGCCATTTCGTGTCACCTTCTATGCGTCAAACAATAGACAGCATCGGAGGCTGCCCCAGATTAGGGCAACCCACAGGGCTCTTCAATCGGTAACAAGGCGGGGGGAGGGAAACGCAATATATGTCACAAAGGCGACGGAACCGGTGACCGAATTCGTCGCCGTAACGGGTCATCGCGCTTTTTTATCTTCGCTCAGATAAAGACCATTACCGCTTGTGATTTGCGGTACTGCTGGCGTTTGTTCACCGAGTTACAGCTCGGTAATAGAGAAGTGGTGGCTGGCAATACTGAATCGTTCTCGCAGGTAGAACCTGTGCGCCGAAAATCTCTGGACGCCAGAGTCAAGATGCACTTGGTCGCAGCCGATTTCCTTGGCGTACTCCTTCAGCCAATTCATCAAAAGTGTTCCGGCCCCTGTAGACCTATGATTTTCATCCGTGACCAGATCATCAATATAGATATGTTTGCCCCACGCTAGTTTCTGACCGATAACAAATCCAGCCACACATAAAATATGCCCATCAGATTTAACGTACGCAAGGTTATAGCCAGACTCTTGCTGCAATTTAATCTGGGCTTTGAGGTTTTCCAGGTCGTACTGAGGTCGAAGTTGTAAAAGAACCTTTCCGATCTCATTCAAGTCTTCGTCTGAAGTTAGTAATTTAACATGCATAATTCTTACCTCAGCTAAGGTTGCGAGTGAGTACGAGGGGCGATAAAGCCATTAGAACTTTCTTTGTTATTTTTTTAAGTTCTTCTCTGTAGACTATTCAGCTTGAAATATGGCGCCGGGTGAACTGTCCACGGCGCCACTTCTCCTACAGAATACGCTGGAAGGATGGCGACAAGAAGGGCTTATCTTTTCCAGTGAAAATTAAACTGCAGTGAATTATCCAGTCCTTTGTCACCGGTATAACTGTACAGAGCCAGGGTTCCGTCGAAGCGATTACTGAATGTCATCTTGACGAATGGTTTGAAGTACGTCTCGCCGCCAAGCCCCACTCCTTCGGTGTAGCAGTTTCTGCAGTTGGAAATTTCCCGTTCAGCTTCCAATTCCCGGAACCCGACATTCAGGCCGAGAACAAAATTTCCATTTCTGCTTACCGGGTATTGTATGCCGGCGTCAATATTGGCAGTAACGGCACTGATGGAAGAGCTCTTCGTCGAGACATCGCCATCATTGTCTTCTACAAGCTGGTCGAACTTGTCTTTATCGTCGATCAGGATCACACCCAGGCCGACATTGAAATTGAACAGCCCTTTTTCACCACTGTACCCGGCTCCCAGGCCATAACCGCTGTCAGATATGCCTTCGTAACGCGCCACTTGCTTGTCAAAGTTGAAGAGCTCTCCATGGAAAGTCCAGCTTCCGCGGTAGACACTGTCTACCGGCTCAAAAGTGTTCATCTCCTGAGCAGCGGTGGTGGACGAAATGAGTGTGGCCAGGGCGGCCACGAGCAGGTTCCGGTTGCGAATCAAAATCTTACCCCTTGTAAATCTATTTGTTCTTCTTGGTTGTTTTTTATGCAAAATGCGCATGCAGCACTAATGTCCCGCACCCGGTTTGTAGGCGCGGGACATTAGAAATTCTGGCGCGTAATTATACAAGGTTCGCTACTCAGGCATACACACTCAGGTGATATACCGCTCGATGCCGGACCCTATTCGACGAGATTTTCCCCACCGTCATCCATTTTTTTGGGGCGCTGCCAGTAATTGAATTGCGGTGTCCACGAGTCCCCGTTTAGGCCCGCCATATTCAGCAGATCCCACATGACACAGTAATTGTCACCGGGGCCAAACACACTGACATTTTTGCGGAAGACGTTCTCGCCCTTGCGCTCGTAAACCACGGCGCCCGGCATGTTGCCGCCACCCGCCATCACGCTCTGCTGCTCGATATAGTCACCGCCCCCGTGGCTTGCGAGGCGGAAGCGCCAGCCGCGACTGTTGGCGAAGAGGCGTTGTACTTCCGGCGAATCTTTCGAAACCAACACGACCGACATGGCCGATTCCAGGTGCGGCAGCAGACCATTGAAACCATCCGCCCATAGTGTGCAGTAACGACAGCCCTGCCCCATATTGTGAATAACAAGCAATGTGTCGTGCTCGCCGAACAGGTCTCGCAGGTGGACTTCACCATCCAGAGTTTTGAAGGTGTAGTCAGGAATTTCTTCGCCCGCGGACTGTTTCTGAAGCGCCGCCAGTTTATTCTTGAGTTCGCCGATCTGCTCCTGTAACGCCGTTATTTCGTGATTACTCATATTCGCTGACTCCGCTAATTAATAAGGTGCTCTTTTCGTACTTGATTGATCAGGCCGCCGGCAATGACGGTGGACACCTCTTCCTCGCTCATGTTGTGGGTCACCTTCAGGATTTCACCGCCGGCCAGCTGCACCACTATTTGATTCCCCTGTTTCAGCTGCGCGGGAAAATCATTCACCGCCAGTACATCGCCCTGATTTAATCGCGCCAGATCCTCCGGTTTGGCGAACAGCAACGGTACTATGCCGAAGTTGATCAGGTTGCGGCGGTGGATACGTGCCATGGAAACGGCAATTACGGCGCGCACACCAAGATAGCGCGGTGCGATGGCGGCGTGTTCGCGGCTGGAACCCTGGCCGTAATTTTCCCCGCCGATGACGAAGCTATCGCCAGCGTGTTGTGTTGCCCTCTGGTAGAACGTCTCGTCGATGCGGGAAAAGGTATAGTGGCTGATCGCGGGAATATTCGAGCGCAGTGGCAATATCTCGGCGCCGGCGGGAAGAATTTCATCGGTGGATACATTGCTGCCGGCTTTCAACAAAATCGGCCCGGTGATGGTTTCCGCCAGCGCTTCGAATTCGGGCAGTGGCTGGATATTGGGGCCTTTTACCAGTTCGATTTCCACCGGTACTTCTTTGGAAAAATCCCGCGGCGGCTGCATCAGTGGGCGCATGTCCTGGAGTGTTTCCGGTTCGTGAAATTCGGGGTACTCCATGTCCATATCCCGCGGATCGGTGATTGTTCCGCTGAGTGCACTTGCGGTGGCCGTTTCCGGGCTGCACAGGTATACCTGATCCTCCGGCGTGCCGGAGCGGCCGGGAAAGTTGCGCGGCACCGTGCGCAGGCTGATGCGGCCGCTGGCCGGCGCCTGCCCCATGCCAATGCAGCCGTTGCACCCGGTCTGGTGCAGGCGCGCGCCCGCCTGCAGCAGGCGGTTCAGGTCGCCGTTGCGGCTGATTTCTTCCAGCAACTGGCGGCTGCTCGGGTTGATGTCTAGCGATACCTGTTCGGATATGCGGCGCCCGTCCACCATTTTTGCCGGCACCACAAAGTCCCGCAGGCCAGGATTGGCGGAAGAACCAATATAGCTCTGATAGATCGGTTTGCCGGCAACCGAACGCACCGTGACTACCTTGCCGGGGCTCGATGGGCAGGCGATCAGCGGTTCCAACTTGGAGAGATCCAGGCTGTCGCGCCGATCATAACCCGCACCCTGTTCCGCTTTCATTTCCACATAATCCTGCTCGCGCCCCTGCTGGCGGAGAAAATTTTTCACCTGTTCATCCGCGGGGAAGACACTGGCGGTCGCGCCCATTTCCTGGCCCATGTTGGCGATTACATGGCGGTCCATGGCGGTGAGGTTGGCGAGCCCCGGGCCGTAGTACTCGAAGATTTTATTCACACCGCCCTTTACATCGTAACGGCGCAGCATTTCCAGAATCACATCCTTGGCGCTCACCCAGGGCGGCAACTTGCCGGTAACTTCCACACCGATGATTTCCGGCATGGTGAGGGAAAACGGCATGCCCGCCATGGCGAGCGCCACCTGCAGGCCGCCGGCGCCCATGGCCAACATGCCCATGGAACCCGCAGCGCAGGTGTGGCTGTCGGAACCCAGCAGGGTTTTGCCTGGTATACCGAAACAGGCCATGTGCACCGCGTGGCTGATGCCGTTGCCCGGGCGGGAAAACCACAATCCCCATTTGCGCGCAGCGCTCTGCAGGAATAGATGGTCGTCGGCGTTCTTAAAGTCCGCCTGGATCATGTTGTGATCCACATACTGGGCCGACAGCTCGGTTTTGACCTTTTCCAATCCGAGCGCTTCAAACTCCAGCATGACCATGGTACCGGTGGCGTCCTGGCACAGGGTCTGGTCGATTTTGAGGTGAACCGCTTCGCCCGCCTGCATGCGGCCGCTGACGAGATGCTGCTCGATCAGCTGCTGGGTGAGATTCCTTGCCATAAATGCCTCGCTGTTGTTTCTTTATTACGCCGCATTGCGACGTGACACACTTCAGTTGGAAAATTCCACTCTGGGCGCACCGGAATCGCTGCCGATAAAGTCCGGCGCGCACTGGATAAAGTCGTCTTGATTGAGTCCGGCTTCAATCAGAAACCGCTGCACGTGGCGGCTGCGGCGATTGCCGAGTTGCAGCAGCTCCTCGCGAAGTCCCCGCGGCGGGTTGTGGTACAGCTCTCTGCGCTGCTCGCGGCTTGCGCGCGCGGCATTGACTTCGAGGGGGAACATAACTTCCATATCCTGCGCGGTTGCCACGGCGCAGATACCCGGGCGCGCTTGCGGGTTATCGCGCAGTTTTTCGATCATGCCGCTAAGGCTCGCTTTCGCCGATTCACTCAGCACATCGCTGCCCGGTGCAAACTCGAGGTCGGAGAAACTCACGGCGCGGAACCTGGCCCACGCGAGTTTCGCCAGGCTGTAGAAACCCACCGGGGTGAAGTAGGCGAACAGCGCTTCAAGAATGGCGCGTTGCAACAGTTCGCTGAAAATGAAACTGAAATTGAACTTGGGATCATAGAGATCGCCGGACACCGGCATCTCGAAACGCACATCGCCGTTACCGTCTTTCAGTAGTGCCAGAGCCAGGCTCAGCGGTATGATGCTTCGTTTCACATTCAGCTGGTCGCTGTCGCGCACCCGGCGTACCCGGATGCGCTCGAGTTTCATTTTTGCCAGCGCATCGACTTGGTTGTTGTCTACCCGGATGTCCACCAGCGCGTCCAGCTGGCCCTGCAGGATCTTGTAACCGAGCAGTGCGGCGATATACGGGGTTGCCGGAATCAGGTTGGCGCCATCCACATAGCCTAGCAAACCCGCGTCCCAGTGGTTGTTCTCCAGCAGATTGATCTGCCCGGCCAGATGCATCTCACTAAAGCCACCCGGGCGCCCATTCAGTATCACCAGTGCCGGCGGGTCCTGGTGATAATTGCTGAGCCCGCGCAGCAAAAGATTGATACGGCGCAGTGGTAATTTGGCTTCCTGATCGCGGGCGTTGTCGAGCCACAGGAAGCGCCCGCGGTTCACAGTGACCTGGTTTATGCGGTAGAGAAACCGGTTGGCTTTTCTTGCGATATCCCCGCGTACATATTTGTGGTGGCCGGGTGGCGGCGTTTCGCTGCGCAGGCGTTCCCAGGCACCGAAATCACCCTCGCGTCCGCGCGCCAGAATGCTGCGAGGCCGGATCATATCAATGGCGTCGATATTGAGGATTCGATCTCCGGGAAAATATTCAAACTGATTCACCTGCAGCAGCTCGATTTCCGTATTCCATTGATGATTGACGAACTCCTGCGCCCGCTCGCTGCGGCGAAACAACTTGCTGTCGGCAATTTCCAGGTACAGCAGGCGAATTACGTCTTTGGCCACGGTGAGCGCACGCGCATCGGCATACCCGGTTTCCAGCAGGCGGTCGCCCTTTCTTCCCAGCACAATCAGTTGATCCACGCGCGCCTGCGCCAACTCCAGTCTGCGCTCGGCAAAATTGAAGTGACCGGTGGTCAGCAGTTCCTGTGCGTTGACGCAATGGTCAACACCATTGATGTAGCCATCCGGGATACAGCTGCTGAGATTCTTCAACCGCAGGTTTTCGCCAATCAGCTCTCGGGCGCCGAACCCCAGCTGCGCCGCTTCGATGTTTTCTATTTGCAGCAGGTCCGCCGGCAGCCCTGCGGGGTAGTCTGCCTGTGTTATCCGCAACCCTTCGATACGGACATCGCGAAAGTAGCGCTGTGATGCGCCGCGCGGTAGATCGCCCAGCGTCACTTTGTGTTCGCCAGCAACGGTAATGCGGCCCACTTCATAGCACGGCGCTAGAGGTTTCTCGCCCAGTTTCATCGGGCTGAGGCAACCGCTGAGTCCCGACAATTCCCCCTGCTGCAGCTCCAGGGTCCCGGCGGAGAATGCCAGGCTGTCCAACCCTAAACGGTTGAACGCGAGACGCTGGCGTTCCCCCTGACTCAGGGCAAAATCCTCCACCAGCAGCTGGCCGTTGAGGCGCAGGGCTTCGCCCAATGCCAGGGTTTGTGGACCGGCCACCTGCAGTTGACCGATGGCGACGCAGACAGGGTCGCGATTGATCTCGCCCGGGGTCGCTGGCAGACACCCATATAAATCCCTGGCAAACAGATCTTCCACCCGCAACCGTGCGCCGCCGGGCCAGCCTAGGGACCGCCACTCAAGTTGCGCGAGGCGCAAGCTTGGCGTTTTCCCGCGCGCCGGTACCAGTTTCAGGTCGGCCGCCTGCAGCGGGCCAAGACGGATGCGATCAGCACCCGTCTGGCCACTGCCCAGAAGCACCAGATTGTCGCCACTCAAGTGCAACTGCCCGGACGACAGGCAACCGCCCCAGCGGGCACTGGTGTTTCCACCCGCCGCGAGCCAGTCGTTGAGACCGCAGCCGTTTATGGCGTCGAGACGCAGGTTGTGCAGGTTCAGCTGCACGGGATTACTGCCCGCAGCGCCGTGCTGCACCACCCCCAGCGTTTCGATACGCAGGCGTCCCAGGGTCAGCTGTGCCGGGTCGTCCAACGCGCGGTGCAGTGTCAGCTGAGTGGCGGCAATACCACCGCCTTCGGATTGCAGCCCTTCGGCGCGCGCGCAGCGCGGCAACCTGCGCTCCGGGTCGCCGGTCTCAGGCCAGCACAGCGCCAGTTTTTCTGCCTGCAGCTGCTGCAATGTCCAATCGGCGCGGGCGCCAGGCGTGCGCGGAAGGCTGACCTGCAGGGCCTTGCCAGCGAGCTGGTCGATTTCCGCGGTGAACTGGTTTTTGCCGCCGCTCAGGGAGAAGTGCGCCAGCGCGAGATCATTGAGGTCCGCAGTGAAATGGCCGGGTGCGTAGTCCAGCGCAAAGCGCGCGCCGGTGCGCAGCGACGTCGCATCCACGCAGCGCCCCGGGCTCAGGCAGAAGGCGGCCCTATCCAGCGCGGCACCTGGCAACTGCAGGCGCGCGCGCGTCGGCGGGGACTGCAGGCGGATATCCGCCTGCGGCAGTTTGAGCTGTGCCACTTCGAGCAGTGGTTCGCCACTGGCGCTGGTGATATCCGCGTTGGCGAGGGTCAATTCCGCGGCGCTGAACCCCAGGCGGAAACCGCTGGCTTTTTTGCTTTCGCTTTTGCCGTCGATGCGCTGTTCCAGCGTCAACCGCAGCGGCTGCTGCTGGCGCAGCTGGTGCACCGCAAAACATTCCGGGCGCCGCTCTCCGCCGCTGGCGAGCAGCACTTGCCACGATGTGGGCAAACAGCCATCCAGGCTGATAAGCGACAGGGAGGCGAGTTCCAGTTCGGTTTCGCGCACACGGTGGGATTTGCCGATGGCGGCGCGGGCTGCGGCATCTGCCGCCGCGCGCGCGGCTTTCAGCTCCGCAGGCGACTGGCCTTTCTCCGCGCCGTCGGTATCGTCCGCTGGCACCTGCTCCGTCTCTCCCCACCAGTGGGCATCGCCGCTGGCGAAATACTCCCCCGGTTGCAGTGCCTGGCGGCGCATGCGGAAGAAGCCATTGCCGGTGTGCAGTTCGTTGAGGGCGAGACCGGTCTGCTGCGCCGGGTCCGCGCTCAGGTGATCCGACAGCAACATGCTCGCCAGTTGCAGTTCACCCAGCACCAGATAGGGGGATTCCTTCAGGTCGAGAATAAAATCGCCGCGCCCTGCCAGTTTCCACAGGCGCGCGCACAGGGGAGATATCCTTTGTGGCAGCCAGCCATCGGGTACACAGCCCGCGAGGCGTTCGAGCGCGAAATCCTCCAGTAGATAGCGCCGCTCATCGGGCGCCATTTCCGCACGCGCCCAGTGGAATCGACTGAGTAGAAAGGCGGTGGCGTCGCCCTCGCGCATCTGGAATTTGGCCAGCTGCAGAGGCCCACTCTCCAGTTGCCAGGATTGCACCGGCCGGTTGTCCGCGGCAACGCGGCGCGGGAACTGCAGCGCGAAATTTTCCGGCAGTTTCAGCTCGGCTACAGACACACAGTAATCGTTGCGTCCCCACAGATCCCCGGGCACACAGCCCGCCGCGCCGTCCAGCACCAGCTGTTCCAGTTCCAGGCGGCGCCGGTTGTTTGCGTAGGTCAGGGCACCGAGCCGCAGGCCATGGGTGTTGAGCGCCTTCGGGTGCGGGCGCGGTGCCTCCATATCCAGCACAGTGCCCTGATCCAGGCTCGCTTCCGCCAGTGTCACGCGCAAGCCATCGCGCCATGCAAACTGCGTGGGCTGAGGCAGGCGCAGGCTGCCGGCATTCACGCAGTAGTGATGCTTGTCGCTGCGCAGGCCACTCGGGCACCAGGAGAAACCGCTGGCACCGGCACTCTTCCAATTGAGGGATTTCTGCTCGCGCTGGAAGTCGAAATCGTTAATGGCGATGGACTGCGCGTGCCAGTTGGGGTGACGGCGGTTGTTATAGCGCAGGCGCACTTCCTGGCCATTGATACGATGCCAGGTGATTTCCGACTGTTTGCCAAAACTGAAATTCGTGGGGCCGCGTATCTGCAGCCGCCGCGCGCTTCCGCAATGGCCGATGATGCGCCGCAATCCCGGCGCCGCCTCTGCCCAGCGCTCCGGCGGACAGCCGGCAAATTTGCGCGCAAAGGCCTCCGCAATCGTCAGCTGGTTGCCCGGGCGCTCGAAGCGGATGGCATCGGTCTTGAGCCGCACCAGTGCCACCGTGGGATTTTCTCCCGGTGTGCGGAACATATCCCCCTCCCCCGGTTCCTGGGCCCGTGCGCCTGCGGATGCAGGCGACGTTTTTTGGGGCTGCTCGTCCCAGGCGAGCAGGTTATCCAACGCGAGATCGTCGGCACCGATGGCAAAGCGCAACGACTCCTGCGCCTCGCGGAAGCCACTGACAAAAAAGTCATCCAGCTCCAGCTGCCCCATACGCACGCAGGTGGGGGTTTCCCACTGGGGTTTGTGCTGGTAGCAGACCACGCCGTTACGCACCCGGACAGCAGTCAGGTCCACCCGCCAGTTAGTGGGCTTCACTTCCCCTTCGCGCAAGCGCCAGCCGCCGATCTCCCACACCCGCCCGCGTTCGCCCGGCGCCGATTCGAGATCCATGTAGGCGTCTTCGAGCTCCACCAGTTTTACGTGTATGTTTCCACGCAACAGTTGCAACCAGCTGAGTCCAAGCGTGGCTTCACCCACCTGGAAACCGCGGTCGGATTTGTTGCGCACCTGTACACCGCGCATGTGCGCACGCAGGCTTGGCAGTGAGATTTCCATGTGCTCGATCCGCGCTTCCAGGCCGCGCTCGTGTAGCCAGCGCTGCACCGCGCCGGGCAGTAACGTGGCAACAAAGAAATTCAGCGCGCCAATTAACAGCAACAGGAATACCAGCAGCCATAGCAGGCGGCGGGATCCTCTGAATTCGGCGGATTCTTTTTCTGGCGATGTGGACATCTAAGCTCGACGCACAGGAAGTTTCGCGCGCAAATGGCATTTCAGTACGGTCTGCGCACCTCCTACAGTAAAGACCAGCCGTCACCGGTGAGCTGTCGCGCCAGTGTTCATCGCGCAATTTTTGCAGTACTCCCAGCGCCTGTTGCGTTCTGAACGCCCCGGTCTGACGCCATACGCCTCACCGGGATCCCCTGCCCCCGCCCGAGCCGGGTTGCTACGGAGACCATTTCTCCTGTAACCATTCTTTGATTGCGAAATGCCGCCGGCGCGGTAATATTCGCCGCTAACATCCGCGGCTCAGCCGAAGGCCGCGAGCGGAACACGTCAAAAAGCAGAACCGTAAGGTCATTACAGAGCGCGAGCCGCAGCAGCGGACGGGAAGAGCACAGAATTTTTTTAGCTCTACAGGAATCTCTGTCATGAAAAAAATCGTCATTGTCGGCGGCGGCGCCGGCGGGCTGCAGCTCGCCACCAGCCTCGGGCGCCATTTCTCCTTCAACCGTTTTCACCGTCGCAATAAATCCCCCGCGGCGGAAGTCACCCTGATCGACCGCAACCGCACCCACATCTGGAAGCCGCTGCTGCATCAGGTGGCCACCGGCGCGCTGGATTCCAGTCTCGATGCTCTCAACTATCAGGTGCACGCCCGCGCCAACGGTTTCCAATTCGAGCTGGGCAGCCTGAAGGGACTGAACCGTGCAGCGAAAACCATCGAACTCGCGGAAGTTAGCGGCGAAGACGGCAAACCACTGGTGCCGACGCGCGAACTGGAATACGACTATCTGGTAATTGCGCTGGGCAGCCAGAGCAATGACTTCAACACCCCCGGGGTGCGCGACAACTGCCTGTTTCTCGACAGCGCGGAGCAAGCGCAGAGATTCCACAACAAACTGCTGGACCGCTTCCTGCAGCTGGAAAACCGCGTGCGCGACAAGGTGGAGATTGCCATTGTTGGCGGCGGCGCCACCGGCGTGGAACTGGCGGCGGAACTGGTGGACGCGGTACACGAGATGGGCCATTACGGGCGCATCAAGAACGGCGACCTCAAGGTGACATTGATCGAAGCCGGGCCGCACCTGCTACCGGCCCTGCCGCCGCGCCTCGGCAACAGCTCCGCCAAGGAACTCAGCAACCTGGGTGTGCGCGTACTGACCGGTACCCAGGTGGCGGAAGCCACGGCAACAGGCTTTGCCACCAAAGACGGCGAAGTGATTCCCGCGGATATCCGTGTGTGGGCGGCAGGGGTGAAGGCGCCGGATTTTCTCCAGCAACTGGACGGTCTGACGCTGAACCGCCAGAACCAGATCGAGGTGGAAGCGACCCTGCGCAGCAAGAGCGATCCGGATATTTTTGCCCTTGGCGATTGCGCCGGCTGCCTGGATGCACAGGAGCACAAGGTACCGCCGCGGGCCCAGTCGGCGCAGCAGATGGCAAAGACCGCGCGCGACAATCTGATCAGCCTGGTGGAAACTCCGGAAGCACCGCTGCAGCAGTTTACCTACAAAGACCGGGGTTCACTGGTTTCGCTGTCCAAGTTCGATGCGGTGGGCAGCCTGATGGGCGGACTGGTAAAAGGCAGTTTCACCATTGAAGGGCGCCTCGCCGGCCTCGCCTACCGCTCGCTGTACCGCATGCACCTGGCGGCCCTGCACGGCTGGCCCAAGGCCATGCTGCTCTACCTGATCGGGCAGGCAAACCGCTTCGTCAAGCCGCGCCTGAAAATGCACTGATCCAGACCGTCGCGCTGAAGCACCCGCTCCAGCGCGACGCTCCCCGGCTCAATATACGGCTTCCGGTACATCGCCGGGCCGGATCACCACCGGGCCACCGAGATTCACTCCCGGCGCCTTCCACACCTCCGCCCAGCGGAATTTCCACTCCAGCGGCCAGCTCCTCGCGCATAGGGTCCCGCCCTCCGCAAAGCGGTAATTAATACACGGCAGATACACATCGGTGATGCCGATTTCCGTGTACGCCGGCTGGCGATAGCCGTAGTGGTCAACAAGGTAGCGCAGACCGTCGTCCAGCGGCAGGTACTGCCAGCGCAGATGCAGCAGCGTATTGGTGGTGCCGGTAAAGCCCTCGCCCTCGCGATACCAGTCGAGCAACTGGCCATTGGCGCCATAGACACGGGTAACGGTGAGCAAACTCTGGCGCTCGCCGGCGCTGTTGAATGTGGCGACGACGGTCTCCCGCAGTTGACCGCGGCTGTTGTAGAGGTAGTCGGTCACCTCACTAGCATTGGTGGTGCCGCTGGCGTCGCTGTCCAGTTCCATCTTCACCTGCGTTAGCAACGCGTCGCTGCGGTAGCGGTAGGTGAAGGTGCGACGGGAATCTATCCGCCCGTCTGCGTTCGCATCGAAGGACCACGTCTGCTCGCGCAGCAAGCCGCTGCTCAGATACACAAATTCGTAGGTGTTTTCACGGTCCATCTCACCATCGCCGTTGTCGTCGAAGCGCAGAATCTCCTTCAACAGGCGCCCGCTGGCACTGTAGCGGTAGCCGACCTTAATACGCGCATCCACCACACCGTCCACGGCAACGGTTTCGCCGTTGTCGAGAGTATCCACCTGTTCCAGTAGACGCCCGGCGTTGTTGTAGCCGAATTCGAAAATCCGGCGGCGCTCGATGAGACCATCGGCGTCGAGATCCGTTTCCTCCTCCCGCACTTCCAGCAATCCGCGGTCGTCGTAAAGGCTGCGCACACGAAAGATGGTGTCGAGTATGCCGTCAACGGCGGCGTCGACGCCGGTGCCCACACTGCTGTCCTGCTCGAATGTGAAGAGTGAATTATTCCCGCCATCGTCGTATTCAAACAGATAGCGGCGGCGCTCGCTCACTTCCAACTGGCCGTCTTCCTCAAGAACTTCCACCAGGAATCCGCGCCCGTTGTAGAAGTTTTCGGAGCGGTAGAAATATTCCACGCTGCCGTTCTCGTCGATGTCGGTTTCCCGCAGCATGATTGTACGGCGGCCCTGACCGTCGTATTCGAGCACTACGCGCTCGCGCCAGAAGTCGGTGTTGTCCGGCTCCAGGGTGAAACGAATGTCCCGCGGCAGGCCGAGGCTGTTGTACTTCCACCGCACTTCCTGCTCGATGCTGCCGTCGTCGTTGAAATCGCGGGTCTCCCTGATCGGCACGTGCACCGGCACCACTATGCCGAGCGCATCGTAGAGGTACAGCAGTGGCGCATCGAGCGGCACCTGGTATTTGATGGCAAACGCGCTTTTGATGGCGGGCAGGGAATCCACACCGCGACGAAAGGGAAAGGCGTAAAGATCGTAGGCAAAGTCCACCTGGTAATCGGCGAGATCCCGGTTCCAGTCGGTAAGGTCGAGGCCGTTTGTCGGATCCTGGTCGCGGTCGAGCGTGAGCAGCAGCAACATCCTGTTCGACACGAGATCCAGTGCATTCACCCGCTGGTGGTCTTCCAGCGCCACCCGCAGGTCCAGTTCCGATGTCAGTGGCGCGCTGTCCGCCAGCTCAAACAGACTGAGTTCCGGCGCTCCCGGCGCGCTCCCAAAGTCGACATCGCCGAGGGTAAATCGAACCTCTTCGCCCTTACGGTAGCGAAAAGTACCGCTGGCATCGGTGAGACCGGAAAAACTCGGCGTCTCGTAGTACAGGCCCAGGATACTGCCGGCGAGAATGCCGGTCAGCTCCGGCCCACTGCCAACCCCGCCACCACTGCTCGATCCAGAGCTTGATCCGCCACTGCTCGAGCTGCCGCTGCCCAGCGCGCGGTCAGTACCGGTCCTGCCGGAACCACAGCCGCCGAGCGCAAGCAACAGGCACAGGAGAAACACGAGGCTGAACGCGGCGCGCATGCACCGACAACAAGGCAGAAAAAAATGGCCGATACCCGGTAAAGATAACCTCACTGGCACAAGGTACTCCTTGTTGACGCACTTCAACGTGGAACTCGCAGCTGAGTGTTAATGGCTGCAGGCTCGAGACTCCGAAAAGTATTGTTGAAATGCTTTACACGCGTTTACCGGCTAGCGCGGGAATATTCCGATTGGCGTAAATCGAGCGGCATTGCCTGAAAAAGTGGCACCAGAAAAACAAAAAGCCCCCGGTAGCTGGGACTACCGGGGGCTTTTTTATCCGTCAGTGCGCAGGTGGAATCAGATTTTCCAGCTCTGCACCTTGTCCAGGCCGTGCTCGGCAACCCACTGGTTCAGTTGTTTGGGGTTGCGCTTTTTCTTTTCGATGGTGGCGTTGGTATAGGGGTTGCGGTAGTGACCGGTCTCCAGCTTGGGCTCCGCCGGCTTGGCAGAAGCGGTGGCACGGCGGCCGGCGCTGCGGCGCGGTGCCTCACCCTCGCGCTTCAGTGTGCGGGCAACGCGGGCCTTAAGGGTACGGATGTAATCCGGCGCATCGTCATTGTTCAGCTGACCAACCAGCCACTCGACGATCTGCTCACCGCGCGCGGAGTACAGCTCCTCCTCTTCCATTTCATATTCCGCCGCCAGATTGACCAACGCCTTGTCGAACGCGATTACGCCCTGCTTCTTGCGCTCGGCCTTGGCCATCTGCTCCTGCAGCTCTTCAATTCTGGCCTGGTGCTCGGCGATTTGCTGTTCGATCTGGTCGTATTCCTGAAACATATATACTGAGCCTCGATATATATAAAAGATTTATGCTTTTGATAGTGTGTTTTAATGAAGAATCACCGGTTTAGCGGTGTTCAATCCCGATAAAATTTCCGCCGGACAGACTTCGCGACTTCCAATCCACCGCTTTGAATCAATCGCGCGCAAGCTGACCCGAAATGCCGTATATCACCCACCTTATTAAGATAGACACAAACGAAATAGTCCAAGCGGAATTCAACAGGCGTCGAACGATGCACGCCAATCCCTGAGAAATACCACCCAAATTCCGTTATATCGGCACGTCAAGTGCTTGCTGTGTAAAGAAATATCAATTCAAAACAATGTAAAGCCAACGCTCAGCCCCGGCCATTCGACGATAGACCACCGGTGTTCACCGATATTCCATATCCACGGTTTCCACTTACTGGTAATAATTAAACACTCGACTAAAAACAGCATAAGGCCGACTGTTCAGTTAAATGAAGATCACAAGATATGGCTATAGATAATGCCTGTTTCCGGAAATTCAACCCGGGTCCGGATGCCAAATCCAGACCGCCGCGTTACAAGGCCCCAGCATATGAGACCTCCGGCCAGGCGCTGCGCATAATACTGACTTGTTTATGAATAGCCAACAGGGCGAATAATTTTTTATTTAGCGGATATTGATTCGACCTCGTTCTATTCTTGTTGAACCCGTTGCCGGAACGGCGCGCTGCCCGGCAACAGAACATCGAGATGCAATCCGTTAGGGAGTACCGAGGCTTATGGCAAAAATACGGGATATCCACCGTATGCCCACACTGGCGGCGTTAATGACGCCATTTCCCTACCATATCGACATCGACGCCCCCATTGAGGCCGCTGAGGCGCTGATGGAGGAACACCGTGTCCATCATTTGCCGGTCACCCGCGAGGGCGACCTGGAAACCGTCATTTCCCAGGGCGACATAGACCGCGTGCGCTCTCCCGGTCACCGGCTGGAAGAGCAACAGCTCTATGTGCGCGACGTCTGCGCCCGCCGCCCCTACATTGCCGACCTCCACGACCCCCTCGACAAGATCCTGCTGGCCATGGCGGAGACTGGGATAGGCTCGGTGCTGGTGATGAAAGAAGGCGAGCTTGCGGGGATAGTCACGGTCACCGATGCGCTGCGCTTCTGCGGAAAATATCTTGCGGACCTGGCGGCGGCACCGGACGACGATGTGGCCTAGAGGGGCCAGACCCACAACAGCATCGGTACCGACACCGCGACGACCAGCAGCTCCATCGGCAATCCCATCGGCCAGTAATCCCCAAACCTGAACCCGCCCGGGCCCAGAATCAGCGTGTTGTTCTGGTGGCCGACTGGTGTCAGGAAGGCACAGGAAGCTCCGATGGCCACCGCCATCAGGAAACTGTCCGGATTCACGTCGAGTTGCCCCGCCGCACTGAGTGCGATTGCGCACATCACCGCCGCCGTCGCCGCGTTATTCATAAAATCCGACAGGGTCATGGTCACCACCAGTATTAGCACCAGCGCCACCACCGGCTGCCCCTGCGCCACATTGTCCAGCATCGATTTGGCCACCACGTCGGCGGCGCCGCTGGAGTCCATCACCTCCGCCACCGCAATCAGCGCCCCCAGCAGCACAATTACCGATCCATCTACCGACTCATACACATGTCGCAGCGGAACCACCTTCAGCGCCATATAGGCCAGCACACAGGTCGCGAAGGAAATGGCCGCCGGCAGCAGACCAAACGCCGCTCCCGCCACCGCCAGTGCCATCGCAATGAGCGCTACATACGCCTTTTCCTTATTGGGAATGGTGATGTCCCGCTGCGCCAGAGGCACGCACCGCTGTTCGTTGGCGAAGTTGCGCAGGTTTTCCTCGGTACCCATCATCAGCAACGCATCGCCACCGGTCAGCGGTGTGGAACGCAGGCGCTTGACCGAGCGACGTCCCTGGCGCGACAGCGCCAACAGGTTGATTTCATAGCGGCCGGCGAGGCGCAGATTTTCCGCCGTGCGCCCAATCAGATATGAGTCCGGCAACACGACCATTTCCCGCAGCACCATCTCGGCGCGATCGCGGGCGCGTTTCTCCTCCGCCTCTTTTTTCTCCTGTCCGCGCTTTATCTCTTCCACTTCAGCGGCGCTCTTCGCTTTCTCTTCCGCGCGCCCCAGCTCGGGAGGTACATCCACTGTACCCGGACCGACGAGTTCACGACGGGCATCAGAGCCGTTCGTCGCTGGCCTGGGGGGCTTGCCAGAGGTCCCGCCGGCACTGGCGCCGCTGCTTTCCCGTGCCCCCGTTGTGTCCTTGCCGTTTTTGTCCTTGCCGTTTTTGTCCTTGCCGTTTTTGTCCTTGCCGTTTTTGTCCTTGCCGTTTTTGTCCTTGCCGTTTTTGTCCTTTTCGCTCTTTTCCTTTTCGTCCTTGTCTCTGTCCGTTTTTTCCGTGTCCGCCGCCAGCGTCAACCCCAGACTCGAAAGGACCGCCGACAGGGCTTCCGGGTCGGATTCAATGACCAGCAAATCCCCCGCGCGCACCCTGAGCCCCGGCATGGCGGTTGAGACCCGCGCATTGTTGTGCACGAGGCCAATTACCTGTGCATCCTCGTCGCCGATCATTTTCACGAGCTCCGCCAGCGATTTGCCGATGGCGGCGCTCTTTTCCCCTACCAGAGCCTCGGTAAGATAGGTGCCCGTTTCAAAGGTATTCGCACCCACCTGGGTGCGCGCCGGTACCAGACGCCAGCCGATCAGCGCCACGAACAACACCCCCACCAGCGCCACCACCAATCCCACCGGCGTGAAATCGAACATGCCGTAGCTGCCCGCACCAGCATTGGCGCGGAAGCCGGATACGATCAGATTTGGCGGTGTGCCGATCAGGGTGGTCATCCCCCCGAGAATGGTGCCAAAGGACAGCGGCATCAGCACCTTGCCCGGCGGCAGTTCATAGCGATCAGCCACATCCGTGGCCACCGGCATCAACAGCGCCATGGCGCCGACATTGTTCATGAAGCCAGACATGCCGGCGCCGAGCGCCGTGAGCGAGGCAATGGCCAGTGTGACACCACCGCGCTTGGGGACGACTTTCTGCGCCAGTGCGTCCATCGCGCCGGTACTCTGCAGCCCGCGGCTCAGGATCAGCACACAGGCAACGGTGACAACGGCGGGATGGCCAAAACCGCTGAATGCCGCTTCCGGTTCGATCAGCCCGGTGAACACGCAAGCCAACAGGGAAGCCAGCGCCACCATGTCGTGTCGCCAGGGCCCCCAGATAAAGAGCACGATGGTGACGGCAATAATCGCGAGAATTACGATCTGGTCGAGGGTCATAGAATGGCAGGATTCCGCGGCTTGTTTCGCCCGCGGGAAGTCAGCGGGTCAATCACAAACATAGTGGATTTGTGCCGGGGCAATATTCGCGAATCTGCATGAAAGCGGATCGTTCGACAGAACTCGCCGGCGGAACTTCTATAATTCTCCGGGCACAAAAACACTAACCGACACAATTGCAGTACACCATGTCGCCAATCAGCATTTC
Organism: Microbulbifer harenosus; assembly: GCF_005771435.1. GTDB lineage: Bacteria > Pseudomonadota > Gammaproteobacteria > Pseudomonadales > Cellvibrionaceae > Microbulbifer > Microbulbifer harenosus. Next base: position 26,538 of record NZ_VANI01000010.1, read on the forward strand.
AGTAACGCCCCATTCACTCACTGCCCGATTCCTTGGCCTGGCGCTGTTCAGCGCACTGCTTCTGGGTAGCGCGGCTCCGGCTCTGGCCAAGAATCCGTGGGAGGCGATAAAACGCCCGTCAAACCAGTTACCCGAAAGTATCGGCAGCTACAGCAATGGTTGCCTGAGTGGCGCGGAGAAGATGCCGCTGCGGGGGGAGGGTTTCCAACTGGTGCGCACCGGACGCAACCGCCACTACGGCAGCCCCTACCTGGTGGAGTTCCTCAAGGACTTTTCCAACGCGGTGGAAGAAAACGGGCTAGGCCGCCTGCAGATCGGCGACATGTCGATGGCCCGCGGCGGCCCGTTCAGCAGCGGCCACGCCAGCCATCAGATGGGATTGGACGCGGATATCTGGTTCTCCCAGGACAAGCGCGCGGCGGAGCGCCCGCTGACCGCATGGGAACGGGACAACATATCCGCCACACCCATCGCCGACGACCGCAAACACATTCTGTTGAAACGGAATTGGGACCCGCGTATTCCCGGCATTCTGCGCATTGCCTCCGAGGACCCCCGTGTCGCGCGAATCTTCGTGCACCCTACCATCAAGCGGAAAATGTGCGATATTGCCGGTAACGACAACGAGTGGCTGCGCAAAGTGCGCCCCTGGTGGGGGCACAACTATCATTTTCATGTGCGCCTGAACTGCCCGCCGGGAGACAGCAGCTGTGTGCCGCAGCCCAAAGTGAGTGGCAAACCCTGTGAAGGCGGCCTGGACTGGTGGTTTAGCGATGAGTTTTACGCCATCCTGAACGGCACTGCGCCGGCAAAACCAAAACCGGAGAAACCGCCGAAAAAGCCTGAAATGCCGGCGCAATGTGCGCAGGTACTCTCCGCACCGGCGGCGCCCTGACAAATAGACCGATTGATAAGAATTCGACGGATGAGAGCCCGATGAGCCAACAGAATGATATCCAGGTACTGCTGATCTGCGGCGGTGGCGGCAGCGAACACGATGTATCCCTGCGCACCGCGGATTTCATCCAGCGCGAGCTGGCGAAATCACCAGGCATCCAGCTCACCCGGGTCACCATGGACAGCGCCGGCCGGCTGCAGGATGCCGAAGGCACCCTGCGTGAGTTGCGCTCGGACAAGCTGCTCTACAGCGCCAGTGGCGCCGCGCAGCCGGTGGATTACGTCATTCCCGCCATTCACGGCTATCCGGGTGAAACCGGCGATCTGCAGTCGCAGCTGGAGATACTCGGCCTCCCCTATTACGGTTGCGGTCCCGAGGCCAGCAAGATCTGCTTCAATAAGATCACCACCAAACTGTGGCTCAGCGCGCTCGGTATCGACAATACCCCCTACCAGTTCCTCTGTGCCAACACCGCGGAGGAAACCGCCAAGGCCCGCGACGCGCTCAAGCTGTGGGGCGAGGTGTTTGTAAAAGCATCCAGCCAGGGTTCCTCTGTGGGCTGCTACAAGGTGAGCGACGAAGCCGCGCTGGAAAGCGCATTGCAGGAAGCCTTTACCCTGTCCCCCTACGTGCTGGTGGAAAAATGCCTCAAGGTGCGCGAACTGGAAGTCGCGGCCTACACCTATGAGGGAGAGCTGGTGATTACCGCGCCCGGCGAAGTCTGCGCGCCATCAGATACCTTCTACAGCTACGATGAAAAATACGCGGAGGGCAGCCGTGCACTGACTCATGTGGTGGCGGAGGGGCTGTCTGAAGCCCAGTTGGGCTGGATTGACGCGGCATCGCGGCGGGCCTTTGTCGGCCTGCAACTGGAAGACCTGTCGCGGATTGATTTCTTCCTCACCGAGAGCGGCGAAATCTATCTGAACGAAGTCAACACCTTTCCCGGGATGACGCCCATTTCCATGTTTCCGAAAATGTTGCAGAACCACGGGCACGACTTCTGCGCCTACCTCACCGCACTGATCCGCCGTGCGGTGTGAGACCGCAGAGGTCAACCCGCTTTCGGCATCCCGTCTGCCAATAGCCACCCCACCTGCCGCGGCCGGGAAAACTGGCCGCGCAGAAACTCCATCTGGTCGCCGCGAATCCGCACACTGTTAATTAGCGCCAGGTACTCCGCCGCATTGGGTACAAACGGCAGCGCCAGCAACTCCATATCAATATCCTGCAACAGCCGGTTTCCCTTGTGCTGATTGCAGCGCCGGCAGGCAGTGACTACATTCTCCCAGGCATCGCGCCCCCCTTTGGACACCGGGTGTACGTGGTCCCGGGTCAGTTCGCGCAGCGGAAACCAGCTGCCGCAGTAGAGGCAGGTGTGTTCGTCTCTCGCAAACAGAGCGCGGTTGGTGAGCGGAGGGCGATTGCGTGGGCGCGCCATGCGCTCGCCACCGCAGGCGATGATCGCAGCGAGATCCAGCCGCGAGCGCTCACCACTGCGGTTGACGCCGCCGCGCACCGTCTGCACCACACCGCCAAGGGTCCAGGTGACCAGATCGCGTACATACAGACAGGCGGCTTCCTCCCAACTCAACCACTCCAGCGGCTGCCCTGCGAGATTCAATCTCAGGATTTGTGCTTGCATGTGTTCACCTCCGGTATTGGCATACTCCGAAAACCACAGAGCCCCGAAGGAATTCCGGCGCGGTTCTGGTGGCGGAGCAGGAAAAGGCGTTGAAACAGGGATCGGGACTGGAGCGGGAAATAACGACGGATAAAGCGGGAAAATGCGGTGGCGCGAGAGAAACTGGGGAAAAGAGACGAAATCTGGAAGCGATGAAGGCTTGACCACCAATGATGCCAGGGTGGCTGCGTAACAAACGAATACAGCAGTAGATTACTGAATGCTTTATCCTCCGCGGCCACAATTTTTGGACCGTCTTGTGCTGATTAAAGCGGAGGTTTGTTACGATTTCCAGACAGCCGGCAGAATGTGGTGCAGATCTTTGGTGCAGAACGGCAAAGTGTCACGATCGGCACCCATTACAGGATGTGCTAAATGAGGGAGAAAGCGCGGGAGAGCCAGAATGGAATCGGCGGCCAGAGGGGAAATTTGCAGCGCCCCAAATGTAAAACACCGCTTGAGCAGTCCAGCCCAAGCGGTGCGTCTCACAGGATGGTGCCCAAATCCATTCAGGCTGGCAGCGCGGTCTCCAATCCTTGGGAACCTGTCCTTGCCGCCGGTGCAATCCGTTATCCGTCCTTGCAATTACATTATGGTCGCTGGAGAAAATTCGGGTAGTGGGAAAGTGCTGAACTTGATGTAAGAGATGTCTTACATACATGTGACTGGCGTCACACTTTTCTTGGAAAGGGATTCGGGGGAGCGGTGTCGTGTGTCGCAACTGGTACTGCTGTGCGACATTTAGCGGCCTACTATAGTTACTTTTGTTACGAGATCAAGACGATTGTGAGAGCCTCGTCGAAAAGCGCGCTAACTTCTTATTTCATGGCAGTATTTGCCGCCATCAGCATTGTTTTACTGGTGGCGGCGGTCGTCGCTGGCCTGATTCCCGGTGTCAATCTGCCCTGGGGTCAGTTGCTGGGCGCGCATACCGATGACAAGACGGTGCGGCACCAGTTGCAGTTGGCACCGGGTTATCGTCTGGACCTCTACAGCGACGAAGTACCCAACGCGCGTTTTATGGCGGTAACCCGCAACGGCGACCTGCTGGTTTCACAGCCCAGGCTCGGACAGGTGAGCCTGCTGCTGGCGGATCGCAATGGCGATGGCAAGGCCGACGGCCAGCGGGTACTGATCGATGGCCTGCAGCGTCCCCACGGTCTGGCACTGTTTGAGGACTGGCTGTACATCGCCGAAAGCAATGGTGTCGGCCGCGCGCTATTCGACCACTCCGACGGACGCATCGCCGGTCGCTATCAGAAGATCGTGACCGGGCTTGCGGATACCGGAAACCACTGGACCAAGACCATCGGCATGGGGCCGGATGGCTGGATGTACCTCTCCAGCGGCTCCACCTGCAATGTGTGCAAAGAGGAAGACCCGCACCGCGCTGCCATTATGCGCTTTCGCCCGGACGGCAGTCAGTTCGAGATTTATGCCACAGGACTGCGCAACAGTGTGGGATTCGACTGGTCGCCGAAAGACGGTGCCCTCTACGCCACCGACAACGGACGCGACTGGCTGGGAAACGACTTTCCGCCCTGCGAGCTGAACCGTATTGTGCAGGATGGCTTTTACGGCTGGCCCTATGCCAACGGCGACCGCGTACCCGATCCGGATTTTGGTGAGGGGAAAAACTCGGAGATCCAGCAGAAAATCGCCGCATCCATCCCTCCGGTATACGAGTTTCGCGCTCACAACGCGCCGCTGGGTATGCGTTTTCTGCGCAGTCCGGAACAGCCGGCGAGATACCGCGATGCCGCGCTGGTGGCACTGCACGGATCCTGGAACCGGGATGTGAAAGACGGCTACAAAGTGGTGGCGCTGCACTGGGATGGCAGCGGCAAGATTCGCGCGGAAGATTTTCTGTGGGGATTTCTGGGGGATGACCGCAATACGGTGTACGGCCGCCCGGTGGATATCGCCGAAGATGCGCGCGGTAATATTTACATCTCCGACGACTACGCCGGCGCGGTGTACCGGGTGCAACCGGGCGCGGCGAAACAGAATGCATCCGCCGCACCCGCAGACCAACGCCCCTCGATCATCGCGCCCAAAAAGCCGCTCGCTATTGATGGTGACGCCGCGCGCCAGGGGGCGCAGATCTTCGAGCGACGCAACTGCATCCGCTGCCACCAGCAACTACCGCTGGAAGACCTGAGCCGCAGGTACACGCTCAAACAGCTGGCGGATTACTTTGACACACCGACACCGCCGATGCCGAACTATGGCTTTAGCAACAGTCAGAAACGGGCGCTGGCGCACTATTTGATGGAGCGGGAGATTCAAGGCGGCGGGCGACAGATCCAGAATTTTCTACCCTGAGTAGGTCATCCCGGCCTTGAGCCGGGATCCAGCTCCACCAAAGCCAAACTCTGGATACCGGCCTGCGCCGGTATGACGATAGTAAGTATTACTGCACCTTCGGCCGCTTCTGCAATTTCCGCTGCAGCGTGCGCCGGTGCATTCCCAGCACCCGGGCAGTGGCGGAAATATTTCCATCATTCTCCGCGAGCACCCGCTGGATATGCTCCCACGCCAGCCGGTTTACCGAAGGTGGCGCACTCGCGATATCCGGCAGCGGCGGCGCCTCATGGCGGGCACCCGGATCCCCGAGCAGTGCCGCCACCAGCTGATCACCACCCGCGGGTTTGCACAGATAATCGTCCGCACCGAGTTTGATCGCCGCCACCGCCGTGGGGATGCTGGAATAGCCGGTGAGAAGAACGATGCGCGCACGGGGATTCGATGAGCGCAGCGGCGCGATTAGCTCCAGGCCGCTGTCGTGGTGAATTTTCAGGTCCAGCAGCGCGCTGTCGAACCTTTCCCGGGCAATGATACCCTGCGCTTCATCCACATTTGCCGCCACCCGGGTCTCAAAGCCGCGGCGGGACATAGCCCGCTCCAGCATATTCCGGGTGCCGGATTCGTCGTCGACAATCAACAGGCGCGGCTTGTTCACGGCAACAATATCTCCCTGGGCTTGGTGGCGAGTGGCAGCTCGATGATGGCCACGGTGCCGGAAAGCCGCTCGCGGGCCTTCAAGGTGAGGCGGCCCCCCAATTGCGCCAGCGCGGTTTTACTCAGAATCAGACCGATACCAAAACCCTTGGGTTCCAGACTGCCGATATCCAGCCCCGCGCCGCTATCGGCGATTTCCACAGACAGGCGCTCGCCGTTCCACTGGGCCTTTATGTCCACCGGTGCTTTTTTTCCCGCCGCGAGCGAGGCATCCAGCGCATTATTGAGCAGGTTGATGAGGGTTTGCTCCAGGGTCAGCGGCAGTCGCGCCTCGAGAGTTGCGGGGCCCTGCTGTACCAGTGCAAAACGCGCGTCTGGGCGCAGCAGCTGCCAGCGCTCCAGGCTGCGCTCGAGAAATTTCGCCACCGGCTGGAATTCGTCGCGGCCCTCCGGGTCGCGGGCACGGCTCTTCAACTGCTCCAGTGCCTGCTTGCACAGGCCGACCTGCTGCTGCAGCAGAGCCAGATCCTGCTCGTCGATGTCGTTATCCTTATCGCGCTGGGCCTGCAATTCTTCCACAAGTAATCCAATGGTCTGCAACGGCGAGGCCAGTTCGTGCGCGGTGCCCGCGGCGAGGGTGCCGAGCGACAACACCTGATCCCGCCGCGCCTGCTCCTGCCTCAGTTTGTGCAGATGGCGGTCGCGCCTGCGCAGGGCTTCCGCCATGCTGTTAACAAATCCCGCAATCAGCAGCGCAGAAAAGGTAAACGTGGCCCACATGCCGATCAGGTGGCGATAGAACTCGCTGCTGGCCGCTGGCATATCGGGCGCTGCGTGGCCGCTGTGACCGCCATCAACTCCGGGGAAAAAGATCATCAGTGCGGTGTAGATGGCGATGCTGATGGCGGCCATCAACCAGGCGTAAACACGCGGCTGGGTGGCGGCGGCGATGGTGAGAGGGACCAGCAGATAGGTGACGAACGGGTTCGCAGCGCCGCCGCTGAAGGCGAGCAGCGGCGGCAGCCACAGCCAATCCATCAGCAGGTGGCCGAAAAACTCGGCGCGACCGACAGCGACACTGCCGCGGGCGCGCCAGGCGCTGATCAGGGTGGTAATCACCCCCAGCAATACAAACACCAGCGCGCCACCGCTCAGCGCATCCGCCAGCCACAGGCTGGCGCCGATATAGGCACTGAGTGCCAGAGCGCGCAGTACAGTGAGGCGCCGCAGATTGGTGATGACGGTTTTATCCCCGGCCTCTGGCGGCGTGGGTAAAGCGGAAGTCACGAAGACCGGCCCTCGACAACGGATTTAGCACTCTATTGTGTCGCCGGCGCGGCGCCGGGGCCAGCACCAACGGCAGCCGTTAGCGGGGTCCGGCCGCGCTTTCTGCGCGCCGCCAGCATCTCCCCGCCAATGGCGGTACTGAGATGCAGGGCGCACGGCAATTTCCTTTTTTTCTAAACCCGGAAATGCTATCGGAAACGCCGCCCGCGCAAGTGCGCCATATTGTCGCAGGGGGTGTGACCTGCGCCGCCAATTGACCCCCTCCGCCGCAGCCGCTAAGGTTGCCCGCAATTGGATACCCACGCCATTTATCGGGACTATTATCGGGACAATGTCATGGCCGCGAAAAAGAAAACCGCTACCTTCGAGAGCGCACTGGAGGAACTGGAACAGTTGGTGGAGCGCCTGGAAAGCGGCGACCTGCCGCTGGACGAGGCACTGGCGGACTTTGAGCGGGGCGTGAAGCTCACCCGCGAGTGCCAGCAGAAACTGGCGAGCGCCGAGCAGAAGGTCAAGGTATTGATGGAAGAAGGCGGCAAGGTACAGGAACTGCCGTTCGACGCGGAAGACGAATTCTCCGGAGATGCGGAGTAAGTGAGCACTTCCCCCCAAACCCATTCCCCGGTCGCAATACCCGCAAAACTCAGAGCCTTCCTGCAATCCTCCGGTCTCCAGGTCGAACAGACCCTGAAAGCGGCGCTGGCGGAGCAGTCCGATGCCAGCGCGCTGTTCGCCGCCATGAACTACGCCGCCCTCGGCCCCGGCAAGCGCCTGCGCCCGGCGCTGGTATACGCCGCAGCCCAGGCCCTTGGTGGTACCGCCGCAGCAGATAAAAGCCATGAAGCGGCGGCCGCGCTGGAGTGTGTGCACGCTTACTCGCTGGTGCACGACGACCTGCCGGCCATGGACGACGACGACCTGCGCCGCGGCCGTCCCACCTGCCATATCCAGTTCGATGAAGCCACCGCGATCCTCGCCGGCGACGCCCTGCAATGCCAGGCCTTCGAACTCCTCGCTGGCGCACCACTGTCCGCGGAACTGCGCATTCGCCTCGTTGCCGAACTGGCCCACGCCGCCGGCGCCCGCGGCATGGTCGCCGGGCAGGCCATCGACCTCGCCGCAGTGAACCAGTCCCTGTCACTGGAACAACTGAAGCAGATGCACCGCCTCAAGACTGGCGCCCTGATCAGCGCCAGCGCCAGAATGGGCGCATTGATCGGCGGCGCCAATGAGGCGCAACTGGCGGCCATCACCCGCTACGCCGAGGCCATCGGCCTCGCGTTTCAGGTACAGGACGACATCCTCGACGTGACCGCGGATACCTCCACTCTGGGCAAAACCCAGGGCGCCGACGCCGCCCGCAACAAGCCCACCTACGTCTCCCTGCTCGGCCTCGACGGCGCCCGCGCCAAAGCCGACGAGCTACACCGCGAAGCCACTGACGCCCTCGCGCAACTGGGCGGCAATACTGCCGTGCTGCAGCAGCTGGCGGACTATATAGTCCATCGGGACCACTGACTGGTGGCGTAGTAAAAACCCCCGAATCGAAGCCGTACCAGTCGATCTGGCGCCCCAGGTGCAATTCGAAGCCTCCTTCCCTTGGGATGCAATCTCGCGCCCGTGGGCATACAATCCCCTTCCATTATCAGTTGCAATTGATACTTTGGGCCCAGCGCCGCTTGCCATCGCCAAGCGGGGCGTGAAGACGGGCCCGAACGCCCGAATTCAGGACCCTAGATGTTCGACCAGATACCCCGCCAGCGCCCGCATACACCGCTGCTCGACCAGATCGACGATCCGGCTCAACTGCGCGCCCTGCCGGAAAAACAACTGCCCCAGCTGGCCACCGAACTGCGCGAATACCTGCTGTACTGTGTGGGCCAGACCGGCGGCCACTTCGGTGCCGGCCTCGGCGTCGTCGAGCTTACCATCGCCCTGCACTACATCTACAACACCCCGGAAGACCGCCTGGTGTGGGATGTTGGCCACCAGACCTACCCCCACAAGATCCTCACTGGCCGCCGCGAACAGATGCTGAGCATGCGCCAGCAGGGCGGCCTGTCCGGCTTCCCCAAGCGCAGTGAAAGTCCCTACGACACCTTCGGCGTGGGCCATTCCAGCACCTCCATCAGCGCGGCGCTGGGTATGGCACTGGGCTCCCCGGACGAGCGCCGGGTGGTTGCCGTCATCGGCGACGGCGCCATGACCGCCGGCATGGCCTTCGAGGCCCTGAACCACGCCGCGCACACCGGCCGAGACATGCTGGTGGTGCTGAACGACAACCGCATGTCGATCTCCAAGAACGTGGGCGGCCTCGCCACCTACTTCGCGCGCATCCTCGCCAGCAAAACGTATCTCAGCATGCGCGAGGGCAGTCGCAAGATCCTGTCGGTGATTCCCAAAGCCTGGCAGCTGGCGCGGCGCACCGAAGAACACGTGAAGGGCATGATCACACCTGGCACCCTGTTCGAGGAGCTGGGCTTCAACTATGTTGGCCCGTTGGACGGCCACAATATGCAGGATCTGGTGCATACCCTGCGCAACCTGCGCAACCAGCGCGGCCCGCAGCTACTGCACATCGTCACCACCAAGGGCAAGGGTTTCGGCCCGGCGGAAGAAGACCCGGTGGGCTATCACGCACTGAACAAGCTCGAACCGGAACCCAAGGTTCAGGTCGCGGCTCCAGAGACCAAAAAGAAAGGTCCGAAGTACCAGGATATTTTCGGCCAGTGGCTGTGCGATACCGCCGCGCTGGACGACAAGCTGATCGCCATCACCCCCGCCATGTGCGAGGGCTCCGGCATGGTGGACTTTGCCGAGCGCTTCCCTGAGCGCTATCACGATGTGGCGATCGCCGAACAGCACGCGGTCACCCTCGCCGCCGGTCTTGCCTGTGAGGGCCAAAAGCCGGTAGTGGCGATCTACTCCACCTTCCTGCAGCGCGGCTACGACCAGATGGTGCACGACGTGGCGATCCAGAACCTGGATGTGACCTTCGCCATCGACCGCGCCGGTCTCGTCGGCGAGGACGGCCCCACCCACGCGGGCAGCTTCGACCTAACGTTCATGCGCTGCCTGCCCAATATGGTCATCGCCGCTCCCAGCGATGAGAACGAGTGCCGCCAGCTGCTCTACACCGCCTACCAGCACAAAGGTCCCGCCGCAGTGCGTTACCCGCGCGGTACCGGCCCGGGAGTGGAGATCAAACAGGAAATGACCGAGCTGCCAATCGGCAAGGCGCGGGTCATCCGCGAGGGGGCCAGTGTGGCGATCCTGAGCTTCGGCACCCTGCTGGCGCCGGCGCGCGAGGCGGCGGAAAGGCTCGGCGCAACGCTGGTGGATATGCGCTGGGTAAAACCGCTGGACGAGGAGCTGATCAATCGCTTGGCCGACAGCCACGAACTTCTTGTCACTCTGGAAGAAAACACCATTGCCGGTGGCGCCGGCAGCGCGGTAGCGGAATACCTGAATCAGAGAATCAGGCCGGTACCACTGTTGCAGCTGGGCTTGCCGGATAAAATCATCGAGCACGGCAAGCACCAGAAATTACTCGCGGAAATCGGCCTGGATGCCAAAGGCATCGAAGAACAAATTCGCAGAAGAATTGAAGCCATGGGCAACAACAATTTCAACGGCCAGGCTGCTGCTATCTGATTACGTATCCGCTACGAAGTACATAACTTAAAGCGAAGGCCGGGTGTCGGGGATTCGTTTTCGAAAGCGTCGGCGACAGGGGCCGTAGGCGCCGCGTTGAAGCGGCCGGGCCACGTCGCCGACGCAGCGTACAGGGATGTATTCACAGCGGTTTCGAAAACGAATACCCGATGCCTGGCCGCCACAGCCGCCAGAACAAAGCGCAGTCTCGGTGCTCCGAATACAAAAATTATTTACAAATAGAACAATCAGAGACAGGAAGTACCATGCTTTTTCCCACTTCATTCAAAAAAATCCTGAACTCTAAATCCGTCGGATTATCCGTCGCCATCATGGCCGCAAGCTTCAATGTCCAGGCCATGGACCAGAAAGTTTTTGAAAAAGACCTGAATGCGCTCTCCAAAAAAGGCGCGAGCGAAAAGCTTCAGGCCCTGCAGGACCTGCGCTACCGCTGGATCATGGAAAGCTACCCGGAAAGAGGAACCTACGAAGGCTACCCCGGGGTGGAAAAAAAGTGGACCGATCAATCCACCAAAGGCATCGAGCGGCGCAAAGGCCAGACCCGCGAACTGCTCGCCGCCAGCCGCCACATTGATGAATCGAGATTGCTCGAAAACGAAAAACTCGACTACCAACTGCTGTACCAGGACCTCCTGCTCCAGGTCCGCGGCTACCAGTTCCCCGACCACCTGTTGCCGGTAAACCACATGAGCGGCATCCAGCGCAGCGTGCCATCCGTACTCAGCGCCATGCCCAAGCGCAATGCCGCAGACTATGAAAATATCCTCGCGCGCCTGGAGAAACTGCCCGGATTGATCGAGCAGACCCAAATCCTGATGGAAAAGGGCCTGAAGCAAAAGCTGACCCCGCCGCAGATCACCCTGCGCGAGCTCCCCGGCCAGATCCGTGCGCTGATTCCCGCCGATCCGCAGCAGAGCCCGCTGTTAAAGGCATTTAACGAAATGCCCGCAAGTATTCCCGCCGCACAACAGACCCGCCTGCGCCAGCGCGCACAGAATATTTACCAGAAAACGCTGGTACCAAACTGGCAGCGATTCGCGGAGTATGTGGAGCGGGAATATATTCCCAATGCGAGTACAGAAACCGCGTTCACCAGGAATGATGACGGCGTTCGCTGGTACACCCACAAAGTGCGCGAGGAAACCACCACCGAGCTGAGTCCGGAGGAAATTCACCGCATCGGCCTTGCCGAAGTGCGCCGTATCCGCAGCGAAATGGAAGCGATTATAGAAAAAACCGGATTTACCGGAGGCTTTCAGGAGTTCAACGATTTCCTGCGCAATGATCCGCGTTTTTACTACCAGAGCAAAGAAGAGTTACTGAAAAACTACCGGGACATAGCCAAGCGTATCGACGGCGAGTTGCCCGCGCTGTTCGGCACCCTGCCGCGCCTGCCCTATGGCGTGAAGCCGATCCCTGCTTACTCGGAGAAATCCCAGACCACCGCCTACTATCAGCCGGGTTCGATGGAAGCCGGACGCGCGGGTGTGTTCTTTGCCAATACCTATGACCTGGCAAGCCGCCCGACCTGGGAAATGGAAGCGCTCACGGTGCACGAAGCAATGCCGGGGCACCACCTGCAGATTGCACTGGCGCAGGAGCAAAAGGATATTCACCCGTTGCGCCGCACCAAGATGTACACGGGATTTGTGGAAGGCTGGGGCCTGTATTCCGAGAGCCTCGGCTACGATCTCGGCCTGTACAAGAATCCGTACAACGAGTTCGGCGCGCTGACCTACGACATGTGGCGCGCGGTGCGGCTGGTGGTGGATACAGGTATGCACCAGCTCGGCTGGAGCCGGGATGAGGCCATCGCCTACTTCAAGGAAAACAGCCCCAAGCCGGAGCACGATATCGTGGTGGAGGTGGACCGCTATCTGGTGTGGCCCGGGCAGGCGCTGGCGTATAAGATCGGGCAGTTGAAAATCAAGGAACTTCGCGCGCGCGCAGAAAAGACGCTCGGGAATAATTTTGATATCCGCCGTTTCCACGACGCGCTTCTGGGGGCGGGCGCGCTGCCGCTGAATGTGCTGGAGACGCGCATGAATAAATGGATCGAGTCTCAGCGTGGGGAAATTAGCCTGGCGCCGATCAATCCACAGCCTGCCACAAAGGCGGCTTCCAGCTGACAAAATTCTGCTAAACAACAGATCGCCCCGGAGCTTTCCGGGGCGATCAAATAACAACAGGCCTCACACCCCCAGCGTAATCCCCACCGTCAGCGCCACAACCCCGAGCAGGGTAAATACGATCGATGTTCTGCGGAACATCGGCACCGCAATGGCAATCACCAGCCCACTGACCAGGCTGAACAGCAGGCTGAGCCCGAACAGCAATCCCACCACCCAGAAAATCGGCCCCGCATGCCCCTTGTGGATCAGCAGGAACTGGTGCCAGAGGTCGTGCTTTTTAATGTGCAGAATCGCCTTTTCCGGTTCTGCCAGCGGCTCAAAGTACACCTGCCCCTTGTAACCGTACCAACCGATATAACGCTCTTTGGGTTCGTAGTAGTAATCGGCAGGCAACGTCATATCCTGCCCTTTTTCCCGCATCAGTGGCAGCATGATGGCCCGCACATCCTCCTCTGCTTCGGGAATGCCATCGGGCAGGGTTACTTCGAATTGCTTCTCGCTGCGCACACCACCGTCGACATCCATCATATGCAGCATACCGGTGGCGAGATACATTATCGCCAAAGGGAGGAAGAAGCAGGAAAAATACGTGTGGAGTTTTATCCACAGAAAACGGGTTCTGGATTTCATAATTTTATTTAATTTTCAAAGACGCCAACAACAAACACTCCCACGGTAAAGAAAAAGGCGCGGTGTTCGCACACCGCGCCTCTATTTTCGCTACCGGCAGAAATCAGAAACGATAATCTACAGACAGGCGGACGTCGCGACCCGCTTCATAAACACCGGAAACAATGCCCCAACCGGGAATATCGGAATAATCCCCTACGCTGGAGTGGTCGCGGTAGTGCTCGTCAAACAGGTTCTGCACGGCAAAGTTTACTGCCAGGCTCTCGTCCTGCAGTGGTTGCCAACGCAAATAGATGTCGTGCAGCTGATAACCGGATTTGTCGATCGTCTGCACGCTGTCAATCCAGCCCAGCTCAACCGAGCGATGCAGTACCTCAACGTCGATCCCCTGAACCTGGGTCAGGTTCCAACCCAGGTCGAGGCGATCAGTAAGCGCGTAATCTACCGCGAGTGTCAGGGTATCACCGCGGGTATTACCCAGCCCGTTGTGCTCGTAGCCCTCGATATCGTTGCCATTCAGGGTAGAGTCGTTGTGACTGTAGGCAGCTGTCAGATACCAGCTCTCGTAGGAATAAGCGGCGCTCAGTTCGAAACCATCGGATTCCAGTTTGCCGATATTCTCAAACAGGTCTTCGTCGTAAATAACATCGTCAATGGTGCTCTGGTAAACCGCAGCCTTCACCGCCAGGGAACCACCAATATATTCCAGGGCCAGCTCATTGTTGTCGACAGACTCTGCCTTCAGGGCCGGATCGATATCGGCGCTTTCCAGGGTAAAGGAATCACCAACTTCCTTGCCGCGCACAGCCTGGGCATGGCCCGCAGAAAGCGTCCAGGTATCGCTCAGTGCATAGGAGAAACCGACATTCGGGCTGACATCGTCACTACTGAACTCACCGTCAAAATTATTCTGTGTCAGTTCGTAAGCGTCGTAACGCACACCGAAGCTAAGCAGCAGGGGCTCGGTCACCTGCCAGTGATCCTGAATGTAGGCGCCCTGCACTCGCCCGGTCTCGGAAATACTGGATGTGGAATCCACTTCACGCCCACCAGCAACCACCTTCTGATTTCGCCGCTCAATACCATAGGTCAAGGTATGCTGACCGAAACTGCTGGTGTTGCGGATATCAAAACCAATCGACGCGGTATTACCACCGTACAGTCCCCAGGGGCCATCCTGCACCATGTCGGAGTTGGTGTCGTAGGCGGTAATTTCCAGGTTCACGGCATCATTCAGGCTGGCACTGTAGTTGGCCACCAGGGTTTCGCGCTCGGCATCCATCGGATACAGCGTGTCACCTTCCAGTACGAACCAGTTTGGTCTGCGACCCAGTTCGCCGGACTCTTCACGCTGTTCGTAGCTGACGGTCAGCTTCTGGTTCTCGGTAATGTCGCCGCTGACTTTGACAAATGCCAGGTTCTGGTCGGCAGCGGTTGCGAGAATTTCATTGCCGGCGCCGTCCTTCATATTGTTCCGCTCGACCTGAACAAAGGAGCCGATCACTCCCCAGTTCGCGCCGAGTTTGCCGTAGACGGAGGCGCTCCCCTTGGTACCGTCATTGCTGAAATAGCCGCCCTTCAGTCGAGCGCCAAACTGCTCGCCGCTGCGGAGCAGGTCGTTGGCATCTTTGGTTTTGAAGCGGATGGCACCACCGATGGCACCGGGACCACTGGTGGCTTCACCGGCACCGGACTGCACTTCCACGGTGTCCAACAACTCCGGTTCGATGGAAACGCGACCGATATGGTGGAACAGGGTACCGGTCTGCGGGGCGCCGTCGACGGTGACGTTCAGCAGGGTATCTTCCATACCGCGGATATAGACCTTCTGGGCGATACCCAGGGAGCCCCCCACGGACACCGAAGGAATGTGACGGAAGATATCGGCCAGATCGTTGGCCTGCTGTTTTTCCAGTTGCTCGGGGGTGATTTCGGTATCGGTGGCCACGCCGACTACGACCATGGTTTCCAGGTTGTCCCGCGCGGCCTTTTTCTCCGCGGCCAGGGCGGGCATCTCTTCGGCAAACGCGGGGGCTGCGGCGAATACACCGGTAGCGAGTAGCGGCAGCAGCGCGCAGTGGTTGAGCAGGGTCTTGTTGGGCATTGGGCATTCCTTCCGGGTGGATTCGCAGGGGTTATTAACCGTAAACGCGAATTATTCCCATTAGCCCTATCAAAGTACAGCGCTGTTGCAATTGTTACATTGGGCGCTAGTCCCAGATGGAAACGTGGCGGAAACCTGATAGAAAGTCGCGGTAATTCCTGCAGTATCAGTTGGCCGGTAGTGAGATGGTCATACACAGACCACCGCCCGAACGGTTGCTGGCCACCACTTGGCCGCCCACGGCCTTGAGCTGCCGCCGCGCCAGCGCCAGGCCGAGCCCCACACCGCCGGACTCGGTGCCGCGCGCGTTGCGCGAAGGATCGGCCTGATAAAAGGGCCGGAAGATGGTTTCCAGCAGGTCTTCCGGCACACCGGGGCCACAGTCTTTGACGGTGACCTGAAACCCGCGCTCCCCCGACGCCAGCTGGCAGTCCTCGAGGGCAACCTCCACCGCCCTGCCCACCGGGTTATAGCGCAGGGCATTACGCAGGATATTTTCCAGCGCCTGCCCGACGGCCTGGTGGCTGCTGTTGTGGAGCCCGGCGGAATCCGGCAGGTGGGTCTGTATCGGACGGTCGGGAAATTCGAAGCGGGCGTCGTCGACGATCACATCGATCAGGTCGACAAGGTCCATGGATTCCTGGGTCAGACGCGGTTGCTCGTTGTCGAGCCACGCCAGCGCCAGGGTATCTTCGGTGAGTTTGCGGAAATGCCGGGATTCCCGGTACAGGCGCTGCACATTGGGGTCGTCGGGGTAGTGCTTGCCGAGACTCTCGATCGCGATTTCCAGACGGGTCAGCGGCGTGCGCAATTCGTGGGAGAAATCCGCGATCAGCTGGCGCTGATTCAGCAGTTGCTCACCGATGCGCGCCGCCATCTGGTCGAAGGTGGACGCGAGCTCGCTGAACTCATCCCGGCGCGAGCCCAGTTGCGGGCGCACCCGCACGGAAAAGTCCCCGCGACTGAACTCCCGGGTGGCCCGCTGCAGGCTGCCGAGCGGCTGCATGATGTGCCGGTACAGGAGCACGGACAAAATGGCGAGGATCAGCGCCGGCAGGAAAATCTGTAACAGCAGGCGGGTCGTCTGCCAGTAACTGCCCGGGCGCATCCGGTCCGGGAGCAGGACAATAAAGCTGGTGTCCGAATCCTCGAACGGGATCTCCATCACCGGGTTGGCTTCAAAATACAGGTGGATTTTCCACTCCACGTCCCGCCCCAGATTGTTGCCGCTGTAGCGGTCTTCCAGGCCGCGGCTGCCGGCCACATGATGGATGTTGTATCCCACCACCGCCGCCAGGGTCGACTCCCGCTGTTGCAGGGCATCCAGCCAGCGCTCCAGCGATGCCGCGTCGCCGGCAGAATACAGCGCCTGCGCCTCGCGCCCCCAGCCGCGCAGCTCGTCGCGGTGGGCTTGGCTCAACATGCTCATCTCTTCTTCGGCGCGCACGGTGACGTAGTTGATCAGATAAAACATAGCGACGATGCCGGCGGTGATCAGCAGGATCAGTTTCCACAACAATCGGCGGTTCATTTCAGACAGTACCCCTGTCCGCGCACCGTCTGCAGGCGCTCACCGCGCCAGCCGGCCTCGGAGAGTTTGCGCCGCACCCGGCTGAGATGCATATCCAGGCTGCGGTCATAGGCGCCGAGGGGGCGGTTCAGCACCTCGCGTGAGAGATAGGCCTTGCTCAGCACCTCCCCGCGGTTTGCCACCAGCTCCCACAGCAGATTGAACTGGATGGCGGTGAGCTCGATCTGCCGCGCACCCACCGCCGCCTGCTGATCCGACAGGCGCAGCTCCAGCTGTTCGATCGCCAGCACATCTCCATGGGCCGGCGCCACCAACTGGCTGCGGCGCAGCAGCGCCTCCACCCGCAGCATCAATTCCACCCGGTTGAACGGTTTGGCGATGTAGTCGTCCGCGCCGTGGCGCAACCCCTGTATCCGCTCTTCTTCCGCGCCCTTCGCCGACACGATGATGACCGGCACCTGGCTGGTCTTGCGCAGCAACCGCAGCAGCGACAACCCGTCGAGCCCCGGCAGCATCAGGTCCAGCAGGATCAGCTGGTGACGCTGCTTTGAGGCTTCCAGTAATGCCGCCTCACCGTCGACACAACTGTCCACCTGATAACCGGCCTCGCGCATCATCGCGGCAATCTGCCGGTTCAGTTCGGTATCGTCTTCGGCAATCAGGATACGGGCGGGAGCTGTGGATAAAACGCGCGTGGGGGCGGGGTTCATGGCGGCACAGAAATCTGGCTGGAATAACTGGCAGACAGACTACCAAAACCCCAGACAAAAAGGCGGCGACCACTGGCATTTTCTCTATGCCACCGGTCGCCGCTTGTGTGTTGTGGACAGAATCAGAAAGGCCGTCAGATCCTGTTTTTGCGCGAGCGTGAATCTTTCAGCGCACTGTGCACCAATTGCGAAAAGGCACGCTCGTCTGCACGGGACTCCGCCAGCGTCTGGCTATTCCGCTTTACTTCCCGCTCCAGCTTGCGCCAGTTGCGCACCCGCCGCTCGTCCAGCTCTTCGGCATCCATCGCCGCACGCACGGCGCAGCCGGGTTCGGTCTGGTGGGCACAGTCGGCGAAGCGGCACTGAGTGGCGAGTTCGCTGATATCGGAAAACGCCGCCGCGAGCCCATCGCCAATATCGGCGAGGCCGAGCTCACGCATACCCGGGCTGTCTAGCAGCAGTCCGCCGTCGGGAATGGTATACAGCGCGCGATGGCGGGTGGTGTGGCGGCCCTTACTGTCGTCTTCGCGGATGCCGGCGGTGGCGGCAAGTTCGCTGCCGGCGAGACTGTTCAGCAGGGTGGACTTGCCGACCCCGGAGGAGCCGAGCAGCGCGAGGGTTTCACCGCTGCGGCAGTAATCCCGCAGGGGTTCGACGCTGGCACGGTCCAATGCATTGACCAGCACCACCGGCAGGTCGCGATAGCCTTTCAGGGCTTCGCGATACTGGTCGTGTTCGCTCAAGAGGTCGGACTTGGTCAACACCACGCACGCACGGCAGCCGGCTTCCTTGACCAGCGCCAGATAGCGCTCGATACGCGAGAGATTGAAATCATCGTTGCAGGAAGTGACGATCAGCACATTGTCGATGTTCGCCGCAATCAGTTGCACCTGCTTCGCCCCCGGCGCCATGCGCCGGAACAGGCTACTGCGCTCAAGGCGGCGCACTGGTCTGCGGCTGTCGCGTTCGAGCAGGAGCCAGTCGCCCACGGTAGGCTTCTCTTGTGCATCCTCAAACAGCGGGCCGTTCACCAGTACCACTTCGTCACCGCGCTCGCCGGAAACTTCGATCTGGCTGCGATGCACCGCCATCACCCGCAGCGGCTCGCAATCCGTCAGTTCCTCCAGCGACAGCTGTTGCTGGAAGAACGGCTTCCAGCCCAATGCGCGCAGTGGAGTTTCCGCGCTGACGACCTTTTCATGGCTGCCAGCGAAAGCACCGCGCCGGAAAGCCCGGCGGCGTGAAATCAGGGATTTACTCAAGGTTCTGAACCCTCAAAAGTATCCTGCACGCTCAATGCGCAGGTACACATCATTCATACCCAAGTCTGGGCGCTTTCGGAAAGGGTTTCCAATGGAATGGGGAAACCCGACAAAAGAAGATTGCCGGGCAAAAGGCGATATCAGTCGCGGCTGGCCCGGCGGGGCTTGGATACAATCATCAACAATCCTCCGCTGGTGGAATTTCGCGCAATCTAGCAGGCCTCGGAAATCACCGCAAGTCCATAAAAGTCGTGATTCGAAGTGATGTGGATTTGCTGAAAGCACGGTGCGAGGGCAAAGGTTTTGAAACTGTCGCAAACAGGGATGTTTGCGACAGAGCGTACAGGGATGTATTCACAGCGGTTTCAAAACCTTTGCCCTCGTGCTGTGCTGCCACAGAGCCAGCTTCAAAGGAGCAGAGTTTCCGTGAGGCACAAAAACAAAAGCCGGCATTTAGCCGGCCTTGATATCGGATCGCTGTCAGTACATCACCTTTCTCGACTTCAAGCGCTCAGATAAGTTGAGTATAGACGCACTCTCTGATCCCGCCATTCCGTAAATGACTGTTTTGCTCTTCCCTGGCAATCCGCAGGATCAGCGCCTTGCTCCAGCACAGAATGGCGTTAATTGGTTTCTTGCAAGTGACACTCTTATGAAGGGTTTGTGACAGCGAAAACAGCCCGGGGCGCGTTACTTGTCGGAGTCCTCATCGTCCTCCAACAGATGCCCGAGCTTACCCTTCTTGGTGGATAGGTAATTCACATTGTGCGGGTTGCGACCCGACTGGTGCGGCAGGCGCTCGGTGACATTCACTCCGAGATCCTGCAGCGCCTTTACCTTGCGCGGATTGTTCGTCATCAGGCGGATAGACTTGATCCCCAGATGCTCGATCATCGGCTTCAGGATCGAGTAATCCCGCATATCCGCGCCAAAACCCAGCTGCTCGTTGGCCTCCACCGTATCCGCACCGCAGTCCTGCAGCTTGTAGGCGCGGATCTTATTCAACAAGCCGATACCGCGGCCCTCCTGCCGCAGGTAAAACACCGCACCGCGGCCTTCGGTGGCAATCCGGTGCAGCGCGTACTGCAACTGCGCGCCGCAATCGCAGCGCAGAGAGAACAGCGCGTCACCGGTCAGGCACTCGGAATGAATGCGCGCCAGCACCGGTTCATCGGTGTCCAGGTCGCCCATGGACAGGACAACGTGTTCCTTGCCTGTCTCCACTTCCTCGAATCCGTGCATCTCGAACATGCCCCAGGAAGTGGGCAACTTGGAGGATTCCACATAGCGAATGGTCAAACCGATACCTCGCGATCCATCAATGTATGTCATCAATCGCGCGCGCGCAGCAGCAACAGGCCATCCTGTTGCTGCATATCCACACGGCTCAAAAAACTGTTACCCAGCAGAGTCACCCGGGGAAAATCATTGCCCAGCACCGTCGCATCCACATTGTGCACCGTGATGCCACCAATGGTGACGCTGCTCAGTTGCAGGCGGTAGGCCCGCTCCACGCCACTGGCGGTGGACACCGTCATCGGCTGCGCGCGGGCCAGATCCAGGCCGAGGCTTTTCGCGGTGGGATAATTGAACGCAATGCTGGTCGCGCCCGTATCTACCATCACCTCCACCCGGCGGCCATTGATCCAGGCGCTCGTGTTGTAGTGGCCGCGGCTATCCGGGCTCAGGCGGACTTCCGCGCGCTCCACCGAGGCATAGCTCGCGGCCACCGGCGCCGCCAATGTCAATTTTTGCTCGCGGCCATCGATCTGTACCAAGGCATAGTCACTGGTCACCGACTTCAGTGTTACGCCTTCCGGCGAGGTCTTGCCGGCTTTGAGCAACCGCTGCCTGCCGTCGATTTCGAACATGGCGCTGGTGCCGAAGATGGCCTGCAGTCGCACGTCCTGTGCGACGGAAAGCTGCGGCAGGACAACCAGAAATAGTGCGAGTAGCGGAAATCGGAATTTCATGGGCATCCGGCCTCAGAAAATCGTTAACAGATAAACCGTGCCCTGCAACACCAGCGCGGCGTAGATGCCGGCGAGTATATCGTCGAGCATGATGCCGAGACCACCATGTACGCGGCGGTCGGCCCAGCCAATGGGCTGCGGTTTGGCAATATCGAAAATCCGGAACAGCACAAAGCCGTACAGGGCCCAGAGCCAACCTGCCGGCGCCATAAACATGGTGAGCCAGTAACCGACAAATTCGTCCCACACGATGCCGCCGTGATCGTGTACCCCGAGCTTCTGCGAGGCGGCACCGCACAGGTAGCAACCCAGGGCAAAAGTGATAACAAGCACCACCAGATACAGTGCCGGCGTCAGGAACTGCAGCCCGTACCAGAGCGGCACCGCGGCGAGGGTGCCGAAGGTGCCGGGGGCCTTTTTGGCGAGGCCGGAGCCAAAACCGAAGGCCAGAAACAACACCGGGCTGCGTATCAGCTGGGAAAACGTCGGGGTCATCTTGTTGTAATTCTCCACCGCTCAGAAGTGCCGGTAACCGTTGCCGCGGGCCTGCCAGGGCTCGCCGTTCAGCAGGCAGCGCACGCCCTGGTCCGCGGTCATGCGGCCAATAGCGGTAATCGGTAGTTGCAACGCCGCCAGCGCGGATAGATGTTTTTCCGGCACGGTAAAACAGAGTTGATAGTCGTCGCCACCGGTGAGCGCAGTTTCCAGCGCATCTCCGCCGTTTATTTCCGCTACGAGTTCCGCTTGTGGCAGCGTTTCCAGCTGCAGCTCGGCACCGAGTCCGCTAGCGCTGCAAATATGCGCGATATCGCCCAGCAATCCATCGGAAATATCCAGCCCCGCGCTGGCGTACTGACCGATTGCTCGGGCGACGGCAAACTGCGGCTCGGGAAAATAATAGGCGGCATCCGCCCATTGTTGCTGCTGTTCGCTGCCGGTCACCCGCCCGAGCACGATGGGCAGTGCGGCGGCGGCGGCGCCGAGTTTGTTGGAGACAAATACTGTATCCCCTGCACTGGCGCCGTCGCGACGCAGGGGATTTTCGCAGGCGCCGGTGACCTGGATGGTGATGGACAGCGGTCCCCTGGTAGTGTCGCCGCCGACGAGGGTAATGCCGAACCGTCGCGCCGTCTCCGCGAGCCCTCGCGCAAAGGGTTCCAGCCAATTCGGATCGCTTTGCGGCAAGGTGAGCGCCAGAGTAAACCACAGGGGATCGGCGTTCATCGCGGCGAGGTCAGAGAGATTCACGCGCAGCGCGCGGCTGGCAATGCGGTAGGGGTCGGCGTGCGCGGGAAAATGCACGTCCGCCACCAGGGTATCCACACTGGTGGCGAGCCGTTTGCCGGCGGGAGGAATCAGCAGGGCACAGTCATCGCCAATGCCGAGCTCCACACCTTGTTCGAACTCCGGGCCCACCGCCGACGAGGCGGTCTCCGCGTCAGGCTGAAACCGGGAGGTAAAATACTCCCGAATCAGCTCGAATTCTCCGGGCCCGGCCATGGCGGGTGTCAGCCTTTATCGGCTTTGACTTCGACGCTGCGTTCTTTTGCCGCAACCTTGTCGAGAATGCCGTTGATAAATTTGAAGGCGTCGGTGGGGCCGAATTTCTTGGCCAGCGCAACGGCTTCGTTGATGACGACCTTGTAGGGTACGTCGACGCGGTTTTTCAGCTCGTAGGTGGACATGCGCAGTAGTGCGCGGGACACCGGGTCGAGTTCTTCCACGCTGCGGTCCAGATACTGCGCATAGGTGCCCTCGACGTCGTCGAGGTTTTTGGCCACGCCGTGGAACAGTTCGCGAAAGTAGGCCACGTCGGTTTTGCTCATGTCGTTGTCGGCATGAAACTCGGCTTCGATGGCATTGAGGCTGGCGCCGGCCATCTGCCACTGGTAAAGCGCCTGCATGGCGTAGTGACGGGCTTTGCGGCGGGCGGATGCGGTTACGGTCATTTCAGTCGTTTCTCAGTCAGATTTTGCCCAGCAGGGAAACCATTTCCAGGGCAGTTTCTGCGGCTTCGCAGCCTTTGTTGCCGGCTTTGGTGCCGGAGCGTTCGATGGCCTGTTCGATGGAGTCTACGGTCAGTACACCGAAGGTCACTGGGATGCCGGTGTTCATGGAGACCTGGGCGAGGCCTTTGGTGCATTCGCCGGCGACGTATTCGAAGTGCGGGGTGCCACCGCGGATAACGGCGCCAAGGGCGATAACGGCATCGAACTTTTTGGTTTCGGCAATTTTCTGCGCGGCCAGCGGGAATTCGAAGGCGCCTGGGGCGTAGTAGATGGTGATGTCTTCATCTTTAATGCCTTTGCGACGCAGGGTATCCAGCGCGCCGTCTTTCAGGCTCTCCACTACAAAGCTGTTCCAGCGGCTTACCAGCAGTGCGAATTTGCCGGTGCAACCTACGAAATCCCCTTCGATGACTTTGATATTGCTCATGACGTTTTCCATTTAATTTTTTGTTGTCCTGTAGGAGCCTGCTTGCAGGCGAACAGTTCGGATTCTGGATCTGTTCGCCTGCAGGCAGGCTCCTACAGGGAGAGATTTTAGATCTCTTCCGCGTTCAGGTATTCCTCGACTTCGAGATCGAAGCCCGAGATTGCACTGAACTTGAACGGGGCGCTCATCAGGCGCATTTTGCGCACTTTCAGATCGCGCAAAATCTGCGAGCCGGTGCCAACCTGCTTGTATACCAGGTCCTGGCTCGGGCGCTGCTGCTTGCCGCTGATCAGCCAGTCGATGCTCTCTTCGATTTCATCGGTGGTTTCGTTGTGGCAGATCACCACGACCACGCCCTTGCCTTCCTGTGCGACTTTTTTCAGTGCGCTGCGGAAGGTCCAGGGGGCGTATTTCTCGTCGCCGCGACGAAGGCTGAACACATCGCGCAGGGTACTGGCGACGTGGACGCGCACCAGGGTCGGCTCTTCCGGTTTGAAATCGCCTAAATAGAACGCGAAGTGGCGTTCGCGACGGGCTTTGTCGAGGTAGGTGCGCAGTTTGAAGTCGCCGAATTCGGTATGCACCTTGCGCTCGTTGACGCATTCGACGGTTTTCTCGTTCAGCGCGCGGTAGTTGATCAGGTCGGCAATGGTGCCAATCTTGAGGTTATGCTGCTGCGCGAATTTTTCCAGGTCGGGACGGCGCGCCATGGTGCCGTCTTCGTTCATGATTTCTACTATGGCAGCGGCGGGTTCGAAGCCGGCAAGGCGCGAGAGGTCGCAGCCGGCTTCGGTGTGACCGGCGCGGCTGAGTACGCCGCCCGGCTGGGCCTTGATCGGGAAAATGTGGCCGGGTTGCACGATGTCGGACGGCTTGGCATTGCGGGCGACGGCGGCGCGAATGGTGCGCGCGCGGTCGGCGGCGGAGATGCCGGTGGTGACGCCTTCGGCGGCTTCGATGGAGACGGTGAAGGCGGTGTTGAACTGGGCGCCGTTTTCGCGTGACATAAGCGGCAGGTCGAGCTGCTTGCAACGCTCGGCGCTGAGGGTCAGGCAGATGAGACCGCGGGCGTGGGTGGCCATGAAGTTGATGTCTTCCGGGCGGACCTGCTCGGCGGCCATGACGAGATCGCCTTCGTTCTCGCGATCTTCGTCGTCCATCAGGATGACCATTTTGCCCTGGCGGATATCGTCGATCAGTTCTTCAACGCTGTTCAGTTCCATAACTCTCTCAAATCGTGTTTGGAAATTTTTTCAGCCACAATTTCTCGTAGGAGCCTGCCTGCAGGCGAACTTTTGTGGCACTGTTCGGTTCGCCTGCAGGCAGGCTCCTACAGGGTGCTTCGTTTAGGCCTTGTAAAACCCGTGTTGGGCCAGGAATTCCATGGTCAGGCCGTCGCTTTTGGGCTTGGCCGCGGCATCCCCCAAGAGTAGTCGCTCGAGGTAGCGCGCTATCAGGTCCACTTCCAGGTTCACCTTGGTGCCCGCCTGATAACCACCGATCACGGTTTCCGCGATGGTGTGGGGCACGATGGTGAGTTCGAATTCGGCACCGTCCACCGCATTTACCGTAAGGCTGGTGCCATCCACAGTGATGGAACCCTTGTGAGCGATGTATTTGGCCAGCTCATCCGGGGCGCGCAGACGGAACTGTTCGGCGCGGGCGGTGGTTTTGCGCCACACCACTTCACCGATACCGTCCACATGACCGCTCACCATATGCCCGCCCAGGCGGGTCTGGGGCGTCAAGGCCTTCTCCAGGTTGACCCGGTCGCCGAGCTTCCAGTTTTTCAGGGTCGCCACCGCCAGGGTTTCAGCGGATACGTCGGCCCAGTA
Organism: Microbulbifer harenosus; assembly: GCF_005771435.1. Classification (GTDB taxonomy): domain Bacteria; phylum Pseudomonadota; class Gammaproteobacteria; order Pseudomonadales; family Cellvibrionaceae; genus Microbulbifer; species Microbulbifer harenosus. The sequence continues at coordinate 51,656 of NZ_VANI01000010.1, forward strand.
GCCGTCGCCGGGCAGATCCACGACCGTCAGGCAGACGCCGTTGGTGGCGATGCTGTCGCCGAGTTTGACGTCGGTGAGATCCAGCTTGCCGGTATTCACGCGCAGGCGCAGGTCGCCGCCTTTGGGCTGCAGCGCGGTGATGGTGCCAACCGCTTCAATGATTCCAGTAAACAACCCGGGCACTCCTAAAAATTGTCTTTTCCCGCGAGGGCGTCGTCAGCTCCGTGCTCGGATCCTCATGTATTCATATACATTCCGGTCCTGCGCGCGGGGCTTTCCAGCCTCACGCGAAAATCCTGCTTTTTAGAAGCACCCTCGCGCCTATCAGTCACCGCTCAATATCCGTGGTGGCGGTGATGCGCCAGTCGTGGCCGACCGCGCGCATGTCGGTAATGGTGATGGGCAGCATCGAGCCCATGCGTTCGATCGGCAGTTCAAACAGCGGCCGGGCGCTGGAGCCGAGAATCTTGGGGGCCATGTAGACGATGATTTCATCCACATGCCCCTGGTACATGAAGGCACCGGAGAGGGTCGCGCCGCTCTCGATCAGCACTTCATTGCACTCGCGGCGCGCGAGCTCCTTTAACAGTGCGCCCAGATGTACGCGGCCGTCTTTGTCCGCGTCCAGTACCAGCACTTCGGCGCCACTCTTCTGCAGCCGCGCGCGGCGCTCCGGGTCCGATGCCTCGGTAGTGACCACCAATGTGGGGGCGTCGCCCTGCAATATAAAGGCCTTGGCCGGGGTGCGCAGTTTGCTGTCCACCACCACTCGCAGTGGTTGTTTGTGTGCCGCAGCGGCGGCTTCGTCCGCCGGCAGGCCCATCTCTTCCGGACGCAGGTTCATGTTTGGGTTGTCGTGGCGGACAGTATCAACGCCGGTGACGATGGCGCAGCTGCGTGCCCGCAGGCGCTGCACGTCGGCGCGCGCGGCGGGGCCGGTGACCCACTTGGATTCGCCACTGGCCATGGCGGTGCGGCCGTCGATGCTCATGGCGGACTTGCAGCGCACCAGCGGCAGACCGAGGGTCATGCGCTTGATAAACCCGGGATTCAGCGCGCGACAGGATTCTTCCAGCAACGGGCCTTCCACTTCAATGCCCGCATCGCGCAGTTTCTGTAACCCATTGCCACCCACGGTGGGATTCGGGTCTTCCATGCCGTAAACGACTTTGGCGACACCGGCGGCAATCAGGGCATCGGCGCAGGGGCCGGTCTTGCCACGGTGACTGCAGGGTTCCAGGGTCACGTAGGCGATCTTGCCGCGCGCCTTCTCGCCCGCGTCCTCCAGCGCCTCAACTTCCGCGTGGCCTTCGCCCGCGCGTTTGTGCCAGCCTTCACCCACGATATTGCCTGCGCTGTCGGCAATCACGCAGCCGACGCGGGGGTTGGGCATGGTGGTATAAAGGCCGCGCTCGGCCAGCTGGATGGCGCGGGCCATCAGTTCACGAGGGCTCACCCGCGCTCCTCGCTCTTGGCCTTGCGGGTATTGAGGCGTTCGATCTCATCACTGAAGTCGCTGACGTCCTCGAACCGGCGATAAACGGAGGCAAAGCGCACGAACGCCACCTGATCCAGTTCCCGCAGCTGTTCCATGACCAGCTCGCCGATATGCATGGCGGGCAATTCGCGCTCGCCGGTGGCCTGCAGGGCGTGCTTGATCTGCGCGACGGCGGCTTCCACCCGTTCGGTGCTGACCGGGCGTTTCTCCACGGCGCGCTGGATGCCGGCGCGGAGCTTGTCTTCGTTGAAGGGCTCGCGCTGGCCGTTCTGCTTGACCACGCGCGGCAGCAGCAGCTCGGCGGTCTCGAAAGTGGTGAAGCGCTCGTGGCACTGCAGGCATTCGCGACGGCGCCGCACCTGATCGCCATCGGCGACGAGGCGTGAGTCTACGACTTTGGTTTCTTCTGCGCTGCAGAATGGACAGTGCATGAGGAGTGAGCCCTTTGGAAAATGGGCGGCAGTTTACCACACAGGTGGCCATTGACCGCATTTCAGGCGATCTTGCGCCGCACGCGCCAGCCGCAAACAGAAACGGCCCCAAATGGGGCCGTTGTCTGCAGCGAATCGCGGGCGATTACTTGTAGACGGGGAAGCGGGCGCAGATTTCCAGCACCTTCCCTTTCACGTCGGCGATGGTAGCCTCGGCGTTGCCCTTCTCCAGCGCGTCGAGGATGTCGCAGATCCAGTGGGTGAGCTGCTTGGTCTCTTCCACGCCGAAACCGCGGGTGGTGATGGCCGGAGTGCCCACGCGCAGGCCGCTGGTGATGAACGGGGAGCGCGGGTCGTTGGGAACGGCGTTCTTGTTCACGGTGATGTTGGCGTTGCCCAAGGCCTCGTCCGCGTCCTTACCGGTGTACTCCTTGCCGATCAGGTCCACCAGCATCAGGTGGTCGTCGGTGCCGCCGGACACGATGTTGATGCCGCGATCCAGGAAGGTGGCCGCCATGGCGCGGGCGTTTTCCACAACCTTCTTCTGGTAGGCCTTGTACTCGGGGCTCATGGCTTCCTTGAAGGAAACCGCTTTGGCCGCGATCACGTGCATCAGCGGGCCACCCTGGCCGCCCGGGAATACCGCGCTGTTCAGCTTCTTCTCGATCTCTTCGTTGGCCTTGGCCAGGATAATGCCGCCGCGGGGACCGCGCAGGGTCTTGTGGGTGGTGGAGGTCACCACATCCGCGTGAGGGATCGGCGACGGGTAGACACCCGCAGCCACGAGGCCCGCCACGTGGGCCATGTCCACCATCAGGTAGGCGCCCACCTTGTCGGCGATGGTGCGGAACTTGGCCCAGTCCATGATGCGGCTGTAGGCGGAGAAGCCGGCCACGATCATCTTCGGCTTGTGCTCCAGCGCCAGGCGCTCCACTTCCTCGTAATCCACTTCGCCGGTTTCCGGGTTCAGGCCGTACTGCACGGCGTTGTAGATTTTGCCGGAGAAGTTGACCTTGGCACCGTGGGTCAGGTGGCCGCCGTGGGCCAGGCTCATACCCAGCACGGTGTCGCCGGGGGCGCACAGGGCCTGGTACACCGCGGCGTTGGCCTGGGAACCGGAGTGCGGCTGGACGTTGGCGTAGTCGGCACCGAACAGCTCTTTGGCGCGCTCGATGGCCAGCGCTTCCACCTTGTCGACGTATTCACAGCCGCCGTAGTAGCGCTTGCCCGGGTAGCCTTCGGCGTACTTGTTGGTCAGGCTGGTGCCCTGGGCTTCCATGACAGCCGGGCTGGTGTAGTTTTCCGAGGCAATCAGCTCGATGTGTTCTTCCTGGCGGCGATTCTCTTCCTGAATCGCGCTCCAGATGTCGGCGTCGTAGGAGGCGAGAGTGACTGATTTATCAAACATGGTAATCCCTCGGATAAGGCGCAGATCGCGCAAGCATAATCTCGGCAAGGGCATTTACCGACCCGTTTGTGACCGGCCCGCCCCAGAAAGCGGCGCATTGTACACCAAGGGGTAGCCCGCAGTGCAAAGGATGCACGTGAAACAAATTCAATTCAGTGCCGGGTTTTGTTCATGTTGAAGAATCCCGCAGGCCACAACGCAAAACGCGGCCCGGAAGCCGCGTTTTCTCGCTGCCGTGACGCAATAGCGATCAGAAGCGGAACACCAGCGAACCGGAGAAGAAACCTACATCCTGTTCCACGATGGTGTACTCGGTTTCCAGGTTCAGGTTTTCACTGAGGTTGAACCCCGCACCCACCCCCAGTGACAGGCCGCTGTCGTCCGCGCCGTACCCTTCAACGTCGACATTCTCATTCAAAAAGCCGAGCTTGCCCTTGAAGTACACATCGCCCTGGCTGCGGTAAGTGCCGTAGAGCGCCACGGTGGTCAGCGAATATTCCACTTCGCCTGCAGAGTAGTAATAGTCGTAATCAAAGGTGCCCTTGACCGCAGAGGTGGTCACTTCACCCTCGACCCCCCAACCAGACGCCCAGCTGTAGCCGCCGCGAACACCGACGTTGAACGGGTTATCGCCGTCGATATCGACATTCATCAGGCCGCCAACAGCACCCCAGTAGCCACCTTCCGCCGCCTGAACAGTGGCGGAGCAGCACACCATGGCCGCAACGGCCAACGCTTTCTTCATCATTTGAGCCCCCAGAAATTTCTGTCTTGTTATTGGAGGCGACATTCTATTGGAATCAGTTCGGCGCCAACAGCCCTGTGGGATTACACGCCGTTACAGCAGCGCGCGGTAGCCAGCCACATCCACCAGCTGTCCGCGGTAGCCGTAAACCTGCTCTACCAGTTCCGGCTGCAGCAGCTCCGCCGGGTTACCGTCGGCCTGTACCAGACCATTGGCCAGCATCACCAAACGATCGGCGTAGCGGGCGGCGAGGTTGAGGTCGTGGAGCACGGTGACCACCGCGGTATTGTCGCCGGCCACCTCGCGGGCGAGCGCCAACACGTCGTGCTGGTGTTTGAGGTCGAGGGCGGAAGTGGGCTCGTCCAGCAGCAGGATTTTTTTGTCGCCGGCGTCGGCAAGGCTCAGTTGTGACAGCACCCGTGCCAGCTGTACCCGCTGCTTTTCCCCGCCGGAGAGACTGGGGAAAAGCCGGTCGCGAAGGTGCCACACGTCGGCGCGCTGCATGAAGTGCCCGATGCGCTCTTCCTGCTCCGCGCGCGACAGGCTGCCGGGGGCAAGACCCAACTGCACCACTTCGCCACAGGTAAACGCAAAATTGAGGTTCGAGTGCTGTGGCAGCAGGCCGTAGCGCCGCGCCAGTGCGCGGTGGTCATTCTGACGGCGGTACCAGTCCGCCTGCGGGCGGCCGAACAATTGGATGTTGCCGCGGTAATCCAGTTCGCCGCTGATGGCGCGCAGCAAAGATGTCTTGCCGCAGCCATTGGGCCCGAGCAGCGCGGTGACTTCACCGCAGGCAAAGCCGAGGGAAATGTGTTCCAGCAGCGGCGCGGTCGCGCGGGGATATTGGATGGTGAGGTCGGTGACTTCGAGCAACACGGTTGTCCCCTCAGAATATCTGCTGGCGCTGCTGCCACAGCAGATAAATGAAGAAGGGCGCACCCAACAATGCGGTAATGATACCCACCGGCATTTCCGCCGGCGCCACCAAGGTGCGCGCCACGGTATCCGCGAGCACCAGCAGCAGACCGCCGGCGAGAACACTATAGGGAAGCAGATAACGATGGTCGGGCCCGCGCAGCAGGCGAATGGTATGCGGGACGACAAGGCCAATAAAGCCGATCATCCCAGCCGCAGAAACCGCAGCCCCCATGGCAATGGCGGTCAATACGATCATCAGTTGCTTGAGCCGCACTACATCCACCCCCAGATGGCGGGCTTCGGATTCTCCCAGCAGCAGCGCATTCAGCGCCGGAGCGCGCCGCCACAATAACGCGCCGCCAATCATCAGGACCAATGCAGACACGGCCACCGTTCCCCAGGTAGCACCGCCGAGGGTACCCATTTGCCACAGGGTGATATCCCGCAAGGCGCGGTCATCTGCCACATAATTGAGCAGGCCGATCGCCGCGCCCGCCAACGCATTAATCGCAACACCGGCCAGCAACATCATTACCACCGACTTGCCGCGATCGCCGAGACGATATACCAGCCAGGTAGACAGCGCCCCGCCGAGGCTGGCCGCAAGCGGCAACAGAAACCATTGCAGGTCCTTGAATATGCCACCGGCAAATGTGGTCAGCGCGGCACCGCTGGCAAATACCAGCACAAACGCGGCCCCCACACCGGCCCCAGCAGAAACACCGATAATTCCCGGGTCTGCCAGCGGGTTGCGGAACAACCCCTGCATAACCGCACCGCAGAGTCCCAGGGTGCCACCTACCATCAACCCCATTACGAGTCGCGGCAGCCGGATTTCACCCAGCACCAGTGCGTATTGCTCGGGCACATCCAGCTCAAGAAAACCGGGCCAACTCCAGTGGATCAGGCCTGCCAGCACATCCCGCCAGCCGATAGTCATGGCGCCCACTGCAAGGGAGACACAGCTGCCAAGCAGCAGCAGTGCGACCAGTGCGGGCAGCAGGCTTTTATCACTCAGACGGAATTCCAACGGCGGGTTACCTCAAGAACGGGCGCGGATTTTTTGTAGGAGCCTGCCTGCAGGCGAACGTGCAGCACCGATGCACCGCGATTCGCCTGCAGGCAGGCTCCTACAGGAATGTGCTCTTTCGATCATTTAGCAACGAATTTTTCGTTCAGCTTTTTCGCCTCTTTGAGGCTGGCGAGGCCAATCCCCCCTAGCAGTGCATAACCGTCCACGGAATAAAAAGCACTGCGCTTGCCCGCCGGGGTCAGTTTTAGTAGCGGCTGCCACTGCAGCAACTCGGCACCACCGTTCAGCTGCTCCGCCTGATCGCTGGAAAACAGAATCCAGTCCGGGCGCAGCTCCACCAGTGCCTCATCCGACAGTTGTTTATACCCTTCAAACGCCACCGCATTCACACCGCCGGCGAGGCGGATCAGGCTGTCGGGGCTGGTGCCCGTGCCTGCGGCCTTTAGCCCGCGCCCCTGCTGTGCACGCACGAACAAAATGCGCGGCGGTTGCGCCAGCGCGGCCCGCGCCGCAGTAAGTGCCCGCAACTGCGCCTGCACGGATTGCTTGATGGCCGCCGCCGGCTTGTCCAGCTCCTGTGCTAGCCGATCAATATTGCGAAGCAGCTCCTCCCCGTTCCCGGCCTCAGGCAGTTGCAGGATTTTTACGCCTGAATCCTGCAGGAGTTTCAGGGTAGTCGCCGGCCCCATGTGATCGCCCCCCACTAGCAACTGCGGGTTCTGCGCCAGCAGCCCCTCCACCGGTAACTGGCGGTAGTACCCCACCACCGGCAGCGGGCGGAACTCCGCTGGTAGGCGGGTGGAGGAATCCACCGCGATCAGGCTGTCGCCGCCGCCGAGTGCCAACACCAGTTCGGTGATGGAGTGGCCGGCACTGATCACCCGCTCAGGTGCCGCGGCGGCGGCAGCCCCGGTGAATACCAGCGCGGCGGCCGAGAAAAAACAACAGAGTGCACGCGTCAGCGGCTGGAGGTTTGAAAGCGTCATAGTTCGAGTCCCGTCGATAAACATGGGGGTTGCGGATTACTTACCGTGCATCCGCCGCGCGGGGGTGTAGGGCGATTTCCGCCACTTCCACCCCTTGCTTCTGCAGCAGCGCAAACAGATCCAGCATGCGCTGCACCGGCACATTGCGATCAGAAGCCAGCGCCACCGGGCGCGCAGGCTCCGCCACCAATTCCGCCAGCAGCGCCTGCTCAAAATCCACCTGATTACTGTAGCCACGATCATTGATACCCCACAGGTCGGGGCCGCGGTTTGACAGCGAGACAGTGAGCGGGTCCGTCGGCATCGACGAAGCCGCATGCTCGCTCGCCGGCAAATCCATCGGCAGCGATGGCAGACGCATATTTGCGGTGAGCAACAGGAACACCAGCACAATAAAAATTATGTCCAGCAGCGGTGTCAGGTCCGGCGCCAGGTTGGCAAGAGAAAACGCCCGCTCGCCCGGGGGATTGATATTGATCATCGCGCCGGCACCGCAAGATTCACCGGCGCAGGCGTGCAGGTATCCGGGGTTTTACAGCAGGGGTCCACCCCCTCGAGCCACAGATTGCCGCGATTGAACAGATACTCGAGATCCGCCACCACCCGGTCACTCCATATCGCCAGCAGGTGCGCGCCGGCGATGGCCGGCAGCGCCACGATCAGACCGGCCGCAGTGGTACTGAGCGCCATACCAAGGCCATCCGCCAACAGTGCCGGCGTCACCGGTTCATTGCTGCCAGAAAGACCGGCGAACATCCCGATCAATCCCAGCACTGTACCCAGTAGCCCCAGCAGCGGACTGATGATGCCGATCACCATCAACAGACGCAGGCCGCTGTGTAGCTGGCGGCGCTGATCCTGCAGCCACACCGCTGCGATTTCCTCGCGCTGCGGCTTGTCCATATGGCGGTGCTGCAGCAACAGCGCGATGGCGCGGCTCGCCAGTGCGCGCTCCTGTTCACACTGCTGTGCCAGCTGGTCCAGGCCGGATTCCTCGGTGCACTGCAGGCGCTTGAACGAGCCGCTGATACCACGGTGTGCGGTGCCCAACAGCAGCCACAGGCGCTCTCCCAGCAGCGCCAACGCCAACGCCGACACCAGCAGCAGCGGCCAGCCCACAGGGCCGAGCTGGGAAAAAAGTTCAGACCAGGTTTGATGCTCGAACATGTCGCTCTCTTGTGTTGACGGTGCCACTGCCTTTCAAGTGGCAACGCGGTAATGCATCACCGATGTATTCCCTACAGCGAAAAGCGGATCGGTAACCGCACGCGCGCAAGGCGCGCACGGCCGTCTTCCCGGTAGGGCAGGAACTCCCACTTTGCCACCGCGGTTAACGCCGCCTGGTCGAGACTGTCGACACCGGACGACTGCAACAACCGCCGCATCAGCTGCGCCCCGGTATGATCAAGCTGCACTTCGACCACCACGGTGCCCTGCTGACGGCGCTGGCGTGCCAGCTCCGGATACACCGGCGCGCCGGGCGGGTGGGCGAAAACCGGCCTCTCCACCAGCACCGGCTCTTCACTCACGTTTCGCTGGGCGCTTTGCGGGATCGGGGCCGCAGCAACATTAGCCTGCGCTTTCACAGCGGAATATGTTTTGCTCCCGGACGTTGAATCCCGCTGTGCGGCAACCTCTTCATTCGCCACCGGTGCCTTTTGTTCCGGCGCTTTCCCGTCCAGTGTCTTCACCGGTTCTTTGTTGCCCCGCTCTTTTTTTGGCGCGGGAACCTCAACCGCTTGCTGCTCGGCAAGCCTTTCCACCGGTTGGGATTCGGTTTCTTGTTCCTGCGTTTCCGCCGCGAGTTTCAGCTGCCCCAACTTCAGCGCCACCGTGCCAGATGGCGCCCGCACCTCCTGTGCCGGTGCCGCCCACAACAGCCACGCGTGCAGCGCAAGGGAGCAGACGACCATCACTGTCAGGCGCAATTTCACGCGCAACCCTCATTCGCATCCGCAGACGCCATAGAAATTCAATGTGAAGTAATCCGGGGCGAACAGGTACGAGCGCCCCAGTTAGTGAACTACGGCAGCGAGCCTAGCAATTTGCCAATTTTTTATCAAATGATAATTGTTTGCATTTACAATCAGATCCTCAATTACTACCGTTCGCCGCAACCGTACCAACCGCCAGCCACAGAAAAAATCGGCGGCCACGGAAACAATCGCACACCAAGAATGGACAATTTCCAGAAAGGGGACACCTTCCATGGGCCAAATCAAGACTTTTACTCTCAACCCTCTGGCCGCCACGGTACTGGCGCTGAGCGCCAGCGGTGTCGCAGCGCAGACCGCCGACAGCGGGCAACCGATCATCCAGTTCGGTGAAGTGGTGGTGGCCGCCGACCGCAACCCGTCGGCAAAAGAGAAAGACCCCAGCACGGTGGTGGTGGAGCGTGTACAACTGGAAGAGCAGCAGCCGGAATCCATTGCCCAGGCGCTGAAATACGAACCGAACGTGCAGGTGGAAGGCGGCCCCCGCTACTCCAACCAGTCCCCGAATATCCGCGGCCTGTCCGGTCTGCGCGTCCTGCAGACCATCGACGGCGCGCGCCAGAACTTCAATTCCGGGCACCGCGGTACCTACCAACTGGACCCGGAACTGCTGAAGCAGGTGGAAGTGAAAAAAGGCCCGGCCTCCAGCCTGTGGGGTTCCGGCGCCGTCGGCGGCGTAGTGGCGATGACCACCAAAAGCTCCGCCGACCTGTTGAAGAGTGGCGATACGTTTGGAGGCTATCTGAAACAAGAATTCGGCAGCAATGGCGATTCCTCCGAGACCACCGCCGCGATCTATGGACTGTCTAGCCGCTTTGATTATTTAGTGAATGGCAGCGTTGCCGATCACGACAACCTGGAAATCGGCGGCGGCGAAGAACTGGAAAACAGCGCCAGCGAAAACACCGCCCTGCTCGCCCGGGCCGGCTTCCAGCTGAGCGACAACCAGCGCTTCGACATTTCCTTCCGCCACAACAACCGTGAGGAGGGTGTGCCCTCCAACCCCAACAGCAATGTGGGCGCCAGCTCGCCGCTGGTGGAGCGCGATATCACCGACCAGAATGTGACCGCCAACTACCTGCTGCAAGCACTGGAAGGCAAACACACGTCAAAGTTCACGCTGTACCGAAACGACACCCAGTTCGACGAGTTCCGTCCGACACAGGGTGAGGGGCAACAGGACAACACCGAAGTACAGACAACCGGTATCGCCCTCACCAATTCTACTGACTGGGCCACCGACGGTTTCGGTGGCCAATGGATTTACGGTCTCGACTGGTATCAGGACGATGTGACCACGGTGCGCGACGGCGATAATCGCCCCGCCAACCTGAACGCCGACACCGACGTATTGGGCCTTTACGCCCAGGCCGACTTCACCTTCGCCGACGTCTTCACCCTGACCCCCGGCGTACGCTACGACCGCTTTGAAGCCAAGAGCCAGCAACTGGCGGACTCCGCCCGCGACGACAGCGCAGTGTCGCCATCCCTCACCGCAGCGGTGAAAGCCAGCGACTGGATGACCCTGACCGCCAGCTACGCCAAGGCCTTCCGCGCACCGGGGGTGGAAGAGATGTACACCCAGGGCACGCACTTCTGCTACTTCGGCCCCTTCTGTAACACCTTTATCCCCAATCCGGATCTGGAAGCAGAGGAGGCCCGCAATACCGAGCTGCGTGCGGACTTCGCCTTCCGCGGCCTCGTCAACAGCAACGACGAGCTGACCGCCAGCGCTGCGGTATTCCGCAACAAGGTGGACAATTTTATTGAGCAGTTGGTGGTGAATCCCCACGCCACAATGGGCTTCCCCATGAATACCACGTACCAGAACGTGGACGAAGCGGAGCTGAAGGGGTTTGAACTCGGCGCCAATTATCTGGTGAACGATCTGGCGCTGGGCCTCTCCTACGGCCAGACCGAGGGCCGCGATCTCTCCGACGACAGCTACCTGAGCAATATTCCGGCAGACAAGTGGGTACTGGACCTGGGCTATTACCTCCTGCAGCGCGACCTGAAGGCGGGCCTGCGCACCTCGCTGGTTTCCGCGCAGGAGCAACTGCCGGAATCCGAGACCCGCGAGTTCGACAGCTACACCCTGGCTGACGCCTACGTGACCTGGGAGCCGGCCACCGGCAGCCTGAACGGCCTGAAACTGGCCCTGGCGCTGGACAATCTGGCAGACGAGGAATACCGCGTGGCCTTCCAGGAACTGTATATGCCGGGCCGCAACATTAAACTGTCCGCGAGCTACCGCTTCTAATTTCAGCACAGGATTTAGCACGACCTGAGCGGCCCCAGGGGGAATGTTCCGGCAAACGATTGCCGACAGGTTGTTTGCCGGAGCATTACCGCTGGGACCGCGCCGCTACGGAGCGCCATTACCCGTGAGTTCCACCCCACTACGGAGCTCCACTACAAGTGAACTCCGTATCCCGCCGAATCAGCGGTGGCCATTGCGCAAACAACCTGTCGGCAATCGTTTGCGCAATGGCCACCACTGCTTCGGCTGGTTTTGTGGTTACTGAAATAGTTTTGGAATTGCTTATGCAAGAGCAGATAAAAGAATTACTCGACAGTGAATCCGGCTACACGCTGGAAGAGATGGCGGACAAGCTCGACACCAGTGTGCGCGAGATCATCGCCCAGCTACCCGCGGAGATGGCCTCGCTCGCTGGTGGTGAATACGTCTGGAATTTGATTGAAGAACTGCCCAGCTGGGGCAAGGTCACCACCATCGTGCAAAGCGAGGGGTCGGTATTCGAGTTCAAGGGCGAGTTCCCCAAGGGCAACATTGCCCATGGCTACTACAACTTCATGCATCACAAAAGTCCTTTCCATGGCCACCTGCTGGTGGACGGCATTGTGGAAGTGGCCTTTGTGAGCAAGCCCCACCGCGGCGCGGAGAGCCATTCCATGGTGTTTCTCGCGTCCAGCGGCAACTGTGCCTTCAAGGTATTTCTGGGCCGGGATACACAGCGCCAGCTGATTCCGGAACAGGTAGCGCGTTTCAAACAGTTAAAGCAGCAGCTGGCAACCGCCGGCACTGCACATTCCTGAGGGGGAATCTGACCATGAGCGAACACAAAGCGACACAGGCTGAACATCCAAAAACTGAGGACGGTGCAGATCTGGTGGCGGAGGTGCGCGATTTTATCGCCACACGAAGACTGCTGAACCTGGCGAGCCTGACGCCAGACGGCTACCCGCACGCGAGCACGGCGCCTTTCCTGGCGGCGGATGGCAACTTTTACCTGTTTATTTCCGATCTTTCCGAGCATGCGGCGAACCTGAAAGCGCATCGTAAGGCTTCTGTGATATTTAATGCGGACGAGGCGGATACCAGGCAGGCGTTTGCGCGCTTGCGGGTGACGTTCAACGTGGAGGCGGGAATGATCGGTCGCGAGCTGCCGTTATGGCGGGAGCGCATTGAGCAACTGCGGGAGAAGTTCGGACCGGTGATGGATCATCTGAAAAATCTCGAGGATTTCCACCTGTTCGAGTTGAAGCCAAGCGCAGGCCGCTATGTAAAGGGTTTTGGCCAAGCGTATGCACTGGAAGGTCTGGAAAAGCAGGTAGCCCTGCACCTCAAGGACGGCCACCGCGAGAAGGACAGCGACGCGGCCTGATCTTTGCGACGTGATCCAGCGAATCCGGTGGCGGCAAAAAAACTGAAACGCAACTGCAATCGTCAGTTGCTATTTTGGTAACAAATAACCAAAGAGTAACCAACATGGATTCCCGTAAAGGCTATCTGCTGCCACTCGTTTTTCTCTCCGCCTGCGCCGCCAATCCGGCGCAGCAGCCGCTGACAGCAACCGGTACGCTGGTGCAGGAGAACGGCAAATATTTTCTGCTGGGGGAGGACAATCGGTATCACCTGAACCGTATGCCGCAGCTGAACTATGAAAAATACCTCGGCTACGAGCTGCTGATTCAGGGGGAGATTCCCAGTTACTGCCACCAGGCGTGGCAGGACTCCATCGTGAAGGTGCACGGCGGCGCAGAGATGGTGGACCTGAACCGGGTCGACTGGTCCGATTGCCTGGAGGCGAACAAGGTGAGCCTGGTGACCGCCGACGGCCCGCGCCTGGTGTACGACTGGGAAAAAATCGACCTGGAAGACTACTACTTCTGATTTTCCGCCCTGCCCGGTCAATCGCTGCAGCTGACGCCGGCCAGGGTTGCGAGGCCGGGTTTGTCGAGCAGGGTAATGGCTCTGCCCTGCACCTTGATCAGCTCTTGTTTCTGGAAGCGGGAAATCAAGCGGCTGACGGTTTCCGCGGTGAGCCCGAGATAATTGGCGATGTCGATGCGCGGCATGGTGAGGTTGAACTCGGTCGCCGAGTAACCGCGCCGCGTGTAGCGCTCGGAGATGTTGATCAACAGGGCCGCCAAACGCGCTTCTGCGGAGCGCTTGCCAAGCAGCATGACCACGTCTTTTTCCTGCCGCAGCTCCTCCGAGAAGAGATTGAAAATCTGCTTCTGCAACCCAGGCACCTGCTGCGCGAGGGTTTCCAGCTGCGCAAAGGGCAATTCGCACACGCTGCTGTTTTCCAGCGCCTCGGCATAGCTGGGGTGGGCCTGGGTGCTGTAGGCGTCGAGGCCGAGCAGTTCGCCCGGCAGCGCGAAGTGAGTGACCTGGGCGCTGCCATCGGCGGCGATGACCACAGACTTGAAACTACCGGAGCGGATGGCGTACAGGCTGGTGAATTTGTCGCCAGCGCGAAACAACTGATCGCCGGCTTTGATCACGGTTTTCTTGCGGGTGATCTGTTCGAGACGGTCAATATCCTGCGCAGTAAGGCCCGCGGGAAGGCACAGCGCCCTGACCGAGCAGTTGCTGCAACTGACCTTTGAGATCTGTTCCGCCGATTTTTTCTCATTACTCAAACCGATCACTCTCCCGGCGGCCACTCTAGTTACCGCTTTGCTGCTGAACCGCACCGCGTTGACTCCCTCTGGCAAATTGTATCCTCCCTGTCTAGTCATAACACCCGCGAATAGCGCCCGCCGCTGCCGCTGCGGTGCAGGTGCGCATCGAATGCGGCGGCCACATTGCGCAGGAACCAGCGCCCGCGCTCGCTGACGTGAAGACCAATCTCATCCAGCGCCACCAGACCGTCATCGACCATCGGCTGCAGGCGCGCCAGCTCGTCGTGGAAGTAGTGCTCAAAGGGCGCGCCGGTGCGCGATTCCACCGCCCCCCGCTCCACGCGCAACCGACACATCAGTTCCATAATGAGCCACTGGCGCAGGCGGTCGTCGTCACTCAGCTTCCAACCGCGGGAAATGGCGTTGCCACATCCGCCCACCGCCGCGGTGTAATCCTTGACGCCGTGCTGGTTCTGCCAGTAGCCGTCACGGCTGTAGCTGATGGCGGAGGCACCCAGGCCGATCAGCGCATCCGCCGGCATCAGGGTGTATCCCTGGAAGTTGCGCGCGAGGCGCCCTTCGGCGGCAGCTTGCGCCATGCCGTCGTCCGGCCGCGCGAAATGGTCCATACCGAGAAAGTGGTAGCCCGCCCCCGTCAGCCGCCGGGTGGCGGCAAGCTGCATGGCGATCTTGTCGGCAGGTGGGGGAATCAGATCCGAGCTGATCAGGCGCTGGGCCTTGAAGCGCTGCGGCAGGTGGGCGTAGTGGTACAGCGCGATGCGGTCAGGGGCGTGCTCCAACACAATGTCGATGGTCTGCTCCAGGCTCGTCACGCTCTGCCCCGGAAGTCCGTAAATCAGATCGTAGGAGATGGAACGAAAGCCCCGCGCCCGCGCACCCTCAGTCAGTGCAAGGACGTCTTCAGGGGGGCAGATTCGGTTGACGGCCCGTTGCACAGCCGGATTGAAATCCTGAATCCCCATGCTCAAGCGGTTGAAGCCGAGGCGCCGCAAGTTGTCCAGCGTGTGCGGTGCGAGGGTGCGCGGGTCCGCTTCCACGCTGTACTCAACATCGTCCCCGACCTGCAACGGGAAGACTTCACCGAGACCAAGGATCAACCGCTCAAGGTCGCCGTCGTTAAGGAACGTTGGGGTGCCGCCGCCGAGATGCAGCTGGGTCACAGGCGCCTCGACGACACAATCGCGATACCAGCGCGCCTCTCGCAACACAGTCTCCAGGTAACTCGCTGCGGAATCGTACCTTTTGGTGACAACCTTGTTGCAGGCGCAGAAGTAGCAAAGGGAGCGGCAGAATGGTATGTGCACATAAAGAGACAAGGTCTGCGCTTGTTGCAACGCCGCCCAAGGCGGCGCACCGGAGCTACCCCCGCGCGCGTGCATAGGCACAAAGCGGTCGGCAGAGGGGTAAGAGGTATAGCGCGGGCACGGGCCGGCATAGCGCTCCAAGAGCTCGGGCGTAAGCAATGCCGGCGAACTCAGTTCCGCAGTTTCCATGTCTATTTCCGTCAGCCTCCTGTTTTCACCTCGGTTTCTGACCTCGGTGGCAAGCAGGCGGAGGCTAACGGAGCCGCCGATTCACCTCTTGATCTGGATCAAGTCTGGGCAAAATTCACCCGCGCTCAATTGCCCACCGGGCGGCGGAACAGGTTCTGAATACTGGAGAAATCCAGCACGCGGTTGATGGGGTCGCCGCCGTGCAACTGGTACAGGTTTTTTGCCAGTGCCCCCAGTGGTGTAGAAGAAGCGCTGCCGGCGGCGGTATCCATGGCGAGCCCGAGATCCTTCAGCATCAGCGCCACGGAAAAACCGCCCTGGTAGTCCCGCGCCGCCGGCACATTGTCCATCACGCCCGGATAGGGATTGTATTTTTCCAGCGACCAGTTGCCGCCAGAGCTGGCACGCATGATGTCCGACAGCACTTTGGGGTCGAGCCCGTTATCCACCCCCATCTGCAACGCCTCGGCGGTGCCTATCATGTGAATCGCGAGCAGCATGTTGTTGCAGATCTTCGCCACCTGACCGCTGCCGGCGGGGCCCGCGTGAAAGATATTCGCGCCCATGGCTTCAAGTACCGGGCGCGCCCGCTCAAGCGCTTTTTCCTCACCGCCACACATAAATGACAGTGTCCCCGCAGCGGCCGCCGCGGTGCCACCGGACACCGGTGCATCAATTGCGTCGATACCGCGCTCGCCGGCCGCGGCAATCACCTGGCGGGCGTCGCTGGCGGAGATGGTGGAGCAGTCGATCAGCAGGGTTTTGGCATCCATCGCCTGCAACAGGCCGTGTACACCGAGATACAGAGACCGCACTGCCTCACCGTGGGGAAGCATCGACACCACCACATCTGCGCCGTTTATTGCGGCATGGGCGCTGTCTGCCCGACGACAGCCATTGGCGACTGCACTTTCCAGCATCGGTTTCGACACGTCAAACGCGGTGACTGAAAAACCGTGTTTCACCAGATTTGCCGCCATCGGCCCTCCCATGTTGCCGAGACCGAGAAAGGCGATTCTTTGTGACTGTTCCATTCTTTCAACTCCATTTCTTTATTATTTTTCCTAAGGGATGACTTCCGCCGCCGGCGGACGCGTCAATTACAGATCCTGCAGCGGACTTCGGCTCCAGGGCTCGGCGAAACACGCGTCCACCTGCGCGCGCGTAACATCTTCAAGCTTCGCCGGTTGCCAGCGGGGATTGCGATCCTTGTCGATCAACAGGGCGCGCACCCCTTCTTTTACCTGGCCATTGCTGCACATATTTACCGCAAGTGCCAACTCCATCCGCAGTACATCCGCGAGCGACATGTGTTTGCTGCGGCGCAGCTGCTCCCACACAATCCACGCAGTGAGCGGGCAGCCCGCGCACAAGGTTTTGGCCGCGCGCTGGAGCCATTCATCGTCGCCACTATAGTCAGCGATGGTTTGGTATACGTCGGGCAGCGTCGCGCCGTCGGTCAGTTCCTGGATCACATCGTAGTGGACGCGCAGATTCGGTGCCGGGTGTTCACCGGCGGGCATTTCCCGCGACTGGACCGCCTTGCTCACCAGTACATGGTTCTGATCCTCGTCCGCGGTGAATGTCAATGCGGCCAGTGCATCAAGCAGGGCTTCTTTACCGGCGGCGGGCAACAGGCGATCCGCCATACCGCAGTAAAGCGCATCTGTGCCATTGAACTGTGCGCCGGTGAGGCCCAGGAACAGGCCAGTGCGGCCCGGCATCCGGTTCAGAAACCAGCTGCCCCCCACATCGGGGAAGAGGCCGATGGTGATTTCCGGCATGGCCATACGGGTGGTCTCGGTGACGATGCGGTGGCTGGCGCCACTCATAATGCCGATGCCACCGCCCATAACGATGCCGCTGCCCCACACGACGATGGGTTTGGGGTAGGTGTGGATGCGATAGTCGAGGCGGTATTCGCGGGTGAAGAAGTCCTGCACGAACTGGCTGGCGCCCTGTTCGCCGTAACTGCCGGATTCCCGATACAGCGCCACCACATCGCCACCGGCGCACAGGGCCTTGTCGCCGGCGCCGTCGATCCAGATACAGGCCACAGTGTCGTCCTGCTCCCATTGATCCAGCTGCGCAGCCATCCGGTCGATCATGTCAAGATTAAGGGCGTTGAGGGCTTTGGGCAGATTGAGTGTCAATTTGCCGAGTGCGCCCTGGCGTTCGACGAGGACGGGTGATTCCTGGGTCATACTGGTTTCCGGTTGTTTGGTTTGGGGCAAAGTTAAACACAGATGGGTTGGTGGTGGCATTACCCCCGGCTTCCCGGCCCGCTTCCCCGCGCCTCACCGGAGCGTTTCTTCGCAGGTTGAAGTTTCCCGCCAACCTGATAACTTGCGCCCAAATTCTGACCGACTGGAATCGATCTCTAATGGCTGAATACGTCTTTACCATGAACCGCGTGGGCAAGGTTGTTCCTCCCAAGCGCGAAATCCTGAAAGATATTTCCCTGTCCTTCTTCCCCGGCGCCAAAATCGGCGTACTGGGCCTGAACGGCGCCGGTAAATCCACCCTGCTGCGCATCATGGCCGGCGTGGATCAGGACTATAACGGCGAAGCCCGCGCCATGCCCGGTATCAAGGTCGGCTACCTGCCCCAGGAGCCGCAGCTGGACCCGGCCAAGAACGTACGCGGCAACGTGGAAGACGGCGTGCGTGAGGCTATCGACGCCCTCGCCGGCCTGGAGCAGGTTTACGCCGACTACGCCGAACCCGATGCCGACTTCGATGCACTGGCCAAGAAACAGCAGAAATTCGAAGACATTATCCAGGCCTGGGATGCGCACAACCTCGAGCACCGTCTCGAAGTGGCCGCCGACGCCCTGCGCCTGCCGCCGTGGGATGCGGATGTAAACAACCTGTCCGGCGGTGAAAAGCGCCGCGTGGCCCTGTGCCGCCTGCTGCTGTCGCGCCCGGACATGCTGCTGCTGGACGAACCCACCAACCACCTGGACGCGGAATCCGTGTACTGGCTGGAGCGTTTCCTGCACGACTTCGACGGCACCGTGGTGGCAATTACCCACGACCGCTACTTCCTCGACAACGTCGCCGGCTGGATTCTGGAACTGGACCGCGGCCACGGCATTCCGTGGGAAGGCAACTACACCACCTGGCTGGAGCAGAAAGAGAAGCGCCTGGAGCAGGAACAGAAGGGTGAACAGGCCCGCGCCAAGGCCATGCAGAAAGAACTGGAGTGGGCCCGCCAGAATCCAAAAGGCCGTCAGTCCAAGAGCAAGGCGCGTCTCGCCCGTTTGGAAGAAATGCAGTCGCAGGAATTCCAGGCCCGCAACGAGACCAACGAAATCTACATTCCGCCGGGTGAACGCCTGGGCGACAACGTGATTGAATTCAACAACGTGTCCAAGGGCTTCGGCGACCGCCTGCTGATCGACAACCTGTCGTTCCGCGTACCCAAGGGCGCGATTGTCGGTATCGTCGGCGGCAACGGCGCGGGTAAATCCACCCTGTTCCGCATGATCAACGGCAAAGAGCAGCCGGATTCCGGTGAGATCAAAATCGGGGAAACCGTGCAGATCGCCAGCGTTGACCAGAGCCGCGAAAACCTGGACAACAACAAGACCGTGTGGGAATGCATTTCCGACGGCCACGACATTCTCAAGATCAACAACTACGAAGTGGGCTCGCGCAACTATATTGGCCGTTTCAACTTCAAGGGCAGTGATCAGCAGAAACGTGTGGGCGAACTCTCCGGCGGTGAGCGCGGCCGCCTGCACCTGGCCTACACCCTGAAACAGGGCGCCAACGTGCTGTTGCTGGACGAACCGTCCAACGACCTGGATATCGAAACCCTGCGCGCCCTGGAAGAAGCCCTGCTGAGCTTCCCCGGCTGCGCCATGGTGATCTCGCACGACCGCTGGTTCCTCGACCGCGTGGCGACTCACATCCTGGCCTACGAAGGCGACAGCAGTGTGGTGTTCTTTGAAGGCAACTACACCGAGTACCACGAGGACTTCGTGAAGCGGAATGGAGAGAATGCCACGCCGCATCGGATGCAGTATAAGAAGTTGAAGACCTGATAGTTCTTCGACCCACAGTAGAATCATGAAGCCCGCATACGCGGGCTTTTTTTATGTGCAATGACTGTGGAACTCGAGTTCAACACCATCCCTCAAAGCCCCGGCAACAAAAAAGGCAGCCCGAAGGCTGCCTGAAGAGGGTCACGATACCAATCAGAAAGAACGATTAAAATGAGTAACGGGCGCCCAGGGCGAAGGTGCGGCTGAAGATGGCGTTGCCCAGGTTATAAACCGACTGGTTTTCGTAGTAGCTACGATATTCTTCGTCGGTCAGGTTGGTCGCATCGAAGGTAACGACAAAATTGTCATTAACATCGTAGCTCGCCTGGAAATCCATGCTGACTTCAGCCTCGCGATATACGCCCAGGGGGTTCGCGAACGATCGCGCTTCGTAGTTCGCCAGGAAGTCATCACGCCATACGTAGGAAAGACGCATATCGAGGTCGTTCTTATCGTATGCCAACACAACGCTGTAGGAGGAATCGGAAACGCCGAAGATCGGGGTGTCATCCATTCCTATCAGCTTGCCAGTCAGGTCGTCGTAAATCGGTACTTCCTGCTCGGAGTCCAACATCGTATAACTGGCCTGAATCCCAAAACCGTCCAGCAGGCCCGGCAGGTTTTCCGGGAAGTAAGTTGCACCCAACTCCAGCCCCTGCAGCACACCGTTGGAGGTGTTGCCCGGGGTGGTCAGGATATAACGGGAGGGTTCATCCTCAGTTTCAGCCTGATGTGTAACGTAACTCTTCGCGTCGTAGAAGAAGCCTTCGATATCACGGCGGAATACCGTGCCATAGAGTGCACTTGCATCGGCAAAGTACCACTCCAGAGACAGGTCGTAGTTCTGGGATTCCACCGGCTCCAGATCCGGATTACCGGCCGTGGCGGTACCGTTGGCATCGGTTACCGTGGGAGAGTAATTGATCCATGGGTTCAGCTGAGTGAAACCCGGACGCTGCAAGGTACTGGTATAGGCAAAGCGTGCAATAAGATCATCAGTGATTCCATAGCGCACTGTGAAAGTGGGTAGCAGTTTGGAGTTGCTGCCGCTACCAGTCTCGGGCGCAGCATTGCCATTCTCATCAAGCTGGGCAACATCAAAGAACGTCATATCGCGAGAGGTGTGGACATAACGCACACCGAACTGGCCATCCAGGATATGGCCGGCGATATCAAACTCGTAATCCGCTTGCGCGTAAACGGAAGTGGTATCTTCATCCAATTCGAAGGTGGTCAAGGCCTGCTCTGCAGTCAGACCATAAAGCGCACGGAACTCATCGATGTTGTCGCGAATATAGTGCCCATTGGGCGCCGCCCATGACAGTGGGATATCCGCGCGACCATCGTAGAAATTCTTGTTGATGCTGACCAGGTTGTCATTGAACTCAGCAGCATTACGTCCCAGGAATCCTTCCTGCCCGCGAGTTGCTTCGGAGGCAAAACGCCCTTCATGACGCAAACCAAAGTTCACCAGATTGATCGGCCCCCAATCTACATCCAGCTCTCCGTCCAGCTTGAAGGTCACCGCATCGCCTTCGCGACTGCCGCCGTTGTCATACAGCTGGGCAACATTCCACTGAGCGGCATCGGTCAGGTCACTCTCGTCCACATCCGGTGTTTCCGGATTGTCGTAGAACTCCAGCGCCGGCTCCCCGTTGCCGGTATTGAAATCCACACCGAGACCATAGGCAACGCGATCAAATCGCATCGCGATGAAACTCTCTTCATAGGTACTGTCTTGATAGATCAGCTCGGAAGAAAGACGGAAGCTGTCGCTGATGTCCCAGTTGCCCCCCAAGGCATAGACAAAGCTGTCGGTTTTACCACTCAGGATGTCGCCGCTGGTGAAACCATAGGGTGCGGCCACATCGCGACTCTTGACCACATTGGTGCCATCAAACAGCTCAACTTCACCGCCCCTCGGCAGGTGAGAGTTGTCTCCCCACCAGTCCACGAAAGTGAAATTCAGGGAGTTGAATGACTCATTGCGATAGCCGTTATAAAAGGCTTCGAACAAGTACTCGGAAGTTTCATTCGGAGCCCACTGCAGGGAGATATTTGCGGCCGGGCGCTCACGCTTACCGGTAAAATCCGAGGCAAATACGGCATCACGCCCCAGAATATACTCAACCTCTTCGCCATTCATGGTCAGCGTAGAGCCTGCGCCATATGGCAAGCCACTTTCCAGGCCGGGCTCCCACACGGGGCTTTCGGCCACACGATCATCATCAGTCTGGATACGCTCATAAGGCACCCATCCCTCCGGCGCATCGCCGGTTACAAACGGAACCGCGGCGCCCGGAGTAATACTCTGGTCGCGATAGTTGGTTTCCGCGTAAGACACGTTCACCAGCGCGCCAAACTTGCCGAAGCCTCCTTCCCAGGAGTTGGCAAACAGGCCACTGAAGTTGGGATCCGTAGAGTCGGCCTGCTCTTGATAAATTCCGCGGCCAGCCAGTACCACTTTACTGCCGTCGAAATCAAATGGTCGGTTGGTGCGAATGTCGATCTGCCCGGCAATACCACTGGAAATCTGGGAAGCCGCGCGAGTTTTGTAAACTTCAACACCCCGCAACAGGCTGGCGGGAATATCGGCCAGCGCGACGGAGCGACCGGATGCCGTGAAAATCTGGCGGCCATTTACGGTAGTTGTCACATCGCTCAGGCCGCGGATGGCGACGGTAGAAACTTCGCCGGCTCCGCGATCTGTTACCTGTACGCCGGTTACACGCTGGAGGGCTTCCACTACGTTGTTGTCTGGGAATTTGCCAATGTCTTCCGCAACAATGGAATCCACAATCTGGAACTTGTCCCGCTTGATATCAATCGCTTTGGACAAACTCGCCCGAACACCTGTCACCACCACTTCTTCAAGTGCCGTTGACTCATCAAACTCCGCATCGTACTTAGTATCCTGAGCCTGCACTGCACTGCTCATACCGCCGAGTGCCGTTGCCATGGCGATGGACGAACTCAATAGGTGTCGCTTGAACATATTATCTCTCCCATCTTGGGTGTTTTTATTGTGTTGCCGAATTCCGGAGAGGGCGGGCACCGCTCCCGGTTTTTCCACGCTGAACCTCTGCGTGGGCTTTGGCCAGTGATCAGCCAGACGAGCGTGCCGGCCACTGGATGGCGGCGGGTCTCGCTCCGCTGACGAATCGCGGGCATCAAGGGATTAATCGCTCTGAGAGCACAAACCCCATTCGGTATCGGGCAGATGAGAGCCATACTGGCTGATTGGGCAGGCAACAGACGACTGATGCAGCCCCTGAAGGGCGCGGGGAAGCCGTCTCTCGCACATCGCTTGTCTTCGACTCTCTTATTATTCGGTGCTCATCTCGGCCAGGCCGGCTCGCACTCTCTTATATTCGGTGTCGGTCCTATGGCTGCCACGCAGTCGCTGCCAGACAGGGTCAGGAGTATTTACACCTATTTGTATTACTTTTTGGCATCCTAGCCCCTTAATTCGACCTCGTCAACGACGTTTTTTCGCTTTTTGTTATACAAAATGATATTTGAGAGTGAAAAATCGCCGAATCATACGCGTTGTAACCAGATTGCTTGGCTGGCAGCCCGGGAACCAACGACTTTCCTCCTATCTTACCGAACGACCTGCCAGAATGACGCACAATTCCTCATTAACCGTGCAATAAATCAACATCCACCGCAAGGCTTCAGCACTAAGCAGCATTACTCCCATACAGCAGCGGGAATTTTGCCCGTATATTCGTCACTCAATCAAAATATTATTGTAATACCATATTCTTATTGGCAAGATTCATGGCTACCCATGCCGGGGTGGCGGCGAAGCTGCTGCCGACACCGACAGCTCGCTGGGCACTGCGGTTTTGAGTGCGCACGAGGGGCAATAGCAGAGAGAAACTCCAGATAATAAATAAAAGAGGGATTCCCCCCATGAAAAGCAACCAGCGGGCCAGCTACCAGGCTCTAGTGCTATCCACCATTCTTTTAACCACAGGATGTCTTGACTCAGATTCCGGCGGCGGCGATGGCCCTATCGTCAAACCACAGCCCGATCCCCAACCGGAGCGCCCCAGGGTTCCAGATACAGCAGACCCCACCGCCGAAGCATCGGCAATCCTCTATAACGACATGCCTGTGCACGATCCCTCGGTAATCCGCGACGATGACGGTGTGTTTTACGTATTTGGCTCCCACCTGGCCGCGGCCAGGTCCCGTGATCTGATGATCTGGGAAGAGGTTGCGCCCGGGATAACCGCGGATACGGTCGACCAGAACAAACTGTTCAATACCTACTCCAGCGAAATCTCCGAAGGCATCGAGTGGGTAGGCGGCCACAAAGGATCCTGGGCTGCGGACGTAATCAAGCTGAACGACGGCAGGTACTATTTCTATTACAACCACTGCGCCAATCCCGAGAGCGAGACCGGCGACTGCAATACGCCCCGCTCTTATCTGGGGGTCGCGGTTTCTGAAAGCATTGAGGGCCCTTACACCGATCTCGGTATTTTTCTGCGCTCTGGCCTCACGGCCGAGGAAGTAGCCGCGGGCTATGGACCAGAGGGCTTTAGCGAAACCGAATACAACGCCTGGATACACCCCAACGCCATCGACCCGGATGTCTTCCACGATAAAGACGGCAAACTGTGGATGACCTACGGCTCCTATTCCGGCGGCATCTTCATTCTGGAAATGGACGAGACTACCGGCAAACCGCTCCCTGGTCAGGGGTATGGCAAGCACCTCACCGGCGGTGACCACAGTGCCATCGAAGGCACCTACATGCTGTACAGCCCGGAGAGCGATTACTACTACCTGTTTATGTCCTTCGGCGGCTTCGTCTCCACCGACGGCTATAACATCCGCGTAGCGCGCTCCAAAAACCCGGACGGTCCTTTCCTGGACGCCGAAGGCAATGACATGGTCGATGCCCGCGGCAATTGGGACAGTATTGCCCCCTACGGTGTGAAGCTGATGGGCGGGTTTGAATTCGAATCCGACGTGGGCGACACCGTGGCCAGCCGCGGTTACCTGGCCCCCGGCCACAATTCCGCCTATTACGATGCAAACACCGGCAAGCATTTGCTGATTGCGCATACCCGCTTCCCGAACCGTGGCGAACAGCACTCTGTGCGGGTGCACGAGCTGTATGTGAACGCCGATGGCTGGCTGGTGGCGTCGCCGCAGCGCTATGCGCCCATTGCCGGCGACAACATTGTCGACAGCAATGATCTGAACGGCACCTACAAGCTCATCAATCACGGCAAGGATATAAACCGCACCGCCAAGCCCACGCACTACGTCACCCTGAATGACGACGGCACGATCAGCGGCGAGGTCAGCGGTGAATATGCGCACAATGTAGAAAATCCGGAACGGATCAGCTTCACACTAAACATCGACGGTACAAGCGTCACTTATCAGGGGGTAACCCAGTGGCAGTGGAGCGAAGTGTCGGACAGTCTGGTACCGGTATTCACCGCCGTGTCTGGCAGCGGCGAGTCCATCTGGGGCTCGAAGATGGAGAGCCTGGCGGATTCGGAAGTGATGGCAAACATCAGCGACGCTCTTGTTCTGCCGGCCAGCAGCACCGATAACCGCCTGACCTTGCCCACCCGCGGGACCCGCGCCGCAGAAATTACCTGGGCCAGTAGCAATGAGCAGGTGATAAAACCCAATGGCGATGTGGTGCGCCCCAATGTCGGCGCCGGAGATCAGACCGTTACCCTGACCGCCACGATTGAGCTTAACGGCGCGACCAGCAGCAAGTCCTTCGACATCACCATCCCGCAACGACAGGCCTACAACCGCACCGCCTGGTTCCCATTTGAAAACAACCTGACAGAATCCGCCGGCCGTTTCGATCCGGCTACTGAGACCGGCGACCGGATCAACAGCACCGGCACCATCGCCTACGGCGCAGGTCAGGCTGGAGAGGCACTGCTACTGGATGGCAGCAACGGGGTGCTCTTGCCGGAAGGGCTGATCAACAACTACGAGTACACGGTTTCCTTCTGGGCCAACCCCAGTATTGTCACCGGCTTTACTACCGCCTTCTTCGGCGCGGTAAACGAGCAGATAGATGCGAATAACGCACCCTACTCCAACAACTGGGTCAGTTTCCTGCCCCAGAGCTGGGACGGCAACACCATGCTGTGGAGCGGCAGCGAGGTCTGGTTCGACGGTTCCGCCGGCGAGCGTATCGCTGAGGGAACCTGGACCCATATGGCCTTCTCCGTCAATAAAGGACTGGTGAATGTGTACCTGAACGGCGAGCAGAAATTCTCCGGAGGCAGCCTCAGCGATTTCTTCAGCAACAACACCGGAAAATTCGCCCTCGGCGTCAATTACTGGGATACGCCCTTTACTGGCATGATTGACGAGCTGAAGATTTACGAGGCCGCGCTGACTGCGGAAGAAGTCCGCTTCCTGGATATCGACAACAAATCTGATGCGGAGTTGTTGGCTTCCGCCGCAGCGATCCTCGATCTCGGCGACCTCTCCGCGATTGCCGAAAATATCCAGTTACCCGTTACCGGCCCATACGCCGCGGCCATTCACTGGACCTCGTCGGACCCCGCAGTAATCGAGGTATCCGGCGATACCGCAATCGTCACTCGCCCGCAAGGCACCGATGCGGAAGTTGCTCTTACCGCCATTGTGACCCTGAACGGCGCCCAGGAAACGAAGTCCTTCATCGCTACGGTGAAATCCTCCGGTCTGCCTGAACCCGTAGCCCACTATCGTTTTGAGCAGAATCTGGATGAAACCACCGGTAACTTCGGCAGTGGTACCGTGGTTGGCAAACTGATCAACGAAACCGGCGGAGCCATTACCTACGCCCAAGGTGTCATTGGCCAGGCTGCGGTATTCGACGGCGCTTCCGGTGTGGTACTGCCCGACAGCCTGATCGCGGATAACAACTACAGCTTCACCCTGTGGCTGAGCCCATCGGCGCTGACCGCCTATACCACCAGCTTCTTCGGCTGGGCCTCCGATTCCAGCTGGATCAGCCTGCTGCCCAACGGTTTCGGCAACGACACCATGTTGTGGTCCGGTACCGCTTGGTACGATGCCAACACCGGGGCACAGATTCCGCAGGATAACTGGAGCCAGCTGGCGGTAACCGTCAGTGGCGGGGACGTAAGTGTGTATATCAACGGTGAAAATGCCTTCAGTGGCAGTAACTTCCCGGATGTTTTCGGTCCTGCCGCCGAACGCCACTTCGCTCTCGGCGTAAACTTCTGGGATACACCTTACGCTGGCATGATGGACGAACTGAAAATCTACGCGGACGCGATCCCGGCATCTGATATGGTAAAACTCTACGAAGCAGAATTGCTCGCCGAGCAATAAGCTGCAGCGGCAAGGGTGCTCTCACGAGCGCCCTTTTCCAGCATCCAACAGGAAGGAAAAAATTTATGAAGTTGCCTATTTTGAGGATCGCAACCGCGTCCATACTGGTCGCGACTGCGGCCGCCGTGCATGCGATGGAGATGGCACCGGAAAACCGTACCCCGCAACAGTTTATCTATCGCGAAGCACAGCAATATGCAGAAGCGCCGGTGGTAAAGGAAATCAACGATTTACTGCAATCCTACGTGGACGGGGAAAAGACCGGAAGCGTGGCCGGCTTTGTGGCCGTAGATGGCGAGGTACTTTATTCCAACGCCTTTGGCTGGAAAAACAAAGAACGTCGGATACCCGCTTCAGTGGAGGATTACTACGTTTTGTTTTCCCAGACCAAAGCCATCACAACCGTTGCATTCATGACTCTTGTGGAGCAGGGACTGGTGGATATCAACGATCCGGTCTCGAAATATTTTCCCGGTATTCCCAACCAGGTGATTACCGCCATAAATGAAGACGGCAGCTACGAAACCCGGCCCGCCTCCACGCCCATGACATTCGTCCACCTGATGTCGCACACCTCTGGTTTGAATGCCGGCCTCGCCGGCCAGGCGCGCCTGGCTGACAGCGGAAAATCGGGCGCACCGCTCGGATTCGACGGCAAAAAACCGACCATACAGCCCAGTGGCCAGCACACCGGCGGCGGCAATTACGCGGCGCGCTTCCTGGAAGAAGAGATGCTCGACCTGGCGAAGTATCCCCTCGGCTTCGATCCCGGTTCTGCATGGGACTACCATATCAGCACCAACATGCTCGGCTATATGATAGAGCGAATCTCCGGCACGACATTGCAGGAATATGTGAAGGAAAAAGTACTGAAACCGCTCGGCATGAACGAGACAGACTGGTACTACGAACCGGAAGCATTTGAGCGTTTCGTAACGCCCTACAGTCTGGCGGAAGGTAAATTGATTCCCGGGTCAACCGTGTACAGCAGGGGCGCCGTAAGCACTCAGCAAACCTACGCGGAGGGGGCTATCGGCCTGAACGGCCCCATTGGGGACTACGCAAAGTTCTGCCAGATGCTGCTCAACAAGGGAACATTCAATGGGCATCGCATCCTGAAACCGGAAACCGTGAAGCTGATGACCACTGTCAATCGCTTACCGGAACCAAAAAACAGTGACAATAGCTTTCGCTTCGGCCTTGGATTCGAACTCTATAACGAACACAAAAAACCCGCACCGGAAGTATCGAACTCTGCCTTCGCCTGGGGAGGAATGATGGGTACGGAATACATCATCGATCCCGAAAATAATCTGATCGCTCTGTTTTACGTGAATATGTATCAGCGCGACGCACTCTACCCGGCGTTTCTAAGCCGCGCGTACAAACTGAGCGCCGCCGGCCAATAACAGCGGGCGGTGATTTCCAGCAAGCATCTGCGTTTATCCACCGCAGATGCTGCTGAAGCCTAAAATCAGACGTTAGGAAGAAGCCACCGCCCGTCCGCTGGCCGGATCAATCCGCCCGGGGCAAAGCCCCCGCGCACTCAGGTTGGCTGCGATCTGTGCAACCGCATTGTTGGTGCTCGCATATCCATCATGCATCAGAATGATCTGGCCATCCTGCAGTTGATTGGCGGCATTGACGATCGCAGAAGTGCTCGCACCATTCCAGTCCTGCGAGTCCACATCCCAAGTCACCAGCCGCATTCCCAGGTCCTGTGCCGCTTGCTGAATAGTGCCGTTCACTTCGCCATAGGGTGGTCGGTACAAAGTCGGTGTAGGCGCACCCGCATTCACTATGGCTTGGTTTGCCTGGCTCATTTCGCTGGAAACCTGCTGGTAGCTGTAACTGGTCATATGCGGATGGGTATAACTGTGATTCTGCACCTCTCCCACACTCAGCTGCTGGGATACCAGCCCTGGATTACTGGCTACCCGCTGCCCCCAGTTGAACCAGGTCACCGGCGTCAGATTGTGCTGCTGAAGCAAACTGACAAGGCTTGCGGTGTTGCTGTTGGGGCCGTCATCGAACGTGATTCCGACATAGCCGCTACAATTAGTGTTACCACCACCGTCAGCAACCGAATCGCAGTTGCCGCTGAAGCAGTCGTCCGTGTGTCCGAAGCCAATCACACCGTTGCAGTGCATGGTCTCGGAATAGGAGCCGCCGCCGCATTCACCGTTACCGTAGGTCGCCGTGTTGTAGTCCATGTCTTCGGCCTGGCGCAGTTCGCCATTGACCTGGACATAATCCAGAATCACATCGCGACCGTCGGTATCGTTGTCATACTCGACATCGACGTTGCCAAACGCACTGCCGATGTAGGTGTAGTCCTGGGCGCTGGTACTCAGTGTCCAGTCCGCAACTACAGTCCCACCAACAATCAGTTTGATATGTTCACTGCCGCTGGTGCCGCGGGCGCGCACCACGATATTCCCCGAGGTGTCACCACCGGATGAGCTGCTGCCGACACCGCCGCCGGAAGATCCACCACCACTGCAGCTGCCGCTAAAGCAAGCGTCTGTATCACCAAAACCGATCACCCCATTGCAGTGCATGGTTTCGGAATAGGAACCGCCGCCACATTCGCCGTTGGCGTAAGTCGCCGTGTTGTACTCCATGTCTTCCGCCTGACGGGTTTCGCCGTTGACGTAGACATAATCCAGGATGACATCGCGGCTGCCGCCATCGTTGTCGTATTCCACCTGGATATCACCGGCGGCGCTGCCACTGTAGGTGTAATCCGCGTTGCTGGTGGTGAGGTTCCAGCTCGCCACCGCCGTGCCGCCGATCAACAGATTGATGTGCTCGCCGCCGGCAGCGCCGCGCGCGCGCACCACGATATCCGTGCTGGATGGCGTGCTGCCACCGGAACTCCCTCCCGAGCCTCCGTCGCTGCTGCCCAACGTGATATTGGAGTTACCACTGCTCTGGTATCCCTCGGTGGCCATCACCATGTAATCGTGCGTGCCGAGGTTCAGGCCGTGGCTCGCCCAGGCATCAAAGTGGTTGCCGGTGGTGATGGTGCCGCCGGTGCGCTTCTGCTGGCGCACACTCCAGTACTGGTAGAAGGTCGCGGTGCCTTCAATGGAGGGCTGGTTGACCCGCTGTGTGCGGTAGATATCGTAGGTACCGCCATCGGAATTGACAGTGCCGTAATAGGTGCCGCTCTCACCCGGGCGATAGGTTCCCCAGTTATCCACAATGTAATACTCCACCAGTGGATTGCGGGTCCAGCCATACAAAGTCAGATAACCGTTGCCCGACGGATTGAACGTACCGGAGTAGCTGACCGTGCGGCGTCCACCGGGATTCCAGCCCTTGCCGCCCACCCAATTTCCGGTGTTACTCCAGCTGGAACTGTAATTACCGCCGGCGCCCAGGGTCATGGATACCGTGCCGGGGGCATCGGTCCAGAACGAGTAGTAGTAACCGTTGTGGTTGCCGGTCTGGTTGGAGGTGAGGGTCTGGGCATTGGCCGTGAGTACGCTCAGGGCCGTGACGAGTGACAATACCAGCGCTGGCATTTTGCCACCGGGCCGGAGATTGTTGCGTTGTTTTGCGGGCCTGCACTCTGCGAGCGACGGCGTGAACAGATTGCGAAGATTTCTCATCAGATCGCGTCTCCATGTTGAGAATCATTATTTTTTTGGAGAGGTCCCGCTGCGCAGATACGGGAAAAGCCCTCTCATACAGCCAACATGTTAGCGCTAACAAAATGGGTTCACACTCAACCCGTGTCAACAAGTGCCGAACGCAATCGCGCTAAAAACGGCCAATGGCGCAAAACTCATCATAAAAAAAAGACATACATCACAGATTGAAGCGGTTCGGGAAAAGGAAAAATACGTATTTCCCAATCCTGTATAAAAACGGGTGGAGTAGGCACACAGTGAACGCTGCGCTCGGGGTTTGCACCTGGGGCGCCCCGGGTTAAAAGAAAATCGCGCCACCATTATGAAAAACAGAAAGATTGCCGAGCTCGGCATGTTTGATTAGGGTGGCGGGATACCGACGCCAATACAGACCTTGCCATGGATCGCTTAAACAGGGCGCAGCTGCCGCTATATCGCTACCTCCTGCCGGGCAGCCTTGTAATTCTTGCCGTGTTGGGGGCCTGTGAGTGGGGGATCGCTATCTGGATAGCGCAGGACTCACGGCTGACCGGTTTGGCCGTAAGGATGACGTTGGCCGCCGCACTGGTGGGATTCAGCTGCTACCTGCTCTATCGCCGGCAGCGTATCCGGATGCTGGTGGAGCAGGAAGAACTCCGCGAGCAGTTTCAGCGTGAATTGAGTGAACATAAAACCACCGAACAAGCGCTTGCCGACCAGTTACGGTTTCTTCAGATTCTCGTGGATGCCATCCCCGCCCCTATTTTTTACAAGGATGCCGACGGTATTTACACCGGCTGCAACCGAGCGTTTGAAACCTTCCTGGGAAAGCCCCGGGAGGAGATTATCGGCAGATCCGTTTACGGCGTATCGCCGGGACCCCAGGCGCGTGTTTACCACGAGAAAGACATCGAACTGATGCGCCAGCGGGGGCAACAGATCTACGAATCCCAGGTGGTCTACGCCGACGGAAGCCTGCACGATGTCATTTTCAATAAAGCCGCATACGCGCTACAGGATGGTCGCCTCGGCGGCCTCATCGGTGTGATCCTGGATATCACCGAACGCAAGGCGCTCGAACGCGATCTAATGCAGGCCAAGGAAAAAGCCGAGTTTTACAGCCGCTCGAAAACCCGCTTCCTGACCAACATGAGCCACGAGATCCGCACCCCGCTCAATGCCATCGTCGGCTTCAGCCAAGTGCTGAACCATCGCAGTAGCAGCTTCGGGCTGCCACAGGAGTTTCACGGCTTTCTGGAGAAAATTGCCACCAGTGGCCAGCAGTTGGCTGAGCTGGTGAACGACGTGCTGGATATTTCCAGAATTGAGGCTGGCAAGATCGAGGCAATAGACGAGGACTTTCAGCTTTGCGGCCTGATCCAGGACATACTGACATCGTGTGAACCCCAGGCTGCCCACCAGCACCTGCGATTGCACTGCGATATAGATCCAGACTTACCTGAATTTATTCGTATCGATCGCGGAAAACTTTCGCAGATATTGATCAATCTGATTGGTAATGCCATCAAGTTTTCTCCAGCCAATAGTGACGTTGCCATCACACTGGAAAAACGGCACGGCAACATTTTATCGATTGCAGTGGCAGACCATGGAATCGGTATTGCCCCGCAACAGCAGGCCATCATTTTTGAACCTTTCGAGCAGGTTGATAAATCCCTCGCGGGGCAATCCCGGGGAACAGGGTTGGGCCTGCCCATCACGCGCAGCCTGGTGGAACTGCTCGGAGGGACCATCAGCCTTGAGAGCAACGAGAATGTCGGTGCACGCTTCACCGTCGAGCTGCCGTTGCGGGAAGGGACACGGCCCAGTCTACAGCAGGAAGAGCACCGGCAACCTGGCCCGGCTCTTGAGGGGGTCCAGATATTGATTTTCGAGGACAATACGCTGAATCAGGCTCTGATGCAGGCGTTCTGCGACGACCTAAAGCTGATTGCTACATTCGTGGCCGACGGTCTCGAAGGGGTCAAAAAAGCGCAGGAAATTCGTCCGGACATGATTTTTATGGATGTGCAGCTACCCGGCCTCAGTGGTATCGAAGCCACCAAGCGGATTCGCCAGAACCCCGAACTCCGCCACATTCCGATCATCGGGCTGTCCGCCGCGGCATTCAAGGATCAGCAAAGCGCCGCGCTCGACGCCGGTATGAACGACTACCTGACCAAACCCGTTGCCTTTCCACAACTGATTTCCGCAATCAACAGACATCTCGTTTGACGCCTCGCGAAAGAAATAAAATGGGCGGCCAGTGGCCGCCCATTTTATTGGCCGCATCCTGTCAGCGGCATTTCGCACTATGGCAAATCCATCCTGTGAGAGATCGGATTACTGCAGATCGAAGCGGTCCAGGGTCATGACTTTGGTCCACGCGCGGACGAAATCGTTCACAAATTTCTCGCCATTGTCGTTGGTGGCATACATCTCGGCCACCGCGCGCAACTCAGAATTGGAGCCGAAAATCAGGTCCACCGGAGTGGCGGTCCACTTCAGTTTACCGGTTTTGCGATCCAGCCCCTGATACAAGCCATCTTCCTTGAAAGACCGGGACCATTTGGTATCCATACTCAGCAGGTTTACGAAGAAATCATTGCTCAAGGTGCCCGGTTTATCCGTGAATACACCGTGCTTGCTGTCGCCATAGTTGGCACCAAGGGTGCGCATGCCGCCTACCAGCACCGTCATTTCCGGTACGCTCAGGGTCAACAGGTTAGCGCTGTCGATCAGCATATCCACCGGTGCCAGGTGAGCCTCCTCGCTGTAGTAATTGCGGAAACCGTCGGCCTTGCGCTCAAGGAACGCAAAGGACTGCACGTCGGTCATTGCTTGAGTGGCATCGTTGCGGCCCGGTTTGAACGGCACGGTTACGGTGTAGCCGGCTTTTTTCGCGCCCTGCTCAATGGCTGCCGCCCCGCCGAGGACAATCAGGTCAGCCAGGGAAACCCGCTTGCCATTTTTTGCTTTGCGATTGAAGTCTTTCTGGATGTTCTCCAGCTGCTCCAGCACGCGGTTCAGCTCCTTCGGATTGTTCACAGCCCAGCCGCTCTGCGGCGCCAGGCGCACGCGCGCACCGTTCGCGCCACCGCGCATATCGGTACCTCGAAATGTAGAGGCGGAAGCCCAGGCTGTGCGCACCAGTTGCGGGATCGTCAGGCCACTCTTCAGTACCTGCGCTTTGAGCACGGCAATGTCCTTGTCGTCGATCAGCGTGTAGTCTACTTCAGGAATCGCGTCCTGCCAGATCAGCACTTCCTCCGGCACCTCGTCACCCAGATAGCGTGCACGCGGGCCCAGATCGCGGTGGGTCAGTTTGAACCACGCCTTGGAAAACGCCAGTTGAAACTCTTGCGGATTCCTGTGGAAACGCTCGGCAATTTTCCGGTATTCCGGGTCAAAACGCAGAGACAGGTCGGTAGTGAACATCATCGGCGCGTGGTGCTTGCTGGCCAGGTGCGCATCCGGAACTATCTGCATCTGCTCCGCATTTTTCGGCGTCCACTGGATGTGACCACCGGGGCTCTTGGTTTTTTCCCAGTCCAGGGTGAACAGCCAGGTCAGATATTCGTTGGTCCACTTGGTGGGATTGGAGGTCCAGGCACCTTCGAGACCACTGGTGATGGTATCTTCGGAATGTCCCTTGCCGCAGCTGTTTTTCCAGCCGAGGCCCTGCTCTTCCAGCGGCGCGCCGCCGGGCGCTTCACCGATACATTTGTCGGCCTTGTGGGCACCGTGCGCCTTGCCAAAGGTATGGCCACCAGCGATCAGCGCCACGGTCTCTTCGTCGTTCATCGCCATGCGGCCAAACGTATCGCGGATGCGCGCGGCCGCCAGTTTCGGGTCCGGGTTCCCGTTGGGACCTTCCGGGTTCACGTAGATCAGTCCCATGTGGTCGGCTGCCAGCGGCTTTTCCAGCGTCTTGCCATCGTAGCGCTTGTTGTTACCCAGCCACTCGCGCTCGGATCCCCAGTACACCACGTCAGCTTCCCAGTCGTCTTCACGACCACCGGCAAAACCGAATGTCTGGAAGCCCATGGATTCCAGGGCAACATTACCGGCCAGCACCATAAGATCTGCCCAGGAAATGGCGTTGCCGTATTTCTGCTTTACCGGCCACAACAGGCGGCGGGCCTTATCCAGGCTGACGTTGTCGGGCCAGCTGTTTAACGGTTCAAAACGCTGCTGTCCGCCCCCGGCACCGCCGCGGCCATCGTACACGCGGTAGGTACCAGCGCTGTGCCAGGCCATACGGATGAAAAATGGACCGTAGTGGCCATAGTCCGCAGGCCACCAATCCTGAGAAGTGGTGAGTACCGTCTCGATGTCTTTTTTAACGGCAGCCAGATCCAGCTTGCTGAAGGCTTCGGCATAGTCGAAATTTCCCCCCATCGGGTTGGATTTCGCCGCGTTCATACGCAGTGGTTGCAGATCGATACGGTTGGGCCACCAGTCCTGATTGGACATGGCCTCGACAGTGGCAGCAGCGTTGGCGTTAATGGAGATGGCGGTTGTCAGAGTCACCGCCAGTGACAGGGCTTTCTTGAGCATTGGATTGCGTTCCTTATAGTTTCATCCATCGGACAAAAGAATCCTATAGAGGTACACAATCACGTTGAAATTAGAGGTTATTATCGACCTTATTAACAGTGACAATTTAATTATGAAAACCAATAGCCGCGGGATATCAGCCTTATAAGCAGCGACAATCCATGGAACAGAAAACCATCAATCTGCCTGAAGACTGGCGAGAGGCACCCGGGTAACGACGATGTCTTCCTTGTTTTCCCCGTATGCCACGTACAGATGGTTTTTCCACACAAAGGATTTCGGGTAACTAAACCCCCTGCGTTTGTACAGACCATCATAGCGGGGGTCCGCAAGTTGCGCGCCGCCCGCACGCAGCAGAAAAGCCTGGTCAAACATTTCACCGTCGCCGCTCAAGGTTATCGCCAGCGGCTCGCGGTTTTTCGAGCCGCTGGGATTATTTACCAGATATGCAGTGCCATCTGGCAAATTGCCCGCACTCTGTTTGGCGCGGGAGTCCGGCAGGTTGGTAGGCTGCGCGCTGGACCAAGTCTCGCCATTATCCCAACTCAGTGACGCCAGCACGCGGAAGCTACCCTGCTGGTCTCGAAACACCATTACCAGGGCCCCGTCTTCGCGCCGGAAACTGCTTGGCTCCAGCTCGCGGCTCACTGCCTTTTCGATCGAGTGATTGGTAAATGCACCGACCTTCCAGCCTGAAAGTGCAGATGCGTCATCGGTGTAAACCGGAGTCGCGCGCAAACCCGGCTGCCGGTGCAGTGCCGTGACGATACGGCCCCGCTGGGAGCGATGGAAATCCTGCTCGATAATACCGTCCAGCGGGTGGCCATCGGCAAAAATGGGGCGGCCAACATTTTTCCAGTGCTCACCGTCACTACTCGCCAGCACTTCCACATGGCCACCGCGGGGTTGCAGATCGTTTGGCCACACATTGAGGAATGCGTAGAGTGTATCCCCCGTTGACCACCAGCCACCAGTGGTCACCAACGCGTCGCTGCGTGCCTTTTCCAGCACCGCAGGCTCGCTCCAATGCAGCCCGTCGCGGCTGCTGGCGTAGAGTACGGAAGTATCCGCCGCATCCTCGTCACGCTTGGAACTCTGCCACTGCAGATACAATTTGCCCGCAAAGGCATACAGGACCGTGCCGTGGTTATATTGGCTCTTGCCCGCTTCGCCGGTGTAAACAGTAACGTGTTCAACGCCTTCCGGCGTCGACAGTCCCAGTGTATCCGGCTTCGCGCTATCGAACAGGTCAGTAGTCACGGTAAATGGCTGAGCGGCAACGCTGATCGGGGCTGAGAGCAGGGTCGGTAGAAGCAGGGTCGACAGCCATTTTTTAATCTGCACCGGAGCGCCAGCTGCTGCGGTCATTCTCATCGCATAATTCCAATTGGTTTCAGGCGCCCGCAAAAGCGGGCTGAAAATACGGTCATTCTGTGCTTGGTTGCAGATACTGGTCTACGAAATCCACTATTGCTTCCACTGTCTGCAGCCGGGTTTCGTTGTGGAGCAGATGATGGGTTTCATCTTTCAGCTCTACCAGTTGCACCGGCTTTTTCGCGCGTTTGAGTTTTTTGTACATATCCTTAGATTGCGAGAAAGGTACGGTGAGATCATCTTCACCGTGGATCAACAGCACCGGAGCCTGAAAACTGTCCGCGTACCGCACTGGCGATACCTTGCGCAACAGATCCCGGGACGCTTCGCCCTTGCCGATATTTTTCTGCCAGTACGCCACTACCCAGTGATCGTCGCCGTGTTGGCGCTCCTCATCCCGCAGCATATCCTCCAAATCCGCAACTCCATTGATGGAGACCACACACTGATAAAGCTCCGGAGTAAAGGCTCCACCGGCCAGTGCCGCATAACCGCCATAGCTGGCACCGACAATACATACGCGCTCCGGATCCACAATTCCCTTTTTTGCCAGCACGCTCACCGCATCGGTGAGATCATCCTGCATTTTACCGCCCCACTCGCCATGTCCCGCAGTGTAATGCGCGAGGCCAAAACCGGTGGAGCCGCGGAACTGCGGCTGAATCACCAGGTAACCACGATTGGCCAGCGCCTGCGCCAGCCAATCGAAACCCACACGGTCGTAGGAGCCGGGGCCACCGTGTGGCATCAGCACCGCAGGAAGATTTTTCAGCTCTGCAACGGAGTTTCTTGGGATGGTGAGCAGACTGGGAATGATCATTCCATCTCTGGCCCTGAAACTCATGCGCCCAATCGGATGCACCATCTCGTCCGCAATTCCCGGGCGTGCGGAAGCCATCTGTACCGGTGCCTGTCCTTTACTGAATTTGTAATAGATACCGGCGACATTCGAACCTTCTACATACACGATAAGGTCATCCCATCCCTCGCTCCAGTCACGCAACCAGACAGAGTGTTCGGGGAAGTAGGCCTGGATCTCTGCCATGCGTTTGTCGAGGTCTTCGTCGAAAAACTTGTAGGAAGGGTTGAATCCGGAATAGCTCACGCCCCACACAACCCGGTCCATGCCGGTGAAGGTGCTTTCGATATCGGCATCGCTTCGCCCGAGCCCCGCATTCTCGATCTCGCCGGTGACGAGATCCATGATGAAATAGTCATCGCGATTGGTCTCGGAGTTGTTTGCCACAAGAACCAGCGATTCGCGGTCCGGCGTCAGGCCGACCACGGAGATTTTCATGAGTTCGGTGTCTTCGCGGTAGATTTCCTTCCACTCGTCGCCCTGAAGCGCGAGAATCGTGTGTCGATTTTTGCGATTATCGAACAGCTCATGGGCGATCACCTGCCCCTTGTCATCCAGGAAGAAATCTATAGATTCGTCCTGCCCTTTGAAGTGGACGCGGGGGCGGCGCGGCGAGTCGAGTTCCACCTGCACCAGGGACATGCGCGGCGACTGGTCATACTCGTCGTCCGGTACATAGGCCGGCATATATACAAACTTCTTGTCTGGCGAGAAGCCGGCAATGCGCCCGAGACCGCTTTGGCCTCGGTAGATGAGATCGCCCGGAGTCAACAGCTGGCGCACTTCGCGCTGCTCAAGGTTGAATGCATAGGCGGTGCTGAGGTCCAGCTTGTCGCGAAATCCAAAGAGCCTGCGCACCTCGGAAGCCACCAGTATCAGTTCATCATCGGTGGCGAAATACATATTGCGCGGGGTAATTTCACTGAGATCCAGTGACGCGACGTGACGCTTTTCACTCAGCGAGTAAATAATGGCGAAATCCTTGCCGTCGGCGGTGCTACGGTAGGCGATACGCTCACCGCTCGGGGAAATTGTCATCATGCTGATACTGGGGAGAGTACCGTAATCCCGCGCTGTCAGCCCTTCCGTTGAGGACTGTTCTTTGGCCGGCACCATTTGAGGGAAAAGCAGGATCGCGACAAGCGCGGTAATCTTCCATTGACGTAGACGAGCAATCATTTGCCACCTTCTTTTTTGGTTGTTTTTTATTCTTCCTGCAGTCGATCTGCGTTTCCGCCGTAAGCGTAGCGACCCTGCGACGGGATATTCTAACGGCAACAGCTCCCGTTTCCGAACACCTGTCTTACATCAAGCGGCCAGATACAAAAAAGGGGCTGTATGACAACAGCCCCTTTTTATTGCGCTATTCGTCTGAGATCACTGACCCAGCGCCACCACCATTACGGATTTGGCGGGCAGCTGCAACTGCAATTCCCCCGCGCTTTCGGCAGCGTGGTAGTTCGCAGGGCCAACGTTTTTCGGAGAGGAGAAGGTGTTGTGAGCATCCATGCGGCTGGAGGTGAGCAACCGCCCCGTGGCCTCAGTCACTTCCAATCCGTTTACATCCACGGAAACCGTCTGTGCCTTCGACGGATCCAGGTTTACCAGCGACAGATACAGCTTGCCGTCTTTGCCCTTTGCGGCAGATGCGCTCACGCCGGGCAGCGACTTGCCGCCCTTGCGGTAACTCACAGGATTGGAAATCTCCAACGGTAGCGCGCTGGCATCCTGGAATACCTGGTAAAGGTCGTAAACATGGTAAGTGGGCGTCAGCACCATTTTCTCTTTATCGGTGAGAATCATCGCCTGCAGCACATTCACCATCTGCGCGATATTGGTCATGTGCACGCGATCGGCGTGTTGGTGGAAAATGTTGAAATTAACCGCAGCCACTACAGCATCGCGCAGGGTATTCTGCTGGTACAGGAAACCCGGTTCGCGCCCTTCCTCGGGGTTGTACCAGGTGCCCCACTCGTCCACGTAGAAGCCAATCTTTTTCTCCGGATCATTCTTGTCCAGCACCTTCTTGTTCAGGCGGATAAATTCGTCCATCCGCATGGTCTGCCAGAGTGTGGAAAACCACTGGTCCTCACCGAAACCGATGGCCGCGCCCTTGTCGTCCCACTCTCCCGTCGGCAGCGTGTAGAAGTGAAAGCTGATGCCGTCCATCTGCCGCTGGATGTTTTTACTCA
Source organism: Microbulbifer harenosus (assembly GCF_005771435.1). Classification (GTDB taxonomy): domain Bacteria; phylum Pseudomonadota; class Gammaproteobacteria; order Pseudomonadales; family Cellvibrionaceae; genus Microbulbifer; species Microbulbifer harenosus. Next base: position 91,046 of record NZ_VANI01000010.1, read on the forward strand.
GCGTATCGGTCCAGGAGGTATCGGTGGTGTGGCCACCACTGGCAACAAATTTTGGCTCACTACCCCGGGGAGTTTTCAGGAAAGTGGCGAAGTGGTTGTAGAGATCCGCATAGTACTCCGGGCGCATATGTCCGCCGCAGCCCCAGGCCTCGTTGCCGACACCGAAATAGGCCACAGACCACGGCTTATCGCGGCCATTCTTACGGCGCTCTTCCACCACAGCGGAATTACTGGTACCGGTGATGTATTCCAGCCACTCGGCCATTTCCCGCGGATTGCCGGTTCCCAGGTTGCCGTTTACATAGGCCCTGGCACCAAGCAGTTCCACCAGTTCAAAGAATTCGTGGGTACCGAAGGCATTGTCTTCTTCCACCCCGCCCCAGTGGGTATTTACCCGCACCGGGCGCTGATCCCGCGGACCAACTCCATCGCGCCAGCGGTACTCATCGGCGAAACATCCACCGGGCCAGCGCACCAGAGGAACATTGATCTTGCGCAGGGCCTCCACCACATCGGTGCGGAAGCCGTTAATATTCTCGATATCCGAATCTTTCCCGACCCAGATACCCTCATAGATCCCACGCCCCAGATGCTCGGCGAACTGGCCGTAGATATCCCGGTCGATGGTTGGTCCCGGATTCGTGGCATCGATGGTGATGCGCAGATTTTCCTCCGCGGCCGCAGCGGAAAAAGACAGGCCTATTGCCGCGGCGGCGAGGCAGTGTTTCAGTTTCATACTTTTCTCTCCATTATTTTTTTACTGCAAGTTTTCAAATAAAAAGGGGTGGTCTACATCGCTGCAGCCACCCAAGCCCGATAAACTCGGTTAGCAGGGTCGAACTCAGCCGCGCACAGGAACCGCTCGCAGCTGGAATTTCTGGCAGTCATTATCCGCCGCCGGTGCTTGGGCAAAGGTATTGCCCTCGGCGAGTCCACAGTGGGCCAGGTCCAGATTGTGCTTGCTCTCGCGGTTTTTGATCTGCAAGCTGCCGTCCGCCAAAGGTTGTAGCAACCACTGACTGCTGGTTGTGTCACATCGGCCGAGCACTGCTGGCGCACCGGGAACGACCGCGTTGCTGGCAATCGTCACACACCGTTCGCCGCTGCGGATGCTCACAAAACCCTCGTCCTCCCGCTGTAGACTCCAGCGCTGGCAGGATTCTCCTTTCCAGGCACCTTGACTTACCTGCCCGCCCGCGGCGCATCCCGCCACCTGCAATACGCGTCCACTCTGCACACTGGCAATTGCCACTTCGCCGGCTGGTTGCAGAGCCCACTGTGTACAACCATCACCACTGCAGTCTTTCGCCTGCAGAGCCTGTCCGGAACGCCGGTTCAGCAGTTGTACCCAGCCATTGTCGCTCTGCTGTAACGTCCAGCGCTGCGCATCGGTATTGGTCCAGGGGGCCAGTTCACCGCTGCCGTCGAGGAAATTTCCACTGACAGCATTGGCCAGGCGGTAGGCACCATCGGCGGTACTATCCAGAACCCATTCGCTGTCAGCGGATTTGCAGTTTCCGCTCCCCTTGCCCGTCAGGCACAGATCGTTCACCGCACTGGCGAGTGTCCAACGCGCGCCCTGCACCCGAGTGGTGATCGGGCCGTTTTCACCCGCCGGCAATTTCTGGAGTTCGCCTTCCGGAACCGGCACGCCAAAATTCGGGGTACCGTCATCCTTCCAGTCAAACTTCTGCGCGCGCACTGAACGGGTTGCACTGCAACCATCGGTCTCTCTGGAATTACCGTGGTAGACGATCCAGTCTTCGCTGCCGTCCGGCGATTTGAAGAAGCCGTTATGGCCGGGGCCGAATACGCCGTTGCCGCGCTGGAACACCGGCTCGCGGTGTTTGGTCCAGTGCTCCGGATTCATGGGGTCATCACCGGTGAGCTCCTTCATTACCAGCTTGTAATCCGGTGTATCGCAGGAGCTTGCGGAATAAATCATAAACGTGCGGCCATCCTTTTTCAGAATTTCCGCGCCTTCATTCACCTTGCGACCGCTCTGCTCCCATTCGGCTTCTGGACGGGTAATGACCACCCGCGGCCCTTCGATGGACCAGGGGTTGGTCATCTTGGAAATCCAGTTCAGCTGCTCGTCACCCACCCATTCTGACCATAGCAAGTACAATTGGCCGTTGTGCTCGAAGTAAGTGCCGTCGATATTCCAGGAATTTGGCATAGGTGACCCCTTGTAGACATATGGGCCCATGGGATCATCGCCGACACTTTCCAGAACCGAAAGATGCTGGTGGTCGAGGGTGCCGTGCTGGCCGGAGGTGTACATCAGATACCAGCGCCAACCGTTGGGACCATTCAAGCGGTGGAACTCGAACGCCCAAAAATTGCAGCACCGCGCCGGGTCGGTGTCGGACCAGATATTGATCGGCGCGGCGGTGGCGAGACCATCGAGCGTTGGCGATTTGCGCATTACCAGCTGGGACGTCCAGGTAGTGGTGGTGAGATAGTAGTTTCCGTCCCAGTACTCCAGCCACGGATCAGCACCGTTGGCAAACAACGGGTTGGCGAACATACCTTCCGGCGTCGCCTGGGCCTGCGCCGGTTGTACGCCCATCAGCGGTGTGCTGCCCATTAGTACAGCTTCGGTCGCTGCCTCTCCCTTGTCGGCGGAAGGCTGACAGGCAGAGAGTGCCGCCAGGGCCATTCCAACAAAAATAGACTTGGGAATAGACCGTATATGTCTGTGCATGGTACTACCTGAGTTTCAGTTTTTTGCCAGTGCGTCCGCGGGAAAGAGCAGCGCAAATCCGCCGCAGGATGCCATGGAAATGCTCACACTGCTGCCGCTTTCTATCTCGCTGTGCACCAGCTCTCTCGCATTGGAACCATCGCCAATCAGGCTGCCGAGCCGGGCACCAATAAATGAGAGATCCAATTGCAATGTTTTTTCCTGCTCGCTGGCGTTGATGCCGGATATATACCAGCTGTCACCACTCCGACGGGCAATCACCGCGAACTCACCCGGGTAGCCATCCAGCAGGCGGCTCTCGTCCCAGATTGCAGGAATATCCCGCAGGTAGTCGCGCGCAAACTGCGGTACCTGTGCCATGCCCTCGCCGACTTCAGCGATGTGCTGTATACCAGACAGGAAAAGTACCGGCAGTGCCAGCTCGAATCCATTACTGGTGCGGCGCTCGATATTTGGGATTGCGGAAAATACCGTGGGAGTAAAATCCATGGGATCAAAGACATTGCGGGTAAACGGCAGCATCGCCATATGCGCGGCGGCTTTGTCGGCAGACGACTGCATAAAGGTGATCATCTCGAAGCCGTGCACCGCCTCCGCGGTCATGAAATTCGGAAAGGTGCGCTGCAGTCCGCGCGGCAAGGTGGCACCGTGAAAATTCACCAGTAATTCAAAATCCGCAGCATCGGCGAGAATCTGGCGGTAGTAATCGATCATGGAAACACCATCGCCCGCGAAGAAATCCACCTTGATCCCAGCGATGCCCATTTGCTGCAAACGGGCGAATTCCGCGCGGCGCTGTTCCCGGGTCAGCAGTGCACTCTTCGGCGTGTACTCGGTAGTGTTCCAACTTCCAGAGGAGTTGTACCACAACAGCAGGGCCACCTTTTTCTGTGCGGCATAGTCTGCCAGTTCGGCGATTTTTTCATACCCGATTTTTCGGTCCCAGTCGGCGTCCACCAACACATAGGGCCATCCCATGTCAGCGGCATAGTCGATGAAACGCATTTGGGTGTCGTAATTGACGGAGTCGTCTTTCAGCAGCGCCCAGCTCCAACTGGCTGTCCCGGGTTTTACCCATTCCATCGCCGCGATGGCGGGCTCGGCAAGATCGGTACCAAGCGTGGAAGCAACAATCGTGTCGAGCCCACCTACGACAATGATCCGCCAGGGAGATTGGAATGGCAGCTGCGACTGCGCCAGCAGCGCACCATTTGTAAAACGCTCCGCATCCATGGGGTAGCCGATGCGAAACTCGCCATTGTCAACTTCACCCTGCAGGCGTGAAGCGTGATAGTGGCCGTCCATTCCCGCCTCGGTGATCAGCACCCAGCCGCCGTCGGTTTTGAACAGTGCCGGAAACACCCAACCCGCGGCGCTGGCTTCGACGTCGCGCACCGGGATGTCCATACGGTAGTGTTCTTCATAGGACGGGTTGGTGTTGGCAAAACCAGTCTGCGCCACAGCCACCGGTTGCAGCCAGGCTTTTGTGGTCTCGGCGAAACCAAAACTGGTATTCTCCGCGGTTACGCTTGCGATCTCAGTTGATTTTCCCGGTAGACGGTACTGGAAAGCCACGCCGTCGTTGGAGACACGAAAAGCGATTTCCAGTTTCTGTTGTTCACTGTTCTGCAGTTGGAATACCTGCTCCATGGCGGTGTAGGTATTATGTCGGCGCTTACCGTGATGCAATTCATACTCGTCGTGTACCAGCTTGGGGTTACTTACCGATACTAGCGATAAATCACTACTCAGGTCGCGCTCGTCCAGGACAATACCGAGAGCCGAATTGTTCAGTATTGTTACCTGATTGCGGCGAACAGCATAGCGGGCCTCGCCGGAATCGTTGAGGAAAAAGACTACCTCCAGGCTCCCGTCGGGACTCTGTAGTTTGTAGTCTGTTTTTTGCTCGCAGGCAGTAATGGCCAATATATAGGCCAGCATCAGTGCCGGGATCAGGTATTTTCTCATCGCAGTAGTGCCTGGTTATAAGTTATTCTGGCGTAAAACTGTCGTGCTCTGTTTTCGCGGAAGCCCAGTCACGGGCCTCAGTAAAGGAGACCGGATTATTTGACCGGCGCCACACCCTCAGACGTCATCACTACACGCTTGATGGTACCGTCTTCGTTGTAGTGCAGATCGTCAATACACACAGATCGGCGGAAACTGCCCCCCTCAGGGGTACCGCCGTTGTGATAGATAAAGAATGAGCGGCCCTTATAGTCGATAACGGATTGGTGATTGGTGTTCGAGTTTCCCGCCAGCTCGTTGAGAATTCCCTTGTATTCCCAGGGACCTTCAATGGACTTGCTCATGGCATAGCCTATTTTTTCCGGGAAGCCCATGGCGTAGGTCAGATAGTAGTAATCGCCGTGTTTGTGCGCGTAAAGCGCCTCGGTAAAGTTCGGCAGGTCCAGACTGTGGATGGGGCCATCCAGCTCAATCATATTATCCTTGAGTTTGGCCCAGCGTGGTTTGGTATTGCCCCAGAACAGATAGGCCTCACCGTTGTCGTCAATAAACGCCGCCGGGTCCAGATCGTCCCAGTCGATTTCGGTATCGGTGGTCATGTCGTTGCTGATCAGTGCGCGGCCAAGAGCATCTTTGAACGGGCCTCTCGGATTGTCGGAAACCGCTACACCGATGGCAAAACCAGGTTTGCTCTCATCGTGACGCACGGTGGTGTAAAAATAGAATTTTCCGTCTTTCTCCACCACATGACTGGCCCAGGCATCGCCTCTCGCCCACTTGAAATCCTTTACCGCCAGCGGAGACCCTTCATTTTTCCAGTTCACCATATCGGTGGAGGTAAACAGCAACCACTTGTGCATTTCGTAGAAGCCCTTGTTGTCTTTGGCTTCGTCGTGGCCGGTATACAGGTAAACGGTGCCGTCGTGCACCATGGCAGCCGGATCAGCGGTGAGAACATCGGTGATGATTGGGTTGGCTGCCAGCACAGTGGTCGCCGCGCTCGCCAAGCCAAGTGTGCCAAGGCAGGAGATCAATTGCTTTCTCATCTTTCTCACTCGCGTTAATTCATTTATTCAGTACATTTCATGGGAGCCTGCCTGCAGGCCCTTGCAAAAAACGATCAATCGGGTTCCTGCTGACGAAAATCCGGCATACCGGTTTCATCCCAGTGCAGCACACGCACCCGGGTCGCACGATTACCATCGTTCAGCGGATTACCCTTAATCTCGCGGTAATCGCGCGCGTGATACACCAGAAGATCCGTTTTGCCGTCCTCTGCCAGGGTAAAACTATTGTGCCCGGGGCCATAGCGTTTCACATCGGCATTACTGGCGAATACGGGTTGCGGGGACTTGTGCCAGCTGCGCGCGTTCATCAGATCGGCGTCATCGTCGGCCCACAAGAGCCCCATGGCATAGTTGGCATCAGTGGCGCTGGCCGAGTAGGTAATAAATATGCGACCGTCTTTTTGCAACACTGCCGGGCCTTCGTTGACCTTGTGGCCTTGAATTTCCCAATCGAATGTCGGCGTCGACAGAGTAACGACCGGCTCGCGGATTTTTGTCGGCGATTCCAGCTCGGCCATCAACAACTGAGAGCCGAGGTCATTCTGGGTGTCGTATTGGGCCCACACCAGGTAACGCTTGCCGTTGTGCGCGAAGCTGGTGGCGTCCAGCGAAAAGCTGTCTACCGGTGTGGCAATAGTCCCCATCTCCTCCCATTCACCGTGCAACGGATTTTCCGCCGGGTTGCGCAGGGCATACATGCGAATCTTCCAGGGATTTTCCGCCTCACCGGCCGCGAAATAGATATACCAGGCTCCGTCGATCCGGTGCAGTTCCGGTGCCCAGATATGTTCGCTCATGGGACCCGTGGTGTGCTTACGCCAGAGAACCTCGGGCTCTGCGGCAGTGATACCGGCAATGGTATCGGCACGGCGTAGCTCGATACGGTCATACTCCGGTGCCGTGGCGATAAAGTAATAGTGATCCCGATACCGCAACATCCACGGGTCGGCCCGTCGCGGCACTAGCGGATTGGGGTAAACAAGACTCTCGGCCGGCGCGGATCGCGGCGCTGCCGAGGGGGAATCGGCCATCGCGGTGTCCGGCGGTGCCGCCAGCCACAGCAAGACGGCGCCGAGCGCTGCTCTGTGCAGGTATCGAATCTTCATCGCTTGGTTTATTCGTTATCTTTGTTCTGATATTGGGTCCCGCCGCCGCTCTCGGTTGCCGGAACGAGAACAATATTATTATACTACCAATAACCTGCCAACCCCTGCTGTCCTTACTGCGGCAATGGGCGAGGAATTGAGAAAAGCGCGTGAATTGAATAAAGAGAAACGTAAGAGAAGAGATATGCTCCGACTCGCTCTGTGGCGCAGTGCCGCCGCCCTTCTGAGTGCAGGCCTCGCCCTGACGGCCTGCGCCGAAAGTGACACAGCACACGAACGCCAGATCGATGTCCACGACCCGGCAATGGCAAAAGAAGGTGATACCTTTTACCTGTTCAGCACTGGCCCGGGCATTACCATCTATCGCTCTCAAGACATGCGCCAGTGGAAATTCTCAGACCGCGCCTTTGCTACAGAGCCGGACTGGGCGAAAAGCGTTTCGCCTACGTTTAATGGCCATCTGTGGGCACCGGATATCATCGAGCACGATGGACGCTTTTACCTGTATTACTCGGTTTCGGCCTTCGGCAAGAATACCTCGGCCATTGGTGTAACGGTTTCCGAGACTCTGGACCCGAATTCACCGGAGTACGGTTGGAGGGATCAGGGTATTGTGGTGCAGTCAATTCCTCACCGGGATCACTGGAATGCAATTGATCCCGCGGTAATTTTTGATGAGTCCGGCACCCCGTGGATGAGTTTCGGTTCTTTCTGGGAGGGGCTGAAGCTGGTGAAGCTGGACACGTCGCTGACGAGACTGGCGGAGCCACAGGAATGGCACACGATTGCGCGGGGCGACCGGCAAAAATTCCATCCGGTGGATAAGGCGGGCTCGGAGGAAATCGAAGCTCCATTTCTTTTCCGCAAAAACGGCTTCTATTATCTGTTCATTTCCCGGGGGCTCTGCTGCAAGGGGGATGACAGCACCTATCGACTTGCCGTCGGCCGATCCAAATCCGTGACCGGGCCATATCTGGACAAGAATGGTATAGACATGGCGAATGGTGGTGGTACGCCGTTAATTTCTGGCAATGAGCGTTGGCCGGGGCTTGGACACAACAGTGCCTATACCTCTAATGGCAAAGACTACCTGGTGCTGCACGCGTATGAATCTGCCGACAATGGATTGCAGAAACTGAAGATTCTGGACATGGATTGGGACGAGGAACTCTGGCCGGTGGTGAATATTTCCCAGCTTGATTCTTACCAGGGGTTCAAAGTCCAGTAACCGGAAAAAGTTACTGGAAGCGGCACCCATAGACCTGGAATTTTTCTACATCCACAACAATAAATCTAAAAGCATATCGTTATGAAGAGAATACTCCTGAGCCTGGCCCTGGCCTCAATCACACTCACGGGTTGCAGCAATGAAGAATCCCCATCACTGGAAACATTTCCACTGTCTGAGGTGAGACTGCTGGATAGCCCCTTTAAACATGCTCAGGATAAAAACATCGAATATATCCTCGCCATGAACCCGGATCGCCTGCTAGCTCCCTATTTGAAGGACGCGGGACTGGAACCCAAAGCGGACAACTACGGCAACTGGGAAAATAGTGGGCTCGACGGCCATATCGGAGGCCACTACCTGACAGCACTCAGCCTTGCATGGGCCGCTACCGGTAATCAGGAAATCAAGCAGCGTCTCGATTACATGCTGGATGAACTGAAGCGCGCCCAGGACAAAAATGGCAATGGATATCTTGGGGGCATCCCCGCTGGCAAGGCGATGTGGCAGGAACTGGCACAGGGAAACATCCGCTCGGACCTGTTTACGCTCAATGAAAAGTGGGTGCCGCTCTACAACATTCACAAAATCTATGCAGGGCTGCGCGATGCGTATTTATATGCAGACAGCCAGCAGGCACTGGCCATGCTGGTTGCACTGTCGGATTGGGGTGCGCTGCTGGTCGAGTCCCTGACAGATGAACAGGTCCAACAGATCCTGAAAAGCGAACACGGCGGCCTGAACGAGATTTATGCGGACGTAGCGGAAATTACCGGAGAACAGAGATATCTGACCGTCGCCAAACGGCTTTCCCACCGCACCATTCTCGAACCGCTGAAACAGCAACAGGACGCATTGACCGGGCTGCACGCCAACACTCAGATCCCCAAGGTAATCGGCTACAAGCGAGTGGGCGATCTCGCCGGCGATAAGCAGTGGCAGGATGCAGCAGCGTATTTCTGGAACCAGGTTGTAGAACACCGCACCGTAGCCATCGGCGGTAACAGTGTGCGTGAACACTTCCACCCTGCCGACGACTTTGCACCGATGATCGAAGACGTGGAAGGGCCGGAGACCTGCAATACTTACAACATGCTGAAGCTTACCCGCATGCTATACCTGAGCGAACCGGATACACGGTACGTACATTACTACGAACGCGCGCTCTACAACCACATCCTGTCTTCGCAAAATCCGGACACCGGTGGTCTCGTGTACTTCACACCCATGCGCCCCAATCACTATCGCATGTACTCGCAACCGCAGGCAGCCATGTGGTGTTGCGTGGGCTCGGGAATCGAGAACCACAGTAAATATGGCGAAATGATCTATGCCCATCGCGGCGATGAGTTGTTCGTCAATCTGTTTATTCCCTCCACCCTGGACTGGAAAGAAAAAGGACTCCAGATCAGTCAGAAGAATCATATCCCTGATACCGAGCGCACGGTACTCACCGTCACCGGCAGCGGTGATTTCAGCCTGAAACTGCGTTATCCAGTTTGGGTGAAGGAAGGATTGCTCTCTCTCACCGTCAACGGAGAAGTCTTCTCTGTAGAGCAAGCGCCTGGAAGCTATATTACCATCGAGCGCCACTGGAAAGACGGCGATCGCGTTGAGGTACACTTGCCCATGCACCCGCAGGCCGAACAGCTGCCGGACCAGTCAGACTACTATGCGCTCACCTATGGACCGGTGGTGCTTGCGGCAAAAACCGACCCCATTTCCGGTGAACAACTGGATTATTTTTCCGACGACAGCCGCATGGGGCACGTTGCCAGCGGCCCCATGTGCCCACAGGAAATGACACCTACCTTTATCAGCGACGACCGGGATTTTGTCCGCGGTCTGCAACGCCTGCCCGGCGATGAGCTGCGTTTTGCCGCACCGGCAAGCCTGAAAGTCGTGGGGACGCAAACTGTTTCGTCGGATAGCGACCTGGAATTGATTCCCTTCCACCGCGTACATGAATCCCGATACACCGTGTATTGGCCTCACACTACGAAGCGGAAACTGGCAGAGAAACAAAAACAGCGCGAAGCGAAGGATCGCGCGCAGCTGGCACTGGCGCAACAGACCATCGACAAAGTAGCGCCGGGAGAGCAGCAACCGGAGGCGGATCATTTTTTTGCCGGCGTGGGTAGCGAGGCGGGTGTTCATCGTGGCCGCCACTGGCGCCATGCCAGCGACTGGTTCAGCTACCAGTTGAAAGATCCGGGTAATGAAGCGCAGACACTGCGTATTACCTACTACGGCCTGGACAGCAACCGTCGTTTTCACATTCTAGCCAACGGAGTGGAAATTGCCGAGGTCTCACTGGATGGCAGCCACGGCGATGATTTCTTCGAAGTGGACTATCCGGTACCGGAAGCTGTATTTAAGCAATCCAGGGACGGAGTCATCGAACTCAAGTTCGTTGCGGAAAAGAACGCTGTTGCCGGTGCTATCTACGGTGTGCGCTTACTGAGAGAGGGTGAGAATAATCTAGAATCCGCTGATACCCATTCCGGATAATTTCCGCTGTAGTTGCTCAACTTCCGGATGCTGCAGGAAGGCGATGATTTCCCGTGACCGGCTTGGACCGATACCGGGGAAGCTCTGCCAGTCCTCCGGGTCGCGATCGACAAGGCTTGCAAAGGTTTCCCGGCGCCAGAAATTTTCATCAAAACTGTTTGCGGCTGGCATACCCAGCGCGCGCATCCAGTGGGAGAAACTAAGCTCCCGCGCGCGCTGAAAGCTACCCTTCATTTTTTTCGCGCGCTTGTCACCAATGCCGGGCACCCTAGTCAATTGCCGAGATGAAAGTTCAGACCACGCCAGCAGATCGGGCAGTAATCCGCCTTCCAGCAGTGACAGCCAGCGCGCTTCTCCCATGCCGCGAAGTTCCAGCTGATCTCCCAGCCATTGCACCCGCGCGAGGAACTGCTGTTCGCAACCAACCGTGGGTCGCCAACAGCTGAGTATATGGTATTGGTGCGGATCAGGTATCCTTAGCGGAGCGCGCTCGGTCGCTCGCAGGATGACATCGCGAATCTGCGGGATGGTTTGCCCGGCAAGCCCGATGCGCAATTGGTCGCCGGGGCGCACATCCAATTCCAACCAGCGCTGGAAGGATCCACTGCTCACCCGGCGAATTTCGCGGTCGCCAAGCTGCGTCGGCGCGAGCGTTACGACCGGCACAATTTTGCCGGTGCGCCCTACCGGAAATTCCACACCCGTCACTTCTGCCAATGCGGTGACCGCAGGGTGCTTCCAGGCCGCAGCCCACGTCGGCGGTTGTGCCTGCCAGTCATTTCCCGCGGGGCGATCGCCCCTGCGCAGCACAATACCATCGGTAGCAAATGGTTGCGGTTGACGATACCAGAACTCGCGCCATTTCCGCGCGTCTTCCACACTGCCTACGGGATGGGTATGGGGAGATGTGTCGTAACCCAGTGATTTAAGTGCGGAAAGCCGCTCCGGCATGGACGCGGGTCCGCGCGGCCAGTCCCATACAAATACAGCAAGGGATAACCGCTGTTCTTTGGAGAGCATGTTCGACGCCATGGCACCGGCAGCACGGCCACGGGCGTTGAAGTCGCTCTCCGCCTGAATGTGGCCATCAAGCTGCCAGTACAATTCGCCCTGCAGTACCAGCACCTCCCGGCGGTCGGGAATCGAGTTGTGAATAGCGGGAATTACCAGTGCGTGATGGGTCCAGTCCTGACCGCGCTCGCCATTACCGCGGCTGATCATCTGCGCGAGTTTTCCGCGCCGGTACACCAGCGTTACCGCCACGCCATCCACTTTGGGTTGTATCCAGACGTCTTCTCGCAGCGCCAACCACCGGCGTACCTCCGCGACATCGCGGAGTTTATCCAACCCCGTCTGCGCTATCGGGTGACTCAGTGGGTAACGTACCGGTGACTGCGACGCGTTGCGTGCGACCATCGGGAAGCACATGTTCCAGCTGGCAAGCCGGCTGCGCGCCTGGTCATACACCGCGTCGTCAACCAGAGAGCGGTGCTCGATATAGAAGGCGTGATCCCAGGCCTCAATCTGCGTGCTGAGCTGTGTAATCTCTTTCTGCGCGCGCACAGAGCTCCAAGCTGGGCAGGCGAGTGGCTCCGCCGCAGAGCAAAGGGAGAAGGAAGCAGCCCACAGAAGTGCCGCCAGCCAGCGTGGAGAAAAAACCCGAATCGTAGAAACTCCCGAACCCGGGGCGAGATCGCGGAGCGTGAGCGACAAATCCATTTGTCTGCCCTGTAATCGTTGAAGAGTGTCAGGTCGTCAGAATTGCTCTCAAGTAGGTTCCGGCTCGGCTATTTTTTCCAGCAGCTGGTTGGTACTGAAGCGGAACCCCATGGCGCCTTTGAACGGTGTCTGGAACACAAACAGGTTGCCCGCCTGCCACTCGCGATCCAGGCTCCACTCGTTGAGGGACTCCCGGGCGCTGGTGACAAACATCAAATCCATGTTTGGACCACCAAAAGTGACGCAGGTGGGCTGACTGACCGGCACGGGAACCGCTCCCGCCAGTTTGCCGTCTGGGCTGTAGCGCTGGATACGCGCGCCGCGCCACTGTGCAGACCACAGGTAGCCTTCTGCGTCCACTGTGGCGCCATCAGGATAAATACCAAACATGGTGCGGGCAAACAGTTCACGTCGACCCAGATCACCACGGCGGGCGTCAAACTTGTAGCGATAGATGCTGCGGCGCGGCGAGTCGGCGAAATAGAAATGACTGGAACTGACATCCCAGCAGCATCCATTGGAAATGTGGACACCTTTCACCTGCTCGCTGACCACACCGTTGGCCTCCAGGCAGTAGAGTACTCCGGCGGGTTCCTCGCGGCCGTCTTCTGCCATTGTACCGGCCCAGAAGCGCCCCTGGCGGTCGACCTTGCCATCGTTGAAACGCACCCCGCAGCCTTTTTCCAACAGGGTTTTTCGCCACAGAATCCTGCCGCGGCGATAGTCGAACAGGGCAAAACCGGTCTCAAACGCGGCAACGATGCAATCGTCGCGCTCGGTAAACGCGAAGGCGCAGAGCCGCTCTGGTGTGTCGAATACCTCAAGCACGCGCCCGGGCCAGGTGAGGCGATAGAGCTTGCATGCGTGAATATCCGTCCACCAGACGCTCTGCTCTTTGTGGTTCCACAGTACACCCTCACCGAGGGTGTTGCCCACTTCGATTGCATCTATGCGTTGTACTTCCAGCATATGAGCCTCTTTACTGTCGGTCGCTTCGTTGTTTAACGGCGGGTCTTACGAAGCAATTAGTGTGCCGCGCCGGTAGCAAGGCGCGCGGCCTGCTGCCGGGTCAGCAAACGCTGCATGCCGATAAAGGCGAACAGCAGCAGACCGATGACGATTTTGGTCCACCAGCTGTTGAGGGTGCCATCGAATGAGATATACGTCTGAATGACGCCCATAATCAATACGCCGATTACGGTCCCCAGCACATAGCCGGAACCTCCGCTCAGCAGGGTACCACCAATCACCACCGCCGCAATGGCGTCAAGCTCCATGCCCACGGCAGCCAGGGAGTACCCGGAGAACGTGTAAAAGGAGTAGACGATCCCACCAAGCGCCGACAGGAATCCACTGATAGCGTAAATGCTGACGGTGGTGCGAGCGACAGGTACCCCCATCAGCTGCGCAGACTGAGCGCTACCGCCGAGGGCGTATATATATCCACCAAGGCGGCTGTAATGGGCCAGTATCACCGCCGCCACCAACACCAGCAAGAGGATCAGCGTAGATGCTCCCACCCAGGCGCCGCCGGGCAGCAGCATGCCGAAGTCGGACACGGCATCGTAGAACGCGTGCTCAATAGGAATCGACTCCTCACTGAGCGTGGTCGCCAGACCACGGGCCAGAAACATGCCGGCGAGCGTAACGATAAACGGCTGCAACCGGTAATAGTGAATCAGTGCCCCCATGGCCGCGCCGAACAGGCCGCCACCCACCAGTACCAGAGGAAATACCAGCAATGGGTGCATCTGCAGCTCACCGATCAAAAGACCGCACACCACACCAGTGAGTGCTATCACCGCACCCACCGATAAGTCGATACCACCAGAAATAATCACAAACGTCATGCCGATGGCGGTAATCACCAGAAAGGCATTATCCGAAAACAGGTTGGCTACAACCCGGCTGCTGCCAAAGCCTTCAAACTGGAAAGCACCAACCAGAAACAGCAGACAAAAAAGCGCGGTGGTGATGTAGAGTGACGAAAACCGGGATAAAAACAGAGATTGCATCACACCTTCGCCTCCGTATTAGTACGCTTCTGAAACCGGGCAAAGAGTGCACCCATCTGCTGTTGGAATAGTGGCGATTGCAGCAGCAGCACGAAAATTACCACCACAGCCTTGATCAGCAGATTAAATTTTGCCGGCAGGCCGCTCATGATGATCGTTGTCCCAAGGCACTGGATCACCAGCACGCCCACAATAGAAAGCGGTATTGAAAAGCGCCCGCCCATCAGCGATGCACCACCGATCACCACCGCAAGAATTGCATCGAGCTCCAGCCACAGGCCCGCATTGTTCGCATCCGAGCCCTGGATATCTGCGGCGGAAATCATACCTGCCAGCGCGGCGCAGATACCGGCGATACAGTACGCCACTATTTTCACCGCACGCTGGTTGATCCCCAGATAGTAGCTGGCCCCGGCATTGCAGCCGACACTCTCCACAAACAGGCCCAGCGCGGTTTTTCGCATCAGCAGCTGCACCAGTGCAAACACAATCAGTACCAGCACAATAGGAAACGGCAGACCGAGCAAGGTCCCAGTACCGATGAAGGCAAACGCCTCGCTTTGGAAAGTGACAATTTGCCCTGCGTTGATCAGCTGCGCGATCCCGCGACCGGCCACCATCAGGATAAGGGTGGCGACGATCGGCTGGATGCCCATATAACTCACCAGTCCACCATTGACGGCACCAGCCATCAGACCAGCGGCAAGTCCCGCAGCGACCACCAGGAAAATACTGTCGACCCCGCCTACGATCAGATTGGCGCAAACCGCACCGGCGATGGCCATGGTGGCTCCCACGGACAGATCGATACCGCCGGTGGCAATCACCAGCGTCATGCCTATGGCCAACAGCGCCACCGGTGCGCTGCGGTTCAACACGTCGATCAAACTGCCGTAGAGGCGGCCGTCCTGGATTTCGATACGAAAAAATTCAGGGGTGATGGCGAGGTTCACCGCCAGCAGGAGAAAAAGCCCCAATAGCGGCCACAGATAGCGGCCGTTTACCCGGGGTAGTTTTATTTTTGCCGGGGCCGGAGGCCGGCCCGCGGTAGTATTCAAGTTACTCATTGTTACGCCTCGGCGATGGCACGCATGATATTGCCCTCGGTGATATCATCACCTTCGATCTCCGCGACTTTGCGGCGATCGCGCATGACGGCCACGCGGTCGGAAAAGGCCAGCAGTTCGTCCAGTTCGGATGACGTCACCAGCAGGGACATGCCGTCGCGGCAGAACTGCCTGATCAGTTTGAGAATTTCCGCGTGCGCACCGATATCTACGCCGCGCGTGGGTTCGTCCAGAACAAGCAGCTGAGGACTGGTGGCGAGCCAGCGAGCGAGAATAACCTTCTGCTGATTGCCGCCACTCAACTGCTCGATGGGTTTCTCGGCATCCGGCGTGGCGATTTGCAACTCACGAATGAAGCGCTGCGCCAGCCGTTCCTGCTCAACCCGGCTGATAGGGCGCCACCAGCCGCGCCGGGCCTGCAGCGCCAGAGCAATGTTTTCACGGATGGAAAGCGGCCCGACGATCCCGCTGGTTTTCCGATCTTCCGGACATAGCGCCAGACCTTCGCTGATGGCATCCGCGGGTTGCAGAAAATGCTTCTCGGCATCGTTGACCTTGAGCGTGCCGGACGTCTTCCGATCCACACCGAACACCGCCCGGCACACTTCCGAGCGCCCGGAGCCCAGCAGGCCGGCAAGGCCTACCGCTTCCCCGCGGCGCACGCAGAGAGAAGTAGGCTGCAGCGAACCAGACACCGCAAGCTCCTGAACCTCCAACAGCGGTTGCGTCAGTGATTTTTCTTCCCGGTGTTCGCGCCCATGGGTCTGAGCCTGCAGTTCCTTGCCAAGCATGTGCCCAACCAGTTCACTGCGAGACAGGGTCGCGGCCTCAAACTCACCTACCAGTTGGCCGTTACGCAATACAGTGATGCGATCGCACACCGCGTAGACCTGATCCAGAAAGTGGGTAATAAACACAATGCCGATACCCTTGTCCCTGAGTTCGCGCATCACGCCAAACAGCTGTTCGCATTCATCCGCGTCCAGACTGGCGGTAGGCTCATCCAGGACCAGCACCTTCGCCGACATATCCACGCCGCGCGCAATTGCGATCAACTGCTGCACCGCCACAGAGAAGCTCGACAGCGGGCGGGAAACATCAATATCCAGATCGAATCGTTTCAGCACCTCGCGCGATTGCCGATTAATTCGCTTCCAGTCAATCAGCCCGAAGCGTTTCGGCTCGCGTCCCAGATAGAGATTCTGTGCCACGGTGAGATTCGGCAGCAGGTTTACTTCCTGATAAACCGTGCTGATACCCACGCTTTGGGCGTGTGCGGTACTTTTCAGTTTCAGCGGCGCACCGAGAAATGACATGCTGCCGCCGTCACCTTGCAGCGCACCAGTCATGACCTTGACCAGCGTCGACTTGCCAGCGCCATTCTCTCCCAGCAGCGCGTGAATTTCTCCCGCACGCAACTGAAAGTCCACGCCGTCCAGCGCTTTCACACCGGGATAGCGCTTTTCCATCCCGCTCAGGCTCAATAAATTCATAGCTCAGGCCTGTCAGTACTTGTGGTTTCTATTAGTAATTCATTATTTCCCGGCGCGCTTCGCATATTCTTCCGCGGCGGTGGCCTGGGTAAACAGATCCCCGGTAGTGGTAATCAGCTTTTCCACTTTGCGGTCGCCTTTCAGATAGGCCTCGATCACATCGAAGGCCGGCGCGCCCAGGTGCGGGTTCAATTCCACCGTCGCGTTGGCGTCGCCATCTGCCATGGCCTTGAAGTAATCCGGTACACCATCCACCGACACGACCAGCATATCTGTGCCCGGCTTCAGCCCCGCCTCCTTGATCGCCTGGATGGCACCGATGGCCATTTCATCGTTGTGAGACCAGAGTGCGCAGATGTCCCTGCCGCCATTCTCCGCCTTCAACATGGCCTCCATTACTTCCTTGCCCTTGGTACGGGTGAACTCCCCGGTCTGGCTACGCACGATGGTCGCATCGGGAAAATCCGCGATGACTTCATTGAAACCCTTCATGCGGTCGATCGCCGCAGTGGCGCCGACGGTGCCCTGCAGCTCAAGAATACGGCAGTTGCCGTCGGTCTCGTCCATCAGCCAACGGGCGGCGCGGCGGCCCTCTTCGACGAAGTCGGAGGCGATACGGGTGAGGAAGAGTCCATCGCCGCTGGCGTCTACATTGCGATCCAAAATTACCACCGGAATACGCGCACGCTTGGCCTCCCGCAGCACAGGCTTCCAACCAGTTTCGACCACGGGCGCGATCATGATCGCGTCAACGCCCTGGGCGATAAAACTGCGCACGGCTTTAATCTGATTCTCCTGCTTTTGCTGGGCGTCGGAAAACTTGAGTTCAATACCGCGTTTTTTGGCTTCGGCTTTTACTGATTCACTGAAACTCGTGCGCCAACCGCTTTCCGAACCAACCTGGGAAAAACCGATGGTGGTGGCAAGCGCGCTGTGACTGGCACAAAGGACAAGCACCATTGCGGCGGGCAGGAATTGAGAGATCTTCATATCGGACTCCTCATCACTTTGGATTGTCTGTTTATATTTATTTTGGGGAGCAAACTCCCTATTCGGTCCATCCAACTACTCAGAATGAACACAAAGAACTTCAATGCGAAGCTCCCGATACCGGTGAGAGGTAGCGCCAACCAATCCGGAGGGCCACCACCTCTAGCTAAAAGCCAATTTACTCCGCAGAAAACTGATAGATCGTCGTCTGCCGGTATTCTTCCCCCTTCTTCAGGATTACCGAAGGGAAATTCTGGTGATTGGGTGCATCCGGAAATCCGTGGGTTTCCAGACACAGGCCAGCATACTTGTGTATGGGCGATCCACTGTCGCGGTTGCGGCTGCCATCCAGGAAGTTGCCGCTGTAGAACTGCACTCCGGCTTCGCTGGAAACGACTCTCACCGAGCGCCCGGATGCGGGGTGCACCAGCGAAGCAATCGGCTTCAGTGTTTTCTCAGCAGTCTCATCCACTACCCAGAAATTGTCATAGCCTCCCGGCCACCAGTCGATATCGCGGCCGATTTTCTTGCGCTTGCGGAAATCCACCGGAGTGCCCGCAACGTTGAATAACTCACCGGTGGGAATCAGCTGCTCGTCCAGCCGCAGCAGCTGGTTCGCATGAATCTCCAGCTCGTGCTCAAGAATTCCGTCGGCACCCGCCAGATTCCAGTAGCAATGGTTCGTCAGGACCACCGGCGTATCCGCATCGGTCAGTGCACGGTATTCGAGCGTTAGCGCATCGTCTTCGTCCAGACAGTAGGTCAGCTCGATGTCCAGATTGCCAGGGTATCCGCCTTCGCCATCTTCGCTCACACAGCGAAAGGTTACCGATTGGAATCGCGCGGAGGATTCACTCTGTACGACCTGCCAACGCTTGGTATGCAGCCCCTGCGGGCCACCGTGCAAATGATTTTTGCCGTCATTTACCGGCAGCAGATAGGTCTCGTTGCCGAGGGTGAAACGCGCATCGCCGATGCGGTTGGCGACGCGTCCCGCGGTCACCCCCAGATACCAGTGATTTTCCAACCAGTGCTGGGGGTCGGCATAGGTCAGCAGGATATTGTCGCTGTGGCCGTAGCGATCCCTGGTGTGAATGGAATACAGGCTGGCACCCAAGTCACACAAGGTGACCCGCGTGCCGCGGCCATTTTCCAACGTCACCAGTTGCAGCGGCAGACTGCCGTCGCGAGTAAACACTTCAGAGGCAACAATCCCCCGCGTCAGGCTCAATTCAGACGGCATCACAGGTTTTTTCACCATTGACGAGACGACAAATATTCAACGGATTGCTATTTTTCAGTGCGTCCGGCAGCAGCGCTTCCGGGTAATTCTGGAAGCAGATCGGGCGCACAAAACGGGCGATGGACATAGTGCCAACAGAAGTAAAGCGCGCGTCGGTGGCCGCTGGGAAGGGGCCACCATGCATCATGGAGTGACACACTTCCACCCCGGTGGGGAAGTTGTTGCACACAACGCGGCCCACTTTCTGGCGCAGCACGTCCACCAGATCGCCGTAGTTAACCAGCTCGGATTCGGTGCACTGCAAAGTGCCGGTAAGCTGGCCCTGCAGCGCCGACACCGCCTGCAGAAGTTCGCTGCGGTCGCGGCACTTCACTACCAGGGACATGGGGCCAAACACTTCCTCCTGCAGCGTGTGATTACTCAGGAATTCTTTTGCGGTCACGGTGAGCAGCCCCGCCTGACAAGTAAAACCGCCGTCGCCGCGGGCTGGCTCGCCAGTGGCGACCTGCTCCACACCCGCCTGGTCGCGCAGGCGAGCGACACCGCTCTGATAGCCGGCCAGGGTATTCTTATTCAGCATCACACCGGCCGGCACCTTGGCAAGCGCGGCGCTGGTGGCGGCGATGAAACGGTCCAGACCTTCATCTTCCACCGCAATCACCAGCCCCGGATTCACACAGAACTGGCCGGTGCCCAGGGTCAAGGAACCCACAAAACCTTCAGCGATGGCTTCTGCGCGCGCCTTCAGCGCTTCCGGCAAAAGCACCACCGGGTTGATGCTACCCATTTCCGCAAATACCGGGATGGGTTCCGGACGCTCATTGGCCAGTTTGAACAACGCCATACCGCCTTGCAGCGAACCGGTAAACCCGACGGCTTTGATACCCGGCGACTTGACCAGTTCCGCACCAACGCGGGTTCCAGAACCGAGTATCAGGGAAAAAACACCTCCCGGCAGACCGCATTTTTTCACCGCGTTAGCCACAGCCTGTGCCACCAGTTCGCTGGTACCGGGATGGGAATTGTGTCCTTTGACGATTACCGGACAGCCGGCAGCAAATGCCGCCGCGGTGTCGCCGCCGGCGACGGAGAACGCCAGTGGGAAATTGCTCGCCCCAAACACCGCCACCGGTCCCAGCGCCTGGTTGAAGCTGCGCAGGTCCGGGCGCGGCAGCGGTTGGCGCTCCGGCAGCGCGGTGTCGATGCGCGCATCGAGGTACTCGCCTTTGACAATCCAGTCGGCGAACAGACGCAGCTGGCCGCAGGTGCGCCCGCGTTCGCCCTCGGCGCGGGCGCGCGGGTATCCGGTTTCGGCGGATACCCGCTCCAGCAGTTCGTCACCGAGCGCCATGATTTCATCGGCGCAGGTATTCAGGAACTCCGCGCGTTTTGCCGGTGCCAGGTTGGCAAACTCGCCCGCGCAGGCACTGGCGGCATGGACCGCTTCGGCCACCTGGAATTCATCGGCCGCGGTGAACGCCGGTTGCAGGTCTTCGCCGGTCGCGGGGTTCACACCGTAAAAATTGCCGGCGCGTCCATCGGTCCAGTTGCCTGCGATAAGTTGTTTTCCGGTAATGGTCATTGGTTTCTCCTGAATTTTTTTCGATGTTTCGTGCGGCTGCCTTCTTTGTAGGAGCCTGCCTGCAGACGAACTTTTCTGGTTCTGTGCGTGCTCGGTTCGCCTGTAGGCAGGCTCCTACGGTCAGGGCTCAGATCCAGCCGCCGTCTACGATGAAGTTCTGTGCGGTACACATCGAAGCATCATCAGAGGCCAGAAACAGCGCCATCGCACTGATGCTCTCGGGCATCAAGGGGTCTTTCACGCTCTGGCCTTTGTCGATGGCCTCGCGTGCGGAGGCATCAATCCGCTCATTTAATTGTTTCTCGGTCATCACCCAACCGGGTACCAGGCAATTCACGCGGATTCTGTCTGGGCCCATATCGCGGGCGAGACCGCGGGTCAGGCCCTCGATGGCCGCCTTGGAGCAGGTGTAGCCCGGCATACCGCCCTGCCCCGCGTGCCAGCTCATGGAGCCGAGATTGATGATCGCACCGCGGCCCAGTTGCTTCATGTACGGGTACACGGCCTGAGCGGCAAAGAAATGATGCCGCAGGTTGACCGCCAGGCACTTGTCCCACTGTTCCGGGGAGACTTCGCGGAAATCGTGGCGGGTGTCGTTGGCGGCGTTGTTGATCAGCACCGATATCGGACCCAGATCGTCAGCCGCCTGTGCAATTACCGCCTGCAGGCGCGCGACATCGGTCAGATCGCACGGATAAAAGCGCACATCGTCGCTGCCGAGGCGCGCTACCAGAGCGTTAGAGACATCCTCCTGAATATCCACAAAGGCTACTTTAGCCCCCTGCTGAAAAAAAGCCTCCACCAGGCTGGCGCCGATGCCGGAACCACCGCCGGAGACGAATACAGTCCGGCCCTTGAGGCTCGGGTATTGGTTGGTCAGCGTCATCATTCGCTCACTTGATTCATTGTTACTCACGCCCTCTGTGGGACCGCGATACAGATTCCTGCAGCACACAGTCTACCGCTTATGCCAGCGACGTTTGCGAGAAAAAGGCGCCCCGGAGGGCGCAGGGAGTCAAACGTGATAAACCGGACTGCGCTTATCTGTAAAGAAACATGGCATGCTCAGTGTGAGTGCGGCGGCACTTCCGCACCGCGGCACCCCACCAGGAAGTCGAAGTCACAACCCTCATCCGCCTGCATCACATGGTTGCGGTACATAGCTTCGTAACCGCTGGTACTGGCGATAACACGATTGGCCTTGAGCTTTTCCAGCCGCGCGGCAATTTCCTCATCCGGCACCTCGAGGTGCAGCACACCATTATGCGCGTCCAGGTGGATCATATCGCCATCTTGCACTGCGGC
Organism: Microbulbifer harenosus; assembly: GCF_005771435.1. Taxonomy (GTDB): domain Bacteria; phylum Pseudomonadota; class Gammaproteobacteria; order Pseudomonadales; family Cellvibrionaceae; genus Microbulbifer; species Microbulbifer harenosus. Next base: position 113,047 of record NZ_VANI01000010.1, read on the forward strand.
CAGCGGGCCGAATTCCATTGCTTCCGGCGCGGTGTGCAATACCACGGTACCAAAAGCGGTACCGCTCATGCGCGCGTCGGAGATACGCACCATATCCTTGATACCCTTTTTCAGGATCTTCGCTGGCAGGCCCATATTGCCCACTTCCGCCATGCCCGGATAACCCTTCGGGCCGCAGTTTTTCAACACCATTACACAGGTTTCGTCGATGTCCAGATCCGGATCGACAACGCGGGATTTGTAGTGCTCGAAGTCTTCAAACACCACCGCACGACCGCGATGATTCATCAGCGCCGGCGTGGCCGCGGATGGCTTCAACACGGCGCCGCGCGGAGCCAGATTGCCGCGCAGTACACAGATGCCACCGTTTGCTACCAGCGGGTTGTCCAGCGGACGAATCACATCGTCGTTATAGCAAGGCGCGTCCGCAACATTCTCCCCAATGCTCTTGCCATTGACGGTGAGGCAGTCTTTGTTGAGAACACCGCATTCCCCCAAGCGCTTCAGCACCGCGGGCAGGCCGCCGGCGTAGTAGAAGTCTTCCATCAGGTACTGACCGGAAGGCTGCAGATTTACCAGCGTCGGTACACCGCGGCCTTCTTTCCAGTCGTCCAGATCCAGATCCACGCCCATACGCCCGGCGATGGCCTTGAGATGGATCACCGCATTGGTGGAGCCACCGATGGCCGCATTGGTGCGAATGGCGTTGAGGAAAGCCTCGCGGGTGAGCACCTTCGACAGGGTCAGGTCTTCGTGCACCATGTCGACGATGCGCATACCGGAGAGGTGCGCCAGCACATAGCGGCGGGAGTCCACCGCGGGAATCGCGGCGTTGTGCGGAAGACTGGTGCCGAGGGATTCCGCCATACACGCCATGGTGGATGCCGTACCCATGGTGTTACAGGTACCGGCGGAGCGGGACATGCTGGCCTCGGCACTGAGGAACTCGTGCAGGGAGATGTTGCCCGCCTTGTACTCTTCGTGGGCCTGCCACACCAGAGTGCCGGAACCCACATCCTTGCCTTGGTGTTTGCCATTCAGCATTGGTCCGCCGGTAACCACGATGGTCGGCAGGTTACAGCTGGCGGCCCCCATCAGCAGGGCTGGCGTGGTTTTGTCACACCCCACCAGCAACACCACGGCGTCGATCGGGTTACCGCGAATAGCCTCTTCGGTATCCATCGCCGCGAGGTTGCGGGTGAACATGGCGGTGGGACGCAGGTTGGATTCGCCGTTGGAAAACACCGGAAATTCAACCGGCACACCACCGGCCTCGATCACACCTTTCTTGACGTGCTCGGCAATTTTGCGGAAGTGGGCGTTGCACGGGGTCAGCTCGGACCAGGTATTGCAGATACCGATGACCGGTTTGCCCTCAAAGTGGTGCTCGGGGATACCCTGGTTCTTCATCCAGCTGCGATACATGAACCCGTTCTTGTCACGTGTTCCGAACCAGTTGGCCGACCGCAGTACCGTCTTTTTCTTATCACTGGCCATTATTAATGAACCCCATTCGTTCTCACATAAATGTTATTGTATGACTTATTAAAATCGGGAACAAGCCCCAAGCATTCGATGGCGACGAGGGAGCCCCCGCCGCCAGCACAGTGGAACCACCCGCACCGGGCGAAGCAGGCCCCTACAGCATCACAGCGGCAGTGTCGGGCCCCGCATATAGGGTGCAGGCTTATTCAGCCTGAAATAGTCGAAATCCACGTGGCCTCCCGGCTCCGCGGTCGCGAAACTGAACAGGCCGAAGCGATAGCCCATAAAGTGTGGCAGGGTGTATGTCATCGCCAGCGGCGCTCCAATAGCAAGCCACGCCTCGCCATCCGTGCTGTAAGAAAAGTGTGCGGTATCTTTCAGGTCGCGGAAATCCGCGTGCGCCTTGAGGTAGACTACGTCGCCCTGCAGACGCACGCGGTCGAGTTCCCGCGGCGACTTCCCCTCCGCGCTCATCATGACGATAAATCGCTCCCCCGCTTCCCGCACCACACCGACATAGCCGTAGTGCTTCTGCAGCAGTGTCAGGCCGGCAACGTCGCCGTCGTGCATCGCCGACAGGTCGAGACGCACTTCCGCAGTGCTTTCCGGGCCAAAGGTGCGCTGAGTCAGGGTATTGCGAGCCTGTAGGAGATCGGTATCCACGCGGCCATTGGTCAGACGCAGATATCCGGGGCGGGCGGACAGAGACCAGTGATCGTTATCCGGATTGTGATTCCACTGCCAAGGCAGGGGCAGCCTGGGTTGGTCGAACTCGTCCGAAGTGACCATACCGACAACATTCGTGTTTGCCACTGGTTTTCCATTCACCGGAACATCGAGGGCGGTGGGAACCGCACCTTCCCGCCCCAGTATCGGCCACCCCTCTTTCCAGGTGACCGGTACCAGATAGGGAATGCGCCCCACCGCGCCGCGATCGCCAAACAGCAGCGCATACCAATCTCCCTCCGGCGTGTCGATCAGCCCGCCCTGGGCGATCCCCTGATACTGCAGCGCAACTCTGCCCTCGTATGGTCCGGTAAGTTGATCAGCGCGATGAATCACTACCGTACGCATACCGTTGCGTGGCCAGGTGATGTTCATCAGGTAATAGCGACCATCTATTTTGTGAAGCTGCGATCCCTCCGCCGGTAGCAGGATGTCTTCCCCCGCCACTTTGCCGGCATCGGCAATGATCACTTGATTGATACCGTCGGTTTTTATTCCCGAGAAATCTTCCTCCAGCTCGACCAACCGAATTTCGTTACTGCCGTAAACCATAAAGACGCGGCCGTCGTCAAAAAACAGTGAATGGTCGTGCAGGTCCGGCTCAAAGGCGGTCTCATGCCAATTCCCGCGCTCGATGTCGTCCGTTCTGTACACATGGGTTTTGCCGGAAGTGGCGGAGAAGGTGGACACATAAAACCGGCCGTCGTGATAGCGCAGGCTGCTCGCCCAGGAGCCTTTGCCATAGGCATTTTTGCCGTCCTCCAGATTCATCTGAGCGTTGTCGACCAGTGTGTCGTAGGCGTATCCCAGCAGCGTCCAGTTCACGAGGTCCCGGGATTTCAGGATCGGCAATCCCGGATTCATGTGCATGGTGGTGCTGCTCATGTAGTAGTTGTCGCCGACGCGGATTACCGACACGTCGGGAACGTCCGCCCAAATTATGGGGTTGCGCGTTGCGACCGCCTCGGGGACGCCTGCGGCGCTGTTGACACCCGAGGCCCTATTAAAAGTATCGCTGCCTGCAGATGCGCGCAGGCCTGCACTTTCCGCTCCGCACCCCGGCAGACCGAGCGACAGCGCGAGGATCACCGGAACGCAAAACATTGATCGCCGATACACAGCGGCCTGTACATCTTGTTTCTTTTTCATCGCCCGATACCACTCCTACGCCTTGGCTGCGAGAAAACCATTCACATTCAACCAATGCATAAAGGCATCAAACCAGCGATTGCTGGTGCGGTCGGGATTGCCGAGACCGAAACCGTGGCCGCCATTCTGGTAAAGGTGAAACTCCACCGGCCGGCCCGCTTCGAACCAGGACTTGACCACACCGAACTGGCCCCGGAAGAGAAAATCATCGGTGGCGATAACATTGAACATAGGTGGCGCATCCGCCGGCACCTCGACCGGACCCATGCCGCCATAAACAGGCCCGATAAAGGCCAGATCCATGGTCTTGGAATTAAGCGCCGAGTGCATCGTGAGCGCGGCGCCCGCAGAAAAGCCGATCATACCCAGGCGATCGGTGTCCACTCCCCACTCGCCGGCGCGCTCGACGATCAGAGCGTAGGCAGCCTCGGCATCCTCCAACTGATTGGACAGATCCCAACGCGGCGGGCGCGACGGATTCTCGTCTTTTTTCTCAGCGTCAGGCGTCGCACCAGCTTCGGCGAAAAGTTGCTTCATCGATTCCCTGAAGCCGTCCAGTGATTCCGGTGTCGGCTGGAGGCGGTACTTGAGCACAAAGGCTGCGATCCCCTGCTCGGCAAGGGCCTCCGCGACCTCCCAGCCCTCATTGTCTATCGACAGCCATCTGAAGCCGCCACCGGGAGCCACAATGATCGCCGCACCATTTGCTTTGCCCGGTTCGGGCAGGAAGGGAGTGAGCGTTGCCTTAGAGATATTCCTCGCCATAGGATCCCCCCACTGGCGGAACCAGGTCTCGGGCACGGTCTGTCCCTCGACGCCACCGGTACCCAAAGGAATGGCTTTCGGCTCCTCGGGGGCTTGCAGCGGGTATATGGTTCCGTCCTGCGCCATCGCGGGTGCGGCGAAGACGAGCGCGCTTGCAGCACATACAAGCAGTGAAGCAAGAGTTGTAATTCTGGTCAGGCTCATAAATATCCTGGTATTGATTTATTGATTGCACATTGGAAGTTGTTGGCCGCCCCGCGAAGATCACTCCTGCACAGAGACAGAAATGACAGCGCCCGCCGCTATACGCGGTGGGCGCTGCCTCTCCAGTCACATTCTTCGTGAGACCGGGCCGGGCTCAGAACCGGCTGAAGAAATCCCAGACGGCGGTGGAGTAAAACGACGGCGTCGTGTGGTCTCCATTAAACGGACACCAGACAACGGGATGTCCAGCATCACAGTTTTGATATTCCACACAAGGCCACGGGTCAGCGGGGACCGTTGTGTTGGAGCAGTTATTGGCCGAGACGTAAAGATCTTTTGCCTCCTGCCCACTACCAAACCCAACGACACTGTCACTGGTCCCGTGAGATATCCACGCGGCCATTGGTAAACCGCTGTCGCTGTACGGCGTCCACAGTGCGCCCGATGAAGGGGCAATAGCGCGGAAGGTTGCGGCCATCTCGCGGCCCACAGCGAAAGACATCATTCCGCCGTAACTCCAGCCAGCAGAGAAGATACGCTCTTCGTCGATACACAATGCATTGTTGAACTCATTGAGCATCGCCCGCAGAAAATCCATATCCCGCCCATTCGTGTTGGGCCAACCGTTGTCGTCCTGCCCCGTGGGAGATACGTATCGGTCGGGCGCCACGAAGATGGCCGTGCCATTCGACAGCCCTTTCAGGTTGTAATACGCATCGTTTGCAACGTTAGCCGCCGATCCGCCGCGCCAATGCCAAGCGAAAACGAGCCGATAGGGATTGTTCATGTCATAGTTGCTCGGGATATCGATAATGTATTCCCGGTTCAACCCGCCGACATTGATACTGTGCCGGCCGTTGCTCAATCCCAAAGCCGTACCGCACCCGGCCGATCCACCGTGATCTGAACCCGACAAACTGCCGAAATTGATATAACCGTTACAGTGCAGCCACTCACTGTGCGAGCCCCCGCCACATTGGCTATTGCCCCAGGCGCCGGTGTTCTCACTCTGATTTTCAGCCTGGCGAATTTGATCGTTAACCTCCACGTAATCAATCTGCACATCGGCATCGCCGTTGTCGTCGTTAGTGAAACTCACCGTGACATCGCCGTCCAGGTCGGTGGTGGCAATGTAATCCATCATGGCGGTTGTGAGCGTCCAGCTCTGTACTTCGGTACCGCCTACACTCAGTGTGATGGACTCGCTGCCAGTGGTGCCGCGGGCGCGTACGGTGATTGCGTTGCTACCACCACTGGAGCTTGATCCGCTTGATGAACCCGAGCTACTTGATGAACCGGAACTGCTCGAGGAGCTGCTACTGGAAGAGCTTGAGCTGCTGGATGAGCTGGAGCTGGTGTCACCATTGATCGTAACGCTCACCGCAGACAGATTGCCGGGTGACGCGTTAAAACCGAAGGTTATCGAGGCCCCGGGTGCTATCTCAGTATTCCAGGCGACCGGTTCAATAACGAAATGGTTCCCATTGCTCGACTGGACCTGCGCACTCCAGATGTTGTCGATGGAAATGGCCATATCGAATTCGGCCGTCCAGTTTGTGAGAACACTGCTGCCGTCATTGGTAACCGTCACCTCGCCTTGAAAACCCGAACCCCAGTCGTTGACGATGGTCATGGAGCCCTGCGCGGCGTGTCCCGTTGACCACATCAGGCACAAAAGTACTGCAGCCAGACTGCGCTTGAAGACAGTCATAAGAAATTCCTCCGCTGCTATTCATGTAATTGGTTCATTGAGAAAAACCGGGCCCTCTCGCCGGGGCGACATCCTGCCGCCGGACTGATTGCAGCGCCCCTGGTTAAAAGGGCGCTGCTTGTTATCGGCGTTCAGACTCGGTAATCACCGGGCGCGCTACCGACCCAGATAGTTCATCAACCAGGTCATGGCCGGGCGATGTGTTCCATCACTGCGGATAAGACCACTGTTGGGCACCCAGGTTTGGCCATGCACATAACCCCACAGCGTAATCCCGACAACGGAAGGGTGATTGATAAACATCGTGAACTGTTCCTGCATGATCTGTAGCTGTCTCTGGTCATCGGCGTGATTGACGTCGTACTCAGAGATATAAATGGGCAAGCCGAGAGCGGCCACCGCGTTGAGCTTGCTTTGCAAATCATTCAGGGACCAGTCCTCCAGGCCGTGAGCCTGCAGGCCGATGGCGTCCACCACACCAGCCTCAACCGCCGGTCTGGCCATGTCGATAAACTCCTGGGTGTTCCAGCTCAGCACGTTGTAATCGTTCAGAATCAGTACGGCATTCGGACAATACTGCTTGGCGAGTTGGAACGAACGGATAATCCAGTCATTCCCGAAAGCGCTTTGCGCGTAGCCGGCGGGCGCATGGCCTGGAGTAGCCTCGTTGACCACATCGATCATCTCGGTATCCGGATAGCGTGCACAGTAATCGCGAATCCACTCTTCGATTTCCGCGGCCTGCTCCGAGGGGTTGAGATTATTGATCCAACTCGGTGACTGATTTCCCCATACAAAGGTATGCTGCTTGAACGGAATACCGTTCTGCTTGGCAAAGTTGTAGGCCGCATCAAGGCCACTCCAGTTGTACTGATCGCGGGTTCCTTCCACGCTGCTCCATTTACCTTCGTTCTCCGGTGTGATCTGGTCCCAGTACTGCATAAAGTCGGAGCGAACCTGACCACCGGTAGTGATGTTGCCAACAAAGAACGGGATAGGAGAAGGGCCGGGGTTTGCACCGAACACAGGTCCGAAGTTGATGTGACCGCTGCAATGCAACCACTCAGAGTTCGCACCACCACCACACTGGTCGTTGCCCCAAACACCGGTATTTTCGCTCTGGTCCTCGGCCTGGCGGGTCTGGCCATTTACCACCACGTAATCAACCTGTACATCTGCGTCGCCACTGTCGTTGGTATAAGCCACGATTACGTCGCCAGTCAGATTGGTAGTCGCCGTGTAGTCGGCCATGGCCGTAGTGAGCGTCCAGCTCTGCAGGTCCGAATCACCCGAGCGCAAGGTAATCAACTCGGTACCAGTGGTGCCCCGGGCACGCACAGTGATGGTGCTGGCAATGGGGCCGAAATTGATGTGACCATTGCAGTGCAGCCACTCACTGTTTGAGCCGCCGCCACACTGATCATTGCCCCAGACACCGGTATTTTCGCTCTGATCCTCAGCCTGGCGGACCTGGCCATTGATCTCGACGTAATCCACCTGCACGTCCGCGTCGCCGCCATCGTTGGTGAAAACAACGGTGACGTCGCCGGTAAGGTCGGTGGAAGCTGCGTAGTCCATCATGGCCGTGGTAAGAGTCCAGCTCTGCATATCCGTGTCACCCACACGCAGGGTAATGGACTCGGTGCCGGTGGTACCGAGGGCGCGAACTACAATATTGTTGTCACCACCAGCGCCAGAGGCTGAGATCTCTCCGGCAGACGCAATCAATGTAACCCGATCCAGCCCCGCGCCATCTTCGCGCCGCAAAATACGCAGCGTGTGATCACCTGCCGCCAGGTTGCCGAAGGTGGTCGGCATCAGCGTTTCCCAACCACTTGTAGCGGTATTGTTCTGGGTACTCCACGCGCCGGAATCCAGTTTGTAATAGAAGGAATCGTCGTCACCGTTGGCCATATTGGCCCGGATCTGAAACTGCACGTCCGCCGATTGCGAGAGTGTGAACGGGATCTCGACCTGGCCAGTTTCACCGTCCGCAGGCGAACTCAGTATCTGGACCCCGTTGTTCGGCCACGCTATATACTGCCCGCCGGAAGCGGCGGAATCGAACTCCACATTGAATGGAGAAAAACTGCTCTGCCCGGAAAGGCTTTCCAATTCCACCTCAAGCGTGCTGCCCTGACCTGCGCCACCAGTGAACCGATACCAGTCCAGATTGAGTAGATAGTCGGCCGAACCGGAAAATCGCAGATACAGATCGTGGAGACCAGTCACGGTGTTGATTTGCGTTGACGTAGTCTGCCAACTCTGCCATCCACCGGTATTGCCGACACTGAGACTGCCGACCGGCGCATTGTTTACATCATCAATAATGATCTCAATAGCACCACCCGTCGTATCGGAAGCGACACTCGCCTCGAAACCGGTAGCGCCCGCTCCGAAATCAACGTTGGAAATTTTTACCCAGTCGCCGTTTTGGATAAATGCCAGATTTCTGGTACCAGTGGCGGGACCCTCGGTCTCTATACCCTGCTCTTTATCAATGGTTTCCGCTTCGTTCCTGACAAAAGGATCCACGTTTTTCAGCTTGGGCACACCCGCCGACCCGGCAGCAACTTGCTGGATGCTGCCGTCGTTGTTATAGAAAAGTCGATCCACATTGATGGATCGCTGGTAGGTACTGGCACCGCGCGCATTGGCCACTGCGCGGTTGTGGTAAAAGATGTACCACTGGTTGTTGAATTCCAGAATGGACTGATGGTTGTTGTTATTGTTGTTCTCCCAGGGATTTGGAAGCACCGTGCCGCGGTGAACGAATCCCGATGTCGGATTGTTGCTGGTCATGTAGTCGATCGCCAGCCCGCCCGCGGTATTGGTGGAATACGACAGATAGTAGGTACCGTTGCGCTTGTGCATATACAGCGCTTCAAAAAAATTCGGCACGTCCAATGTTATTGCAGAGCCACTGGTGCTTATCATGTCTTCGTTCAGGCGGATAACACGCGCGTTACCCGGTCCACCGCCACCGAAATACAAATAGGCCTGGCCGTCGTCATCAATAAACACACCCGGGTCGAACACCCAATCCACATTGCCATTGGGGGTATTGCGATCGATGAGGGGACCACCCAGCGGATCGGTAAACGGCCCCGTGGGGCTGTCGCTCACCGCCACACCGATCGAGTTGGCGCCATTGGGAAAGTACAGGTAATACTTCCCATTGCGCTCAATCATGTCCGGCGCATAGGCGAGATTGGCCCAACTGCTGTCGGTGCGCGCATCGAAGACCACACCGTGATCCTGCCAGTTGATCATGTCCTCCGAAGAGAACATATAGTAATCATGAAGCTCGCTGTAATCCGACTGGGTATCCTGGTCGTGAGTAACAATGACATATACGCGGCCGTCAAATACCCGTGCAGCCGGGTCCGCCGTGTAGACTTGGGATACCAACGGATTGTCAGCCAGGCAGGCGGCAGAAGCCGAAAGCGCAAACATCGCCGCAGCAGTTTTCATACAGCTGCCCATCGATGGCATAAACGACGGAATTATTTTCTTTAGATTCATGCGTTTTCTCCGGAATTGATTTTTATTGTTACCGCGGTTTTCTCTCTTGAGATCTTGTATTTGAAATATTTACATCATCGCTTTCTTGAAAAATGGCTCTACCACCAATAGATGGAGGCCCATGGAAAATCTCCGGCAGTGGCTTCAAAAACGTAGTAGTCGCCGGCCCCTTTCGGCGGCAACGGTGCACCGGGACTAGTTACCGCTGCCCCGGAGCCGTTCACCGTCACGGAAATTGTGCGTCCGGAAAAGTTCGAAACACCCCAGCCGGAAATTGAATCCTGTGTATGGAAACCGTAGGCGCCACTGGTGTTGAAATTGCCTGACTGGCCGCCGGATATCACCGGGTATGCGCCGCCGCCCGATCCACTGGAAGATGAGCTGCCGCTGGATGAACTGGAAGACGAACTGCCGCCGGAAGAACTTGACGATGAACTGCTGGACGATGAGCCCGAGCTACCGCCACTATCTCCTGGAGGAACACCATTAAAGCCTTCCTGCCCCTCGTGGGTCAGAGACAGCACCAAATAGCCGTTGACGGTTGTCGCGTTGGCCGGAGCAAAATCCGCGCGGTTTTCCGCGAAGGTCCAGTCAGCCACTCCCCAGCGACCGCTGTCAAATGCGTTGAAATCATCCCGCCACTCGAAAGTGAACCCGGCACCGTTCCAACTGTGATACTCCACCCAGTTGACGAACATATGCACTGGAAGGATGCTGTCGTTCCAGGGGCCAACCCAGGAGGGAATATTCGGTGGCCAGAAATTGAAACGAGCCTGGGATGGGTTGATCAGGTCGCCGGCTTGGCCGCCCTGCGTTTCGCGCACCAACTGCCCATCAACCAGCCAGCGAACCCATTGCGGCGTCCATTCTATGCTGTAGGTGTGGTAGTCATCGGCAAGAGACACGCCAGCGTTGTGCACCTGCTCGGAAGTGATCCGGTTGTCCAGGCCGGTAATGATGTTGCTTTGCCATGAGCGGGCCTGGTTCTTACCAAAGACTTCGATGTCGACCTCCTCCCAAGTCACACCCGCAAGTTCAGACCCTTCTTTCCACAGGAAAAAATTCGAGATGATCCCGCTGCCTTCAGCCGCACGCATCCGAAACACATACTTACCGTAGAGTTGGCTGTTGTTGGTAAAAACTTCCGCGGCCTTGTATGGTTTGGCGCCAACTGCCAAAGACCCAAGTACCGCGACGGCTATTAATGCCGTCCGTAATACAAGAACGGTTGAATGAAACACGTTTTCTCCTCCCTGGAGATGTGAACAATCTTTATCGGAACCTGAAACCGCCTTCTGTATCCGCCTGGGTACAACTCCGATACGCCCGGCGCTACTCAGGTAGTTCAGACCTCCTTCGCCTGTACTACATAAGACGAATTGTCGGTCAGACGATGGCTCCCAAAGCCTGATACGGCTGCCGCAGCGGGTAAAGCTGCAATTTTTGCCGAACAAAAATTGAGACGCATAGCAAACCCATAACACCACACTCAATCAGGCAAGCCGGACAGGCAGCGGCGCCGGAATTCCGTCGGCGTAACACCGGCAAACTTCTTAAAGAACCGATTGAAGGTGGCCTTGCTGTTAAACCCGGATTTAGACGCGATATCGAGTACCGATTCGTCGCGATTCGCGGGATCGGCCAGCCCGATTTTTGCCTCCTGCACGCGGTAGCTGTTGACGTACTCAAGGAAATTACACCCGTATCGGCTCTTGATCGCCGAAGAAACCTGGCGCGGCGGCAGTTTTACGTGCCCGGCAAACTCTTCTACGGTGAGCCTGGGATTGAGAAACAGTCTGCCGCTTTCCATCGCGGCACAGATTCTCTCGATAAGACTCTGATCCATCGGCGCAGGGTCTCCACGGCTGGTATTTTTACCTGGCCGGAGGCCTCCGAGGAGGCCCGAGCCAAGCAGGCTGTAGAACATCAGAACAGTGGTCAGCAAAACGGTCATGTAATTGCCGGTGATTCCCATCACGTTACTGGCATCAACGGACCGGAATACACTCCATATGTGCGCGGCCAAACTCCAGATCCAGACCAGTAGGAATCCTCCGATCAGCAAGTGCAGCCAGACGAAAATGCTGTTCTTGCTGATCGAACGTTGATGTTTGGGCAGCACAAGATCGCGCGCAAGCAGAAAAAAACAGGCAATTCCGTAAACCACAACCATTGCTTTTTGCGCCAACCAAAAAAGATCGTGATACCCGCCCGAGAAAAGGAAAACGCTCTTCCCCAGAACCAGGTTAATTTGGACATCCGCGGGGTAGCGATGGTACACAAGGAACAGATACAGCTGCGCGGTAGCCGCCGGAATCAAGTGCAATGCATGCAAGCGGCGAAATGAAGATTCGCGAAAAATTACCGCACGCGTATAAAAGTAAAGCGCCGGTCCCAGCAAAAAATAGGCGAACCCAAAAAGAAAAAACAGGTCAGGCGAGACAAAAAACACCCAAAAACAAAATACTTCACCCCGGCATATTAGCGTATCGATCGCGATCAGCATGTTCATAAGCATAAAAATTGCCATGAGGGAGTGCGCCAAGCGCCGATTGCTTCTGTACGCAAAAAACAGCATTGCCAACATGCCGCACTCACCAGCGATCAACAGGAGTGCGACATCATGAATATTGAAGACAATACCGTTCATATTGAGATCATCGCTCTAGAAGCGTATCCCCATATAGTGCCAGGCTAAAATCGCCTGCTCCTTGTACGTTTTTCATTGGTGACCGGTCGTAATAAGCCGTACCGTCTGCGTAGGTATCCGACTTTGTCCTGCGCCAGAAAAGTGGCGCCGAACCACGCACACCCTGCAGCTCCAACACATAACGTTTACCCGCATGCAATACCGGCTGACGGCTTTCCTCCAACCGCAGTTGAAGCAATCCCTGCGCCTGCGGTACGTAATTAATCTTCAATCCGTCATCCGGTCCCAGCAGATTCTTTCCTGTCGCATAGGAGTCAGCGAGGTGTCCGCCTGCGTCGCCTTCATGAAGTTCATACAAGGCTAAAGTTACAGGTTCAGATTCAGTGGTGCCGAGTCCATCTCCGGCGTACAAGTTGATTTCGCGTAATCTGAAATCGACATCCGGACGGAACGCCTGCCCCAGAGTGGCAGCACCACTATCGCCACGATTAAAACTCTCCGGGACGATTGCCGTCTGGTAAGGATCAGCGGTGGTCTGTAATACCGGTGTTCCTTTCCATCTTGTTGCCGCAGTTGCCGTATTTTGCGCGACATGCACATCGCTTTTTACCTCAGCCAAAGGGCCCGCAGGATTGAAAACCGGCCCTTGGTAACTTCCGGGCGGATCGGGCGGCAAACTCACGCCCTGCTTCGTTTGAGGGATCGGTTTGATGGTCCCGTCTTCGTTGTAGTAAAGATGCTGAACGGCAACAGAGCGTCGTCCCATGGCTCCGGGGACGCCATCAATTGAAAGCTTGGCGTCGTGGTAAAAGAAGTACCATTGGTCCTTGTATTCGACGATGCCTGGATGGATGGTAAAACTATTTTCGGTGCGGTCGGTGAGAATGCCCTGGTAGGTCCATTCACCCGTGATTCGAGGCGCCGTGGCATAGCACATTTTTTCATACATATTCTGATGCGCGAAGCAGGGATAGGTCAGGTAGTACACATCCTCGCGCTTATGCAGCCATGGTCCCTCGGTATAGTTGGGCAAGTATATTTCCTGAATCGGCCCGTCAAATTCGATCATATTGGCCTTTAGCCTGGCCAGATAAAGATGCATGTTTCCCCAGGCGATCCAGGTCGTGCCGTCGTCGTCCGTAAACACAGTCGGATCGATATCATCCCAGTCATGCGGGTCTTCCGGCGTGGGGGTTATTGCGTCGTGAACCAGGGCGGAACCCCTGGCATCCTTGAACGGCCCCAAGGGTGAGTCCGCAACGGCAACGCCAATGGCCTTGGCGTTGTGCGGTGGCCCATGCTCCACCGTCGTGTAAAACCAGAACTTGCCGTCTTTTTCGATCACCTGGGAAGCCCAGGCATCCCTGACCGCCCAATCGAAATCCGTAGGCTTCATGACCGACCCGTGAAAGGTCCAGTTTTTCATATCCGTAGTGGAGTAAACGACCCACTCAGTGATATTGAACATCTGGCCTTCGCCTGCTTCATCGTGGCCGACATAGACGTACAGCGTATCGCCAACAACCAGAGGGGATGGATCGGCGGTAAAAATATTTCTGAAAATTGGGTTCTCACCAGACTTGAACGTATTGGCAACCCCGGATACGGAGTAAGTTGTACAAACAGACAACATTAATAGCGTGCAAAGAATTTTATTTTTTTTCATAGTGATACTCATACGGCGCAATGGCGATCAATGTATTCCTGGTGAATAAGTAGAGTGCTTGCCGTTTTCGCAACGGCATTTTTCAACAAGCGCATGTGATGGATCAGAGTGTCTGCAGGTATGCGATCCACCAAGGTATCGTAGTTTCGCGGATGGATGCCCTGTCCGAGCATCACCGCCAACCAGCTGTGCTCGCTGAATAAATCTTCCGGATCCGGGATGATCCGCCCATGGGCGCGAAACATATCCAACCTGCCTGCGAGGGTATCCGGGATCGCCATATTGCTGACATAGCGCCAAAACTCGGAGTCCTTGCGCTGAGCGGCGTGGTAATGCAGTACGATAAAATCGCGAATGCGCTCGTAGTCGGCACACATCGCCCGGTTGTAGTGCGTCACTTCCGCAGCGTTGATGCCACATCCCGGCCACAGGTTGATCAACCGCTGGATACCCACTTGTGCGAGATGGATACTTGTTGATTCCAACGGTTCGATAAAACCACCAGCAAGGCCGATGGCAATGCAGTTTTTCTCCCAGAAAGCACGCCGGTGACCGGTACGGAAACGCAAAGGCATAGGTTCTGCAAGTGATGCGCCCTCGGCGCCGTCGAGGAGCTGCCGGTGGGCCTCGTCCCAATCGATAAAGTCACTGGCAAAGACATAGCCGTTGCCGTTGCGCTGCTGCAGCGGAATCCGCCAGCGCCAACCCGCCCGGTCTGCGGTGGCCCGGGTAAACGGCGTCGGCAGCCCGGTCCGCTCGGTAGGCAATGCGAGCGCGCGGTCGCAGGGCAAATAGTGACTCCAGTCGACAAAATCACTACCCAAAGCATCTCCGATTAACAGCGATCGAAAACCGCTGCAGTCGATGAACAGGTCGCCGGCAAGTACCCGCCCGTCCCCTAAACTTACCGACCGGATCATGCCAAGCTCCGGATCCCGCATCACGTCAACGACTTTCCCTTCCACCCGGCTGACGTTTCTTTGCTCGGCGTAGCCCCGCAGCAACTGTCCATAGAGACTGGCATCAAAGTGATAGGCGTGGCGCATGGTCGAAAGAATGGTGTCACTCCCGCCATTCGGCGGAGAGAACCGTCCCTGGGCCGCCGCCGCTGAGCAGAGGTTGTAATCGTGAATGCCACCGGCGGCGTCGGGCGGCGCCGTGCCGTTCGCCGACATGGCTTTTAATCGCAGCCACAATTGATGAAAGGCAAATTCCGGCGTGTCGCGACCAAACAGGCCGAACGGGTGGAAGTAGCGCTCCCCCGCACCCAGCCAATCGACGAATTCGATCCCGAGCTTGAAGGTTCCCCGGCAATACCGCAGCACGTCGTTCTCATTGAGCCCCAGAAAATCATTGAATTTAATCAATGTGGGAATGGAGGCTTCGCCGACGCCGATTACACCGATCTCCTCCGACTCCACCAGGGTGACGGACAAACCGGCGGGCGCCATACGTGCGATGGCTGCGGCACACATCCAGCCGGAGGTGCCACCGCCGACGATAACCACGCGCTTGACGTGCGCCGTATCAGGCTGCACATTCGGATTCATGGTCGCGCCTCCCGCGAGGGATGGAAGCCGCTGGCAACCACCTGGTCCACCAGCGCGCGGTGCGCCGGCATAACACTGATCGCCTTCTCGCTCTGGCGACGAATGCTGTCGAACTCACGCTGCGCATCTTCATAGAAACGCAGCGCCCCGGCTCGGGGGCCGATATCGGTCTTAAATCCCATGCCGTAAAGAATGTACTGCCAGCTGGTCTCATCAAAGATATCGTGGCTCGCATCCACATCGAGAAACGACGGCGGCCGGTGCCGCCATTGCGCCAGTCGTTCTTGCAGACTTTCGGACATAGAGGAAGACGCACGATTATCGTGCCAGAATGCAGAGTCCGTCCGCTGACTCAGGCAATAGTGCATTTTGATAAAGTCGATCACGTGCTCGTAGCGGGTGGTCATCTGTGCATTGAACTGCTTTGCGGCCAACTCGTAATCCCCCGACCAGGGAAACAGACCGCTGAGAATCAGCGCCGCGACTTCGGCAAAACTGATACCGGTAGCCTCCAGTGGCTCAATGAAGCCTGCGGACATTCCTATAGCGACGCAGTTCTTGTGCCATTGCGTTTTGCGAAATCCCGCCTCGAACGACAATTTTCGGTACGGCAGCTCGTCGGCATCAGGCCCCAGATATCGATACAGTGCCGCCAGTGCGGCGTCATCGCTACAGTGATCTGAAGAATAGACGTGACCGATACCGCGACGGTTTTGCAGTCCGATATCCCAGATCCATCCGCTGTTTTGCGCACTGGAGTAAGTGCAGGATGGAATTGGCGTGTCGGGCCGGTCGTAGGGTACCTGTATGGCCAGGGCGCGGTTGCAGAAAAGCTGATCGCGATAGGAAGTAAATTCCGATCCCAGAGCCTCACCGATCAAGCGCGCGCGGGAACCGCTGCAGTCTATATAGAGATCCGCGCGCAATTCTCCGTTCTCCCGCGACTGCAATGAAGCGATAGCGCCATGCTCGTCCAAGCGAACTTCGTCGATGGTGTCGACAAGCCGCTTTACACCCAATTGCATCGCGCGGCGGCGAACCACAGCGGCAAACTTCACCGCATCGAAGTGGTAGGCATAATTGAGTGGACCGTCAAAGTTCGAGTGGGTAATCAACTTCGGCGCACGCATGGCCGCAACCACACGCCCCTGTACCGTACTGGCCTCCGCCCACGGCACTTCGCCGGCGACACCGAGCAGCCAGTAGGGCAAGAGGTCCATATCCGTGTGTTGAGCGTTCACTTGAAATGGATGAAGGAACCAATCGTCGTTTCCAGCATCCGGATTGGACTTCCATCCCTGAAAGCGGATGCCCTGCTTGAAGGTGGCGTTGGCCTCCCGAATCAAGTCTGTTTCATCAAGACCAATGCGACTGAGCGTCCTGCGAATAATCGGAAAGGTACCCTCACCAACACCGAGGATACCAATCTCCTCCGATTCCACGAGCGTAATCGACGCACCGCCGGGGAGGTCCGCAGACAGCATCTGTGCGAGGTAGGCCGCGCTGATCCAGCCTGCGGTCCCTCCCCCAACAATAAGGATCTTTCTGGTCATTCCGATTCCCCAAGTCACCGTCGCCCCGCGCCGACAAACACGGCGCGGGGCGACGCGGCGCTCCGAAAAGCGCCGGTTCCGTCATTTAGAATCTGATGCCCAGGTCCAGACTGTAGCGACGGTCGGAAATGAAATGACTCCGGGTGACAAACTTGCCCGGTAGGACTTCCATTTCCGCTTCCGTAATCTCGTCGGTGATATTCGCCACGTTGAACTTGAGGCTCACGTTCTCAGTGAACTGATAAGCGATACTGCCGTCGAGACGACCATCGGCTGCACCGTACACGGGCAGCGAGTACTGGATCGGATCAGCAGATCCCGGAATGGAATAGCTATTGGTGGTACTGGAATCGTTTGTCGTGATCAAATAGCGATCGCGCCACTGCCAGGACAGACGCGCGCTGAATTTATCCCAGTCGTAAAGCATCGTCGCGTTGTAATTCAGCTTCGACATGCCGGGAAGCGGTAGCCCGGTCATGGTGGCTCCGGTCATATCAAACGCCAGCGAATCCGGTGCACTGCTGTCGATGTAGGTAACATTGGCATCGATACCCAGACCGCTCAACCGTCCCGGCAGGCTATCGAAATAAGTACGCCCTCCAAGTTCAATCCCTTTTACGGTCGATGTTTTGTACGAGTTAATTCTCGCTGCACCGTTAATCGGCCCATCTACAAATACCATTTCACCGCTGTCTGTACTGACAGACATCGGCTTGTCCGCGCTGAAAACATCGGCTGCGGTGTAGTCAACATCGTTGTAGAGAACTTTGTCGTCAATCGCCTTGTGGAACAGGGCCATATGCATGGTTGTACCGCGACTTGGATACCACTCAACGGAGAAGTCTTTATTCAGCGAAATCTCCGGCTTGAGGTTGGAATTTCCGGAGGTATAGCCATAGCCGCTAAAAATACCGGGCAATCCGGATTCACTTCCCCCACCGTAGGGATTCTCCACGGAACTGATTCCCGCGTTACCTTGAGCGCGGATGTCGCCGTAGTTGGGCGGCGTCAATGTCTTCGTCAACGCAAAGCGGAAAATCCAGTTATCGAATGGAGCGAACTTGATATTGAACGAGGGCAGGAAATAGTCGCCGGTATAACTTTCGGTACGGTCAAAAGAACTGGGCACACTGGTCAGTGTCAGAGGCAACTCTTCGTCCGGATGCGCTTCTCGCCACGCTTCCAGATTATCGATACCGCCAATCATTTCCAGCGAAGCCGCCGCATCCTCCAGACTCTGGTAGTAGGTGGCCCCACCGCCGAAAACGAAGTTCCCCACACTCTCCACCTCGTTGCGCACATAGCGCATACCGACATTACCGGAGAAGTTCAGGAATGGATTCGCACTGGTATTCTCGAACCCGACCATGACATACGCCGATTGGGTATCCGGTCTCGTGGTGCTGAAGCTGGGCTGAAGTCCAAACGTCGGATCCACAGGATTGCCGTAGAGGTAGGAACTTTGCGTTGGGTCGCTGCACTGGACCGGTAAATCGGGCGCACATGCCGCATAGGTGTTGAGCACCCGCTCGAGCTGACTGCCTTTTAGAACGGAAGGATCGGCGACATAGGCAGACGTCGGTGCATCGACATCGCCCTTAAAGAAATCTGAAAACTCCTCGAGCCGGAAATCACCTTCCTGCGCCGTGGCAACGAACGTTTGTGGCACTCCGTTCCAACCGCGCCCCGATGCCGACCACCAGGTGCCGACGAAACTATCGGATTCCTTGCGGCGCGCGACCCGCGCACCTGCAGCAGCTTTCTTGAAGAAGCCGTTGTCAAAATCGTAACTCACGTCGAGGGTGACCGCGTCGGTGCGGGCCTCGTTGTCCTGGTTCAGCCAGGCAAAATTGGAGAGTCCGGTGGTCGCCGGGTCCGCCTGAAACGACCCGTCAAAGCCGATTCTCGGGCTGGAACCGCTGGCGTTGATATACTGCTGAACCACGCCGGGACCATTGAGGCTGATACCGTACTTGGATGTGTGCGATTCGGTTTCGACGTGTTGGTAGGTACCGCGCACCTCCCACGGGCCGGACGCATAGGTAAACCCCTGGCTGAAGTCGCGAGCCTGGTTTTCAGAAGGCGTGTGGTTGCTGGTACTGCCAACGGTAATACCAGTTGCCGGGTCCGCGCTGTTGATAATGGACCCGCGCACGAATACGCCGTCGTCATCGACCACACTGCCATCGGCCAAACCGATACTGGTACTGACCGGAGAGATGTATTGAGAATCGCGGACACTCTCCCTGCCAGAAATAAAGGTAGTGTGGAAGAATTCAAGTTCCTCCGTGGGCCGCCATTGAACTGCACCGTAAAAACCCTTGCGCGTCCGTTCAAACTGGTCGCTGCCGGCAAAGAACCCGCCCGGTGCAAACGCTCTTTTCCCTTGATACTCGGTCTGGAAATAAGGCTGGAAGCGGGCAAAGCTATTCTGGGATTCAATGCGCGAATAGGCGCCATCGACAAGAACGCCGAATTCACCGATGTCGGTATCGAAGCGTGTAGAAGCCAGAATCGAGGCGCTCGGGGAGGTTTTCTCTGAGAAATCGCCGTAGCTGCCAGACACCGCGGCACTGACTTCCGTGCCATCGAAATCGAACGGCATATGTGTCTGCAGGTCGATGGTGCCGGCAACACCCCCCTCAATCAGATCCGCCCGGCTGGCCTTGTAGGTAGTGACACCTTTCAACAGTTCCGGGCCAATGTCAGACCAGCCTAGACCGCCCTGAAAAACTTCCCGTCCATTGATTAGACCTTTGGTTCCACTCAAACCGCGGATCTGAAGCCCGGAGCCTTCAAACGTAAACTGATCCGGCGAGCCGGCGGACCTGACCCGATTTATGGTAATGCCCGGCACGCGCTGCAGAATTTCCAGGAGCGAAGTACTGGGGACTTTACCCGCCTCATCCAAAACAATGGAGTCACTGACGGTATCCGATGCACGCTTTAGCTCCAACGCCGTCTCAAGGGACCTGCGCTGAGCGGTGACAGTGACCTCTTCAATGGAATCGGAGTCGATGGCGGCGCCACCGCTTTCGGAAATAACTTTGGGAGCGCCACCCTGATCGCTCGCCTCTGTACCTTTGACTTCTTGCGCCAGTAACGGTGAAGCGCAGGCCATGATCGCTGCGGCCAGCAATGAGCGCCTGAACAACGGGCCCGGACGGGCAGAACTATTTATGAGAGTGTCGGAAGGGGATAACGAGTGCTTATTCTGCATTTTTTTACGGCAGCCAGCGCCGGGACAGCCCCAGGTGGCAGCCCTCTCCTCTTTTCGCTATTTGCCGCTGCCGCCCCTTTGTCACAACCCCAGGGCTTCACGACGGCATGATTATTATTGATTTAACACCACGGATGTTACCGCTACCATTTATACTTACAGAGGGCACCACCAAATGTCAATATTATTGTATGAATATTTGCACGACCCGTATAAAGTGCGAGCTGCCCTGTATTCGCCATTGGCGTAATCGTCTACGAGGGGATCAGTAGACAGCGGATTCCGTATCCGCAATTGCAATAAGTATTACAATAATATATAAAAATCATCCGCCTCCGTTCCAGCGGCGATCCTTGAGGCCCGTGCAAATAATTAAGGGAAAACAGCGATGAGACTGATCCAATTCACCACCGAATCCGGCCAGCGCGCAGTAGGCGCCGTGGTCGACAACAACACCGTCGAACAATTGAAAGACGTGGAGACCATTTACCAGTTGG
Source organism: Microbulbifer harenosus (assembly GCF_005771435.1). GTDB lineage: Bacteria > Pseudomonadota > Gammaproteobacteria > Pseudomonadales > Cellvibrionaceae > Microbulbifer > Microbulbifer harenosus. The sequence continues at coordinate 133,748 of NZ_VANI01000010.1, forward strand.
CGCAGCGTGCAATAGACAGTGCTACGGGCCTCGAAGCACTGGCTACCGAACTGCTTTCCGATATCCGCCTGGACTACCAGAAAATCATCGATGAAAGCCGCCTTCTCGCCCCCATCGACCACCCTGAGCCAACCCGGATGATGGTGGCGGGCACCGGCCTCACCCATCTGGGAAGTGCCGATACCCGCGCGGCGATGCACGCGCAGAATTCCACCAACAAGGTGGAAGACATGACCGACACAATGAAAATGTTCAAGATGGGAGTTGAAGGCGGCAAGCCGGCAAAGGGGGAAACCGGCGTGCAGCCGGAGTGGTTCTACAAGGGTGATGGAGACAGTGTGGTTCCTCCGGAGGCCTCCATTCCGAGCCCTTCTTTTGCATTGGACGCCGGCGAGGAACCGGAAATTGCCGGTATCTACATCAACGATGCCGGCGGTAATCCCTGCCGAATCGGCTTCGCCATCGGCAATGAACTCTCAGACCATGTCACCGAGCGGCAGAACTACCTGTACCTGGCTCACTCGAAGCTGCGCCACTGCTCGTTTGGACCCGAGTTGTTACTGGGCGATCTGCCCAAACATATCGAGGGAACATCGCGCATCGTGCGCGGTGAAGAGGTGATCTGGGAAAAGAACTTTCTGAGTGGGGAAGACAACATGTCGCACACCATTGAGAACCTGGAAGATCACCACTTCAAGTACCACAACTTCTGCCGCCCGGGACACGTTCAGGTTCACTTCTTTGGCACCGCCACACTGAGTTTCGGCGATGGTATCCAGCCTCAGGCTGGCGATCGCTTTGAAATTGAGTCAGAAACCTTTGGCCGCCCGCTGCGCAATTCATTGAAGGTGGTAGAGCGCGTGATTCCCAAAGTAAAAACCCTGTAACGATTTGCTTTTCCCCGCAAAAACAAAGGGCAGCTCATTGAGCTGCCCTTTGCGCATTCGCCTGGTACGGCCAGATCAGACCGCCATATCCACCTTGCCACCGCCGTCGTCATCCGCCAGATGGTCCAGCGCCTTGCGCACGGATTTGGACAACAGGGATTTCATTTCAAAGCGCGCACGTTCGGAGTCGCGGTCGCGGATTCCCAGATACACTGCATAGTGTCCCGGCAGGGACGCCTGATAGGCGGATTCCTTGGAGCTGCTGATACGAAAGAGTCCCATCAACGCAGTCTTGATAGACTCGCCGAGGGAAATCATAAATTCGTTGTTGGTGCCCCGCAGAATCGCCATGTGGAATTCGATATCTGTCAGGATGACCTGCTCAGTGCCGGGTTCCGCCGTCTCCATCGCCCGGTAGGCCTTTTCCATTGCCTCAATCTGCTCGTCGGTCGCCCGCTTGGCGGCAAGCGCAGCGGAAGTGGGTTCGATCATTTCGCGCACCTCAAACAGGGAGCGCAAAAATTCCGGGGTGGGCGTTGAGTCAAAGCACCAGCGCAACACATCGGAATCGAACATGTTCCAGAACTCCCGCGGGCGTACCCGGGTACCCAGTTTCGGGCGCGACTCGATCAGGCCCTTGGCGGTAAGAATCTTGAATGCCTCCCGCAGTGCCGTGCGGGACACATTCAGCTCTTCGCCGATAGTGGCCTCGTTGGGAATATACGCACCGGGTTCGTAATACCCGGTCACAATGCGGGTACCCAGTTCATAAGCCACCCATGCATGCACGCTGCGCGGCCGATTTTCCCTGATTTGTTTAACCATAATGCTTGCCTTAACTGGTGCTGCCAACCGCGAGTTCGCCGCACGATCACCCTGTACCGCTCTGAAACTGCATTTACCTTACTTTATGACGAATCCGGTCACACTCCGCGCATCCGGAACTGCATGAAAACTGGTACGATCAAAGCGCTTCTATGCGCTACCGAGCGGCAGGATATTGAAGTCCAACCCACGAAGCGGGGCTGAATTGCGAAATGTACGCCTATTTCCGGTCAGATAAAAGCCGCGGCCGGGACATACCATCGGTTCGAACCTGCTCTTTGACTTTAATACTACAATAATATATATATCGTTGTCGCGCCCAAACAGCAACTTGGTGCGCGTGGCTCACGCGGCAAATACAGCGATATAAAGATAAGAGAGAAAGCACCATGCAACAGTCGAACAAGTTGTCTGTGGTGGAGAAAGTCGGCTTCGGTGCCGGCGATATGGCGGTGAACGTGATGATCGCGGCCATGTTCTACTTCATGCAGTACTTTTATACGGACATTTTTGGCCTCAAGCCCGTCCATGTTGGAACACTGTTCCTCGCCGCGCGCTTTGTCGATGCGCTGAGCGATCCCCTGATGGGCCTGATCACCGACAAATTCAAAGGCCGCCACGGCCGCTTCCGTCCCTGGTTCCTGTATTTGTCCGTGCCCTATGGCTTCGCGGTCTTCCTGCTGTTCACCACCCCTGATCTCGACTACAACGCCAAACTGGTATGGGCCTACGTCACTTATCTGTTCGCCACGCTCATGTTTACCGGCGTGGCCATTCCGTACATTTCCTACATCGGCGTACTCACCAGCGACCCACAGGAGCGCCTGTCGGCCAACGGCTATCGCATGTTCTTCGCCAAGATTGCCAACGTCATCATCGTCGCCTCGGTGCCGGTATTGGCGCAGTCCTGGGGCGGCAACGACGTAGCCAAAGGCTACCAGCTCGCCATGGGCTTCATGTCTCTGGTGGGCGTATTGCTGCTGATGATGTGTTTCGCTACCACTCGCGAACGCGTCGAGCATCAGGTGGACCAGCAACCTCTGTCGCAACAACTGAAACTGCTGCTTAAAAACGACCAGTGGCTGATCCTCGCCGGTGCCTGCATTCTTGGCACTATCGGCTATGCCCTGCGCGGCGGCGTCGCCTTTTACTATGCCATTTACTATCTCGGCGGCAACGACGCCCTCGCCGCCCAGTTCACCAGTGCCGGTATCGCCGCTTCCATCGTTTCCATGGTCGCCTCTACCTGGATCACCAAGCGCTTCTGCAAAATCAAATTGTTCAGCTGGTCGCAAATGCTCGTCGGTGCCATCAGCCTGCTCATGTTTTTCGCCGTCTCCCCCGGTGACATCGCGCTCGCCTTTGTGCTCTACATAATTCTCTCGTTCGTCGTCGACCTGCACGCCCCCATCTTCTGGTCCGCCATCGCCGAAGCCGTCGACTACGGCCACGTAAAAAACGGCCAGCGCGTCAGCGGCCTCGCCTTCGGCGGAATCTCCTTCTGCCAGAAGGCCGGTGCCGGCCTGGCCGGATTCATTACCGGCTTGCTACTCACGTATTTCGGCTATCAGGCCGGAGAAACCCAGAGCGAATTTACCCTCACTGGTATCGCGCTGATGCTGACGATCATTCCCGGTCTGTTTCACTTTCTATTGGGCTTATTGATGCGCAGGTTTGTGATTACCGATGAATTCTACAAAGTGTTGAAAAATGGGAAATTGAATCCGGAAGACGAGCCTGAAATAGAACCGGTCCCAGCCACATCAACCTGAATAGCAAATATTGGATAAGTAATCTGAATTTTCCGAGAAGGTGGCGACACCGCCACAGAACCAGTTAAGAAAGACTCGATGTAGTGGAGTAACAAAGTGATCCCAGAAAAAACCGCAGAACCATTGATCAAGCCATTGATCGAACAACGCGCCGACCCGTATATCTACAAGCACACCGACGGCAACTACTACTTTATCGCCTCGGTGCCCGAATACGACCGCCTCGAACTGCGCCGCGCCAGCACCATCGCCGGCCTCGTCGATGCGGAAAAAATCACGGTCTGGACAAAACCCGACAGCGGCCCCTACTCCGACCTCATCTGGGCTCCCGAAATCCACCATGTCCACATCGAAGGGCAGCAACCCACCTGGGCCATCTACTTCGCCGCAGCACCGTCGCGGGAAATCAAACACGACCTGTTCCAGCACCGCATGTACGCGCTGACCACCACCGACGCCGACCCCATGCAGGCTGAGTGGTCCCTGCAACAGGTGGACTCCGGCATCGACAGCTTCTGCCTCGACGCCACCGTGTTCACACACCAGGGCAAACACTACTATCTGTGGGCCCAGAAAGGCCCCGATATTCCCGGCAACTCCAATCTCTACATCGCCGAAATGGACAGCCCCACCACCATCGTCGGCGAGCCGGTACTGCTGACCAAGCCGGAATACGACTGGGAAGTGATCGGTTTCCTCGTCAACGAGGGCCCAGCCGTCATCAAGAAAAACGGCCGGATCTTTATCGGCTACTCCGCCAGCGCCACCAACCACAACTACTGCATGGGCCTGCTGTGGGCGGATGAAAATGCAGACCTGCTGAATCCGGCGAGCTGGGAAAAATCCCCGGTACCGGTATTACAGAGCTGCTATGAGCGCGGTATCTATGGCCCGGGCCACAACAGCTTCACGGTATCCGAAGACGGCAGCGAAGACATTCTGGTGTTCCACGCCCGCACCTATACCGAAATTGTCGGCGACCCCCTGTGGGACCCGAACCGTCACACCTTTGTAAAAACCATCTGCTGGAACCACGAAGGTTTCCCGGAATTCGGCAAACCTTCAGAACCGTGATTTCCCCCCCGGTGGCAGACACCGGGGCCTTTAACAGCACAGGTCTTTTTTGTTCCGCCACTTGTCTATACCCTAGCCATCTCCAGTCATGTGTTCAGGAGCCAGTGGTGGAAATTTCCGCTCTGTATCACTTCCCGGTCAAATCCCTGCAGGGGCACAAATGCAAGTCTCTGCCGCTGGACCAGTATGGTGCCGTCAACGACCGCCGCTGGATGCTGGTGGATGCGGACAACCAGTTCGTCACCCAGCGTCGCCTGCGCGCCATGGCGCAACTCAAAGCCACCGCGACCAGAGACGGGGTGCGATTTGAAAATCCCGAGGGCCTGCACCTTGAAATCCGCCAGCCCGGCCGCGAAGCGGAGTTGAAGACGGTGCGCGTGTGGCACGATGACGTTACCGCCCGCGACGCCGGCGACGACGCCGCGCACTGGCTGAGCGAACAATTACAGTCGCCTGTACGCCTGGTCGCCATGGGTGATGAATTTCGCCGCCCACTAAAGGCCCCGCGCGCCGACCGCCAGGTTGGCTTCGCCGATGGCGCACCGCTGCTGGTGATCAGCCAGGCGTCTCTCGACGACCTCAACAGCCGCCTGCCCGAACCGGTATCCATGCTGCGCTTTCGACCCAACCTGGTAGTGAGCGGCTGCGAACCCTTCGCCGAAGACCACTGGAAAACCCTTACCGTTCATACCCACGACGGTCCGCTGGTGTTCGACTGCACCCATCCCTGCGCCCGCTGCGCCATCCCAGGCCTGCACCCGTTTACCGGCCGCGCGCAGAAAGAGCCCTTGCGCACCCTGGCGAGTTACCGGCGCTGGGCGGACGGACAGATCTATTTCGGCATGAACCTCGCCCCAGACGCCGCCACCGCCGCGCGGCTTGGGGACGAGAATCCGCCCACCATACACTTGAGCGACAAAGTGGAGGTCCGCTGAGAGCCGACCATCGACGAACGGGGCCCTTGCATGAGCATCACCCGCGACTGTGCACAACTGCTGGAGGCCGGCAGCCGCTACCACGTGCACTATGGCGATCGCCTCGCCAACCACCTGCCCATGGTCCTGATCGCCCTGGACAAGCTGGGCGCGCGCCCCGTGCAACTCAAACACGCCTTCGACCGCAGCACACCACATCTGCAATTGCGCCCCGGCAGCCCCGTAGAAGAAATCACAGAACCCGCACACTGCCGCAACCGCGACGACCGATTCCCCAGTGCACTGCACGACTACGAACAGCAGCTCCGGCAATTCGGCATCGCCAAATGCCTGCAGCGGGAACTGCCCGCGCTGCTCCCCGCCATCGCCACCGCCGCCTTCCACGGCCTTATCCGCACCGCTTACGGCGTCGACGCGCGGCACCTCGAGGAAATTGCCATGGGGCTCGCCTACTGGAACCTCGACTATCACGAGCTGAACAGCAGCGACAAACAAACCCCCGCCGCCGCGGCCGACATCCTCCCGCGACTTGCGCAACAATATCCCGACATTGCCATTGCACCGGGCAATATCGCCGACCACATGCACGCCGTCACCGGCCAGCCGGGCTGGATGAGCACCCCAATCCAACCGCAACTGCTGGGACTCGAAGACATCGCCTCAGTAGCGATCACAGCCTACCTTGGAACCAAAGACTTCACCCTGCTCCACGGCGTCACCGGCTGTCACGCGCTGCGCCTGATACTGCCCTACTGCAATGACAAAGAAGTTGCGCTGCGCTTTTTCTGGCAGGGACTGGTGATCGCATATCTGAGTACCGGCCCGAAAGCCATTCAATCAATTGAACGGGACGAGATAAAAAATATTCCGCAACGTCAGACGGAAATCAGGGACAGGGCGCTGAACAGCGACGACGACCATGTCATCAAGCTTGCGTACAGTGCATTGGAAGAATTTCACTATTACGGTAAAAGCGAGTATCTACAGATTTTTAACTGAAAAACACAGCCAGCAATAGTAATTAAGTACTCACAAGTTCAAATCGAAGGTGCCGATACCGGGTGCTTTCTTGTGAGACCTTCAAAAACATGGATGTTTTTGCAGAGCCCCCATGGATGGGTGCACGGCGTGTCTCACAAGAAAGCACTCGGTAGCGGAACCGCCACTTAACCATCTACGAAGCACCCACCCACAATGCCCGAATTAACTAAACCGCCAGATACTGCCGAATCAACCCATCATCCAGATTCGCCATCTTATCCGCCGCCACCACCGAGCCTTTCTGCATCAAGCGAAACTCCCGCCCCACCCGACGCGCAAACCCCAACTTCTGCTCCACCAGAATCACCGTCAACCCATCCTCGGCATTAAGTTGCATCACCACATCCCCAATCTGGCGAACAATATTCGGCTGAATCCCCTCATTCGGCTCATCCAGAATCAACACCTTCGGATCGATTACCAGCGCGCGGCCAATCGCCAACTGCTGTTGCTGGCCGCCCGACAAATCCCCCCCACGCCGATGCAACATATCCCTCAACACCGGAAACAACTCAAAAATCCGCTCGGGAATCCTGCGTAAACCATCCCGCCGTGCCGGCAACCCGATCTGCAGATTCTCCTCCACCGTCAACAGCGGGAAAATGTCCCGTCCCTGAGGCACATAGCCGATGCCCATTTTGGCCCGCGCCTGCGCCGCACTGCCTTCAATGGGTCTTCCCTCAAACAGGATCTGTCCACTGCTCGCCGGCAACAGCCCCATCAGACACTTCAACAGCGTCGTCTTTCCCGCCCCGTTGCGCCCCATAATGCAGGTGCAGGAGCCGCGCTCGATCTCCAGATCCAGATTCCACAGAATCTGCGTGCCGCCGTATTTCTGGTTTAGCTGTTCGATACGGATCATGCTCCCTCCCCCAGATACACCTCGACCACATCCCGGTTGTTCTGCACCTGATCCATGGTGCCCTCCGCCAGTACCGACCCCTGGTGCAGCACCGTCACCGTGCGCGCGATGCTGCGCACAAATTCCATATCGTGCTCCACCACAATCACCGTGTGTTTTCCGGCGAGCGACGTCAGCAGCTCCGCCGTGCGCTCCGCCTCTTCCGCCGTCATCCCCGCCACCGGCTCATCCACCAGCAACAGGCGCGGTTCGGCGGCGAGCAACATGCCGATTTCCAGCCACTGTTTCTGTCCGTGGGACAGTGCACCCGCCAGTTGATGGCGTGACGATTCAAGACCGATGATGCTCAACACCTCGTCGATGCGGTCGCGTTCACTGCCAGACAATCTTGCGGTGAGCGCTCGCCATACCCCCTTGCCGCAGCGCAGGGACAGCTCCAGATTGTGGAACACCGTATGCGCCTCGAATACCGTCGGCTTCTGGAATTTGCGGCCGATGCCGAGCTGCGCGATTTCCGCCTCGTCGTGGGCCAGCAGATCGATATTCTGGCCGAACCAGGCACTGCCACTGTCGCAGCGGGTCTTGCCAGTGATGACATCCATGAGTGTGGTCTTGCCCGCGCCATTGGCGCCAATCAGGCAGCGCAGCTCGCCGTCGTTCACGTACAGGTTTAAATTGTTCAGTGCGCGAAAGCCGTCGAAGCTGACATTCAGATCCTCCAGATAGAGAATGATGTCTTTCGACACATCCACCATGCGCCGGCGCGGAATCAGGAAAGGCCAGGTGGTATCCCGGCGCATGACCTCACGCGCCTGCCCAGCCAATTGATGAATACTGTTCACGCGCTTACCTCCCCCGCGGACAACTGGCCAGAATTTTCGCGCCAGCTTTTTTCACCGTGTTTTTCCCTGCGCATGCCGACGGCAAACCGCTCAAAGATTCCCGCCAGCCCGCGCGGCAGATACACAGTCACGATCACAAACAGCGCGCCCAGGGCGAACAGCCAGGCATCCGGCATCAGCGCGGTAAAACGGGTCTTGGCGTAATTCACCAGCAGCGCACCGACGATGGCGCCATACAGTGTGCCGCGGCCACCCACGGCCACCCACACCACGACCTCGATGGAGTTCAGCGGCGAGAATTCACCGGGATTGATGATGCCCACCTGCGGTACATACAGCATGCCGGCCACCGCCGCGATCAGCGCGGAGTACACAAACAGCCACACCTTGTAGTGCTCGGTGCGGTAGCCGAGAAAACGCGCCCGCGCCTCTGCATCACGCACCGCAACGATCACGCGGCCAAGGCGCGACTGCACGATGGCGCGACTGGAGAGGAACGCAAGCACCAGAAGCAGAGTGGTCGCGAGCAGCAGTGCCACACGGGTGCCATCCGCCTGCAGATCAAAGCCGAGAATATCCTTGAAGTCTGTAAGACCGTTGTTGCCGCCAAAACCCATTTCATTGCGGAAAAATGCCAGCATCAGCGCATAGGTCAACGCCTGGGTCATGATCGACAGATACACACCGGTAACCCGGGAGCGAAACGCCAACCAACCGAAACCGAATGCCAGCAACCCTGGCACCAGCAGCGCCATCAGTACGGCAAACCAGAATTGATCCATGCCGAACCAGAACCAGGGCAGTTCCTGCCAGTTGAGGAACACCATAAAATCCGGCAGGTCGGCGTTACCATACACACCGCGGTCACCGATCTGACGCATCAGGTACATACCCATGCCGTAGCCGCCGAGGGCAAAAAATGCCCCGTGGCCGAGACTCAGAATGCCGCAATATCCCCAGATGATATCCACCGCCATGGCGAGCATGGCGAAGCACAGGTATTTGCCCATCAGGGTGATGGTGTAGGTGCTGACATACAACGGCGAGTCCGCCGGCAGCAGCAGGTTCGCCGCGGACATGGTAAGTGTTACCAGCAACAGAATGCCCACCAGCCAGGAGCTGCCGCGCCCGGGTTGGCGAAATTCGGCGAACCACTGGCCGAACGATCTGAGAGCGCTCAATGTATTCATTCCGCCGCCCTCCCGCGCTGGGGAAACAGCCCTTTCGGCCGCTTCTGGATAAACAGAATCAGGCACACCAGCACGATGATATTCGCAAGCACTGCACCGGTAGCAGGCTCGAGGAATTTGTTCGCCACCCCCAGCGAGAAACCGCCCACCAAAGTGCCGAGCAGGTTGCCCACACCGCCAAATACCACCACCATGAACGAGTCGATGATGTAGGACTGGCCGAGGTTCGGCCCCACGTTCGTCAGCTGCGACAGCGCCACTCCCGCAACACCGGCGATACCGGAACCGAGGCCGAAGGTCATGGCATCCACCAGTTCCGTGCGCACCCCCATGGCCTTGGCCATATCGCGGTTCTGGGACACCGCGCGCACATTCAGGCCGAGGGAGGATTTTTTAAGAATCGCCACCAGCGCGGCAAATACCGCCAGCGCGAACAGCAGGATGTACAGGCGGTTGTAGGTGAGGGAAAACACCGGATTAATTACCAGCGAACCGCTCATCCAGCCCGGCGTGACGACCTGCATATTCAGTGGCGAGAAAATACTGCGCACGGCCTGCTGCAGGATCAGGCTGAGGCCGAAGGTGGCCAGCAAGGTTTCCAGCGGTCGCCCCTGCAGATGGCGAATGACGCCGCGTTCGATCAGCACGCCCACGCCGCCGGAAACCAGAAAGGCCGCCGGCACCGCCAGCAACAGTGAGTATTCGATGGCACCGGGCATCAGCTGCTGGATCACGTAAGTGGTATAAGCCCCCAGCATGATCATTTCGCCGTGGGCCATATTGATGACGCCCATCACACCGAAAGTGATGGCGAGGCCGATGGCCGCGAGCAACAGCACCGAGCCCAGGCTCAGGCCGAAAAACAGTTGCTCCATCTGCCCATAAAATTCCACGCGCCCGGCAATCTTATCCAGCGCCTTTTGCGCGGCGGCCTTTACCGCAACCTCCTGCTCGCCGTCGTCGTTCAGCAGCCGCTGCAACTGGTTGCGCACCGGCGCCTCCAGCCGCCCACTCATGATTTCAATGGCAGCAAGCCGCTCTTCAAGCACGCGGCTGTCGCGCAGTTGCACCATGGCGTCGGCGAGCGCAATCACCTCCTGTACTTGCGCACTGGCACCCGCCGTCTCCGCGCTGCGCAGCAGGCGCATATTCTGGCTGCTCAGGTCATCCAGGATCGAAAGCACTGCGGCATGTTGCTGCTCTTCGCTGCCGTGCAGGAGATCGATACGCGCGATGGCGTCGCGCAACTGGCTGCGCAGACGGTTATTCACTCGGATTTTTTTGAGATCCCGGGAAGCGAATGCAGCAAGTTTTCTGTCATTGAAAATCTCACGGCCGACAAGCCTTCCCGCACGGTCTTTTGTTACCGCGACAAGTTTGTCGCTCTCTTTGACGGCGTAGAGTTCGCCCGCCAGCATGGCCTCAAACAGTGGACGCATTTCCGCCCCGCCGGCCTGTTCCAGTTGCTGTACCAGCTCGCCGGTTTTCTTCAGGCTGGCATTCGGGATTTGCTGAAGCAGCTCGCCCACAGCAGGTGCTGTGGGCGGTGTTTGCGCCAGCGGACTGCCGGCTGGCAGCAGCAGGGCCGCCACCAGCCAAAGGCTGTGTAGTAAAAATTTCACTACCTTCTCCGCAATTGTGTTACCGCGTTACATGTGACATCAGGCGCGAGCGGTCACTTGGCCTGACCGCTACAGGCCTTGGATTCGGTGTTGTAGTTGCCGCACTTGATCGGTGCGGTCCAGTCGGCGATCAGATCTTTGGAGCCCGGCAGGAAGTCGGACCAGGCGTCGCCGGCGACGACATCATCGGTGGCCCACACCACTTCAAACTGACCGTTGTCCTGGATCTCGCCGATAAATACCGGCTTGGACAGATGATGGTTTTTGTTCATTTTCGCCACGCCACCGGTCAGGTTTGGAAACTCGATGCCGATCATCGCCTGCTCCACCGCATCCACATTCGTGGTTCCGGCCTTTTCCACCGCCTTGGCCCACATATTGAAACCGATATAGGTGGCTTCCATGGGGTCATTGGTCACGCGCTTTTCGTCGCCGATGAATTTCTTCCACTGCTGCACGAAATACTCGTTGGCTTCGCTATCGATGCCCTGGAAGTAATTCCACGCCGCCAGGTGGCCTACCAGCGGGCCGGTATCGATACCGGAGAGTTCCTCTTCACCTACGGAGAAGGCCACTACCGGAATGTCTTCGGAGCTGACACCCTGGTTGGCGAGTTCCTTGTAGAAGGGCACGTTGGCATCGCCGTTGATGGTGGACACTACCGCGGTTTTCTTGCCGGCACTGCCGAACTTCTTGATATCGGAAACGATGCTCTGCCAGTCGGAGTGGCCGAAGGGGGTGTAATTGACCAGGATGTCCTCTTTCGCCACGCCCTTGGATTCCAGGTAGGCTTCCAGAATCTTGTTGGTCGTGCGCGGATAGACATAGTCGGTACCGGCGAGCACCCAGCGCTCCACTTCCAGATCCGACATCAGGTAATCCACCGCGGGAATCGCCTGCTGGTTCGGTGAGGCACCGGTGTAGAACACATTCTTCGAGGACTCTTCCCCTTCGTACTGCACCGGGTAGAACATCAACCCGTTCAGTTCCTCGATCACCGGCAACACGGACTTGCGCGATACCGATGTCCAGCAACCGAAGATCACGTCTACTTTGTCCTTGGTGAGCAGTTCGCGGGCCTTTTCCGCAAACAGTGGCCAGTCGGAGGCCGGGTCTACCACCACCGCTTCCAGTTTCTTGCCCAGCAGGCCGCCCTTGCGGTTCTGCTCGTCCACCATCATCAGCACCGTGTCTTTCAGCGTGGTTTCACTGATAGCCATGGTGCCGGACAGGGAGTGCAGCACGCCCACTTTAATGGTTTCCGCGGCGAGCACGGCGCTGCTGATCACGCTGGTGCCGGCAGCGAAGGCGAGGCCGGCAACGAATTTCTTCAGTTTCATACATTTGCTCCAGATTCTTGCGGGATTGGTTTACAGCTGGACTTGCATGCCGAGGCTCAGCACATCGACGTCGGCGCCGGCGTAGCCGGACGCGTTGGCATCACCGGACACATAGTTGAAGTTGAGCCGGGTGTTGTGGCCATTGACCACATAGTTGAGACCGAACTCGGTGGCGCTGCTGCTGGCGGCGTCGGAGGGACTGTTTTCCACCAGCCGCACGTAGGGCTGGAACTTGCCGGGGCCAACGTCAGTGGGGAAAAGGTAGGCGGCGGTGGCAAAGGCGGACTCGCCGTCGAACAGGCAGAAGCAGTCGTCGGTGAGCGGTTGCGAAGCCAATGTGTAATCCGCATCGAAGCTTTTGTATTCGGCTTCCAGCGTTACCACACCGCCGCCAGTGAGTACGGTTTCCGACAGCAGGTCGATGGTCCAGCCGGAGAAATCCCCCGCCTCGAACTCACTGCCCACACCGTCTTCCTGGCTCTGCAGGGAGAGTGCGAGGGTCAGGATATTGCCGAGCCCACCGTAGTAGGTGGAGCTGGTGTAGTAGCCGGGGTTGGCTTCCATATTCAGGAAGTTGTAGGCAAAGCGCGCCGCGTAGAGTGGATTGTCGTCCTGGTTGCTGTACTCATCCACGCCGTAGAAAGTGCCCGCGGCATACTGGAACTTGCCGGCGGTACCCCAGAAGGTGACCCCCTCATCGCGCCCGATCAACCCCGCCTGTCCGCTTTGGTCGGAGGCATAGAGAGGCTGGCGATACTGGTTCCAGCTGAGGCCGTAGAAGGGCCCGCTCATTTCGATGCGGTCCGCCGGGGTGAGCATGCGCCCTACCCAGATGTTGAACCCGGGCGAGAACTCAAACTGCGCGATCGCATCCAGAACGTCGGCGGTATCGCCGTCGCGCTGCTGCAGGTTGAAAGTAAATTTCACATTGTCGTGCAGCGAACCACTGGTGTAGATACGGATATCCGGCAGGGTAAATTCACTGTCGCCGTCCACCGACTGGAACTGCCCACGGAACCCGGCGCCGACGCTGAACGTCTGCCCACCCTCGGATTCAAACGAGGCCCCGGCCACCGCGGACAGCGGCATCACCGCGCCCGCCATCACGGCCAGCGTACACACACGGCTGAGTAAACGCTGTTTCGACTGAGTTTCGGCTTGCATTCGAGCACCCCATGACACCTTCTCCATGTCCATCCCCTCTTGCGAATCGTTGGTATCTATTGGTAATTTTCTGGCGATACCGATTATTCGACCCGGGGCACAGGGGGACCATACGCACAATGGCGCGGGCAACTACGTCATTTGACGGTTTTCAGTCGCAAGGGTAGGCATACACTAAGGGTCAATGACATCGAGGTTCGATATATCCACTTCAGGTGGGCTGAAGGGGGCGATATCTGGTGCAGGTTCTCGAGACCTTCCGCGAGAGGGACCTCGCGGAAGAGCCCCCATGGATGGGTTTACGGCGTGTCTCGAGAACCTGCACCAGATAGCGTTCCCGCCACCTTTATCGAATCCGGTATTCTTGTTGCATCAAAAAACAGAATGACGAGAAACAGGCGGTAGGCAGCACCCGGTGATTGGCATTTTTACGGGCGACAATAACGACAACGAACAACAGGCCATGCGACCCGCACAACAGGTTTTCCGCGTACGGCGGACCTACAACAAGTGGGTAGGGGACGAAACCCTCGAGGACTTCGCACTGCGTTTTACCGCCGTGCGCGGGCGCCGCTTTACCATCGAACAGGTAGCCAAGACCGCCCTCGGCGCCACCGCCTTTCTCGCGCTGGAAGCCATCGCCGCTGCGGTAACCCTCAACTACGGTTTCATCAACACCATCGCCGCCATGCTCGCGGTGGCCGCGGTAATTTTCATTACCGGCTTTCCCATCACCTACTACGCCGCCAAACACGGCCTCGACATCGACCTGCTCACCCGCGGCGCCGGCTTCGGCTATCTCGGTTCCACCATTACCTCGCTGATCTACGCCAGTTTCACCTTCATTTTCTTCGCCATCGAAGCGGCGATCCTCACCTCCGCCCTGCACGCCCTGCTGGGCATACCACCGGCGGTCGGCTACATCCTGTGCGCCGTTGCCGTGATTCCCATCGTCACCCACGGCATCCGCGCGGTGAGCAAATTCCAGATCGGCACCCAGCCCCTGTGGCTGCTGCTGCAGTGTCTCGCGCTCGGCATTGCCGCCTGGTTTGAAATTTCCCGGGTGGAAGACTGGACGCGCTACGCCCCGCAACACAACCCGGCCGCTGCCGGGTTCAACTGGATGCTGTTCGGCGCCGCCAGTGCGGTATTTTTCGCCATGGTGGCGCAGATCGGCGAGCAGGTGGATTACCTGCGGTTCATGCCGGAGAAGACCCGCGAGAACCGCGCGCGCTGGTGGTTCTGGCTGACGCTGGCGGGACCGGGCTGGATTTTTATCGGCCTGATCAAGATGCTGTTCGGCTCTTTCCTCGCCTATCTCGCCATCACCCGCGGCGCCTCCAGCCTGCAGGCGGCGGACCCGGTATACATGTACCAGATGGTGTTCAACTACCTCACCCAGTCGCCCACCATGGCGCTGATCCTCGCCGGGGTGATGGTGGTGATCTCGCAGATGAAGATCAATGTGACCAATGCCTATGCCGGCTCCATCGCCTGGTCGAACTTTTTCTCACGCCTCACCCGCAGCCATCCGGGGCGGGTGGTGTGGCTGGTGTTCAATGTGAGCATCGCGCTGATCCTGATGGAGCTCGGCATCTATCGCGCGCTGGAGGGCGTGCTGGGG
Source organism: Microbulbifer harenosus (assembly GCF_005771435.1). GTDB lineage: Bacteria > Pseudomonadota > Gammaproteobacteria > Pseudomonadales > Cellvibrionaceae > Microbulbifer > Microbulbifer harenosus. Next base: position 148,926 of record NZ_VANI01000010.1, read on the forward strand.
ATTTTCTCACTGGTGGCAATCAGCTGGCTCGGGTGCCTGGCGGCGGACCTGATGATCAACAAGCCCCTGGGAATCAGCCCGCCCTATGTGGAGTTCAAGCGCTCGCACCTGTACGACTTCAACCCGGTGGGTGTAGGGTCGATGCTGCTCGCCTCCATCGTCGGGATTCTGTGTTACCTGGGGCAGTTCGGCGACGGCGCGAAAAACTTTGCCAGCTTTATCAGTCTCGCCATCTGTTTTGTGATGGTGCCCTTTCTCGGCGCGTTGACCCGCGGGCATTTTTATCTCGCCCGCCACCGGGATTCGCTGGATGGCAGCGACGCATCCCATGACAGCACCATTCACTGCGCCAAGACCTGTTGCATTTGCGAGAACGATTTTGAGCCCGCGGACATGAGCCACTGCCCGGCCTATCAGGGCCCCATTTGCTCCCTGTGCTGCTCACTGGATTCCCGCTGCCTCGACACCTGCAAGCCGGATGCGCGCTTTTCCCGGCAGCTGCTCGATAAAGTGAAAATGCTGGTGCCCGCGCCGATGCGTCCCAATGTGGACGCGCGCCTCGGGCGTTTTGCGGCACTGCTGCTCGGAGCTGCTGCTTGTATCGCCGGCATGCTGTCGTTGATATACGGGCAAATGGCGCCATCCACCGCGGCGGAGGCAGCCATGTTGCAACAGGCGTTGTGGACGCTGTTTGTGCTGCTGGTGCTGATCGCCGGAGTACTGTGCTGGCTGCTACTTCTCACCCACGACAGTCGCGTGGTGGCGCAAACGGAATCCAACCGGCAGACCCGCCTGCTGCTGAACGAAATCGAAGCGCACAAGGAAACCGACCGCGCGCTGCAACAGGCCAAGGAACAGGCGGAGAACGCCAACAGTGCCAAAAGCCGCTACCTGTCCGGGATCAGCCACGAGCTGCGCACGCCACTGCAGTCCATCCTCGGTTACGCGCAGCTGCTGAACCAGCAGCCGGATATTCCGGAAAAGCACCGCAACGGCCTGCGGATTATCAAGCGCAGCGGCGAATACCTGACAGATCTCATCGAGGGGCTGCTGGACATTTCCAAGATCGAGGCCGGGCGCCTGGATATCTATCGCAACCAGGTGCGTCTTCCCGAGCTGCTGGAGCAGATGGTGGACATGTTTCGCCCGCAGGCGGAGGCCAAGGGTATCCAGCTGCACTGCCATATTCACAGCCCGCTGCCCTCCACCGTAATCGCCGACGAAAAGCGCCTGCGCCAGATTTTGATCAACCTTCTGTCCAATGCCATCAAATACACCTGCGAAGGCCAGGTGGAGTTTCATATCCGCTATCGCAACCAGGTGGCGGAATTCACCATTGCCGATACCGGTGTGGGCATTCACCCGGAGGATCAGGCGCGCATCCTCAAACCTTTCGAACGGGTGCGCAACGGCAATGGCCCGACGGTGACCGGCACCGGGCTCGGCCTCACCATCGCCTACCTGCTGACAGAAATCATGGGCGGAGAGCTGCGCATGCACAGTGAACCCGGCAAGGGCAGCCGCTTTACGGTTTCACTGCTGTTGTCGTGGGTGAATTCAGACCACCGGCGCGAGGCACCCGCGCGCCGGATCAGTGGGTATACCGGCGCACGGCGTCGTGTGATGGTGGTGGACGACGATCCCATCCACCGCGGTCTCATTGGCGACCTGCTGATTCCCATGGGGTTCTCACTGATGGAGGCGCAGAGTGCAGAAGACTGTCTGGCATTGGTGCAGCAGCAGCAACCGGACCTTTTTTTGCTGGACGTAAGCATGCCCGGTACGGATGGTCTGGCCCTGGCGGAAATACTGCGCGCTCGGGGCATCGGTGCGCCAATTGTGATGCTCTCTGCCGATGCCAAGGAGCGCCACCTGAAACCCGGCGACGCGCCCCGCGCTCACCACGATGCCTACCTGGTAAAACCGCTGGTGAACCAGAAACTGTTCGACACCCTGGCGCAGTGGCTGGATCTCGAGTGGCGCTATGACGACACGCCCGAGGCCGTGCACCCGGTGACCGGTACTGCGAACAATACAGCGATCGCCAGCGACGATGCCCCCCTGCCGGAACACCCCCTGTTGGCAGAGCTGCTGGCCTATGCGCGCATCGGCTATCGCAGCGGTGTACACCGCACCCTCGACCGGATTGCCGGCGAGGCGATAGTGCCCGCACCACAGATCGAAAAACTCCGCCAGCTGGCGGACACCATGCGTTTTGAGCAACTGAGCGAAGCGCTTGCACACAAGGAATCCCCATGAGCATCTGCGACGACACGGAATCGCCGCGCGCAAGCACGCAAACGGCGCATACGGAGAAGCCCGGCGCGCACACCGGTGACATTGTACTGGTGGTGGATGATTCGCCGGACACCCTGAGCCTGATCAACGATACCCTGGAGCAGGCGGGCATTGATGTTCTGGTAGCGTTGGATGGCAGCCAGGCACTGAACATTGCGCGCCGCCTGCGCCCGGACATGATTCTGCTGGATGCGATAATGCCGGGGCTGGATGGCTTTGAAACCTGCCGCCTGTTGAAAGCAGATCCGTCGCTGGTATCCATCCCGGTCATATTCATGACGGGGCTGACGGATTCGACGGACATTGTGCGCGGGCTCGAGAGCGGTGGAGTGGATTACCTGACCAAGCCGATCCAGCCGAACGAGCTGCTGGCGCGGATGAAGGTACACCTGAGCAATGCACGCCTGACATCGAGTGCACACCAGGCTCTGGATTCCACCGGACAGTTTCTGTTTACGGTGGATACATCGGGGCAGATGCAGTGGGCCACACCGCAGACCTATGCACTGCTGAGCAGTGCGGGAGCACTGGACGGGGGGCTGCGGCGGCCTCTGATCACCGAATTGCAGCTGTGGTTGCGGCGCGATCCGGCAGCGGGAAACCGGCTAAAGTGGGAGGGGCTGCAGAAATCCCTCGCGGTGGTGTTTGTCGAGCGCCGGGACACCGGTACCTACCTGCTGAAGCTGCAGGACGATGGAGGGCCCGCGGGCGAGGAGGTGCTGCAGAAAAAGCTGGCACTGACCAAGCGGGAGTCCGAGGTGCTGTTCTGGATTGCGAACGGCAAGACGAACCGGGAGATTGGGGAGATTCTGGATGTGAGCCCGAGGACCGTGAATAAACACCTCGAAGGAGTGTTTTCCAAACTCGGGGTTGAGAACCGAACCGCGGCGGCGGGAATTGCCATCCGCACACTTAACCAGGATGCCTGACAATGGCACGCGCGGCAGAAAGGTAGAAAGACAGAAAGGCAGAAAGGAAGCCGGGGCCTCCTCTCTGCCATCACCTCGTCAGGCGGCGACCGCCTCCTCGGCTTCGACCGCTCGCACAAACGCCGGGTACTCCGCTACACGATGCAGCAGCTTCCGTGTTCTTTCCCCCAGTTCAATGTCCAGCGGAAAATAATTTCCCCAGTTGGCATAGACCGCCAGCATCAGATCTATCGCGGAAATTTTTTCGCCACAGACAAATTCCCTGTTCTGCAGACGCGCTTCCACGATACCCCAGAGGCCGGTGAGCCGCGCCGCGGCTTTCTGCAGTACTTCTTGTTTGGCGTCCTCTGATTCAAGACCGCGGCTGGCAAAAAACAGCAGGCTATAGGCCGGGTGCAGCGTAGCGTTGGCAAACATTAACCACTGGGTAAATTCCGCGCGCTGACCGGCGGTGCCCTGTAACTCCGGAGCGCCGTGCTTGTCGAGCAGGTGCAAAACAATGGCGGCACCTTCACGCAACACCAGGTCGCCATCGGTGAGCACGGGAACCTGATTAGTGGGGTTGATTTCGCGGAAATTTTCCACTGACTCCCGGGCAATCAGTTCTACCGGCTGCCCGAGATCCAGCAGCAGCGCGTGAATTGCGCGCGAACAGGCACCGGGCATGTAATAGAGTTTGTACATCGTTCGTTCCTCTTGTGGTTGGTCGGGTTGCAAGGGGTATTCAGGTTGTCGGGGCGGCGGCTTGGGCCGGATCTTCGATCAGTGCGGCCATCAGTTCCGCTGCACTGAAATGTCGACAGAGGCCAGCGGTCTGGCCCGCGGCCATAGTGGCGAAATCGGGAAGATTCCTGTCCATCGACGCTCGGGAAAGGGATTGGGTCAGCGACATCTGGAATGGGTAGGGCAGTGCAGGGTCCGGCCAGCCGGCGCTGGATTCCGTCAGACGGTTGCGTATGTAGCGCGCCATGCGCCCGGAAGCCACGCGGGTCAGCACGGTATCAGTGCTCCCCTGCTGATGCAGCAGACGCTTGTGCAACCGGCTTGCGCCAGACTCGTTACAGGCCAGAAATGCGGTACCGACCTGCACGGCATCCGCCCCCAGTGCCATGGCCGCCCGCACGCCGCGGCGATCGGCAATGCCTCCGGCGGCGATCACCGGGATGGATACGGCATCGCGTACCTGCGGCAACAGAGTGAAGGTGGTGAGCAGCGAACGCGGGTCGGGCTCGGTCAGAAATGCCGGGCGGTGGCCGCCGGCTTCCAGCCCCGACGCAATCACCATATCGACACCAGCCGCCTCCAACGCAACCGCCTCGGCCACGGTCGTGGCCGCGCCCAGCGTTCTGATACCACGCTCTGCACAGCGCGCGAGAATCGACGGTGTGGGAATTCCGAATACAAAACTGAATACGGCCGGCCGCGCCTCAAGTACTGCCTCGACCTGGTCCTCAAAGCGGTGCAGTGGATTTTCTGCGTGCGCCGGCTCTAGCAATGACAGTTCGCGGTACATCGGCGCGAGCCGCTGTAGATAGGCCAGCTCGCGTGCCGGGTCCGAGGCTGGCCCCCACTCCTTTTCGCGCGGTATCCACAAATTGAGATTGAAGGGGCCGTCGCAGCGCCGGCGGATATCCCCGGCGAGCGCGAGAATTTCCTCTCCGGACAAGTGGTGCGCACCATAGGCGCCAAGGCCTCCGGCATTGGTGACTGCTGCAGCGAGTTCTGCACTGGAATGGCCGCTGCCAAAGGGGCCCTGCAGTATCGGAAAGCGCAATCCCAGATTCCGGGTAATGGCGCTGTCGCACCAGTTGTCATGTCCCATGATTCTTCCCTAGTTTTCGGGTTCGGGAAGCAGTCTAGCGGTGGGAGTTACCAAAATATACTTATAGAGGACTTGTAACTAGAATATGCGGTTACAGGTTGGAAACCTGGTTACCACTCGGTAACCGATGGTTTTTTCGCATTTATTGACAGATCTCAGCAAGGAGGGTTGCAGTGCTGCCCAGACGTAAGAATCCGGTGCAAACGCCGCCGGTGAGCTGCCCATTAAGCACCTGCATGGAGGTTATCGGCGGCGCCTGGACGCCGAATATCATCTGGTATCTGAGCGAGCGGGCGCGGCGCTTTACCGAGTTGAAAAGTGATATTCCGGGGATTTCAGCGAAGATGCTGACTACGCGCCTCAAGCAGCTGGAAGAGCGCGGCGTGGTGATCCGGGAGGTAAAGCCGACGTCTCCCCCCAGTGTGGAATATCGTCTGAGCGACTTGGGCGCGGAGTTGAAACCGGCCATTGAAGCCATCGTACAGGTCGGGCACAAACTCAAGCAGAGGGCTCGGCAAGCCGAATAACCGGCACTGGTGAAACGGGCTTGCCTCGCCCTCGTGTAGATAGCATCGCCGCCATTCAGTCCCGGGAATTTTCTTTTTTCTTGCCACCCCTGCGGATCAGGAAAACAGCCACGGCGCTCACGGCCAGCGCCATTGCCAGCCACAGCATATGGTGCAGTTCATGGACCACGCCGGCAGGCGCGTGGCCTTCATGGGCATGGGAGAACAGACTCAGGGTGGTGGCAACTAACGTGGTAAATGCGAGCAGCAGATTTTTCAGTTTCATGTTGGTCTCTACTTCCAGATATTCCTGATGGCTGAATTTACGCAATGGCCGGGATGGTTTTCTCTTCGAGCATGCCTTCGCGCACGATGAACTGGATAATTTCTTTCAAACCTTTTTGCACTTTCAGGTTTGAGAAGACGAAGGGACGGTCGCCGCGCATTTTTTTGGCGTCGCGGTCCATGACGTCCAGAGAGGCACCGACCAGGGGGGCGAGGTCGGTTTTGTTGATAATGAGAAGATCGGAGCGGGTGATACCGGGACCACCTTTCCGCGGGATTTTATCGCCGGCGGAGACGTCGATGACATAGATGGTCAGATCGGAGAGCTCGGGGCTGAAGGTGGCACTGAGGTTGTCGCCGCCGCTTTCTACGAACACGACATCGAGATCGCCATGGCGGGCGATGAGTTCGTCGATGGCGGCGAGGTTCATGGAGGCGTCTTCACGGATGGCAGTGTGGGGGCAGCCGCCGGTTTCCACGCCGATGATGCGGTCGGCGTCGAGGGCTTCGTGCCGGGTCAGGAACTGGGCATCTTCCTGAGTGTAGATGTCATTGGTGACGACGGCGATGTGGTAATGGTCGCGCATGGCGGCGCAGAGTTCACGCAGCAGGGCAGTTTTTCCGGAGCCGACAGGGCCGCCGACACCGACGCGCAGGGTTTGTTTTCTCGCGGCATGCATATTTATTGTTTCCTCAGTTTACGCTCGGGAATATTTACGACCGGAACAGGCGGCTGTATTGGGTTTCGTGTCTGGCGCTGGCGATGGCCAGAGCGGGTAGGCCGGCACCGAGTTCAGTGTCGTGCAATTGCCGCACGCGTTTTATTGCCGCGGGCACCTGTTGCTGAATCTCGCCGATCAATTGCTGTGCCTGGGTCTGGCCGAGGGGCACCAGCTTGGTGGCGGCGGCGACCTGATTTTCCAGCCAGGACCACACCAGCCCCAACACTGCGGCCTCCTCACTCAGTTGCCAGCGGTAGGCGGCGATGGCAAAGGCGGTGACAAAACTGATATCGCCAGAAATCCGCGGTGTTTCGATCTGTAGTTGTGCCAGCAGTCGCATTAATGCACTTCCGGTGGCGGTGTCGGTGAGGCGCAGCTCGCGCGTTTCGCGGCAGGCCAGGGCGTATTGGTTCCAATAGCACAGTTTAGCCTCGTCACCCGCCTGCAGTGCCCGGTGGCTGCGCAACAGCAGCGGGCCGTCGACCTGTGTAATGGATGCCATCAGCTGTGTCCCCAACCACTCGCGAGTGTCCGCCAGGTTTTTTATCCAGCCCGCATCCACCGCATATTCCAGGCCCTGGGAAAAGGCGTAACCGCCCACCGGCAGGCTGGCGCTGGAAAGCTGCAACAGACGCAGCAGCGCGACATCAGTGGTGGTGATGCTCATGCTGCTCGTGGCGATGATGCAGGGAGTGCGAATGGCCGCTGTCGTGTCCATGGGAGTGGCCATGGCCGCCACGGTAGGCGCCAGATTCCGGTATAAATACCGCCAGTTCTTTCTCCAGCGCGAGCCCGAGCAGCTCCAGCATTTCCTCCAGCACATGATCCGGGGTGATGCGCAGCCAATATCCGCCCTCGTCATTATTTGCGATCTGCAGCTTCACATGGCGGTTGCCCAGGTGATAACAGGCGCGACTGAAGGTGATCCAGTTGTCGCAGCGGGCGGTGGTCACCAGCTCTTCGGCGCCGACCACCTTAATGAATTTGCCACATTCGCTCTGCAGTAATTCACCCACCAAGAGCGGTTTGCCGCGCTCAAGAAAAATACGCACTTCGCTACCGTCATTGGCGGAGGTGCGCAGGCGGCCGCGATCCCGCTGCAGATGATCCAGGGTTATGCAGCAGTCTGCAGATATTTCGGGCTTGACCCCGAGCCGTTGGTAGACGTCCAGCGTCACGAATCAGTCCTCAAAAAAATTAAAACAGGCAGTAGCGCTGAGCCAAAGGCAATTCCCTTGCGGGCTCGCATGTCAGCAACTGGCCATCGGCGCGCACTTCATAGGTTTGCGGGTCTACGCTGACCTCCGGTTGCCAATCGTTCAGCAACATGTCTTTCTTGCCGATGGTACGGGTGTTCTTGCACGGCGCCAGGGTACGGCTGAGGCCGAGTTTTTTCGCCACATCATTTTTTACCGCTGCCTGGGACACAAACGTGAGTGAGGTTTTTGCCGCGGCCAGCCCGAGGGCGCCGAACATGGGGCGGTAGTGCACTGGTTGCGGCGTGGGGATAGAGGCATTCGGATCACCCATGGGTGCGGCGGCGATCATGCCGCCCTTCAGGATCATCGACGGCTTAATGCCAAAGAAGGCCGGTTTCCACAGCACCAGATCGGCGAATTTTCCCACTTCGATCGAGCCCACCTCATGGGCGATGCCATGGGTAATGGCCGGGTTGATGGTGTACTTGGCGATATAGCGGCGCGCGCGGAAATTGTCGGCTCCGGCCGTATCGCCTTTCGTGTCCTCGGACAAAGTTCCGCGCTGTATTTTCATTTTGTGCGCGGTCTGCCAGGTTCGGGTGATCACCTCGCCCACGCGCCCCATGGCCTGCGAATCCGACGCGATCATGCTGAAGGCGCCGAGATCGTGAAAAATATCTTCCGCGGCGATGGTTTCCTTGCGGATGCGGGAATCTGCAAAGGCAATATCTTCAGGGATACTGGTGTCCAGATGGTGGCACACCATCAGCATATCCAGGTGCTCATCCACGGTATTGACGGTATAGGGGCGCGTGGGATTGGTCGACGACGGCAGCACGTTGGAAGACGCGCACGCCTTGATAATATCCGGCGCGTGGCCGCCGCCGGCGCCCTCGGTGTGGTAGGTGTGAATGGCGCGGCCTTTGAAGGCATTCATGGTGTCGTCCACAAACCCGGATTCGTTCAGGGTGTCGGTGTGGATGGCTACCTGCACGTCGTACTTGTCGGCAACCGTCAGGCAGCAGTCGATGGCCGCCGGCGTGGTGCCCCAGTCTTCGTGCAGTTTCAGGCCGCAGGCGCCCGCTTCCAGCTGCTCCTCGATAGCGTGTGGCAGACTCGCATTGCCCTTACCGAGAAAGCCGAAATTCATCGGCAGGCTGTCGGTGGCCTGCAGCATCTTGCCGATATTCCACGGTCCCGGGGTGCAGGTAGTGGCATTGGTGCCGGTGGCCGGGCCGGTGCCGCCGCCGATCATGGTGGTGACGCCGGACATCAGCGCCTCTTCCACCTGCTGTGGGCAAATGAAATGAATGTGCGCGTCGATGGCACCGGCGGTGAGAATGGAACCTTCACCGGCAATGATTTCCGTTCCCGGGCCGATGATAATATCCACCCCTTCCTGCACATCGGGATTTCCCGCTTTGCCGATGCCGGAAATGCGCCCGGCCTTTACCGCCACATCCGCCTTCACCACGCCCCAGTGGTCCAGTATCAGCGCATTGGTAATCACCAGGTCCGGCGTCTGCGCCGAAGGACGCTGGCTCTGGCCCATGCCGTCGCGGATCACCTTGCCACCGCCAAATTTCACTTCGTCACCGTAGCGGGTAAAATCCTTTTCCACCTGCAACCAGAGTTCGGTATCGGCGAGACGCACACGGTCGCCCGTGGTGGGACCGAACATCTGGGCATAGCTTTCGCGATCCATACGGCTCATGTTTCAACGACTCCCACTTCATCCAACGCGCCCATTACCTCGCCGCGAAAACCGTACACCACGCGCGCACCGGCGTAGGCCACCAACTCCACCTCGCGCCCCTGCCCCGGTTCGAATCGCACCGCGGTGCCAGACGCGATATTCAGGTGAAACCCCCGCGCCTGTTTACGCTCGAAACGCAGCGCCGGATTGACTTCGTAAAAGTGATAGTGGGAACCCACCTGCACCGGGCGATCGCCGATGTTTTCCACCCGCAGAGTGCGGGTCTCGCGGCCAACATTCAGTTCGATATCGCCCTTGCCTGACGCAACCTGGATTTCTCCGGGAATCATTTTTTTCTCCGCGGCCATTCAGCTGATCGGGTTGTGCACGGTGACAAGCTTGGTGCCATCGGGAAACGTGGCCTCTACCTGCACCTCGTGAATCATTTCCGCCACACCATCCATGACCTGGTCCACGCGCAGGATCTCGCGGCCGTAACCCATCAACTCCGCGACACTTTTGCCGTCCCGCGCGCCCTCCATGATTTCCATAGTGATGAGCGCCACCGCCTCCGGGTAATTCAGCTTCAGCCCTCGCGCCAACCGCCGCTCCGCCAGTACCGCGGCGGTAAAGATCAGCAGCTTGTCTTTTTCTCTCGGCAGTAATTCCATGCACAAACCTGCAGTGAAAGTTTTTAATTCAGGTGCGCCAGATGCGCGGCGCACAGGGCTCGCGCCCAAGCAGTTCCGGGCGCAGCTGCGCCCACAAGGCCGTCAGCAGCCGGCGCACGTCAAAGGCACAATGCCCCAGCACACGCACCACGAACATGTCCGTCACCTGCGAGATCCCCGCGAGACAACGCTGCCCGTGCCCGGCAATGATTTCCCGGCAGCTCGTCATCAACTCCTCCGGCAAGGTTGCAGCAAACGGTCCCATCACCAGCAAGCCGTTAACCGGAAAATTCCTCAGCCCGGCGCCCGCGTTCAGGACATAGCGGTCCGCACCGCCGATCCGCAGGGATTCCACCAACAGCGGAACCCCCGCGCGAAAAATTTCCAGCCGCTGCGTCAACCGGCCGCTGGCAAACGGTTCATCACAGGCCGGCAACCCCAGCGATGTGATCTCCCACCCCGCAAATCTTCCACCGGGAGCGATATCCACTCGCGTGTGCATCGCGCCATTGGCTCCGGGATAGGCAATATTCTCCAGCGGCAACCACTCCAGGCTCGCCCCGGCCGCCACCTGCAAGACCGTATTCTGCCCCTGCAACAACCCGTCCGGACGGGCCCGGTAAACCCGCCCCGCCCCCGTCGTCGTCACCAGCGCCGCCGCGTTCTCACGCACCTCCACACGGATATCCAGCCGGTCCCCCGACACCAGCCCCCCGGGCGGATGCAACAGATACACATGGGCAAGGTCCCGGCCCTCCGGGAAAAACGGCTTCTGCACATACAGCGGTCCGCTGTGCCGGTTGCGTGCCAGCCGGCAACCGCGCGCGTCGCGCTCGAACCACAGCTCCAGATCCGCATGCCAGCGACTGGCCTGCGTGCCCTGCGCTTCGGCAATGTTGGGAATATCGACAATGGCGAGTTGATTCATCTACAGACCAGCAGCTCAAACCCGCCGCCCGCATTGAAAGCCGGAGCCACAGGATGGATTCAGAGCCAATGGAAACAAGATTCCCCGGGAAGGGGTATGCGTCATTTGACGTAGATTGTGAAGGGAGCCCGTGCGCAGTGGACGGAGAGAATATGGGCAGGATGAACGAGGGAGTTTCATCCTGACAAACCAGGCCTGATTTTTTCTGGATTAGGTTGAAAGCAAAGATTGCTAACGAAGTAAATTACTTGAATTGAAGACAGAGTGCTGGGTATCTGTTTTCGAAAGCGTCGGCAACAGGGGCCGAAGGCGCCGCGATGGAGCGGCCGGGCCATGTTGCCGACGCAGCGTACAGGGATGTATTCACGGTGGTTTCGAAAACAGATACCCAGTGTTCTGGCGCCACCAAACCTGCTCAAAACACCAAAAACTACGAAGCGCTTTTCAAAAACGCGAGCATCCACCGCGCCACTGCACTCGCATGAATATCGTTCTGCAGGGAATCCTTGCCCCTCTCCAGCATCTCGTCTCCGAACATTTCGCGGCGCAGCTCCATCAGGCTGTGGGAATAGGGTTTGGTGAATTCCGGATGCGCCTGCATGGTGAGCATGTGCTCACCCACCTGCAACATCGCATAGGGACAGAAATCACTGGACGCAATCACCTTCGTCCCCGGCGGCAGCGCCGTCACCTGATCCTGGTGGCTCACCAACAGATTAAACTGGCCCTGCGGCTCCACCATCCACACCGGCGTCTCCTGCACCTCATAGCTGTGCACCCCAATGCCCCAACCCTTCTCCGACTTGCGCGCCTCACCACCCAGTGCGTGCGCAATCAACTGGTGGCCGAAACAGACCCCCAGTGTCGGCTTCTCGCGCCGGTGCAGCTCGCGCACGAACTCCATCAGCGGCGCAATCCACGGCTTATCGTCGTAAACACCCGTCTTGCTACCGGTAATGAGGTAAGCGTCCACCTCGTCGACATCCTGCGGGTAGTGCCCGTGCTGCACCTCATAGGTCACAAACTCCAGCGACGGCTCCTCACGCTGCAGCAGCGACGCAAACATCTCCGGATATTCGCCAAACTCCCCCACCAGCTGGGGGCGGACATCGTCGGTCTTCAGAACACCTATCTTCATTTTACTTACCCATTTCCAGAGACAACTGACAGCCAAACATGTGATCACATTATTGCGCCCATCCCCGTGACCCTCAAGCGGGTCCGGACTGACACCAGATAAAACGCGAAAACATCGCAGATTTAAAGGCCCGGCTAGAATCAAAGTGTTGCGCCTCACCCCCGGGGAGTTCAAGGAGCGGATTCATGAAAACAGCCAGCAAGGCGACCTCCGTCATCGCGGCCACACTGGCCACCATCCTCGGCGCCAGCCCCTGCCTGGCGGATTACGAACAGGGCGACTTTGTCCTGCGTGTCGGCTGGGGCTATGTGGACCCCGACGACGCATCCGACTGGCTCGCCATCGACGGCGTTGGCCAACTGCCCGACACCCGCGTGTACGTGGACACTGGTGACAGCGCCACCATTACCGCCACTTGGCTGTTCGCCGACCACTTCGGCCTCGGCCTGTTGGCGGCACTGCCATTCGAGCATGACCTGGAAGTGGGGGGGCTGCCCGACCCTCTCAATCCCGGCGCCCGCCTCGGCCAGGTGGACCTCGGCAGCCTGGAGCATCTCCCCGCCACACTGACGGTGCAGTGGTTCCCGGTGTGCAAGGAATCCTGGGTACAGCCCTATGTGGGATTCGGAGTGAACTTTACCACCTTCAGCAACGAGGAAATCAGCAGCACCGCCGACGAATACTTCACGGACGCTCTCGACGCCTGGGCGCCCGCAGACCTAAGGCTGGACGACTCCTGGGGACTCGCCGGCGAACTCGGCATAGACATACTGTTCGGCCGCGAAAGCAACTGGCTGTTCAATGCCGCGGTGTGGTATCTGGACATCGACAGCGACGCCAAGATTTATTTCCGCAGCAGACAGGGGTACGAAACACGGATCAGAACCGATGTAGACATAGACCCCTGGGTATATTCCGTCGGTCTCGGCTATAAGTTCTGACAGATTCCAGCGGAAGCACCGCGCCCGCCCCTCTGCCTCGCCGTTCCGCCGCACTCGACCGCTTACCGTGGCGCCGCTGAATCACATTCTCAACGCCACACGTCGCTTCCGCCGCCGCTGCACTGGCACTCAGACCTTTTTCAACCTAAGAATTGAAGCGATCATTGCTGAAAATTCACGAATTTCGAGAATAAACACCGGTTCTCCATCCACAAAAACTATCGCTGTCATATTTTGTGTATGATGGCGCGCATCTGACTACTTTTTGGCCTGCGGGCGACACTCAGGAGAAATAATGACAACTTCCGCTTCCCCCAGTGACGTACAGACCGCCGGCTCTGGCAAGAAAACCGCATTTACCCGCTTCCTCGATACCGTCGAGTGGCTCGGCAACCTGTTGCCCCACCCGATTACCCTGTTTGCGATGTTTGCCCTGGGCGTGGTGGTCCTGAGCGGCATAGCCTCCTATTTCGGTCTGTCTGTCGTCGACCCGCGCCCTGAAGGCGCCGCCGGTCGCTCCGCCGATGGGGTTATCCACGTGGTAAACCTGCTATCCGGTGAAGGATTGCGCACCATCGTCACCTCACTCGTCACCAATTTCACCGGCTTTGCACCGCTGGGCACGGTGCTGGTGGCACTGCTCGGCGTGGGTATTGCCGAGCATTCGGGGCTGCTTTCGGCCGCGGTGCGCGGCATGGTGCTGCAGGCGTCCAAGCGCACGGTGACGGTGATCGTGGTGTTCGCGGGCATCATCTCCAATACCGCGTCCGAACTCGGCTATGTGGTACTGATCCCGATGGCGGCGATGATCTTCCACTCCCTCGGCCGCCACCCACTGGCGGGCCTCGCCGCCGCCTTTGCCGGGGTGTCCGGAGGCTACAGCGCCAACCTGTTCCTCGGCACCGTGGACCCGCTGCTGTCCGGTATCACCGAGTCCGCCGCGCACATGGTCGATCCCAACTATGTGGTAGGCCCGGAGGTAAACTGGTTCTTCATGATCGCCAGCACCTTCCTGATCACCGCTGTCGGCAGCTGGGTGACGTTGGCGATCGTCGAACCTAAGCTGGGCAAGTACGACAACAGCGAGGCTTCGGTGGACCTGTCCCAGGACAAGATGACCGACCTGACCGACACCGAAAAGCGCGGCTTAAAATTTGCCGGTATTGCGGTACTGGGAGTATGCAGTTTGCTGGCACTCACCATCGTTCCGGAGTGGGGCGTGCTGCGCAATCAGGCCACGGGCGAAGTCGCCGGCTCACCATTCCTGAAAGGTATTGTGGCGCTGATCGTGGTGTTCTTTGCCATCCCGGGCTTTGTCTATGGCAAGGTGGTGGGCACCATAAACAACGACCGCGATGTGATCGACGCCATGTCGAAGAGCATGAGCACCATGGGCATGTACATTGTGCTGGTGTTCTTTGCGGCGCAGTTCGTGGCCTTCTTCTCCATGACCAACCTGGGCACTATTTTCGCGGTGCTGGGTGCGGAAGCGCTGCAGAGCATCGGCCTCACCGGTCCGCTGCTGTTCTTCTTCTTTATCCTGATGTGCGGTGTGGTGAACCTGAGCCTGGGCAGCGCGTCTGCGCAGTGGGCGGTGACTGCGCCGATCTTTGTACCGATGCTGATGCTGGTAGGCTACGCCCCTGAAGTGATCCAGGCGGCCTACCGGATTGGGGATTCGGTGACCAATATCATCACGCCGATGATGAGCTATTTCGGCCTGATCGTGTCCTTTGCCACCCGTTATAAGAAAGATCTCGGCATCGGGACGCTGATTGCGACGATGATTCCGTACTCCATATTCTTCTTTGTGGGTTGGACGGCGCTGTTTTTCCTGTGGGTGTTTGTGGCGGGGCTTCCGGTTGGGCCTGGGGCTGCTACTTACTTCTCCATGTAATTCGGGTTTTATGGGTTTTCGGTGGTTTTGACTGACCTCCGGTGGCGGGAAAGCACTGGGTAACCCTTTTTGAAACCGCCATAGATACGTCCCTGTAGGCTGCGTCGGAAACATCCCTGTTTCCGACGCTTTCAAAAAGGGTTACCCAGCACTTTCCCTTCAATTCACAGAACTGCACTTCGTTAGCTTTTGCTTCCCAGGCTTTTTCTCTCAACTCCCGCTCTTTGCCTCTCCTCACTCTTTGCTTACGAAGCACTTTGCACTGAATCGAAGGCAGAGATCCGGGTATGGGTTTTCAAAAGCGTCGGAAACAGGGATGTTTCCGACGCAGCCTACAGGGATGTATTCATGGCGGTTTTGAAAACCCATACCCGGAGCTCTGCCGCCACCGCCCCAGCCTAGAACCCCGAAAGACCAAAACAGGGCACAGAGCTTTATTTTCACTACGCGACCTGTAAAATCGGCCAGACCAAAAAAATAAACGGCCTGACAGTTACCTGACAGCGATGACGGAGTACCCATGAAAATAAACAAACTTCACACAGCCCTGGTGGCACTGATGCTCGGCTCCAGCGCGACCCAAGCACAAAACCCCCTGAATTTCGGCAGCGATATCAAAACCGCCGACCCCTCCGGCCACGTGTGGCAGGACGGCAAAATGTATCTCTACACCTCCCACGACGAGGAATGCCAGGAAGACTTCTGGATGAAGAACTGGCACGTGTTCTCGTCCAAAGACCTGGTCAACTGGCAAGACCACGGCGCGGTGCTGTCCGTCGACGACCTCAGCTGGGCCGACAACTACGCCTGGGCGCCGGACGCCGCCTACAAAAACGGCAAATACTATCTCGTGTTCCCCGCCGGCACCGGCCACAAAGACCGCGTAAACCCGGAGAAGAGCACCAAATGGATGGGCATCGGTATCGCCGAGAGCGACTCCCCCACCGGTCCCTTCAAAGACGTCATCGGCGGCCCCCTGTGGCGCAAGCCCTACGCCAATGACCCGGCGCTGTTCATGGACGACGACGGCAAGGCCTACCTGTATTTCCACGGCACCAAATTCGATTACTACGTGGTCGAGATGGCCGATGACATGCGCAGCATCAAGGGCGATTTCCACAAAATGGACATGGGCGGTTACGAGCCAAAAATGGAAGGCCCCTGGGTATTCAAGCGCGGGGACAAGTACTACTTCACCATGCCGGAAAATAACCGCGCCCTCGCCTACTACATGTCCGATTCTCCCAAGGGTCCCTGGGAATACAAAGGGATTTTCATGGACGAGGAGCACAACGCAAACAACCACCACTCCATCGTCGAGTACAAAGGCCAGTGGATTCTGTTCTACCACCGCTGGCTGGAATCCGACCCCTCCAGCTGCGAAAAACGCCAGCGCCACTCCGCGGCGGAGTACCTGTACTTCAATGATGATGGCACCATCCAGAAAGTCGAGCGCACCGAGAAAGGCGTCTCCGATTTCCCTGAGCGGGTAAAGGCCGTCAACGCGCGCAAGGATTGATTCCCGCGGCAGTGCATGGTTTCCTGTGAGCCGGCCATGCACTGCAACCAAGGAATTCCGCGTGAAAAAAACCTTACTCTCACTCGCTCTTGCGCTCGCCGCCACTCAGGCTCAGGCCGCCGATGTGGAAAAACAACTGGTACAGACCGAAAACAAGGTCATCGAGTGGCGCCGTCACCTGCACCAGAACCCGGAACTGGGCAATCGCGAATTCGAAACCGCCAAATACGTAGCCGCACACCTCAAATCCCTCGGTATGGAGGTGGAGACAGGCATCGCCCACACCGGCGTGGTCGGTTTTCTGAAAGGCGGTAAGCCCGGCCCCACTGTGGCACTGCGCGCGGATATGGACGCGCTGCCGGTGACCGAGCAGGTGGACATCCCCTTCGCGTCCAAGGCCAAAACCGAATACAACGGCGAGGAAGTGGGCGTGATGCACGCCTGCGGCCACGATACCCATGTGGCCATGCTGATGGGGGCGGCACAGGTGCTGGCAGGCATGCGCGATGAACTCGCCGGCAATGTGCTGTTTATTTTCCAGCCCGCCGAAGAAGGTGCACCGGACGGTGAGGAAGGCGGTGCGGAGCTGATGCTGAAGGAAGGGCTGTTCAAGAAATATAAACCGGCCGTGGCCTTTGGCCAGCATGTGACCTCGAGCCTGCCCGCGGGGATGATCGGCTATCGCTCCGGCCCACTGATGGCGAGCTCCGATGAATTCCGCATCAACGTGAAGGGGCGCCAGACCCACGGCTCACGCCCCTGGGGCGGTGTCGACCCGATCACCGCAGCGGCGCAGATCATCATGGGCACCCAGACCATTGTCAGCCGCCAGATCGATATCACCAAGGAACCCGCGGTGGTTTCCTTCGGCAAAATCGACGGCGGTGTGCGCAACAATATCATCCCCGACAGCGTGTTCCTGAACGGCACTATCCGCAATTTCGACATGGACAACCGCCAGGAAATTTTCAACCGCCTTAAAGTGACGGCGGAAAACCTTGCCAAAAGCAGCGGTGCAGAAGCCGAAGTGGAAATCATCGAAGGCTACCCGGTGACCGCCAATGACCCCACACTCACCGAGGCCGCGATTCCCGCGCTGCAATCAGCGGCCGGCAAAGACAAGGTCATAGTGGTACCGAAAGTGACCGGCGCCGAAGATTTTTCCTTCTTCGCTAATGAGATTCCCGGTTTTTATTACTTTCTCGGCGTCACTCCCAAGGGCACCGACCCGGCCACAGCGGCCAGCAACCATTCGCCGCGTTTTTATGTGGATGAAAGCGCGCTGAAAGTAGGTACTGAAGCGATTACCCAGCTGACGCTGGATTATTTTGCCAGCCAGGCGAAACCCTAGCGACAAACAGGTAGACACAAAAAAGGCGATCAGTGATCGCCTTTTTTGTTGCTATCGACTCACGCCGTTTCAGGACGGCGCTGCGGACGGCGTCGGCGGTTCTGCTGTGAGCGGTTCTCGCCCTGGCCATCGCTGTTGCGATTGCGGCTCTGTCCGCCGCCATTGCCACCAGCACCATTGCCACCGGAACCATTACCGCCGCGACGATTGCCTCCACGGTTTTCACCAGCGCGCCCCTCGCCACCGCCATTTCCACTGCGATTGCCGGAGCGGTTGGCAGACGGACGGCCATTGCCAGCAGAATTTCCACTGCCCGCAGATTGCGGACGCGGGTTGCCACCGCGGCGCACCTGGTTGCCTTTGCCGACTTTGCCACCGCCTTTTCCATCCGAAAGCGGCAGTTGGTGGTCCGGTTCAAAGCCTTCAATTTCCTCGCGCTCAATCGGTCTCTGGATCAGGCGCTCGATATCCCGCAACTGCTTGATCTCGTCTGCCGAGACCAGCGAAACCGCCTGACCGCTGGCACCGGCGCGGCCAGTGCGGCCGATGCGGTGCACGTAATCCTCCGGCACGTTCGGCAGGTCGAAATTGACCACCTGCGGCAGCTGGTCGATGTCGATACCGCGGGCGGCGATATCCGTTGCCACCAGAATCTGTACCTTGCCACTTTTGAAATCCGCCAGGGCTTTGGTGCGCGCATTCTGGCTCTTGTTGCCGTGAATGGCTGCAGCGGTGATACGGTCTTTTTCCAGTTGCTGTGCCAGGCGGTTGGCACCGTGCTTGGTGCGGCTGAACACCAGCGCCTGGTGCCAGTTGTTTTCGCGGATCAGGTGGCTCAACAGCGCCGTCTTGCGCGCCTTGTCCACCGGGTGCAGCTTCTGCTGTACCGTCTTGGTGGTGCTGTTGCGCGGGCTCACATCGATTTCCACCGGATCGTTGACCAGGCCCTTGGCGAGGGCGCGGATTTCCGGGGAGAAGGTCGCGGAGAACAACAGGTTCTGGCGTTTGGCCGGCAGCACCCGCAGGATTTTTTTGATGTCGTGGATAAAGCCCATGTCCAGCATGCGGTCGGCTTCGTCCAACACCAGCGCTTCCAGAGCGTCGAATTTGATCGCGCGCTGGTTGTAGAGATCCAGCAGGCGGCCCGGGGTCGCCACGAGAATGTCCGCACCGCCGCGCAGGCGCATCATTTGCGGATTGATCTTCACGCCGCCAAATACGCAGCTGTGGCGCAGCGGCAGGTACTTGGAGTAGCTCTGCACGTTGTCGAACACCTGCGCCGCCAGTTCGCGGGTGGGCGTGAGTACCAGAGCGCGCACCTGATTGTTGCGCGCGCGCTCGCCGGCGCACAGACGGTGCAGCAGCGGCAGGGTGAAGCCGGCGGTCTTGCCGGTACCGGTCTGGGCCGCGGCCATCACATCGCCCCCACGCATGACCACGGGGATGGCCTGCGCCTGGATCGGGGTGGGTTGGGTATAGCCCTGCTCCGCTACGGCGCGGGCGATTTCCGGCACAAGGCCGAGATCTTCAAACAGCATAAAGTTTCTTCTTACAGATGACCGGGGCCGGGCGCTGAATCAGCACAGGCTGCCGGATAAAAATTCGGAAAACTCGCCAGGTAGAAGCAGAAAACTCCGGTGTTCCACGGGTGAGCTCAAGTTGCCGCCAAAGGCTGTGGTCGAAGATTTCAATTCGACCGGGTGCGGCATTCAGTAGAAAGGGTTCGGACACACCGCTGGGTGCAGTGTTTCAGAAAGGAGCCAGAAAACATTCCAGCCTACAGATGACGCAACTGGCGCTAGTGCCAGCCGCGGCACTATACCACAGTGCCGCAGACTGCCCAGTTTTAACTTCAGTAAGGCCCCGGTACCGCTATTGCAGCGCAGACATCGAAACCGCCAAACCCCGCCCGACCAGGCGTAAACTCGTTGACATTCTCGCCCCGCGCGCGTTTTCTGGAGTATCCGCGGCAATGCATTTGCGCTTTGTGGGCTATAAACACAAGATCTAATAATAATTTCCGGAGCCTCCCATGGAATCGAGCCCCCTGATTTCTATCGGCCTGCCGATCTCCCTGTTCATCATCATGATCGGTATCGG
This sequence comes from Microbulbifer harenosus, assembly GCF_005771435.1. Classification (GTDB taxonomy): domain Bacteria; phylum Pseudomonadota; class Gammaproteobacteria; order Pseudomonadales; family Cellvibrionaceae; genus Microbulbifer; species Microbulbifer harenosus. The sequence continues at coordinate 168,928 of NZ_VANI01000010.1, forward strand.
CATGACTCTGACTGCGCGGGACTTTCACCAGGTCACGGTCAAACCCGCGGGCCTGATCCTCGGTACAGTCACCCAGATACTGCTGATGCCTGCGGCGGCGTTTGCCCTGGCGTGGGCATTGCGACTGCCGCCGGCAATGGCGGTGGGACTTGTGGTGATTGCCGCCTGCCCCGGCGGCACCACGTCCAACCTGTTCACCCTGCTGGCCCGTGGCAATGTGGCACTCTCTATAGTGCTCACGATTTCCGCCAGCCTGATTACCATCATGACCCTGCCGATATTTGCGAACTATGCCCTGGAGCTGAATTACGGCACCCAGCAGGCCATTGAGCTGCCGCTTGGGAAAACCGTGCTGATGCTGTCACTGATTGTGCTGCTGCCGGTCGCCATCGGCATGCTGGTAAAGCGGTCGAGCCCCGCCCTCGCGGCGCGCGCGGAAGGCCTGGTAAGTGTCTTCGGTGGCCTGGTGCTGGCGGCGCTGGTAATCGGTATTGTGTACGGGATGCGCGATCGCTTTCTCGATCTGATGATCCAGGCGGGCCCGGCCACCATTGCGTTGAACCTGCTCGGTATTGCGCTCGGATTTTTCAGCGCAAGAATGATAGGGCTGGGCAAACGCGAGGGCATCGCCATCGCCACCGAACTGGGCATCAAGAATGGCACTCTGGGGTTGATGGTGACACTGACGCTGCTGCAGTCCGGCGATATGTCCATTCCCTCCGCCATTTACGGCGTAATCATGTTTCCTATCGGCTTTCTGCTGGTAGCCTTCGCGCGCAGGTGGGCGGAAGGCGAGAAGCCGGAACCAGAACTCGTAGCCGAGCGCACAAACACAGTCCCGGAATAAACATGGCACGCCCGAACGCTGGCACCCACTGACGTTGCGCAATAAAGTGTGCCTCACCTGTTTTCCGATGAGGCATACCCATGTTCCAATCTCTGAAGATCCGCTTCCCGGTGCTGCTGTTCGGCCTGCTCTTCCTGTCCGCCTGCACCGCGGAAATCTCCCAGAAGAATTCCGCGCTCTCGATCCAGCGCGATATCCCCTGGACCCAAGCCGGCGACCGGCAATTGACCGCCGATATCATTGCACCAAAGGACGCCGATAAACCCCTGCCGGTTGTCGTGATCTATCACGGTGGCGGCTGGTTGATTAACGACAACCGCATCATGGATTCCACCGCCCAGTATCTCGCGAGCCACGGACAATTCGTGGTGGCCAACATGAACTACCGGTTGCTCGGCGACAATGGCAACACCACCACTATGGATGACATCGTCGAGGACGCACTGGGCGGTTTGTTGTGGGTGAAAGAAAACATTGCACGCTACGGCGGTGATCCTGCACGCGTGGCCGTCACTGGCGACAGCGCCGGCGGGCATCTGAGCGCGATGGTATTACTGGCCGCGCGCAATCTCAGCAGCGAGGACTTCTCGCCTGCGAACCTCGCCTTTAAGCCGAGTTACATCCCCAGCGGAAAAACCCCGGAGCAGATTGCGGCGGAAGACGGCCTGCGGGTGCAGGCGGCGGTACTGAGCTACGGCGCCTTCGATATTTTCAATGCTGCCCAGAATGGTTTTGAAAGCCCGCAGAATATTTTCTGGAAAATGGGGAATACGCAGGCACGGGGGCTGTTCGGCAAAAATTACAGCGTGGAGAAGCAGCCGGAACTCTACCGGGCGGTATCCCCCATCCATCAGATTCCCGCAGCCGCGGACTACCGTTTACCGCCGGTATTTGCACACGTCGGCAGCAAAGACGCCACCACCCCGCCCGCGGCGGTCGAGGATTTTGTCGAGCGCTTGCGCGCCGCAGGCCAACCGGCCGAATTCAGACTCTATCCGGGAAAAAACCACGCGTTTCTGGACAACGGCTGCAACGAGTATCTCGGCACCTGCTTTGACCGGGATGCGCCGGACACCTTGGACGACATGATCAGCTTCCTGCACCGTTCATTCGACGGAACAGACTGATTGCGCAACAACCGATTACGCGTGTTCCGGCGCGCGTAACGCCTTGCTGTAGAAACCCGAAGTATCAAAGCAGCACACCCGCTTTTTACCTTCGGCCAGCATATTGCAGGCATCGTTGATCCGCTTCACGCGGGTCTTCGCCTGCTTGGCGGAGACGATCCAGTGTATCCAGTCCACCCGCGCGATCGTGGTGGTCGCCTCCCAGGAACTGCGCGCTTCAGGATTGGCAGCCAGCGCCTGTTGCAGATCCCCAGGCACCTCAGGCTCCGGCTCCTTCTCCACCGGCCGGATTTCAAGCGTAACCGAATCACCAGCAGCAACGCCCGCAGCCTGCTGCAGTTCCTTGCCGACCTTTAACCAGTGACTCAATTTACCATCTGGCTCCAGTGTTACCTGAAATGCATGGCCATTGAGCAGGCCCTCCACCGTCGTTCGGCCCCGACGCGGAAGTGTATCACTCACATCCTTTGGCAAAACGACAAACAACCATGATGAACTCTCGCCGGGGCTTACCGGCTGCAACAGCTCCGCCTGAAACCTGCACTCAGTTTCCATCAACCTCTCTCCCTGTCCCGTCATTAAATAACAAAGCCCTTTGAAGCAGGCTCCTTTTTAACTGATCTCGGCGAGGTTACCTTTGCTTTCCAACCATTGCTTGCGGTCTCCCGCGCGTTTCTTCGCCAGCAACATATCCAGCAGTTGATTGCTGTCGTCACCGGCGTCGATATACAGCTGCACCAGGCGACGGGTGTTCGGGTCCATGGTGGTTTCCCGCAGTTGCAGCGGGTTCATTTCACCGAGGCCCTTGAAGCGGGTGACCTGGATCTTGCCTTTCTTTTTCTCGGCGGAAATGCGATCGAGGATTCCCTGGCGTTCGGCGTCGTCCAGCGCGTAGTAAACGTCCTTGCCGATGTCGATGCGGAACAGCGGCGGCATGGCGACATACACATGGCCATTGGTGACCAGCGGGCGGAAGTGACGCAGGAACAGCGCGCACAGCAAGGTGGCGATGTGCAGGCCGTCGGAGTCGGCGTCGGCGAGAATGCAGACTTTGTTGTAGCGCAGACCTTCGAGATTGTCGCTGCCGGGATCCACCCCCAAAGCAACGGCGATGTCGTGAACCTCCTGGCTCGCGAGGATCTCGTTGGAGTCCACTTCCCAGGTATTCAGGATTTTTCCGCGCAACGGCATGATGGCCTGGAATTCGCGGTCCCGCGCCTGTTTGGCGGAGCCACCGGCGGAGTCCCCTTCCACCAGGAAGAGTTCCGAGCGGCTGGCATCGCCGCTGGAGCAGTCGGCGAGCTTGCCCGGCAGCGCCGGCCCCTGGGTGACTTTTTTGCGCGCGACTTTTTTCGCCGAGCGCAGGCGTTTCTGCGCATTGCTGATACACAGCTCGGCGAGCTTGTCGCCCTCCTCGGTGTGCTGGTTGAGCCACAGGCCGAAGGCGTCTTTCGCCACGCCGGAAATAAATGCGGTGGCCTCGCGGGAGCTCAGGCGCTCCTTGGTCTGGCCGGAAAACTGCGGGTCGGCGAGCTTGGCGGAGAGCACATAAGAACACTGGTTCCAGATATCTTCCGGCCCGAGTTTTACACCGCGCGGCAGCAGGTTGCGGATTTCGCAGTACTCGCGCATGGCGTCCAGCAGGCCCGCGCGCAGGCCATTCACATGAGTGCCGCCTTGGGCGGTGGGGATCAGGTTGACGTAGGATTCCGCGGTGACTTCACCTCCCTCCGGCAGCCACTGCACTGCCCAGTCGGCGGCCTCGCTGGTGGCGGCGAAGCTTCCCACAAACGGTTCCGCCGGCAGCACTTCCCAGCCCTGGTTGGCGGCGGCGAGATAGTCCTTGAGGCCGTCTTCGTAGTACCACTGGTCGGACTCGCCGTCCTGCTCATTGATGAAGGTGACGCTGAGGCCCGGGCAAAGCACCGCCTTGGCGCGCAGCAGGTGGCGCAGGCGCGGCACGGAAAACTTGAAGGAGTCGAAGTACTGCGGGTCCGGCAAAAAACGCACGCTGGTACCGGTGGTGCGCTTGCCGCACTCGCCGATGACTTCCAGATCGGATGCCTTGTCGCCATTCTGGAAACCGATGCGGTGCACCTGGCCGTCCCGCTGGATGGTGACTTCCAGCACCTTCGACAGCGCGTTCACCACCGAGATGCCCACACCGTGCAGGCCGCCGGAAAACTGGTAGTTTTTATTGGAGAATTTGCCCCCCGCGTGCAGGGTGGACAGGATCACTTCCACCCCCGGGCGACCCTGTTCCGGGTGGATATCCACCGGCATGCCGCGGCCGTCGTCGCTGACGGTGATGGAGTGGTCCTTGTGCAGCACCACTTCGATTTTTTTGGCATGGCCGGCGAGGGCTTCGTCGACGCTGTTGTCGATGACTTCCTGGGCCAGGTGGTTGGGACGGGTGGTGTCGGTGTACATGCCCGGGCGTTTTTTCACCGGGTCGAGCCCCGTCAATACCTCAATGTCTTCTGCGGAGTAATTGGCCATAGAGTTTTTATTCGCCGTACTGCTTTGTGGTGTTCAGTTCTTGGGGAAACAGGAAATCTACCAGTGCCTCGGTGTAGCGGGCAAATCCCTGGAAACTGTGATCGCCGCCATCTTCGATAGTCTGTTGCTGACTGCGGTAGAACTGCTCGGCATCGCGGCAGTCGAGGGTTTCATCGCCGCGCTGGGCCAGCAGCCAGTAGCGCCCCTGCAGGTCGGCTGGAACCGAGGCTTCCAGCCTGCGCATGTCTTCCACATCCGCGGGGCGCAGACGATAGGTCTGCATCTCGCCACTGTAGGGCTTCAAGTCCTGGTTTACATAACCCGGCATGAAACGGGAGGGCTCAACCGCGGGGTTGATCACCACGGCGGCCAATCCATGCTGTTCCGCCAACCAGGTGCACCAGAAGCCCCCCATGGAGCTGCCCACAAGGCCAATGGGACCGCGGTGGTTGATGCGGAAATCCCGCAGCATCTGCCCCAGCGCCATCGCCGCTTCGCCGGGATAGGGCGAGATCATCGGTGCATAGAATACGATGTCTGGGCGCAACTGTTGCAGCCAGTCTTTCAGCAGCTGGCATTTATAGGACTGCGGGGAAGACAGGAAGCCGTGCAGATAGATCAGCAGCGGGCGTTCGCGGTTCGAGAGTTGTGGTGCTTGCATGGGCGGGGATTATAGCGGGGCCGCCGGCAGATGCACCGGCAGCCTTGCGCTATTTGCGTTTGCTGGCTCGAACAACTAGCGCAGGGATTCATCCAGGCTGCCAAACGCGCGGCGCAGATCCACTTTCATATCGTGCCAGAAGGTAACGCTGGTGAAGCGGTCCATACGGCCGGCGAGCCCGAGGCCGGCGAAATTGTCGCCGATATCGCGGCGGTCGCTGAAGCGCATCACCGCGTTGCCACTGTTGTCCTGTAGTTCACCGGACAACACGCCGTAGGCGCTCTTGTCGGTGTAGACGCGCCACAGCCAGGGCTGTGGGTCGAGCGGTGCACCGAGGGCGAAACGGCTCAGATCCAACTGCAGGACGTAATCGGCTTCCGACTTGTCCGCCACCAACTGGCTCTGCCGCGGTGCGAGGAAGCGCTCACTCAGGGTTTCCCCCATGAGTTCCTGCAGCCGCGCCAGATCCTTCTCGCTCAGCTCGTAATCTTCCGCGCGCAATGGCGAACCCGGGTTGGTGTGGCGTTTGTTGTAGGCGACGCCCACCGGCTCGAGGTAAACCTTGGCGCCGCTCAGATCGAAGGCATAGGCCGCGCTGACGCTGTCGAGGCCGGTCTGGCGCGGCAGCAGGCCGTCTTTGGCATCCTCCGGGCTGATCGCGGGCTGCTGGGCACAGCCGGCCAGCAGGGCGAGCGAAAGAAGCAGTGGAGACAGCAGTTTGTTATGGATTGTGTGCATGGTGACCTCACTTCCTGTTTCCGGGAGTTAAACGCGCGGCCATTAGACAACCCGGCCGCGTTCCAAATCCGGTACCACACATTCGCGGATTCGGGTGCCATTCTACAAGTAAAGAGCAGGCCGGGAAGTCATGAAAGTCAGGCGGACGCGATACTTCGACGAACGGCCACCCGGTACCCCGGGAAACGGTCCGACGCTCGGTTCTCAGTAGCCGGAAGATGCCAGATCGACGCTGTATTCGGCGACAGTGACCCGCTCGACGCCGGTCTCGTAGCTGCCATCGTCCCGCAATTCGAACCAGCGGTAGCCGGGCATCTCGCTGTCGACCGCAAATGGGCCGCTGCCGGGAGTGAACTGCACCGAGGTGGAGGGCGTGGCGTGCAGACCGACATGCCCCAGCTCGTCGTCGAACTGCTGGTGCACATGCCCCCAGCACACGGCGCGGACATTGTCAGCGCGCTGGATCAGGTCGACGAACGACTCGCGCCCCTCTTTCAACATATGGCCGTCGATCCAGTGGCTGCCGACAGGCACCGGCTGGTGGTGCATCATCAGCAGGACCGGGTGCGCGCGATGGGCCTCGATCAGCTGCGCCACACGCGCCAGTTCCGCCTCGCTGAGCCCGCCGCAGATATTTCCGGGCACGCTGGTATCCAGTAACAGCAGGCGCCAGTTGCCGAGCGCCACCAGCTCCGGGCGGCGTTTCGGCGCTATCTCGTCCATACGCTGGGGGTTGTCGTGATTGCCCGGCAGCCAGTACCAGGGGCAGGCAACCGGTTGCATCTTGTGCAGGAAACGGCGATAGGCGGCTTCAGCGCCGTTGGCGGAAACATCGCCGGTCACCACCATAAGCTCCGGTTGCGAGGGAGCGGCGGCAATGGCAGCGAGAACCTCGTCCAGCGTGTGGCCGGTATCCAGGCCCAGCAACTGGTAATCCGGCCGACCGCCAATATGGGGGTCAGTAATCTGGATCAGCCGGTTTGCCGGTTGTACTGCCTCGATCTTCACTTTCTCACCTTGCCGAAACATCCGTGTTGTCTTTGCGATGCCCGGCGTGTACTCAGCGTCGCCGGTCACCAAAGGTGAGCTCGACGTCGACGCGACCATTCGCCAGACAGTGGGCCAGCCATTCACTCAGGTAGCGATTGACCTGTTGCCGCTCGTCCTCATTGTGCATGGCCGGATTGGGATAGCTGAAGTTCAGTCCATCGCCGCCTACCGGCCCCTGGCCATCCACCGCCACTACCTCGGCCATGCGTGCGTCGTGGTACAGGCGAACAGTGATGGGCGGCGGTCGCAGCCAGTTGCGGCCCCGGCTGCCGGGCTCCGCAGACGCCTGCAGGCTGACCTCGGTGGTGTACCGGCTGCGCTCAAGCACCGCGACCTCCAGGAAACCGCCGGGTACCTGATAGCGCCAGCACTGATTGCTCGCGAGTTCTGGCATCAGCTTGCACAGACGCAGGTAGTTGGCATCGCAGTCGGCGTGATAATTGGGCAAGTCAACTCGGTAGCGCGCTTTGGCGCCGCCCCCCGTTTCTTTATTCACACCGGTGCGGGCCTGAACCGCAGTCTTGTTGCGGTCTGTGCCAGCGGGTACCGCCATTATCGACACTCCTGTTCTGTCCGCGCCGTGATTGATCTCTCAAATTGTCCGCGATTCGACGAAATCGCGCTTCCAACCTGCGAATTGTAGGGCCCCAAAGGGCTATTGACGCAAATCTGCCTGCTGTCAAACAGCCCGGAAAGAATATCATCCGCCCAAGCGGTCGCGATTCAGTTGCAGCCACTGCAGGCTGATGATACTGGCCGCGTTGTCGATGGCGGCATCACCGCTGTTGACCGCGTCGAGAACCACCTGCAGAGGGAAAACCCGCAGGCGGATATCTTCATGTTCGTGGGCGAGACCGAAATACCCTTCGATACCGCGCAGATCCGCGCAGGCGCAGAATAGATACATGCGCTCGCAGGCGCCGCCGGGACTCGGCAGGTAACTGCGGATGAAGTGCAGGCCCTGCACCTCGAGCCCAGCCTCTTCCTGCAGTTCGCGGCGGGCGACATCCTCTATGGATTCACCCTCCTCCACCATACCCGCCACGACTTCCAGACACCAGGGTCCGGCTTCGCGCTCCAGTGCGCCAATGCGAAACTGCTCGATCAACGCCACCAGCTGGTGTTCCGGATCGTATAGCAACACCCCCACCGCGTTGCCGCGCACGAAGAGTTCGCGCTCCATCTCTCCCCCCCAGCCACCGCGATAGAGGCGGTGCCGCAGGCGCAGCTTGTGCATTTTGAAGAAGCCGTCGTATACCGTTGTGCGGGAGATGATATCCACTGCGCCGCGGGTGAACGGCGGTTTCAGGTCCGGTGTATCGCTCATGGAAATCCTTGCTGGGGCGGCCCTTTCGGGATCAGTCGTAGCCGACGTCGTTGTACGGCGGGAAGCGCGCGAGAATCATGGCCGCCTCTTCGCGCAGGCGAAACATCTGCTGCTCCGGGGATTCGTAGCGCGTGGCAGTGGACGGCATGCTGCCGCGCCACAGCGGCGCCTCTTCCGGCGACAGCACGTCGATGATCAGGGTATTTTCGCGGTATTCACGCACCCGTAGCGGTGCGCGCCAGCCGAAACCGAAGTAGCGGTAGCCGCCGTAGATACTGAACGGGTCTTCGTATACCGCCACCTTGTCGGCACTGAACAGCTGCACGCGCACCAGGAAATCCGCCGTATCGCGACTGGCGGCGGGCGTGTATGTGCCTCTCAGCATTTCGTCGACAGCCTGACTGGCACGCTTGCTCTCAAAAGGGGAAACCGGGCCGTTGGCGAGGGTATCCAGCAAATGGTAGCTGCGGAGGTTGGCAAATTTAAAGCCGGGATCGTAATCGACCGCGACCGGATTGGGGGCGGCACAGCCGCCGAGCCCCGCGGCCAGTAACAGGCCGAGAAAGGCGACGGAAAAGAATCTGAGCAGTGAAGCCATGTGTACTCCCGCTGATGCGTTGAGAGAACGGCGTCCCTGCCGATCCGTTTTTGAAAATGTTCTCGCACGAACTGTATCAGGCCGCCGGCGGCAAGTCCCTGAGCAGTTCGCCAACGGCATTGTTGAGAATGCGCTGGCGCTCGCTCCTGTCCTCCGGGCGCACAATCAGTTTGGTGGCGCTACCACCCCAAATGGGCATGCCGTGCTGGGGGCCAATACCGACCGACAGGGTCACTCGCGGTGCGCCACTGCGGTCGGGCAGCTCCACCACGCCGCGCTGGGCGTTGCTGTCGAACTGCGCATCCCAGCTGGTGTTATTGTCCTCGCTGGCAAACTCCTCCTCGACAATCGATATCTGGTAGTCCACCACCATCTGCGCATTGTCGGTGCCCTGCACCTGACGGTAGCCGCGCGACTGCATCAGCGCGCCGACCACCTGGCGCAGCTCACTGTCCAGCTCTACCAATTGCGCCGGGGCGCCGGATTCGGCGCTGAGCGCCTCGGTGCCCCAGGCGTAAGTCTGGAAACTGACCGGCGCACTGCGCGATTCGATACGGTCTATCTGTGTGGGCGTGCCGCAGCCGGCGAGGCCGAGGGACAAGACAACCCCCGCCAACAGACTGGTGGCTGTCAGCCCGGTATTTGAATTGCGCATCCGTTCTCCCTTTCTATGTGTACTTGCTCGAAGCGACGAACCTGACGGATCCCGAAACCGCGGGTGACGAATCACTGACAGGCTTCTGGATTTATTTGAAACTTTCTTCCAGCGCCGGGTAAAGCTCAATTTTCGGGCTCCACAGCAGCCAGTCATTTTCCGGCTTGCCATACAGTGGATAGTGGCTGCCGGATTCCACTTCAAGCCCCATCTCCGCATTGTTCGGTGTGGCGAAGGCGATACCGCCGGCAAGCAGCGCCTGGGCGGATTCCGTGTGCACGTCGAGCCCGGTCATCACCCCGAAATTCACGTCCACCCCGCTGGCATTCCAGAACTTCGAGTGTTCCCGCACCAGAGTGCGGAACTGCGGCTCAATATAAACATAGATGTAAACCCGGTCCGCCAGTTCCCCCAACTGGTAGCCGGTCACCTGCCCCACCTGCACCTGGCGGTAGTAGACCGGACTGCCACGCTTGAGGGAGCCTCGCCGCGGTGCGTCCAGAATCAGCGCCAGCCCCGGCATCATCATGGTGTCCGCCAGATCCGGTTCCGGCTTCGCGGCCAGCGCGACGAATTCCGTTTGCGGTTCACCGCCGGCGCCGGGTTCCAGCTCCAGGAAAGGCCCGGTGACCAGAGTATCCAGATGATCGACACCGCCGAGCCCGATTTTCGGCCCCACCACCCACATCCGCGTACCACTGCGGGCAAAGCGCTCTGCGCGCCGATAGAGTCGCGCGCGGGCGCGCACACCGTCCAGATTCAGATTGAGCCGCATGGCGGTGATTTCCCCCACCTGAATGCCGCGGTAGCGCAGCGGCGCCCCCACCTTGAGCCCTTCGTCACCGGTGAGGTCAATGTAGATATTGATACCCTCCTCCATGGCCTCGTCGCGGCTGCCATACAACGGGAAACTGTCTCCGCTGACCGCCTGCCCGGCGCTCTTACTGTCGTGGGGGCCGCTGCCAAAGGCAATGCCACCGCGCACCATCGACAATAGAGAATCCGTCTCCACTTCGATGCCCTTGAGGCTGGCGCTGGCGCGCAGGCCGCTTACATTCCAGAAGCGACTTTCATTGTTCACCAAGTGGGCGTAGGGCGGGTCGATGACCACGTACACCTCAACGCCCGAACCATCTCCCTTCAATGCCATGCCCTGCACGCGCCCCACCTCCATCTGCCGGTAGTAGAGCGAGGCGCCGCGCTGTAGCGACCCGGTATTGCGCGCGGTGAGTGTCAGGTGCAGTCCCGGCACCCTTGGATCCCGCGGCGGCGGCGACGCGTGGGCATCAAACTCCCGTACCGAGCGCTGCCCCCGGCGCAGGTCCACCTCAATACGGTTGCCCTTGAGTAAATCGTTGACCCCGGAGGTGAAATCGAGTGTTGGCGGCGCCAGCCAGAACTGGGTGTTTTCACTCAACAGGTCGTCGGTAATGGGGTCCATCAGAACCTTCACCGACATGCCGTCAATATTCTTGTTGGCTTCGACGCTGCTCACTTCCCCAACCTGGATGCCCTGATATATCACCTGGGTGGAACCCTCGGAAAGGCTGACCCCGCGATCAAAGTTGAGGGTGATGGGTATACCGGCATCCGCCTCGGCAAAACTCTTGTACAGCTTGAATTCGTTGCCATCCACCGCCAGTGGTGAATTCTGCTGGGCATCGGGGGTATAGAAACTCACACCGCCGGCAATCAGCGAGGCAAGAGACTCCAACTCCACATTGACCCCGCTGATTCCGCCCTGAATCGACACGCCGGACGCATTCCAGAAACGGCTGCCCCGATGCACCAGATGCGCGTATTCACGGCGGATGAACAGATTGATCTCCACCTCACTCGCATCTTCCGCCAGGCGGTAATTCTCTACCTGCCCCACCTCCAGCTGGCGGTAATACACCGGGGCCCCACGGCTGAGAGAAGCCAGACGCGCGGACTTGAGCGTGACGCGCAGGCCGTCGCCACGCACATAGGCGGGAGGCTCGACCACCGCAACGAAGTGCCTCTGCGGCGGACCACTGCCCGGCTCCACCGCAATGTAGTTACCGGAAACCAGTGTCTCCAGGCCGCGCACCCCGGTGAGGGACACTTCCGGCCTGACCACCCAGAACTTGGTGTCTTTCGTCAGCAGGTAGCCGGCACTGCGGTTGAAGGTAACTTCCGCCAGCACCCCATCCTGGCCGTTCAGTTCCTTGGCGTTTGGCACAAGCCTGAAATCGTTAACCACGCCGATTTCCACACCGGAGTATTTCACCGACGTCTTTCCTTTCACCAGGCCATCGCCGCTGGAAAACAGGATGGTGGCGCGGATATCGCCTTGGGTGAAATCCTTGTACAACAGCCACACAGCGATCAGGGCCGCGATCAACGGCAGTAGCCACACCAGCGAAAGGCCGCGACTGCGGCGCGCCACACCTTCCGGCTGGGTATCGTATTCGACCTGAGGATCGCTCATTCGCGCTCCTCATCCCGGGCTTTGCTGTCGACTGCCGCCATTTTTTCTTCGTAAATATCCCAGATCAAACGCGGATCAAATGCCCGCACCGCAAACATGGTGACCACCACGACGGTGGCAAATGCCGTACTGCCTGCGCCCGCGGCCACCTCGGCGATGGCTCCCATATCCACCAACGCCACCAGTATGGAAATCATGAACAGATCCAGTAGCGACCAGCGGCCAATGGCATTCACCACCCGGTAAATCCGCATTGCCTGGCGCGGCGCCACGTCCAGGCGCCACTGCACGATCAGGCACAGGATCACCAGCCCCACCAGTTTCATTACCGGTACCGCGACACTCGCCACAAACACGATCAGAGCAATACCCCACAGACCGTTCTGATACAGCTCCAGCGTGCCGCCGACAATGGTGCTCGGCTCGCCCGCGCCCAGGTAGATCACCGTCATGACCGGCAGGATATTCGCCGGAATCAGCAGCAGCGCGCCGGTGATGGTGAGCGCCCAGGTGAGCATGATGCTGCCCTCCACCCGTCCGTGCATGCGCGCGCCACAGCGCGGACAGAGACAGGAGAGGGTATTGCGCTTTTCCGGCGCCTTCACCAGCAGGCGACAGCCGAGGCAGGTCCAGAACCCCTGAGACAGGGCGCGCGCCGGTCGGTTCATTGTGCTGCCTTCCTATCTTTGTCTCCGCCGCCGGTCGCTGCCGCGCGCCGCGCCAACCTCGCCCACACGGTTTCCGCATCGAACGACACGGTGGCCGCGCTGGAAATCACCATCATCGCAACAAAACAATAGAGCCCCGGCTCCACCGTCATCTTGCCGAGATCCGACATTTTCACCAGCGCCACCAGAATGCCGAGCATGTAAACATCCAGCATGCCCCACTCCTGCAGGTGGTGATACCAGCGCAACGCGCGTGCCACCGGCTTTGCCAGCGAGGCCCAGCCGCTACCCCAGCAGATAAAAGCAAGCAGCAGAAATTTGCCGAGCGGTGCCAGCACACTGCAGAACAGTACGATCGACGCGAGCCACATGTAACCGGCGGCAAACAGTGCCTGCACGCCATTCAGCAGGGTGTTTTCGGCTCCGAAGGAAAACAGGGAAAACTCCAGCAACGGCAGGGTTGCAGAGGGAATAAACAGCAGCAGTCCACTCAGGCTCAGGGCCGCGGTATGGGCAACACTGCGCTCCATATTGCGATGCAGCGTGGCCCCGCAGCGCGGGCACAGCAGCCGCTGCCCCACCGGCGCATGGGCGCGGGTAAGCAACAGATCGCACTGGTGACAGGCGCGCTGCCAGACGCGGGGCTGCCCGGCATCTAATAGCTGCGGCCTGTACTGCTGTGCGTCTTGCCCGGAGTCCTGCTCCATGTCCCGCCAACTTCCTGCTCGTTAGAATATTTCGCCGCGGCCGCACCAGGACTGCATCCGCCAGCGGTCGATACCGCGTCACAAAGGTCGGGAAATGCCCAGGCGTGCCGGTCAGAGGTTGATTTTGGTTACTGGACGCACATTCGCGTCAGCTTAACGAAGATATACCAATTTGCCCCGACCGTCGCCTCGACGCTCCTGCGGCCGAAGGGTACACTCTCGCGACCGCAGGCCCGGACTCCGTCTTGAATCCATGTATTCAGCGGAATAACAACACCGCCCCGGGCCAAGCCAGCGCCGCCTTCAGAGCACATTACAGACTGGCTCCACTCCTTATAACAAGGAAAGCGGGGTTTACAGGAAAGCCCGGAGCAGAATCCATTGCTACCGGAAACTTGAAGACCGCAGCTGTCACAGGAAATCAACAGTAATGACAAGAAGTGCAAAAGGGCGCCTCGCTCACCAATTTGGCCGCCCGCTCAAATCTCTGCTCGCCGCCGCTGTCATCGGCCTGGGTACCGGTCTCGGCGCGGTACAGGCCCAGGCAGATACCCTGTGGGAAGTGTACCTGCAGGCGCTCGACAACGACCCGCAGCTGGCCGCCGACCGCGCCGCCTACCGCGCCGGCCTTGAAGCGAAAAACCTCGGCCGCTCCGCGCTGTTGCCGCAGATTAGTGCCTCCGCCGAAATCAACAGAACCAAAACCGATTTCGACTCCGTTGGCACCAACCTGGTTGATGGTGTCGGTATCGTCAACATAAATACCGAAGGCGACAGTGACGTCGACAGCACGGTATACGGCGCCCGGCTCGACCAGGCACTGTTCGATCTGCCCGCGTGGTTCGGCTACAAACAGGGCAAAACCGTCAGCGAGCAGGCCACCGCCGAGTTCAGCGCCAACCAGCAAGACATGATGATCCGCGTTGCCAGCGCCTACTTTAACGTGCTGCGCGCCCATGACGTACTGGAAGCCGCTATCTCTGAGGAAGAGGCCCTGGCCAAGCAGCTGGAGCAGACCCAGCAGCGCTTCGAGGTGGGTCTGAGCGCGATTACCGACGTGTATGACTCCCGCTCCGCTTACGACAGCGCCGTGGCGCGCCGACTCACCGCACAGGACGATCTGCTGAGCCGGTTTGACGCGCTGTCGGTACTGACCGGTACACACCACGATGTGGTGGCGCCGCTGCAACCGAGCTTTACCGTCGCCGCACCGGACCCCGCGGATCGCGCCGCCTGGGTCGACTTCGCACTGGCCAACAACTACACCCTGAAAGCGGCCCGCCTGAACTCTGATGCCTCCCGCTACAATGCCCGCGCGGCAGCGGCAGAACATCTGCCTACTATTACCGGCTCCCTGATGTACCAGGACAGCACCGAGGACGGCAGCAGCAGTTCGACCAGTTTTGTACCTAGAACCGGTGATACATTCTTCAACTCTGCCCCCGTAGATGCCAGCACAGAAGTAAGAATGGCCGCCATCAACTTGACCATGCCGCTCTATACCGGCGGCCGCCTCAGCGCCAGCCGCCGCGAAGCGCGCAACCTGGCGTTCCAGGCGGAAGACCTGCGCAACCTGACCGAGCGCAACACCATCCAGAACACCCGCACCCTGCACCGCGCCGTCACTACCGACACCGCGCGTGTGGAGGCCCGTGAGCAGGCAGTGGTTTCCGCCAAAAGTGCACTGGATGCCACCCAGGCCGGTTACGAGGTGGGCACCCGCAATATCGTCGACGTGCTGCTGGCCCAGCGCACCCTGGCACAGTCCCAGACCGATTACGCCAATGCGCTGTACGACTACATCCTCAACACCCTGAACCTGAAGCTGGTGGCGGGGCTGTTGGGACCAGCGGATCTGCAACAACTGGATGCGAGCCTGAACCCGGCGATGCCGGTGTCCCGCGCACATATCCTCGACAGCGGTGCCGCGCCCCTCAGCAAATAAGGTAGGCAAATCAGAATACCCGCGCAGAAATCAAAGGCCGGCACTGTTATAGTGCCGGCCTTTTTTATGGGCTGACTACAATGTCGGGACATCCATTGCGAAATCCGGGGATGTACGTCCGCCACACCCACTGGCTAACTGCGGTCTGACTCAATCCATGAAGTATCTGATCACTGGCAATGCGGGCTTTATCGGCTTTCATGTGGCGAACACCCTGATGGCGCGGGGAGATGCCGTCGTGGGCATCGACAATGTCAACGGCTACTACGATACGGCCCTGAAGGAGGATCGGCTGCGCGCGCTGGACATCACCGCCCAGCAAAGCGGTGCCGAATACGCGTTTGTGCGCGCCAATATCGCCGATCGCGCTGCCCTCGACCGCTGCTTTGAACAACACCGTTTCGACCGTGTGATCCACCTCGCCGCCCAGGCCGGAGTGCGCCACTCCATCGACCACCCGGAAGACTATGTCGAGAGCAATCTGGTGGGGTTCTCCAACCTGCTGGAAACCTGTCGCCAGGCCGCCATCCCGCACCTGACCTACGCCAGCACCAGCAGCGTATACGGCGGCAATACCCGCATGCCATTCAGCGAGGATCACGGCGCCGACCACCCGCTGCAGTTCTACGCCGCCACCAAGCGCGCCAACGAGCTGATGGCTCACAGTTACAGCCACCTGTTCCGCCTGCCCACCACCGGACTGCGCTTCTTTACCGTGTATGGCCCCTGGGGACGCCCGGATATGGCGCTGTTCAAGTTCACCCGTCTGATTCTCGAGGGCAAGCCAATCCCGGTGTTCAATCGGGGCCACCACAGCCGGGATTTCACCTATATCGATGACATAGTGCAGGGTGTGATCCAGTCCAGTGACCAGATCGCGAGCCCGGACACCGACTGGTCCGGAGACGCACCGACCCCCTCTACCAGCAGCGCGCCCTACCGTATTTTCAATATTGGCAACGGCGACCCTGCGCAGCTATCGGACTATATTGACGCACTGGAAGACGCGCTGGGGAAAAAGGCGATTCGCGAACTGCTGCCGATGCAGCCGGGGGACATTCCGGATACCCACGCGGACACCCGCAGGCTGCAACAGGCCACCGGCTACAAACCCGACACCAGCGTGCGCGAGGGGGTGCGGAAATTCGTGGACTGGTACCGGGAGTACTATTCGGTGTGACCGCTATCCAGCCTGATTTTCAGGCTGGTCAATCGCGGCGCGATAGGCGCGCTCCAGCGCCTGCCAGTTGTCTTCCGCAAAGTGGAATTCGGGACACCGCTTCTGCAGTTTGCAGAGGGAACGGCGCAGACGCGCCACATTGGCATCGGCATCCTGGCGGGACAGCGAGCGGCGGATAGTGCCCTTGTCGAAGTCAATCAGATAAAAGTCGCCACCGCCGGTCAGCAGGATATTGCTGGCGTTCAGATCGGCGTGATACACATTTTTGTGGTGGAAACGCGCAATCAGTGCACCCAACTTTGCCCATGCCTCATTGTCCAGCGGTCTTTCGCGCAGTATTTCGGTCAGGGTGCGCGAATCGGGAATCCGCTCGGTAATCAGCGCACCCCGGTAGGCCAGCGGCGGCACGCTGACACAGCGCGCTGCCACCGGGCGCGGCACCGGCAGACCCAGCTCGCGCATGGCCCGCAGCATATTGAACTCCCGCCAGACGCGGGTGTTGGACAGAGGGCTGTACAGGTAAGTCTTTTCCACCAGACGCCCGATCAATCCGCCGCGGTGATACTGTTTGAACACCAGCTCCCGGCCGCGGTAGGCAAACATGACCGCCTTGCCGCGCTCCACCAGCGCGCAGCGGCTATTGGCCGCAAGCCAATCGCAATGGAACAGCTTCTCGCAGCCGGCATCCACCACTTCATCGTCGTAGATCACCCGGGCGAGTTTGCTTGTGAACTGCCGATACCCCACAGAATATTTACCCTAATTTTGCCGTCATCCTGCTTTTATATTGCAACCCGGTTCCGTCTCAGGTCTTATTTTGGAAACAAAAGTCCTACGCATTCTAACGCTGTCCGCGCCAGCCCCCAATAGCGCGCCCGTCCCGATCAGCCGAACAGCCCGCGTAGTTTGCGCTCCAGACGGTCCAGCAGTTTTAACCAGCCGGCGCCTTGCATGGGGTCGTAAGCCCAGGGCGTTTTCAACTCGCCACGGGTCGTTTTGAGCCAATCTTCCGCCACCGGCAGACGCGCGGGCTCCGCCTGCTTCAGCGCCTGCACTTCGCTATCCGGCATAATCTGCAGCGGATACAAACCGCAGCGGCGCGACCACTCCCCAAAGCGCAGTGCCAGCGACTTCTGTTTGCCGCGGTAGGCGCGCCCATTGGGCAGCCACATGGAAAAAGGCGCGCGCATGCGCGCCATGCGGCAGAACAGCTGTGCCGCCTTGCGGTTGTTGACCGACTCCCCCACCTCAAAGCGCCACTCCACCTGCCGCAAACGCTTGGGGTCGGCAATCAGCAGCGCGGAAAACCAGGTGCCGGTGGAGCGCTTCTGTGGATACCAGAACCAGTAGCCGCGCTCGCGGTCAAAGCGAAAATCCCGATCGGCTTTTTTGCGCAGGGAAAAGCCGCGCACAAAGGCCGGGGAAACAAAACCGAGATCCGGCTGCTGCTCGAAGCTCCGGCGCAGGTCCTGCACATCTTCATCGGACAGTGCGCGCACCATCTGGGTGTCGTCCTGCAGAAAGCACATCAACTGGTCGTCTGCGGCCATCTCAAACGCGGCCTGCATATTCGCGTAGAGGCCACCGAGTTTGTGGCCGGAGTCCGCGGTCTTGTCGATGACCTCATGGCGCCTGGCAATGTCCACCAGGATCCGGCGGGTCTCCGGATCGTTGCTGCCGTCGTCGATCACCGTCAACCTGCACTGCGGCGCGCAAGCCTCAATGGAGCGGACACAGTTCTCCAGAAATGGACCACGATTGAAGGAAAAAACAAAAATATGCATGGGCTCTCGGCTTACACAGTGCAGTTTGCTGGGCCGGCGCAGCATACCAAAAGCTGCCTGCCACTGCCGTGACTTATCGTTCCCAGCCACAACTTCACCGCCATAGCGTGGCAACGCCAGATGACACCCGGATGAATCCACGCCTCAGGCCAATGGGGCCAGTTGGACGGTCGCAATACCCTTGGCAATGGGTTAAATTCCCCGGCCCGCCCCCGGCGGCGATAAAGTAACAGCGGAATCACTCGGAATATCCATGAACCTGTCCGTCATCATGACCACCTACAACTCCCCCGTATGGCTGGAAAAAGTGCTGTGGGGCTACAGCTGCCAGACGGAAATGCCGTTGGAAGTGATCGTCGCCGACGACGGCTCGCGCCCGGAAACCGGTGAATTGGTGGCGCGGCTGCGGGAGGAGAGCGGGCTGGATATCCGCCATGTGTGGCAGCGCGACGACGGTTTCCGCAAGTGCCGGATTCTCAACAAGGCAATCCTCCACGCCCGCGGCGACTACATCGTCTTCACCGACGGCGACTGTATTCCACGCGCGGATTTCCTCGCCGTGCACAAGCGCCGCGCCGAGCCGGGCTATTTTCTCTCCGGCAGTTACTTCAAGCTGCCTATGAGCACCAGCGAAGCCATCACCAGAGACGACATTCTCTCCGGGCGCTGCTTCGACTATGCCTGGCTGCGCGCCAACGGCCTCAAAACCCGCCGCAAGACCCTGAAACTTCGCGCCAGTGCACGCTGGGCACCGCTGCTCAATCGCCTCACCCCCACCGCGTGCAACCTCAAGGGCTCCAATGCGTCCGCTTGGAAAGCCGACATCCTGAAAGTGAATGGTTTCGACGAACGCATGGCCTGGGGCGGGCTCGACCGCGAATTCGGTGTGCGCCTGGAAAACGCCGGCATCAGGCCGCGACATGTGCGTTTCGACGCCATCTGCGTGCATCTGGATCACCCGCGGGGCTACGCCGATCCGGCGATCGTGGCACGCAACAAGGCACTGCGTCTGCGAGTCGCCAGAGAGGGCGTCATTGAAACCCCGCAGGGAATCCGCCAGTTGCTGGAAAGTGGCTACCAACCTGAATAGTGCGCCCCCTGAATAATCCGCGCCCCGAATAACCCCGAACGCCAATTAACTCAGAACGCCCATGACAAGTCACAAACACTGGTCCGACCCTTTCGTCAGCCGTTTCCTGCGCCTCGCCGCCAGCGGCCTGGTGCCGCCGTCCCTGTTCCAGAAACCGCTGCCGACGGAAACACAGCGCGCGGCGCGCACCGGTGTGCTGGATATCGAGATTGTCAGCCACTGCTGGCAGTACTCGCATTTCCTGATTTACCAGCTGAGCTCGCTGGCGCTGTTCCCGCCCACCAAAGCGACGGTCACCATGACCGTCTACTACAACAGCGAAGACACCCGCACCGCGGCGGTGCTCGATTTTATCGGCCACCAGCAGGTTCCCGGTGTGACCTGGAACTGGTGTGAACTGCCCAAAGAGTCCCTGTTCCGCCGCGCCATCGGCCGCAATCAGGCCGCACTCGCCACTAAAGCCGACTGGATCTGGTTCACCGACTGCGACCTGATGTTCCGCGAGAACTGCATCGACCAGCTGGCAGACCTGCTACAGGGTCGCCGCGACAGCCTGGTGTTCCCATCCCGCGAGCGCATCACCTCATTGCTGGCCGACGACGATCCCATGCTGAACTTCGATCCGGCGGAACTGCGTATCGCCGACATCGACGATACGCGCTTTGTGGAGCAGACGCGCGACCGCGCCACAGGCCCATTGCAGATTGCCCACGGCGACGTGGCCCGCGCCGGCGGTTACTGCGACTGCCTCGCCTACTACCAAAAGCCCGCTGACAGCTGGTGCAAAGCCCACGAGGACCGCGCTTTCCGCTGGCTGCTGGGCACTCAGGGCACACCGCTGGAAATCCCGGGGGTTTACCGCATCCGCCATATCAGCAAGGGGCGATACACCGGCAGCAGGCTCAATACCCAGATCCGCAGCAGCGTGCGCAAGGCGACGGACAAGAGCCAGTAGCGGGCACAACTCCCCGATAATGAAAAAGGCCGACCGCGGAAGCGGTCGGCCTTTTCGTTTGTGTGCGGCGTTTGCCGGAACACACCGGCTCAGCGAGGCATCATGGATTCAACTTCCTGCACGGTGCGCGCCAGCGCACCACTGTTCTGCCCTGCCACCGCGCGGCCGCGAGCACCGGCCTCTTCCCTCAGCGCGGCGTCCCGCAGCCACTGGGCCAGCTGCGCCGCGAGCTGCGAGGCATCGTTCACCACTGCCAGACCGCCGGCTTCCTGCATCAGGCTCGCAACGGTGCTGAAATTGTGCAGGTGCGGGCCGCACACTACCGGCACACCCCAGGCCGCCGGCTCAATCATATTGTGCCCCCCTACCGGCACCAGGCTACCCCCCACGAAGGCCACATCGCACGCACCGTAGAAGCGCAGCAGCTCCCCCATGGAATCTCCCAGTAACACCTGATCACCGGCCGCGGGCGGGCGCCCGTCACTGCGCCGCACTACGGAAAGCCCCCGCTCGCGGCACAGGCGCGCCACACTGTCGAAACGCACCGGATGGCGCGGCACCAGTACCAGCAGCAGGTCGGGAAACTCCCGCAACAGCTGTTGGTGAGCCTCCAGCACCGGCTCGTCCTCGCCGCCGTGGGTACTGGCGGCGAGCCACACAGGCCGTTTCGCAGCCCCGCGCCACTGATGCGACAATACCTGCGCCTCGCTCTCCAGTCCGGAGCCGATATGCAGGTCGAATTTGATATTGCCTACAGCCACCACCCTGTCTGACGGCATTCCCAGGGCGACAAAGCGATCGGCATCCGCGGGATACTGGGCAACCACCTTCATGAGATTTTTCATCATGTCCCGGGCGAGCCCCGGGAAACGCCCATATCCCTTCGCAGACTTGGCGCTGAGACGACCGTTCACAAGTACTGCAGGGATACCGCGCTTATCACAGATCGCCAACAGATTCGGCCACAGCTCCGTTTCCATGCTCACCAGAATGTTCGGGCGCAGCGCATCCAGAAACGGGGTCAGGCATTCCGGCAGATCAAACGGCAGGTAATAGTGCAGCAGCCGCCCATTGAGGATGGGTTCAAGTGCATCGTGCACCCGCTGTGAACCGGTGGGGGTAGTGGTGGTTACCAACCACTGCCAGCGCGGATGGCGCGCGGCCAGTTCCTTGATCAGCGGGATGGCCGCAAGCGTTTCCCCCACCGATACCGAGTGAATCCAGATCAGCGGCGCGCGGCTCGCGCGGTCCGGCACCACCCCGAAACGCTCGCGCCAGCGGCGGCGGGCACCCGGGCGCGACGGCACCAGCCCGAAGCGCTCGCTCCAGCGCTTGCGGTAAGCGGGGTCAGCGCGGCCGCGCCACCACAGATGCAGTAGCATCAGCGGGAGTGTGAGGCGGAAAAACCAAGTGTATAGATGACGCATCTAGTATGTTGTTGCACCCAATCGTGACAAGACTACGTTAACCTTGCTATTCAGCAATTTGGCGATAAAAATCAGATCGAACCCCGATTGCACCGCCGATCAACCCGGCTGAGCGGCAGGCTTTTAACCAGCTGCGATACCCGCTGTCTGTCCGCCCTGTTGCGAAGTACAAAGGCGCACTGATCAAGGCTCCCAGCAACTGCGCCACACCGGACTGAATGATCCCCATGCGGCCACGACCGCAGGCACGCTTCTGCACCGCTTGTGTCGTTCCCGCCGCAAATTTTCTGCGGGACTGCCAGCGCACCGATATCCGCTCTGCTGGAATTACCTCATGGACCACCGCTTCTGCGCAGTAGAGAATTTCAACTCCCCTCGCCGAGACCTCGGTGAAAAAGAGAGTATCTTCCCCTCCCGCAAAAGGGCGACTTTCGTCAAAACGCAAGCTGAGGTCTCGCACCACCGCAATTGGGATAAGTACATTGTTCGTGGCGCAATAGGCGCGCCGCGCACCTGTCGGATATACCTTGCGCTCGAAGAACTCAGCCATCACCGCTCGAGTTCCCTCTGGCACCTCAGCTTTGACCCGCCCACAAATAACCGCGCCGTCTTTTAAAAGGGCGTAATTATAAAGCTGTTCCAGCCAGTCCACTTCGACCCATTCGTCATCGTCCACGAAAACCAGGTAGTCAGCCTCAGCGATGAGCGCCTCCGCGATTGCCCGATTGCGGGCACAGGGGATACCCCTGCGCATTTCATGGCAATAGCCGAGAGAGAAAGGCAACGACGCCTTCATTTCGGCAACCACCGGTTGCGCACTGCCGGCGGGATCATTGTCGATCACGGTGACAAGCAATTGCAGGCTTGAGGGAACTCTCATACCTGCGAAACTTTGCAGCAGACGCCTCAGTTGATCCGGCCGCCGATAACTACAGACACCGATATTCAGTAACCTATCCAATTCCTCCCCTCTGGAGCATGCGGCTCCCTCACAGTAGGGCCGGCAGACTATACCCCCAATTCCGGGATGTCTAGAATGGCTATTTTTTGCGCGAACATCACTACATCGGTATACTTCTGCGCGGATTACATAGCGCCATTCTCTTCACTTCGCGCCCGCACGGACCCCCATTAATGAAAGTCATCCAGCTACTGCCCGCCCTCAATTCCGGCGGTGTGGAACGGGGCACCCTGGACCTGGCCCGCGCCCTGGTGCGTGCGGGCCACGACTCCATCGTCATCTCCAGTGGCGGGCGCCTGGTGCAGCAACTGGAAATGGAAGGCAGCCGGCATATCGCGCTGCCGGTTCATAGAAAATCGCTTGCGAGCCTACTGCAGGTGCGCCCACTGCGCCGGCTCATCCGCGAACTGCAGCCGGATATTCTGCACGTGCGCTCGCGAGTACCCGCCTGGCTTACCTGGCTCGCCTGGCGAAAACTCGACCCGCGCACCCGCCCGCACCTGGTAAGCACCGCCCACGGCCTCTACTCCATCAACCGCTACAGTGCGATCATGGCCAAGGCCGAACAGGTAATCGCCATCTCGGACTGCGTGAAGAGTTATTTGCTGGCGAATTACGCCGCGGACCTGCGCGCAGAGCCAGAGGTGATCTACCGCGGTGTGGATACCGAGGAGTTTTCCACAGATATTCCGCCGCCGGTGGACTGGCTGGAAAACACCTTGGGGGAATTCCCTGCGTTGCGTGATCGCCGCTGGTTATTACTGCCCGGACGCCTCAGCCGCTGGAAGGGACAGGAAGATTTCATCCGTATGATCGCCGCGCTGTCGCGCCAGGAACCGGACATCCACGGGATCGTGCTCGGCGGGGCGGAAAAAAACAAAGAGCATTTCGCCGAGGAACTGCGCGCGTTGGCGGCAGAACTCGGTGTCGCCGACAAAATCACCTTCACCGGACACCGCAGCGACATCCGCGAGTGGTACCGATATGCAGCACTGGTATTCAACCTGTCGAAAAAACCCGAACCCTTCGGACGCACAGTGATTGAGGCCGCCGCCATGGGCAAGCCG
This sequence comes from Microbulbifer harenosus, assembly GCF_005771435.1. Classification (GTDB taxonomy): domain Bacteria; phylum Pseudomonadota; class Gammaproteobacteria; order Pseudomonadales; family Cellvibrionaceae; genus Microbulbifer; species Microbulbifer harenosus. Next base: position 192,666 of record NZ_VANI01000010.1, read on the forward strand.
ATCATCGGCTACGACATCGGCGGACCGGCGGAATCGCTGCGTGCGTGTTTCCCACAGGGTCTGGTGGAAAACGGCAACGGCAGGCAATTGCTTGAAAAAACCCGCGCCCTGCTCGCGAATCCGCAGCCATCGCACCTCGCGGCGGAGTTCACCCTGGACACATTGGCGCAGCGCACCATGGCGCTGTACCAGCGTCTTTTAGAGCAGCGCCCATCACACCCATAGAGCTGACGTTTTGATCGACCTTACCAACGCCGAACCATTCGCCTCCGGCGGCAACCGCCACTGCTACCGCCACCCGCAGTTCGCGGATCGCTGCGTAAAGGTGATGCGACCCGGGCGCGTCGCCGAGCTGCGCAGACGCGCTCCCTGGTATAAGGCGCTGGGCAGTGAACGTCAGTTCGACGACAACGCGCGCGAAGTGGATGGCTACCGGCAGAAGGTGCTAAACAATGCGGAGCCGGCGAGCCCGGTGTGGGCGCACCTGCCGCGCTGGTATGGTGTGGAGGACACGAGTATCGGCGTGGGCGCGGTGTCTGAGCTGATTCTGGATGCGGACGGAGCACCCGGCATCACGCTGGAAAATTACCTGCAGCAGTACGGACTGGACGACACGATCCGCGGCGCGCTGGCGCGCTTTTCACAATGGCTGCGCGCCACCGGTGTACTGACCAAAAACCTGCTGCCGCACAATCTGGTGCTGAGCCATCGCCACGGCCAACCGGAGCTGTTTCTGATCGACGGCCTCGGCAGTGCGGCCTTCCTGCCATTTGCGGAGTATTTCGCTTTTTCCCGCCGGCGCTATATCGAACGCCGTATTGAGAAAATGTGGAAACGTATTCACTGGGAAGTTTCCGACCGATCGCTGTCATGGACACAGGCGGAAAAGCTCAGCCGTCGCTGAGAGCACGCAGGTAGACTTTCCAGGTTTCCCCTGCCATGGCCTCTAGAGTAAGTCTGTTGCGGGCACGGGCAATATAGGGCGCGAAGTCGTCACGCAATCGTTCAAGGTCTCCCAGAGCGGCCGTCAGACGTACCGCCAACGCGGGGATATCCTCTATCTGAACCAGATACTGCGCCGGGATATTTTCCGCCACATAGCCAACGTCCGTCGACACAACCGGGCACCCCGCCAGCAACGCTTCCGCCACCGTATAGGGGCCGCCTTCATAACGGGAAGCGATTACCGTCAGGTCGGCAGCGCGGTACCAATCCGCCACCTGCCGCTGATATCCCATAAAACGCACACTCTCTTCCAGGTTCAGCTCCGCTGCTAACGCCTCCAGCGCCGCACGCTCAGGACCATCGCCCAGTATATAGAGCACAGCGCTGTTCACTTGAGCACGACACCATGCCCGCAGCAGGACATCTACGCCTTTGGCGGGCACCAGACGCGCCACCGAGATCACCACTGCGCGATTGCAGTCCACTTGGTCACAGTGATGCTCACCGGCGGACGGCAAGCGGGTGCCGTTGGGAATAATCGTCCAGTCCAGGGAAGAGTTCGCAACCGTCTTGAGGCTGACCGCAATGCGGTGCTCAAAATGGCGAGCAATCTTGTCTTTGGGGTGGTGTCGGTTGTGACGGGTAATCACCACCCGCGCCCGCAGAAAACGTCGCAGGTTCCACAGCAAGTGGGCGGGTTTACCGCCGTGAGCATGAACCAGGTCGATGCGGTAGCGACGCAATTGCCGTAGCAGGGCAAAATTCAGCACTGGATTGCGGCGGCTGCGGTCCGTATTCATCGGCAGAAACCGCACCCCCTCGGGAAACATGGCTCGATATCTCGGATGCGCGATTACAAATATCTCGGCATCCGTGCTCTCCAACTGCCACTGGCACTGCTCTTGTACATGCTTTTCCAGCCCGCCCGTCTCCTGGCTGGTAAACAGGTGACAAATGCGCAGAGGTGATTCTACCGGAACGATGTCTGAACTAACGATCACAACAGTTGCCCGCCCACTTCCACCTGTTTCAATGTGTTGAGGCCACAGCGACGCAACAGTGCCCGCGCACAGACTATCTGCTGATTGAACGGCTCCCGCGGCGCCCAGGCACCGCCAATCTCCTCTGGGCGATCGCTCAACAGCCCCAGATCCATGAAGCGCTGCACGGCGCTGCGCACCTTGTTAGCCCTGGTGCGACTCGGCAACGGGATGACGCCGATCCTGGCGCGACTCTGCAGGGCTTCAGAGATCATCGACACACTATCCGAGGTCACCCATATCTGTGCCGACCTCGCCATTTGCTCCGCCAGCCACCCGGGCGGGCAACTGCGCCAGCTGTAAAACTCGGCCTTGCTGCCGGCCAGGATTGCCTGCGTGTCTGCAGGTGTGCGGCGGCTGTCCGACACTACCCAACGCAAGGGTTGCTCAAAAAGTCGATCCGCGGTGGTAGCCACCGCTTGTGTATCCCAACGGTAATGCCTGCTGGGTCCGCCGATTAGCAGCAGGCCGCGCCCAGCTTCCGGCTCCAGATCCGGCAATGGCTCGGCAAGTGCACCATGGGTCAGAATCACATTCTCCAGAGGCGGCGGGCGGTCGTGCTCAGGAATAATGGCAAAATCAAACCAGTGCAGAGGGAGGCTTGGCTGCATGATTACCACACTGCGACCACCGAATTGGCGACGGGCGCGCAACATAGGCCAGTGACTACGGTGACCGGCACCCACGATCAGGTCCGGTTTAGGCAACTGGTGCAGCTGTTCAGGTAGCCCACGCCACAATGAGATGCTTAACTCGAGGCAGTGGAGGTCGTGGCAATCCACCGAGTCCGAGCCGAGACAACTGCGCAGCCCGCTGACCAGAGCCGCACTCTGTTTTTCATGGGCGCGATTGCCGTCGAGAAAACGCCAGATGATGAGCCGCAACAGTAGTTCTCCAGATTCCCGCAAATGGCCGTTGAGAAGTGCATCTCGCTTTGAATATCAGCACCCGAAGCCAGCTTTCCGGCGCATGCTAACTCAGTCCGCCGAGGTAATGCATCAAACCTGCCGGAAACATACCTTCAATTTGCTCGCATCGAGGTCGTCAGTATAATGCCCACTCTCTCCGCAGCGGCCCCCCTACCGGCTCATCACCGACAAAATCTCCATGCGCATCATCCACGTCGACAATCACCAGCAGCGAAAATACGGTCACACACGCGTCAGTTGGGCCCTCAAGCTATACACGGGATTGGTACGCGCCGGTCACAATGTTCTGGCGTTCAGTGACCGTGACGTCGCCGCATTCGAGGCGCCGCTTCGCATCCGCGAACTGGGGAGGAAGAAAACCAACCTGCGCCTGCTGCAGACAGTGGAGGCCTTCGAGCCCGATTTGGTTGTGATCGGCCACTGCGACCTGATCGACAATGAGACATTCGCAACAATTCGGCAGCGGCACCCGGACATCGTCATTGCCGCATGCAACAACGACCCACTGTTCGTGCCCACGAATGCTGCCAACATCGCAAAGCGCTGTGAAATCGCCGACGCTATGTTTGTGTCCACCGGCGTCGACGATCTGCAGATTTTCAAAGGTAAACGCGCAGGCCTCTGGCATATGCCCAATCCAGTGGACCCAGCGGTGGAGACTGCGGACGCCAGTGCACTGGCGGCCGACGACCCGCGGCTGCAGACCGACCTGCTGTTCTGTAGCAAGTCACACCAATACACCGAACGCGGCCAGCTGGTCAGTGAGCTCCGTGAGCACCTGCCCGCGGATTTCCGTTTCCACACACCCGGCATGTTCGATCAGCCTACCCTGTGGGGACGCGATTACGAACACAAGCTGGCCGCAAGCAAGATGGGCCTCAACCTGAATCGTCAGGAAGGCTACCAGTGGTACTCCTCTGCCCGTATTGCACAGATGGCCGGCAATGGCTTATTGGTCTTCACTCACGCCGCAGGCCGCTTTGATGATTTCATGCCGGAGGAGACACTGGTATATTTCGACGGTAAAGACTCGCTGGAAGCACGCCTTTTAGAATTCCATCATGACGACGATAAGCGTCGGCACTGGGCTGCGCGATGCCGCGACTTCTTTCACCGTGAAATCAATAATACGCTCTACGCCCAATACATCGTCGAGAGCGCCATGCACCTGCCGTATAGCCATAATTATGTCTGGATCAAATAGCATCACTCTCGACTCCTGCGCCAACGATTACCGCTGGAGCGAACGCTGGGCTTCCGGATTGCTGAAATTAACTGGGGTGGGATTACTTATCCTGGCGTGCGGTTTCTATGTCGTTCCACACGTCGCCAAACTCCAGACAGCCTTTTATCTTACGTTGCTGCTCCCAGCACTCTTGTTATTGATGACAAGGCGGGATCTTTCCTTTCTACTGTCATGGCAATTTGTCGTTTTCTGCACCCTGCCTTTATTACTGGCAATATCCTCGCTATGGGCTTCGAGTGAAGAGGCGGATATTCAGCGTGAGTTTTCCTATTACCTGAAAGTCACACTTTATTTGGCTTTGTTTTACGTGGCCCTGTATCTGACACTGGAAAAGCATGGCGATAAAATATTAGTTCGCATCTTCCAGTGGCTGATCCCCATCGGGATCATTTCCTGTGCAATTTCCTTAATTAATTATGTAGTAGCGGGTGGCCTGGAGAGTTTTCGCCGTATTGGCGGCATATCGCTCGAAGGAGATATCGACAAGACCGGAATGCTTTACGGTTTCCTCGCACTCTTTTGCTGTTACGGTCTTACATTAGGCAAGTATTGGCGCTGGCTGTCCTGGACCGGTCTCTTGCTCTGCTGCATTTACATACTGTTATCACAAACGAAAATCCCGATTGTGATGGTGCTTGTAGCCATAATTCTGGCAACACTAATCAGCGGCGGCTCTCGCTGGCTGAAGGCGCTGCTACTGGTCGGCGGAGTCATCGCCCTGCCCCTTATCTATCTGGCTATATACGGCGACCTGCCTCTTTTACACCGAGACATTGCCTACTCCGCCCGCATCGACCTCTGGCTCATGACCTTCAATCAGTTTGCCGAATCGCCGCTCGTTGGCTCGGGCCTGATGTACAAGCAATTCCTTAATTTGGGTCCAGCCGTACTGCCGCACCCCCACAACTACTTATTCGATATCGCACGCTTTACCGGCTTGATAGGCGTTACTGCTGCTCTGGCTCAATTATTTGCGGCTGCCTGGCCAATGCGTCACCGTAGAACCTGGACCCAGTGGATCCCCGGACTCTACGCTATTTGGCTTGGTTTCGGTGTCCTCGCGATGTTGATTTACGCTCAACAACCCCTGGTAAAACCCAGCTATATCTGGTTCTTTTACTGGATACCACTGGCGGTTTTGCTGGCACGCAGTCAGCTGACCAGCCGTATAAATGCCGATCATCCCAATCCAAAATTTCAAAATTAACAGGTTCTGACAAATGAACGTTACCGTATTTGGCACCGGCTATGTGGGCCTGGTACAAGCCGCTGTACTGGCGGAAGCCGGCCACCGGGTTACCTGCGTGGATATCGACGAAAACAAGATTGAGCGCCTGAAGCAGGGTCATATCCCGATCTTCGAGCCGGGCCTGGAACCGATCGTCAAGCGCAACAACGAATCCGGCAATCTCAACTTCACTACCGATGCCGCCGCTGGCGTCGCCCACGGAGACCTGATTTTCATTGCCGTCGGCACACCACCGGACGAGGACGGCTCCGCCGATCTGCGCTACGTACTCGCAGTGGCGCGCACCATCGCCGAGCACATGAGTGGCAAGAAATACATCATTAACAAATCCACCGTACCGGTGGGCACCGCAGACAAGGTACGCGAGCAGGTGACCCGCACACTGCAGGAGCGCAACGCGCTAAACCTTGAGTTCGATGTGATTTCCAACCCGGAATTTCTCAAGGAAGGCTCGGCGGTGGCGGACTGTATGAAGCCGGACCGCATCATTATCGGCACCAGCGAACACGCATCCGAGCAGAAGATGCGCCAGCTGTATGCGCCCTTCAACCGAAATCACGACAAGGTCATCGTGATGGACGTGCGCAGCGCGGAACTGGCCAAGTACGCGGCCAACTGCATGCTCGCCACCAAAATCAGTTTCATGAACGAGATGGCGGTGATTGCCGACAAAGTGGGCGCGGACATTGAAGCCGTGCGCCAGGGCATCGGCTCCGACCCGCGCATCGGCTACCATTTCATCTACCCCGGCATCGGCTACGGCGGCTCCTGCTTCCCCAAAGATGTGCAGGCTCTGAAAACCACCGCAACCCAGCTGGGGCTCGAACCCAAAGTCCTGAACGCGGTGGAAGAGCGCAACCAGCGCCAGAAGCACTACCTGCTGGAAAAAATCGTGCAGCGCTACGGCAAGGATCTCTCCGGTATGACCTTCGCGCTGTGGGGCCTGTCATTCAAGCCCAACACCGACGACATGCGCGAGGCACCCAGCCGCGTGCTGATGGAAAACCTGTGGGATATGGGAGCGAAGGTGCGCGCGTTTGACCCGGAAGCCATGCACGAGTGCGAGCGCATCTACGGAAATCGCGACGACCTGCAACTGTGCGGCACCCGCGACAGCGCCCTGTCCGGCGCGGATGCGCTGATCATTGCCACCGAGTGGCAGCAGTTCAAATCACTGGACCACAATACCGTACGCGACAGCCTGAAAACGCCGGTGGTATTCGACGGTCGCAACCTCTACGATCCGCTGGATATGGCAGAAGCCGGGTTTGAATACTTCTGTGTGGGGCGCCCGCAAGCTAAAGCCAGCCTCCCCCCAGCAACGCAACCGAGTTCCATTTAGAGAAAGTCCCATATGCCCGAACAAGGCAAGCCCGAAACCATTCACCTGGTGGTGCTGGAACTGCACCACCACGGTGAACTGCTGAAGAATCTTTACGACACCCTGAAGCTGAATAATTTCAAGCTAACCCTTGTCACCATACCCAAGGTTTACAAAGATTCTGGCCTGCCTTCAGCAGGCAGTGACCCGCGCCTTGATATTCAACTCAAGAAGCCGGAAGAATACATTGCCGATTTTCTACAGAGAATGGCACCGGTCTTCGCATCTGCCGACATCATCTATTTCAATACCGTCGCCGGTTACTGGAAAGAGGTAAACCGCATTCGCTTTACCGCTCCGGCGATCATCAGGATCCACAATGCTCACTGCGACCTGAGCCCGCTCAGACACTTTCGGAACCCGGTATTAAACAGCCCTGCCATACTCTCCCACCTGTTGCGCAAAGTGCTGATCGGCCGGGAGTGGAACCTCAGGAAAAGCCTATTTGAAAAAATTGACTATGTGATGTTTCCTAATGAAACCATCACTCACTATGTCAAAGACCACAACTGGGTAGACCCACAAAAGATTCTCGACCCGGTGTTGCCTTTTGGCTACCTTGGAGAAAAAGAACTCAGGAAAATCCCAGACATCAACCAACGCGATACAATCAATATTGCCATCACTGGCAAAGTGACCAACTGCAAGAAAGACTTCACTTTGGTTTACCGCGCGCTTAGAAAATACCTGCAAGACCCCAACTCCCCACGAGTCAAACTGACCCTACTGGGCAACGCCGGACATAAGCAGGTTGGCAATATTATCCGGAACTTTGAGAGCCTGACATCTGACAGATTCCACCTAGATTACAGCACTGATTACGTGCCAGCAGAGGAATTTGAAAAGAAGGTGGCATCAGTGGATTTTTTTGTCGCTCCAATAAAGATTGATACTCACTTCAAAAAATATCGGGAAGTTTACGGCAAGAGCAAAATGTCAGGAGTTGAAAACGACATTTTACGATATCGAAAACCGTCGCTAATCCCCTCCAACTACATAATCGAAAGCCCTCTCGACAAAGCGATAGAGTACTTCCCTCCTGATCCTGAATCACTGGCAAACTCCATAAAAAGCTGGGCAATTAATCAAACATACAGGGAAATCGCGCTCGCGTTTAACCAGATGAAAAAGTATAACCGTAACGACATAGCTGACAACTTCTACGATCTATGCAAAAAAATGAAACACCAAAAGCAAGCAAACAAAGAATCAAGTTAAAAAGCAAGAAAACATCAACGCTTCGGCTGCACAGGTAAACCTGCACAGCCGGACCAATGGATACGTGTACTCAGAACTTACAAAGTCCAAACCCCCAAGGAGGTTATCTCATCCTTGCTCTCTACCTGCAATAAATACACTGCCTTACCCACAGGAATTTCCACTTTGTATTCACGAGATGTAGTCTCCCCAAATATCGGAGACACTCTTTTATTGGTTACAAAATAGATGGATGAAAGTGTAACGCGACCATTACGGGTAACCAGGGACCCCCTTATCGCAACAAGAAATTCCCCATCCTGAAGGATAAAACTACTTATCGAACCGCCGCTACCACCGTACCACGGGGAATATAAGGAACCACCATTATCAGTGCACTTCTTGAACCTCAAGCCATCGATTCGACTTCCATGGCGAACATCAAACCTGCAAATATTCCCATCGGTAAATTGAAAAAAGTCGTCATAAACTCCATTCTTTCCGCCGATAGCGGTGCGCAATAAATTATCTGGATCATTGCCGCGCTGCCCATCAGAAAACACCAGACCTACTGCATCCAGCTCTTTGTTCGCCCGCCCGAAAAGCCCCACAATTCCCGGAACGGAATAATCAAAGGGGGATATTGATTGATATGACACACCATCCTGAATGAGAAGCTTAGTTGTCTTGGTTCCGTAGAGTGGTGAAGTGACTCTGGTGGAGGAAGACGAGCTTCCAATTCTATTTTTTTCAAGCTGCAACCCAAAAATGCGCTCACCGCCATCTCGCCTACCAAGGTAGACCTTCAAACCACTAAGATATTCAGCACTGGAAATGGCAAAAAAGGACTCACTACCGCCACCCCCACCAAACCTCTGTGAACGATACGAATTTCCACTTTTGTCGCAAACTTTCAATTGAATCGCATCAATCCGGCTTCCATGTCGGATATAAACCCCACAGACACGCTCATGATCCGCCACAACGGTCTGAAAGTAATTCCCCCCAGTGCCGCCGACAGGTCCCTGCCAGTAATTTTTTGCAAACCCTACAGCGGGAAAAACAATAAAAAGAAAAAGAAAAATACTCTTGCGCATAAATAATTTCACCTTCCATTGATGATTTTAGGCGGCGAGATACTAAGCACTGAAATTAGACGCGTAAAGCGCAATCTTTGCGGATTAGCAAGTTTTTTCAAAAAATGCAGACAGAACCAGCGCAATAGGCACGAACGTATCGGAAAAATTCCGGAACTGGTACCCACGCATCAGAAGCTACAGAATAAATGCGAGAAATTAGTAGACCGAACCAATATTCTGTATTGCTTACCGTTGAAAAACACGCCCCCAATTCAGATCGAGAAACTTAATATTTAGAAACAGACAAATCTCAGGGAATGAAATAAAGAGAGAGAAAAAAGAAAGGCGAAAAGCTCTCCCCCTACACGGAGAAGAGCTTTGAACGATTAAACTGCGGCGAGACGCTCATTGATTCCGTCATTAGACACATCGCTGAGCCACCCCATATGCGCCTGGCTCTTGCCCTGCACCGCATCGAAATACATCTGCTGCAGACGTTTGGTGATGGGTCCGCGGCGGCCCGCGCCTATAGTGCGGCCGTCGAGCATGCGGATGGGCAGGACTTCCGCCGCGGTGCCGGTGAAGAAGGCCTCGTCGGCGATATACACCTCGTCGCGGGTGATGCGTTTTTCCACCACTTTGTAGCCGCACTCCTCCGCCAGCTGGATTACCGACTTGCGGGTAATCCCGTCGAGACAGGAGGTCAGTTCCGGGGTGTAGATCACGCCGTCGCTCACCAGGAAGAAATTCTCACCGCTGCCCTCGGCCACGTAGCCTTCCGGATCCAGCAGCAGGGCTTCCTCGCAGCCGTTGCGGATTGCCTCCTGCAACGCCAGCATGGAGTTGATGTAGTTGCCATTGGCCTTCGCCTTGCACATGGCGATGTTCACGTGGTGGCGGGTGTAGGACGAGGTGTTGACCTTGATACCCAGCTCGCGGGCCTCGGGGCTCATGTAGCTCGGCCACTCCCAGGCGGCGACAATTACATGGGTTTCGAGCTTGTCAGCGCGCAGACCCATGCCTTCGGAGCCGTAAAACGCCATCGGGCGCAGGTAGGCCTCCTTCAGGCCATTTTCACGCACCACCAGACGCTGAGCTTCATTCAGCTGCTCGGCATCCCACGGCATGGGCATGTTCATGATCTTGGCGGAGCGGAACAGGCGGCGGGTATGCTCCTGCAAGCGGAAGATGCTGGTGCCGCCGTCGGCGGTCTGATAGGCGCGCACGCCTTCGAACACGCCCATTCCGTAGTGCAAAGTGTGGGTGAGTACGTGGACACGCGCATCGCGCCACGGAACCAGCTCACCATCAAACCAGATAACGCCGTCTCTATCGGCAAAAGACATGGGGAAACTCCTGCAAGAATTCAGTTACGCACTCTGTAGGAGTCTAGGCCTGGGGAGGGAAATCGAGCCCGGAACAAGCGGGAGGATCGAATCAGTTCGCCAGCAGGCTGGCTCCTACAGCACAGAGCCAGTGAAAAACAGTTTAAGCGGGCAGCCAATTTAGACACTGGTGACGGAAACTCTCCCGGGGGAGTTGCTTCAGCCCAGTATCTGCTGCCAGGTTTTTTCAACGGTCTTTCTTTCCGCTTCGAAGTGGTCACCGGATACAACCCCCGGCAGCTGTTGTAATGCCAGGCGATGACCTTCTGATCGGTAGGCTTTGTAGGCGTCGATCAAATGCTCGGCTTGGTGGGCCGGCATCAGGCCCGCCTCGGTGAGGCTCTCAAGAATGCGGATATTGTCGGTATATCGCACGATTGATGGGGCGCTATGCGCCCAGGCCAATGCGGCATATTGAACCATAAATTCGATATCGACAATACCGCCCCGGCCATGCTTGAGATCGAATTCCCGATCATTGCTCTTATCCAGCTGTGCACGCATCTTATTGCGCATTTCTACCACCTCATCGCGCAATTTCTGCTCGTCACGCTGGGAGCACAACAGGTCGGTTCGCAGGGCTTCGAATGCCGCGCCGAGGCGTTCACTGCCCGCCACCGGACGGGTGCGCACCAGCGCCTGGTGCTCCCAGGTCCAGGCGCTCTCACGCTGGTATTTCTCGAACGCGGCCAGCGAGGTGACAAGCAGGCCGGAATTACCGGATGGACGCAGGCGGGTATCCACTTCATACAGCGGACCGCTCAGGGTGCGGGTCTGCAGAATATGAATCAGGCGCTGGGCGAGACGGGTGTAGAAACTCAGGTTGTCGATGGGTCTCTCGCCGTCGGTGTACTGCTGCGCCTCGGCGTCGTGCACGAATACGATATCCAGATCCGAGCCGTGACCGAGCTCAAGACCGCCGAGCTTGCCGTAAGCGACGATGGCAAAGCGCATTTCCTCTGCGCTGGTATTCGCCGGCGCACCGTGTTTTTCCGTCACCTGCTGCCAGGCGAGCGCGAGCGACTGCTGCAGAATCGCCTCGGCGAGCCAGGTCAGCGAGTCGCTCACTTTCATCAGCGGCAGCGCGCCGGTAATTTCCTGGGCTGCGGTGCGCAGGCTCTGGCCCTGCTTGAAGTGGCGCAACGCTTCCATCTGCGCCTCCAGGTCTTCCGGGTCCACCCGCAGCATGTGCTGGCGCAGATCGTCGGCGATGTCCTTTGCCGTGGACGGCTGCAACAGGCGGCGCTGGTCGAGCATTTCATCCAGCAGGATCGGGTGGCGCGCCAGTTGCTCGGCGATCCACGGCGAAGCGCTGCACAGCCGCAGCAGCTGCGCCAGCACCGGCGGGTTCTCAATGATCAGTACCAGATAGGCACTGCGGCGCAATATCGAGCGCAGTAGCGGCATCACCCGCGCCAGCGCCAGTAATGGCTCACTCACTTCGGACGCCGCCGCCAGCAACAGCGGCATGGTCTGGTCCAGACGCTGGCGACCGGACGCCGGCAGCGCGGCAACGATACGGTCTCCGTGCAACTCGGCGAGGATTTCCAGTGCTTTGGACGCGGGCTGAAAGCCGCCCTCATGCAACTGTTCCAGCCAGGTATCCCGCTCCTCCGCACGCGCACAACCGGCCCATAACATCTGCCACTGCTCGCTGGGATTGATCTCGCCACTCTCTTCCGGCGGCGCGATCACCTCGTCGAATTCCCGCTCAATTACCGCGCGGGCTTCCGCCAGTTCCAGCGCCAATGCCGTCCAGTCGGCATAGCCCAGAGCGAACGCCAACTGCTCGCGACGCGCAGGCTCCGCTGGCAGGGTCTGGGTCTGCTGGTCTTTTTCCGCCTGCAGGCCGTGCTCCACCCGGCGCAACAGCAGATAGGCCTCGCGCAGCTGCGCCGCGCAACCTTCGGGCAGATGCCCACCGGCCTCCAGCAGCGGCAGCACTTTGAGAATATTGCGCACCCGCAGGTCTGGTTCGCGCCCGCCGCGAATCAACTGGAAGGCCTGGGCGATGAATTCCACCTCACGGATACCACCGCGGCCCAGCTTGATGTTGTCGGTCATGCCGCGCGCGCGCACCTGGCGCTGGATCAGGGTTTTCATTTCCCGCAGCGCTTCAATCACGCTGAAATCGATATAGCGGCGATAGGTAAACGGGCGCAGCAGCTCCATCAATTCCTCCGCCGCCTCCGCCGCACCTTCACCACTCATGGCCACCGGGCGCGCCTTGATCATGGCGTAGCGCTCCCACTCGCGCCCCTGGGTCTGGTAGTAGTCCTCCAGCGCGGCGTAGTGGCTCACCAGCGGACCGCTGTCGCCGTAGGGGCGCAGGCGCATATCCACACGGAATACGAAGCCGTCGGCGGTGGTAGCGTCGAGGGACTTGATCAGCCGCTGGCCCAGGCGCTGGAAAAACGCCTGGTTTTCCAACGGGCTCTGACCATCGCTCTGTCCGGGTTCCGGGTAGGCAAAAATCAGATCGATATCCGACGACAGGTTCAGCTCCCGCGCCCCCAGCTTGCCCATGCCCAGCACGATCATCGGCTGCGCGACGCCCTCGCGGTTGCGCGGTTGCCCATGACGCGCAACCAGCGACTGCCAGTGCCAATCGAGCGCTGCTTGAATGCACACTTCTGCCAGCCCGGTAAGTCGCGCACAGGCAGCGGGAATATCCCACTGGCCAGCAAAATCCCGCCAGATTACCTCCGCATTCACCCGGTTGCGCAACCGACGCAGCGCACGCTCCAGCTGCTCCTCGCTCTCCAGTTCATCCAGCGCGGGAGCCACCAGGCCGCAATCGCCCTCCGCCAGCAGCGCCGGCAACAGATCCGGCTGGCGCGTGCACTGCTGCACAAAAAAATCCGAGCCCACAAACCCCCGGGCCACACTCATGGCCTTCGCTCTATCCGCCAGCAAAGACTCAACCTGCGCAGCAGCCTCCATACCGACTGCAGCGCTCCAGGTATTCCAGCGCTGGGCAAACAGGGATTGGTGTTGCGGGGGGCAGAGATCGGTCAATGGCATCCGGGCTTCTCCTGTGAACGGGCTCCAGCCCATCTTTACGGTAAGAGCCTGAGTATACATTGGCCGTCACCGGAATCCTCGCCGCCCTGCGCCCGCGCTCTTGAACTTTCTTTAGAAGACCCTATCTAACCGACGATCCATTGCCACCAATCTTTCGTCAGAACCCTGTTTTTATTGCGGGCCACCCCGTTTTACGAGCATGACTATTTCGACTGATTACACACTTCACCTCAAGCACCCCCATAACTTCCGGGCCGCGGCAACCTGTCGCCGCGCCATGCGACGCGTACCCATCTACCTGCCCATCTCGCGTCCACCACCGTAATCACTTTCGAATTATTACCACTCAACTTCGCGCGAAGGCGTCACTGTCCGGTACAGCCTTGCGAGACCTTCTAAAACAGGGATGTTTTAGAAGAGCCCCCATGGATGGGTCTACGGCGTGTCTCGCAAGGCTGTACCGGACAGTGGCGCCGCCACGGAGCTGATTAAACCCCCGAAGCATTACCACCACCCCCTGACAACCAAACCAAAAGGAGGACAAGGTGCTGGAAGTCACCCACCTCAGCCGTTGCTACGGCGACTTCAAAGCCGTCGACGGCGTCAGTTTTAACATCGGCAAAGGCGAAATTGTCGGCCTGCTCGGCCACAACGGCGCCGGCAAAACCACCATCATGAAAATGCTCTCCGGCTATCTGGAACCGGATACCGGCAGCGTAAAGATTGATGGCATCGACATGGCCGACAAGCCCAAAACCCTGCAACGGCAATTGGGCTACCTGCCGGAAAATCTTCCGGTTTATGGAGAGATGAGCGTCGCCGACTACCTCGACTACGCCGCCTCACTGAAAGGCCTCGACGGCCAGGAAAAAATCGACGAAATCCGCCGCGCCATCAAAGCCACGGAGCTCGGCGACAAACTGCACGCGCGCATCCACACCCTCTCACGGGGCTACAAACAGCGCGTCGGCGTCGCCCAGGCCATCCTCGGGCGCCCGCGGCTGCTGATCCTGGATGAGCCCACCAACGGCCTCGATCCGACACAGACCCGGCAGATGCGCGCACTGATAAAAGACATCGCGCGCGAAGCCACCGTGATCCTCTCCACCCACATCATGCAGGAAGTGGAAGCCCTGTGTGACCGGGTGCTGATCATTCACAGTGGCAGCCTCGCGGTAGATGAAAAACTCGACCGCCTGCGCCGCGCCAACAGTATCTGGCTTGAGACCTCCGCCACCGATGCCCGCGACGTACTCGCGCGCCTTGGCAAGGAGCAGGGTATTCACAGGGTAGAGGCTCTGAAAACTGCCGGGCAGTTCCGCATCGTCCTCGCAGAGGGTGCCAACCTGCGCAGCGCCAGCGCGACCATCGCGCGCACGCTGATTGCCGCCGGAGGCGAACTCTACCGCCTGCAACCGGAACAGCGGGACCTGGAAAGCCTGTTCCGTCAGGTAAATGAAAACAACAAAGAACAACACACGGAGGCAATGGAAGATGCGGCCTGATTCCAACGTTCAAGTCAGCGGCAGACAACTGATCCAGCGTGTCGCCGCCAAAGAACTCACCCTGTTTTTTGCCTCGCCGGTGGCATATCTGTTCCTCGCCACCTTTGCCGCGGTGAGCCTGTTCGTGTTTTTCTGGGGCGAGGCCTTTTTTGCCCGCAACATCGCCGACGTGCGCCCACTGTTCGAGTGGATGCCGCTGCTGCTGATTTTCCTTAGCAGCGCGCTCACCATGCGCCTGTGGAGCGACGAGCGCGCCAAAGGCACGCTGGAACATGTCCTCACCCAACCCGCTCCGCTGTGGCAGTTTGTGGTGGGCAAGTTTGTCGGCTGCTTAGCGCTGCTCGGCATTGCGCTGGCCATCACCCTGCCGCTGCCCATCACCGTGGCGCTGATCGGCGAGCTGGACTGGGGCCCGGTGTGGGCGGGTTATCTCGCCACCTTTCTGCTGGGGGCCGCGTATCTGAGTATCGGCCTGTTCGTGTCCGCCCGAGCCAGCAACCAGATCGTCAGCCTGATTGTGGCATCGGCCCTGTGCGGGGTTTTCTACCTGGTCGGCACACCGCTGCTCACCGACTTTTTCGGCAACAGCGCCGGCGAGTGGCTGCGCAGCCTAAGCACCGGTGCGCGCTTTGACGCCATCACCCGCGGCGTCATCGATCTGCCGGACCTCTATTACTACCTGAGCCTGTGCGCGGTGTTCCTGGCCCTCAATACGCTGGTGCTGGAGCGCGAGCGCTGGGCCGCCGGCGGCGATCGCAAGCACCGCCGCGCCTGGCAGACGGTTACCGCTCTGCTAGTGGTCAACGCCCTGGGGGCCAACCTGTGGCTGGGGCAATTGAAATCCCTGCGCGCGGATGTGACCGAGGGCAATCTGTATTCCATCTCCCCGGCTACCGAGCAGTATCTGGACCAGCTGCAGGAACCGCTGCTGATCCGCGGTTATTTCAGCGGCAAAACCCATCCACTGTTAGCTCCGCTGGTACCGCAGATGCGCGACCTGCTGCGGGAATATGAAGTGGCCGGCGACGGCCGCGTGCGGGTGGAAATCATCGACCCGACCCAGGAACCGGAACTGGAAGAGGAAGCCAACCGCAAATACGGCATAGCGCCGGTGCCCTTCCAGGTGGCGGACCGCTACCAGGCTTCCATCGTCAGCTCCTATTTCGATGTGCTGGTGCAGTACGGTGACGAGTACGAGGTACTGGGCTTCCGCGATCTGATCGAGGTGAATGCGGAGCGCGAGGCGGATATCGACGTGCAGCTGCGCAACCCGGAATACGACCTCACCCGCGCGATCAAGAAAGTTCTGCAGAGCTACCAGAGCGAGGGCAACCTGTTCGACACGGTGCAGGGCAAGCTGGCGTTTACCGCCTATGTGTCCGCCGAAGAACAGTTGCCTGAACAGCTGGCGGAGTTCAAACAGTCCATCCGCACGTCGGTGGAAAAAATGCAGGCCGACGCCGGCGACCGCCTGAGTGTCGAATTTGTCGACCCGCAGGCGGACGGCGGTGTGGTGGCACAGCAGATCGCCGAGGACTACGGCTTCCAGCCCATGGCCGCGAGCCTGGTCGGGCGCCCCTTCTATTTCTACCTAACCCTCGCCCGCGATGAACAGCATGACAAAGTGGTGCAGATCCCGCTGGACGACCTCAGCGCCGACACCTTCGAGCGCAATCTGGAAGCGGGCATCAAGCGCTTTGCCAGCGGCTTTACCAAGACCGTGGCGCTGGTGACGCCGGCGGACGATTTCAGCCAGGGCATGGGCGGCGGTGCCCGCTTCAGCCAGCTGGAAACCCTGCTCGGCGCCGAGCTGAATGTGGAGCGCGAGGACCTGAGCGACGGTCGCGTCTCCGGCAACGCGGATATCCTGATGCTGCTGGCGCCGCGCAACCTGAGCGAAAAGGCCCTGTATGCCGTGGACCAGTTCCTGATGCAGGGCGGCACCGTGATCGCCGCCACCTCCCCGTACAGCGCCAACCTGTCCAACCGCAGCCTGAGCCTGAACCGGGTCAACAGCGGTCTGGAAAGCTGGCTCGACCATATGGGCCTGAAGGTGGACAACAAACTGGTGCTGGACCCGCAGAATAGCGCCTTCCCGGTGCCGGTGACCCGCAATGTGGGCGGCTTCCAGCTGCAGGAACTGCGCATGCTGGACTACCCCTACTTTATCGACGTGCGCGGCGACGGCCTGAACGCCGACAACCCCATCACCGGCAGCCTGCCCCAGGCCACCCTCAGCTGGGCGTCGCCAATCCGCGTGGACGAGGAGAAGTCCGCCGCGCGCACCATCACCCCGCTGCTGCACAGCTCGCAGGATTCCTGGCTGTCCAGCAGCACCAGCGTGATGCCGCGCTACGTGGACGGACAGATCAGCGCCTTCACCCCCGAGGGCGAGCGCGCCTCGCAGCTGCTGGGCGTGGTGAGTGCCGGGCGCTTCGACTCCTACTTCGCCGACAAGCCCTCGCCGCTGGCGCAGCAGTCGGAAGAAGTAACAGAAGACAAAGAAGAAGCTGCAACTGACGCGACCGAACTGGACAATCTGCCGAGCCAGATCAGCCGCTCGCCGGAATCCGCGCGCATCATCCTGTTCGCCTCCAACGACTTCCTGCGCGATCAGGTGGTGCGCATGAGCGGCGCGGCCACCGGTGGCGACTACCTCAACACCCTGCAGCTGGCGGCCAACAGCGTGGACTGGTCTCTCGAAGACGCCGGCCTGCTCGGCATCCGCGCCCGCGGCCACTTCAACCGCACCCTGCCGCCGATGGAACAGGACAGCCGCCTGTTCTGGGAAACCCTGAACTATATCGCCGCGCTGCTGGCACTGGGCATCGTCGCCCTGATCCAGACCCTGCGCAGTCGCGCCCGCCAGCAGCGCTATCAGCAGCTGCTGGCCGGCTGAGGAGGAACGGAAGCATGAAGAATCTGCAAAAAATATTGAGCGGAGTGCTGGCACTGCAGCTGGTACTGGCCGCGGGCCTGTTCTGGGACGCAAGTGCCCGGCAACAGGCGCAGGCCCAGCAGACCCGGCTGGTAGACGCCGAAACCGACGCACTCAAGCGTCTGGAAATTGCCGGCGACGGCAACAGCGTCACCCTGGCCAGAAAAAACGGCCAGTGGCAGTTGCCGGACCTGCACGATCTGCCGGTCGACAGCGACAAGCTCGACACACTGCTGGAAAAACTCACCGCGCTCAAAGGCAACTGGCCGGTGGCCACCAGCGCGAGCGCCCGCGAGCGCTTTGAGGTGGCGGAAGACAAATTCCGCAAACACCTGAAGCTGTACACCGCGGAGGGCGACACGCCAGCGCTGGAGTTGTTTGTGGGTACCTCGCCCGGTTTCCGCAAAGTGCACGTGCGCCGCGCCGGAGACGACGCCATCTATGCGGTGGAACTGAACAGTTTCGACCTGCCGGAAAATGCCGACAGCTGGCTGGACAAAACCCTGCTTGCCGCCGGCGACATCGAGCACATCGAAGGGCCCGACTACCAGCTGCGCAAAGATGGCGAAAACTGGAAATTCGCAGACACTGGCAGTGAAGCCGCGCCCGCAGTGGACCCCGGCAAAGCCCGCGAGCTCGCCAGTGCGTTGGAGAAGCTGCGTATCACCGCACCAGTTTCCGAGGTGCCAGAAGTCGAGGAAACCGAAGTACTTGTGCAGACCAAAGACGGCGAACTGCGCTACCGCTTCTTGCACGCGGACGACAAATACTATGTGCGCCGGAGTGACCGCGAGCAGGTGTTTGAAATCGCCAAGTACGACTTCGATCGCGTAACGGACAAGCGCCACGACAATCTGGTACTGGTGGAGCGGGAGGAAAAGGAACAAACCGCGGAAGGTGATAAACAGGAGGATTCGGAAGATCCAGCCGCGTAATTCACTCGCCAATAAAAAACCGCGCAACCGCGCGGTTTTTTATTGGGTGCTCATTATTGCCGAGCAAGGTCATGAGTAGAACAGCTTGCCCTCTCCCATCTTGATCACATTGCCGCCGATACGGCAGCGTACTTCCCGGCCATTTTTCTTATCAAACTCCACATGCAGCACACTCTTGCGAGTGGCCACGCTGCCGCGATCTACGGAAAAGGTGTGGGTGCCCGTGGCGGTTTCCTGCTGCTCGGCAAGGTAGGCAATGAATTCCGGCATTACATTGCCGATGGGCGGATACACGTCTTTCGCCAAACCGGGATTCAGCAGGCGACCGTGAAACTCAGTGCCGCCGGTAATGGAGCCCGGTGCAAACAGGAACAGCTCGGAAGTGTACATATCTCCCAGTAATTCTGCCCAGCGCTCGTGATTCAGGCTCGCCGCCACGACATGCTCGGGGCGGGTGAACGGCACGATCAGAGTGGGCCGGTCGACGCTCACCACCATGGATTTATATTTACTGAAGGAAATATGCTTTTCCTCGGTGTTGAGCGCCGCCGCGAGGCGGGCCACTTCCGGGGTGTAGCGGTCGACAGTGGGCGACAGCACGCGGGCAAACTGGATCGCGCCTGGCACACCGTCCCGGTCATCGATAAAGCTTTCGATCAGCCCACTGTCCTGTTCCAGCAGAAACGAGGCAAAGGCCCCTTCGCTTTTACTGAGCCCCAGCTCAAAGGCCATAAATGAAGCGGCGAGGATGGTGTGGGCACCAAAGTGCTGCGGGCCTTTAGCGGTGTATACGCTGGCGGGAACGGGATGTTCCGGCTGGATAAAAACGGTCTCGGTCTGCTGGAATTCGCTGGCGATGGCTTTTTTTGCCGCTTCATCCAGAGTGTGGCCCGCCAGGTTCACCACCGGGATCTGGGTGCCCTGAAATGGGGCGTTGGCAAATACATCCAGCAAAGCGTATTCAATCGTCATCTTTATCGTCCTTTTTATTGTTTATCCGTCATTGCGGTCGCTTCCCTGACTATGGCGTATCGGCGAGAGAATGCAAACACAGCGCGCGAAATCAGAAAGCGATATCCGGTGGCGGCGCCACCCGCAGAACTTCCTGTACGGTGGTAATTCCCGCTGCCACCTTGCGCGCGCCGGATAACCGCAGGCTGTTCATTCCCTCGCGCATGCCCTGGCGGCGCACCAGTTGCAGGTCGCAGTCGTGGGTGACCAGCGCCTGCACACCCTCGGAAAACAGCAGGATTTCGTAGATGCCCTGGCGGCCGCGGTAACCGGTGTTGCGGCAGTCGAGGCAGCCCTCCGGCTGATACACCACCTCGGGCTTGGGCGCCTTCCAGGGTTTCACCAGCGCCTGCCAGTCCTCGTCGCTGATCTCTGCCTTGCGCTTGCAGTTGGGGCACAGGGTGCGCACCAGGCGCTGGGCCATCACCCCGAGCACGGTGGATTTCAGCAGGTAGTGCGGCAAGCCAAGGTCCAGCAGGCGGGTCACGGCAGTGGGCGCGTCGTTGGTGTGCAGGGTGGAAATCACCAGGTGACCGGTGAGCGCGGCCTGCACCGCCATCTGTGCAGTCTCCAGGTCGCGGATCTCCCCCACCATGATGATGTCCGGGTCCTGCCGCATCAGGGTGCGGATGCCGGCGGCGAAATCCAGGCCAATGCTGTGATGGACCTGGGTCTGGTTGAAATTTTCCTCGACCATCTCGATAGGGTCTTCGATGGTGGAAACATTCACCTCGCTCGAAGCCAGCTGCTTGAGCGCCGTATACAAGGTGGTGGTTTTACCGGAGCCGGTGGGGCCGGTGACCAGCACAATACCGTTGGGGCGCCCGAGCATGGTCTGCCAGCGGGCCAGATCGTCGCCGGCGAGGCCCAGGTCGTGGTAGGAACGCGCCAGTACCTCGGGATCAAAGATCCGCATCACCAGCTTTTCACCGAACGCGGTGGGCAGGGTGGAGAGGCGCAGTTCCACCTCGCTGCCGTCCGGGCGCTTGGTCTTGATGCGGCCGTCCTGGGGTTTGCGCTTCTCTGCCACGTTCATGCGCCCGAGAATTTTCAGGCGGCTGGTGACAGCGGCGTTGACCTGGTCCGGCAGTTCGTGGATCGGGTGCAGGATGCCGTCGATGCGGAAGCGGATGCGCCCCACGTCCCGGCGCGGCTCGATATGGATGTCACTGGCGCGCTGGTCGAAGGCGTGCTGCAGCAGCCAGTCGACAATATTGACGATGTGCTGGTCATTGGCCTCCGGGTCCTTCAGGTTGCCGAGTTCCAGCAGCTGTTCGAAATTGTTGGCGCCGGACGTGCCCTTGAGACCGCTGGCGCCGGTGATGGAGTGGGCCAGGGAGTAGAACTCGGTGCAATAGCGCTTGATGTCCGCGGGGTCTGCCACCACCCGCTGCACGGTGCGACCACTGGTGTGTTCCAGTTGCTCCTCCCAGCCGGAGGTGTAGGGCTGGGCGGTGGCCACCAGCAGCATCTCCTTGCTGGCCTCCACACACAGAATCTGGTGGCGTTTGGCGAACTGGAAGCTCATCACCTCAGTCACCGCCGCTACATTCACCTTCAGCGGGTCGATGTGGTACAGGCCGTGGGAGGAGGTATCCGCCAGCCACTGGGTAAGAAAGAACGCATCCAGCACCTTGCCGGGCTTTTTCAGGTTGGGCAGCTCACAGCTGGCGATATAGCTGAGCGGGTGCATCTGCGCCTGCTCCGCGGTGCGCGGGGTACCGATCAGGCGATTGGCGTCCGGGCGGCCCACATAGCCCTGGCTCACCAGGTCTTCCAGCAACCCCGCCAGGTCGAGAAACCTGTCTGCCATTCTGCTCACAGCCATACCCTTGCACCCGTCTACGCTTAGTGTGATGGCGCATTGTAGCTTTTATGGCGGACGGCAACAGTGCGACCGGTCCGCAGAAAATTGCCGAGACCCTTTAGTCAAAAACAGGCGTCACTGTGCCCTCGGCAGATGTTGGGGTACCATGCCGCCAAATTTGGCCGCCCCGGTGGCTTTTCAACCAACTGTCAGGACCGGAAAAAGGAACAGACCATGCCCCTGTCCAATATCGCCAACCTGTTCGGCCGCTCGCCGATCAAGCCCATCAAGGAGCACATGGCGACCGCCCACGAGGCGTCAGCGGATCTGGTGCCCTTCTTCGAAGCCCTTATGCATGAGGACTTCGACACCGCCAAAACCATCCAGCAGCGCATCTCCGCGACCGAGAACCGCGCCGACGACATAAAGAAAGATCTGCGCCTGCACCTGCCGGACAGTCTGTTCATGCCGGTTTCCCGCACCGACCTGCTGGAGCTGTTGCACGCCCAGGACGAAGTGGCCAACACCGCCCAGGACATCGCCGGTCTCGCCATCGGCCGCCAGATGCTGGTACCCGAGGCTCTGCGCACGCAGATGCAGACCTTCGTCGAGAGCGCCGTAGCCGCCTCCGCCCAGGCCCTCACCGCCATTAACGAGCTGGATGAGCTGCTGGAGTCCGGCTTCGCCGGGCGCGAAGTGGATATCGCCCAGCGCATGACCGAAGAGCTGGACGAACTCGAGCGCAAATCCGACAAACTCGAAGTTCAGGTGCGCGCTGCCCTGTTCAAGATCGAAAAAGAACTGCCTCCCGTGGATGTGATTTTCCTCTATCGCGTCATCGAGTGGGTCGGCGACCTGGCCGACCGCGCGCACGCTGTCGGCAACCGATTGCAATTGTTGCTGGCGCGTTAAAGGGGGAATTCCATGGAAATCATTGCACAGTACGGCCACATCTTCCTGATTCTGGCCTGCGTCTTCGGCTTCTTTATGGCCTGGGGCGTGGGCGCAAACGACGTGGCCAACGCCATGGGAACCTCCGTAGGCTCCCGCGCGCTGACCATCAAGCAGGCGATCATCATCGCCATGATCTTCGAATTCGCCGGCGCCTATTTGGCCGGTGGCGAAGTAACTGCCACCATTCGCAAGGGGATCATTTCCCCGGATCTGTTTACCGATAATCCCGAACTGCTGATCTACGGCATGCTCTCTGCGCTGCTGGCCGCCGGTACCTGGCTGGCCATCGCCAGTGTGCTGGGCTGGCCAGTGTCCACCACGCACTCCATCGTCGGCGCCATCGTTGGCTTCTCGGCGGTGGGCATTTCCGTAGACGCGGTGGCCTGGGGCAAGGTGGGCAGTATCGTCGCCAGTTGGGTCGTCTCACCGGTACTGGCTGGCACCTTTTCATTCCTGCTGTTCCGCAGCGTTCAGCGGCTGATCCTCAACACCGAAGATCCATTTACCAACGCCAAACGCTACATCCCAGTCTATATGTTCGCAGTGGGCTGGATGATCGCCATGGTGACCCTCACCAAGGGCCTCAAGCACGTGCTGAAAGACGCGAACATCAATCTGGTCTTCTGGCAGGACGCGCTGATCGCCGGCGTTGTCGGCCTGATCGTGATGGGCGTGGGCATGGCGATGATCAAGCGCATCAAACGCGACCCCGAGCGCGAGCGCAGCAACCGCTTTGCCAACGTGGAGCGGGTGTTCGCCATCCTGATGATTTTCACCGCCTGTGCCATGGCTTTCGCTCACGGCTCCAACGACGTGGCCAACGCCGTCGGCCCACTGGCAGCGATTGTAAACACGGTGCAGCAGGGTGCGGTAACTGCCAAAGCGGTGATGCCGTCGTGGATCCTGCTGCTCGGTGGTGTCGGTATCGTGGTGGGCCTCGCCACTTACGGCTTTAAGGTGATGGCCACCATCGGCCAGAAGATTACTGAGCTGACCCCCAGCCGCGGCTTTGCCGCCGAGCTGGGCGCCGCCTCTACCGTGGTTCTGGCCTCCGGCACAGGCCTACCTATCTCCACCACCCACACCCTGGTGGGCGCGGTACTCGGGGTGGGCCTGGCGCGCGGTATCGGCGCACTCAACCTGCGCATGATCACCACCATCGTCGCCTCCTGGATCGTCACCCTGCCCGCCGGCGCGGGCCTGGCCATCCTGTTCTTCTTCTTTTTCAAAGGTGTGTTTGGCTGGTAAGGCGGCCATATGCCGATTAGCGATGGCCACTAGCGCCATCGCCTGTTAAAAAGGGAGCCTCGCGCTCCCTTTTTCATTTGTTATTCATTCCCGCAGTCGAGGAGGTAAATTCCCATGCAATTGTCCATCTACCAGGCCGACGCCTTCACCTCCAAACTGTTCAAAGGCAACCCCGCCGCCTACATTCCCCTCACAAGCTGGCTCGACGACGCGCTGATGCAACAGATCGCCGCGGAGAACAACCTCGCCGAAACCGCCTTCACCGTGCCCGCCGGCAACGGCTTCGAACTGCGCTGGTTCACCCCCAGTGAAGAAGTCCCCCTGTGCGGCCACGCCACCCTCGTCACCGCGCACCTGTTGTGGACCGAACTGGGTTTTACCGACAGCGAAATCCACTTCCACACCCGCAGCGGCGAGCTGATCGTGCGCAAAGAGGGCGACCTGCTGGCAATGGACTTCCCCGCGCAGAAAAACAGCGAAATCCCACTCGACGAAAGCTACACACAGGCACTCGGTACAGCTCCAGTCAAAGCCATGGAAGTGGTCGGTTCCAACGACCAGCTGCTGCTGGAGTTCCCCTCCGCCGACATCGTCGCCGAGCTCGCCCCGGACTTCCGCGCCGTAAAAAACCTGCCCTACAAAGGCCTGATCTGCACCGCTCCCGGCGACGGCTTCGACTGCGACTTCGTCAGCCGCTTCTTTGCCCCCGCCATCGGCATCGACGAAGATCCGGTGACCGGCTCTGCACACACCCGACTGGTGCCGTTCTGGGCACAGAAACTCGACAAGACCTCACTCAAGGCAAAACAGATTTCACCGCGCGGTGGCGAGCTGGATTGTGAATTGAAAGGTGAGCGGGTAATCATGCGCGGACGCGCGGTGACGTATCTGCGAGGACAGATCAGTTTGTAATTCTACGGTGGTACCTGTTCGTTCCTACTCTGTGGCGGTACCGCTACCGGGTGCGCTTTTGCGAGACACGAGCTAGGCGCTCCCCCTCAACCCATCCATGGGGGCTCTTCCGCGAGGTCCCTCTCGCGGAAGGTCTCGCAAAAGCGCACCCGGTATCGCCACCTTCATATCGACCTTCATTAGACCAATTTGCTTCGAGCAACCATAAATCGATAACCACGGGAATCAATCAAGTATTAATGCCCTTTACCGGTAATACCCATTTACCAGTAATGGTAATGCAACCGCTCATTCTTCCGCGGCCCATCAATCTGCCAGATCAACTCAATCTCATCCGGATGAAGAATCAGATCGGCGGTGTAGGTATCCTCCCCACACAGATGCGGCGACTGGTGACGGAACCCGTGCTCGGTAACAGGCACCAGATTGAACAACATCACCGGCTCCTCCCGCCGCAGATGCTCCAGCCGCACAAAGTCCACACAGCGCGTCCAGCGGTAAGTATTTTGCAAGTCAATTTTGTGACCATCCGCATCGGTAAACTTCGCCCGTTCCGCAAACAGAATGTGCGCGCCAAAACTGGTAACCTCCACCTCCCCGCGCCCATGCCCACGCCAATTGGTCTGCGAGCCCGGACCATTGCTGGCATTGAAACTGAAAGCACGGACTTTCTTTAACCGCTCGCACAGTTGCGCCAACGCCGCGAGCGATATGTAATCCAGGCCAATCGTCACCGGACAAACTTCCTATTCATGTTTCTGCTGATACTCATCACCCTGTTGTGGGCCCTTTCCTTCAGTCTGATCGGCGTCTATCTCGCCGGCCAGGTCGACAGCTATTTTGCCGTACTCACCCGGGTACTACTCGCCACCCTGATATTCCTGCCATTTCTCAACTGGCGCACACCGCCGCGCATCGCGCTGACGCTTATCGCCATCGGCGCCGTGCAGCTGGGACTGATGTATCTGTTCTACTATCAATCTTTTCTGCTGCTGAGCGTACCGGAAGTACTGCTGTTTACCATTTTCACGCCGGTGTACATCGCCCTGATCTACGACCTGTTGGCGCGGCGCTTCTCGCCCTGGAATTTACTGGTGGCCGCCATCGCCGTGCTCGGTGCCGCCATCATCCGCTGGGACAACCTGAGCGGCGATTATTGGAAAGGCTTTTTTGTGGTGCAGGGCGCCAACCTCTGCTTTGCGGCAGGCCAGGTGGCCTACAGGCAGTTTATGCAATCCTCCCACGCGCGCACGAAATCGCTGCCGCCGCGGCAGACTTTCGGCTGGTTTTTTATCGGCGCCAGTATCGTGGCCGGTATTGCCTGGTTCGCCCTCGGCACCGCCAAATACCCCACCACGCCAGTCCAGTGGGGCGTGTTACTGTGGCTCGGCGCCGTAGCCTCGGGACTCGGCTATTTCCTGTGGAACAAGGGCGCCACCCAGGTTTCCCCCGGTACCCTGGCGGCGATGAACAATGCGCTGATTCCGGCGGGGTTGCTGGTGAACCTGTTGATCTGGAACCGCGACGCGGATCTGCCGCGTCTCGCCATCGGCGGCGCCCTCATCGTCGCTGCCGTTGTACTGAGCGAATGGCACCAGCGCGAGCGAAATTCCCGCTGAAAGGCGATTGCTATACTTTCTGCCGACCTACGCCCCGCCTACGCCGCGCACAAGGAACGTGATGGATGGACGCCGCGGACAACCCCAGCAAAGATCGCGCGCAATGAGCCGTGCGACGCTGCGTTCCGCATTTTTCCGGCCAATTTCCGCGCTGTTATTGACCAGCGCCATTGCCTGCGCCCCTCTCGGGCCCGATTTTCGCGAACCGGATATGGCCTGGTTGTCGGCGTGGCAGCCGGATCTGTACGGTCAGGCCTATCAGGAACCGGGCGCGTCAGATTTGAGTCAGTGGTGGCAGCGCCTAGGGGACCCCACGCTCAACAACCTGATCGCCATCGCGCGTATTGAAAATCCCACCCTGCAGATCGCCGGCCTGCGCATTCTCGAAAGCCGCGCCGCACTCGGCATCGCCATCGGCCTCAAATACCCGCAGCTGCAACAGATCGACGGTGCCGCGGCCTATGTATCCGAATATCTGCACGGCGGGGCTGACGACGATCACCGGGATTACCGCACAGGTGACATCGCCTTCAACATCCAGTGGGAGATGGATTTCTGGGGTCGCTTCCGGCGCGGCATCGAGTCCGCCGACGCCGCATTCTTCGCCTCCATTGCCAACCAGCGCGACGGGCAGGTGTTGCTCGCTGCCGAGGTAGCGACACGCTACTACGACTACAAGACCACCCTGCAGCGCATCGACATAGCACAGCGCAATATTGCCCTGCAGGAACGCAACGTGGCGATCACCCGCGCGCTGTTCGCGAGCGGTCAGGAATCGGAGCTGGACCTGCAACAGGCGCGCACCCAGCTCCTTGCCACGCTCGCGACAATCCCCGCGCTGAAACTCACTCTGAGCCTGCAGCGCAATGCCCTGTGCGCACTGCTTGGGCGCGCGCCGGGGGATTTACCGGAATTGGCCGGCGTCGATGACAGCCTCCCGGACATTCGGCGGATTCCGCTGAACGAGGCCCCGGTCAGCCTGCTGCTGCGGCGCCCGGATGTGCGCGCGGCGGCGTGGCAGGCCGCGGCGCAATCCGCCCAGGTCGGGGTCGCCATCACAGACCTCTACCCCGCCATCTCCCTGTTCGGCACCCTCGGCTGGGCCGGCACCAGCCTCGACAATATCCCGGACGTGTCCACCTTTGCCATAGGTCCGGCACTGCGCTGGAATATTTTTAGTTACGGGCGCATCGAGAACAACGTGCGTGTGCAGGATGCGCGGCTACAACAGTTACTGGAAGTCTTCCGCGCAACCGTACTGCAGGCCGCGCGGGAAACCGACGACGCTGCCAGCAGAATCGCCCAGACCCACGCCCGCCAGAGCATTCTCAACGAATCCCTGACCGCCGCAGAGCGTTCGTTGGAAATCGCCATGCGGCGGTATCAGGAAGGTTATTCCGACTTCCAGCGGGTGCTCGACGCGCAGGCCGCGGTGTTTGTGCAATCCGACCTTGTAGTCATCAATCGCGGTGACCATGTAACTGCCATTATTGAACTGTACCGGTCCCTCGGCGGCGGCTGGCGCGAGGCAGGCATCGACGACCTCGTTCCCGCGGAAACGCGCTACCGCATGACAGAGCGCGTCGACTGGGGCGATCTTTTGCAAGAACCCATTCCATGAATGCCTGAGTCCTGAATGCACGACCGAGAAGCAAGCGCTGACAACCGGCACACCCTGGACGAAATCGCCGCGGCGGACGCCGCCGGTACCCCTGCGCCTGTGTCACAAAAAAACGAACAGAAAGATTCCGCGCAGGCAGTCGGTCGCGGTGTGAAAGTCCTGCTGGCACTGATTCTCGCTTCTCTGTGCCTGTACCTCCTCGCCGACCGTTTCACCCCTTATACCTCGCAGGCGCGGGTGCAAGGCTATGTGGTGGGCGTGGCGCCCAAAGTGGCCGGGGTGATTACCGAGGTGTGGGTCAACAACAATCAGCAGGTCAAAGAAGGCGAAAAACTGTTTGCCATCGACCGCACCAAGTACGCACTGGCGCTGCAGAGCGCACGTGCCAATCTCGACAACACCTGGCAGCAGATCGCCGCCGGAGATGCTGCGGTAGAACAAGCCCGCGCCAACCTGCGCGCTGCTACCGCCGGCAGGCTGGAAGCGGAACAAAACTACACTCGCCTCAAGCGACTGCGCGACGAAGATCCAGGCACTATCTCCCTGCGCCGTCTGGAAATCGCCCGTGCTGATCTGGAACAAGCGCGCGCCCAAGTGGTCGCCGCGGAAGCCGCGATCCAACAGGCCATCGAACAGAAAGGTGGTGATTCAGAGCACAACAACTCGCTGCTGAAAGTCGCCAGGGCTGCGGTTAACCAAGCGCAACTGGATCTCGATAACACCACAGTCGTCGCGCAGACTGATGGCGTCATAACCGATCTGCGCGCAGAAGTTGGCCGCTACGCTGGGACCGGAAGCCCTGTGTTGACTCTGATTTCCCAAGAGGATTTCTGGATCAGCGCGGATTACACGGAAAACAATTTAGGCCATCTGAAGCAGGGCACACCGGTAGAAATTCTTCTGGACGCACTACCTGGTCAGGTTTTAAAAGGTCGAGTACGGGATATCGGGGCAGGTGTGAATGCCGGTCGCATACCCGTGCCGGGGGATCTGCCAGATGTGCAAAACAATCGCGACTGGCTGCGCCAGGCACAACGGTTTCCCGTGCGGGTGGAATTCGACTCATCGCTGCCACCCGAAGCCCTCAATCAACTTCGTGTTGGCGGTCAGGCCTCGGTAATCGCCTATACCGATGACCATGCGATCTTGCGTCAACTCGGCAAGCTATACATTCGAATACTTAGCTATCTCACTTACGCTTACTGACATGCAATGGCGCCGCCTTCCTTCCACCCGAAAGAAAGTCTTGCTCTGAATTCCTTCGTCGGTAAGGTGCGTTTCTGCCGGAAGTAGACTGGTTTGTAGACCGACCGGTTCACACAACTATCCGTCCGAATAACATCTTTGAATAGCTAGGGTGAATCACCCAGAGATTCCTGAAAAAAAGATGCTTATCTACCGCACGGATCTGAGATCTCAATTTGCCATCATACAAACCACACCTGTTCCGCGTATTCCCGAGACGTACTAGAGCAGGCAGTACAGATCTCTGATCTCCATGAAGTCATAGCCGTAACAAAATGTCTGGACTAAAATCCACTAGCAGTCTGCGCATGATATTAGCCACAAAATTTATCCTCGGACAATCATTTTTGTTAATAGAGCTCACCACGGAGCCACCCATGTTTTACGCCGAGCAGTCGTAGCCATGGGCTGTAGAATTGCGAATTGCTGGCAGCAGGTTGGATGAGGAGATCTGGCAGTTAACTTGATTGAGCCGTGATGCGGCGCAACAGATGGAGATCTGTGAGCCGGATTAGGAACTGAGTAAATTCGTGAGATGCACGATAAACAAATTCTATTGCTTGAAGGAAAGGGTAACCCGGAGCGCTCACCACGTGAATTCCTGATAAAGCAAGGGTTTTCCGTTCAACAACTCGCTGACGGCAGTCCTTTGAAGTTCACTTTCGACACCATTGAGTATGATGTGGTGTTGTGGAATAGCGACGCAATCAACACAGAAAAACTGGAGATTATCCGACATATACGGCGCAGCTTTGTCGGGCCACTGCTGATCATTTCCAGTCAGAACAATACGAAAATCCAGCTGGATGCCTTCGAATCGGGTGCGGATGACTTCATCATTACACCGGTTGATTCACGCGTGTTACTCGCGAGAATCCATGTATGCCTGAAGCGCGCAACTCACCTAGCGCCCAAAAAAAGTATTGTGCAGATACAAAATCTCACGGTGAATCACGCAGAGCGAAGCGCGAAGATAGGAGGCCAGCTACTGCCACTATCCACCGGCGAATTCGAAATTCTCTGGTTGCTGGTTTCACACCCAAAGCGCCTTTTAAGTCGGGATTTCCTGTTTGTGCATGCACTGGGGCGACAATATGATGGCTTGGATCGCGCGGTTGACCGGCGTGTCAGCCGCCTGCGCAAAAAACTGGAGAAGCGTCCCGAACTTTCACTGACGGTGCGCACGGTATGGGGTCAGGGATACATACTCGCGGCAATATAGCGGTAGACAGTTTCACCCCACCTTTTTCACATGCTTCGCCCGCCACTGGGCGGGTGATACACCAAACTGGGTCTTGAACCAGCGCGTGAACGAACTGGGCACCGAATAACCCAGCAACTCGGCAACGCGCCCCAGACTGTGCCTGGGATTTTCCATATGTCGCAATGCCAGCTCGCGCCGCACACTGCTTACCAACTCGGAAAATCCCGTATCGGCCTCATCCAATCGCCGCTGCAGGGTGCGCACATTCATTCCCATGGTCATCGCCACCTGTTCGATGGTCGCTCGCCCAGTGGGCAGCAGCAGGAATATCATTTTGCGCACGTCCAACTCGATGGAATGCTCGGACTTTGCCGGCAGAGAATCCACAAAGCGCTCGGCAAACTGGGCCAGAGATGCATCTGCGGTCGGGTTCGGAAAATCGAGGCTGTCAGCCGGGCAGGTAAACCCATTGAACTCGGCCCCGAAATATAATTTGCAGCGGAAAATACGGCGGTGGACCTGAAGATCGTCCGGGGCCTCGTGGGTAAAATTGACGCTGTATGGCTGCCAGTGGATTCCCAAAAGAGCACTGCACAACCGGAACAAGGCACCCACTGCGAGCTCAGTCGCATGTCGTGATGACATCGGCGGATCGGTCACCACTTCATCCCGCACGATGACCGTCTTACCCGCATCCTCGATACTGATCGCCAACCCCTCATTGAGCAGATGTTCGTAGTGAACCACCGCCTGAAGTGCGTCGCGCAGCGTACGCTGGTGCGTCAGCAACAGGCTCACCGCACCGAAATCTGCAAGCTGGCGCGATTCCGCCATACGCAAACCAAATGTGTCACAGTTGCTGGCCCGCGCTGACTCCTCAAGCAGGCTAATAGCTGCCGCCGCCGGGATACGCTGTTCGGGATCCGCGAGCTGCGAGCGGCTGAAGCCGAATTTGCCGAGCAGTGGCTGGGGGTTCAGCCCCAGGCTTTCCGCCACCTCGAAATAATTGGTGAGGGCCGCAGCCCGGAAGAGTGTCGCCATGATCTGGCATCCGTCAATCAGGCGTGCCCCGGTGGCTTCTGGCCTCCGATATTGCCGCGTAATCGAATGAGTTTCATGTCGCGAATTGCAATGTCATTGTCGTGCACTGCCATTTGCCACATCCCGCCTGTGACTATATTAGCGCCGCCAATCATCAATTGCCCATAACCGCCCCAGCTGTCACGAAAAGAAAAGTCCCTGTCGCCGCGAGAGAAGAAGCCGGTCGCCGGGTTACCTACAGTAGGACTCAATAGGTTTGGCATCTGGCCAATCCGACAATTTCGAGTTTGAAACAGGTGACGACAATGGCAAAAGCAGTGCGCATTTACGAGCAGGGTGGCCCCGAGGTTCTGCGCTACGAAGATATCGAAGTGTGCGAGCCCGGCCCCGGCGAGGTGCATCTTCGCCACGTGGCGGTGGGCCTGAATTACGCCGATACCTATTTCCGCAATGGAACCTATCCGATCCCGATGCCCAATGGCCTGGGTGTCGAGGCGTCAGGTGTGGTACTGGCTGTTGGCGAAGGCGTCAGCAATGTGGCACCCGGTGACCGCGTTACCTACACCGGCTTCATCAATACACTCGGCGCCTACAGCAGTGAACGCCTGGTGCCGGCTGCGCCGCTGATCAAGTTGCCGGAAAGTATCGGTTTTGAAACGGCGGCGGCAATGACCATGCGCGGTCTCACCGCCGCCTACCTGATGCGTCGCATCTATTCGTTCAAGACCGGGGATACCATTTTGCTGCATGCCGCCGCTGGCGGTGTGGGCCTGATTATTTCCCAATGGGCCAAATTGCTCGGGCTCACGGTGATCGGCACAGTGTCTACGGATGCCAAAGCGGAAATGGCCCGCGCCCACGGGTGTGATTACACCATCAACTACAGTCGCGAAGATGTCGCCGCACGCGTACGTGAAATCACTGGTGGAGAAGGCGTTGCCGTGGTGTTCGACAGCGTCGGACGCGACACTTTTATGGGATCACTGGACTCACTCAAGCGCCGCGGCCTGATGGTGTGCGTCGGCACCGCGTCCGGGACCATTCCGCCATTTGATCCGCAGCTGCTGGCCATGAAGGGCTCGCTGTACATGACGCGCCCGGCCCTCGCCGACTACATCGCTGATCCGGTTGAAAAGGCCGAACTCGCCGGCGAGATCTTCGATCACATCGCCGCCGGTCGCATTCGTATCCAGATCAACCAGCATTATGCGCTGGAAGACGCTGTGCAAGCGCACCGGGATCTCGAAGCGCGCAAGACCACCGGCTCGTCGATATTCGTTATTTGAGGGGTGTGGCCATGCGTGTACAGCCAATGACCTGCAGTATCGGCGCCGAATTGAGCGATGTGAATCTTGCCGATGCAGTGAATAACGACGGACTTTTTTCCGATATCCGCGCGTTGCTGCTGCAGCACAAGGTATTGTTCCTGCGCGACCAGGCTATCAGCCGTGCCGACCACGTGGCCTTCGCCCGTCGCTTCGGCGAGCTGGAAGACCACCCGGTAGCGGGTAGCGATCCGGAACATCCCGGCCTGGTGCAGATTTACAAAGCGCCGGACCAGCCGATGGATCGCTATGAAAATGCTTGGCATACCGACGCCACCTGGCGCGAGGCGCCGCCGATGGGCTGTGTGTTGCGCTGTGTGGAATGTCCGCCGATCGGCGGCGACACCATGTGGGCAAATATGGCGCTTGCCTACGAAAATCTGCCGGCGCACATCAAAGATCAAATCAACGGCCTGCGTGCGCGCCACAGTATCGAAGCGAGTTTCGGTGCGGCCATGCCAATAGAAAAACGTTTGGCCCTGAAGGCCCAGTTTCCGGACGCGGAGCATCCGGTGGTGCGCACACATCCCGAGACCGGCGAAAAAATTCTGTTTGTCAACGCATTCACCACCCACTTCACCAATTACCACACCCCCGAGCGCGTGCGCTTCGGGCAGGATGCCAACCCCGGTGCCGGTGAATTGCTCAGATACCTGGTCTGCCAGGCCAACATCCCGGAGTACCAGGTGCGCTGGCGTTGGCAACCGAACAGCGTAGCCATCTGGGACAACCGCAGCACCCAGCACTACGCGGTAATGGACTATGCGCCGTGCCATCGCAAGATGGAGCGCGCCGGCATCATTGGTGACAAAACCTACTGACCGGGAGCACCCGGCAACACCGCCCGCCTTCAATCATTTGAGGAAACAGTCATGAACTTCTTAGACGGTGCACTTTTCCCTGAAAATCAGGACAGGCTCGTAATCACCGCGGCCCCGTACGGCCCCGAATGGTTTCCCTCCGATTTTCCGGAAGACATTCCGGTGACAATGGAAGAGCAGATCCAGAAAGCTGTGGACTGCTACGAGGCCGGTGCCGCGGTATTGCACCTGCACGTGCGCGAGCTGGATGGCAAGGGCTCCAAACGTCTGGAAAAGTTCAACGAACTGATCGCCGGTGTGCGCAAAGCGGTGCCGGAGATGGTTATCCAGGTCGGCGGCTCCATTTCCTTCGCGCCCCCGGAAGACGGCGCGGCGGCGAAGTGGCTGCACGACGATACCCGTCACATGCTCGCCGAGCTCGACCCGAAACCCGACCAGGTCACGGTAACGGTCAACACCACCCAGATGAACGTCATCGAGCAGATGGATGCGCGCGACTACGCAGGTACCTCCATGGCTGACGAGACCTACGATGCCTACCGCGAGATGATCGTGCCGTCCGGCCCCGGCTTCATCGAGGAGCACGTCAAGCGTCTGAGCGACGCCGGTATCCAGAGCGCTTTCCAGTTCTACAACATCAACAGCTACGAAACGGTTGAGCGCCTGATCCGTCGCGGTGTCTACAAGGGGCCGTTGGTATGTAACTGGGTAGCCATCGGTGGCGGTATGGACCAACCGCACATCTACAGCATGGCGAACTTCCTGCGAGCCATCCCCGACGGCACCATGCTGACAGTGGAGAGCACCATGCTCAACGTGCTGCCCATCAACATGATGGGTATGGCGATGGGGCTGCACGTGCGCTGCGGTATCGAAGACAACCTCTGGGCCCAGGATCGCTCGCGCAAGGTGACTACCGTCGAACAGATTCAGCAGCTGGTACGCATCGCCAAAGAATTCGGTCGCCCAGTGGCCAATGGTCACGAAGCCCGCGAGATCCTCAAGATCGGTGTTTTCTATGACACCGTCGAAGAGACCCTGGCGGCCAACGGCTTCGCTCCGAACCCGAGGGGCGGCATGCAGGGCTTCCTGCAAAAGTAATGTACCCGCGGTGCCGGGCGAGAAACTGATACGGCTCGCCCACTCTTTGACGAGGACGCTCCATGGCTCAACTTCATCACAGCGACCATCACTGCGATCACCACCGTGGCACAACCGCGAGTGACGTTCCGCGTCGCTATGCGTGGATTGTGTTCGCGCTCACCTTTGGGCTGCTGATTTCCGACTATATGTCGCGGCAGGTACTTAATGCAGTGTTTCCACTGCTCAAGGAAGAGTGGGTATTGTCCGACTCCCAGCTTGGATTGCTCGCCGGAATCGTCGCGCTGATGGTCGGGCTGCTGACCGTACCGCTGTCGCTGCTCGCGGATCGCTTTGGGCGCGTGCGCAGCCTCACACTGATGGCGATCCTGTGGAGCCTGGCAACCCTGATGTGCGCCCTCTCGGACAACTTCGAGCAGATGCTGACGGCGCGCTTTTTTGTCGGCATTGGCGAGGCCGCCTATGGCAGCGTCGGCATTGCGGTGGTGCTGTCGGTATTTCCTGCACGCCTGCGCGCCACCCTCACGGGGGCATTTATGGCGGGCGGCATGTTTGGCTCGGTACTCGGCATGGGCCTCGGCGGCGTTATCGCCACCGCACTGACCTGGCGCTGGGCCTTCGCCTGTATGGCACTGTTCGGCCTGGCACTGGCCTTCATCTACCCGCTGATCGTGCGCGAAGCCAGGATTGCTCCGCGCAACGCACGCAACGAAGCCGCGCCGCTGCCACCACTGCGCCTGCGACTGGCTGGACTGGTCTCCAGCCGCTCGGTCATCTGTGCGTATATCGGCAGCGGTCTGCAACTGTTTATTGGCGGTGCCATGATCGCCTGGATGCCCAGCTACCTGAACCGCTACTACGACATGGCGACCGATAAGGCCGGAGCCCTGGCCGCGGTGTTTGTCCTTACCGCCGGCGCCGGGATGGTGCTGTGCGGTATTGTGAGTGATCGCGTGAGCCAGAATTTGCCACAGCGTAAATTTTTACTCGCCTGCAGCTACTGTATTGCAACCTTCCTGCTGTTGTCCGCGGCCTTCCAACTACCGCCAGGACCACTACAACTACTGTTGATCGGTGCCGGCATGTTTGTCGCCGCGGGTACTTCTGGCCCCGCCGGTGCCATGGTGGCAAATCTCACTCACGCCACCATTCACGGCACAGCATTCGCCACTCTGACCCTGGTCAACAATCTACTGGGGCTGGCCCCCGGCCCGCTGGTAACCGGCCGCCTCGCCGACAGCTTCGGCCTGGGCAGTGCTTTGCAGATTATTCCCCTGGTGAGCCTGGCGGCAGCCATCGCCTTCTACATCGGCAAGCGCAATTACCTGAAAGACCTTCAGGGCGTGCATGCTGGCAATGAAGGAAATGTTCCACTGGAGACCAGAGTGCAATGATCCGGCTCAACATCCATATCTATTTTGACCTGATCTGCCCGTGGTGCTTTATCGGCAAGCGTAATCTCGAAGCCGCTTTGGAAACACTCGCCGCCTTGCACCCACAGGTCCAACCAGAACTCCACTGGCAACCGACTCAGTTGCTGCCCGACCTCCCCGATCACGGCGTGCCTTTTGTCGAGTTTTATCAGCACCGTCTGGGCAGTGCGGAAGCCGTGCGCCTGCGACAGGCTCAAGTTCAACAGGCCACAGCGCAGGCCGGCGTCAGTATTGCTTTCGACCGCATCAGAGTGATGCCCAATACCACGCAGGCGCTCGGGCTCCTGACACTGGCAGAACAGGAAGGCAGCTCCGCCCAGTACAGCTTGCTACTGGATCAGTTGTTTCGGGCCCACTTCCAACAGGGCAAAAACATTGGCGACCGCAACACCCTGCTGGAGATTGCTCGCGACAGTCATTTCATGGACGCAGTCTCGGAGCGGGCCTTGGCAATGGCCATACATTTCAACCGCTCCATGTCGCCATCCAAGGCT
This sequence comes from Microbulbifer harenosus, assembly GCF_005771435.1. Taxonomy (GTDB): domain Bacteria; phylum Pseudomonadota; class Gammaproteobacteria; order Pseudomonadales; family Cellvibrionaceae; genus Microbulbifer; species Microbulbifer harenosus. Next base: position 229,355 of record NZ_VANI01000010.1, read on the forward strand.
CATGACGTTCCCTATTTTGTGTTCAACAATCGCCGCGCCGTCTCCGGCGCCGCTGAGCCAGATACGTTGGTGGCAGCGATACGCGCGGCGCTGGCCGCAACAGCTGATACAGAGGAATTTTCCTAATGAGCGCAGCAGCCATTGCCGCCGTGCATGAACGCGGGCGCAACTTGTTTCCGGGCGTGGTTGCCAGTCTTATCGCAGCGGCGGCAGCCAGTTTTCTTTCGGAGCATTACGATGCACCGGTAATGCTGTTTGCCCTGTTGCTCGGCATGGCGATGAACTTTCTCGCCAGCGACCCGCGCTGCAAACCCGGGATCGAATTTACCGCGCGTCAGGTGCTGCGTGTCGGTGTAGCGCTGCTCGGTCTGCGATTTACCTTTGCGCAGATTGCGGCACTGGGCTGGGAGCCGGTATTGATTGTCGTGGTATCGGTGGTGGTGACGATCCTGGTTTCGGTGGCCGCGGCGAAAGCACTCGGTTTTCAACCCATCTTTGGCCTGCTCACTGGTGGCGCCACCGCCATTTGTGGCGCCTCTGCGGCACTGGCATTGTCCGCCGCCCTGCCGTCACACCCGGCGAAGGAGCGGGCAACACTGTTTACCGTGATCGGGGTTTCCGCACTCTCGACGCTGGCAATGATCGCCTACCCCATGGTGGTGCAGTTATTGGAGCTGGAAACTGTCGATGCCGGAATTTTTTTGGGCGGGACCATTCACGATGTTGCCCAGGTAGTGGGGGCTGGCTATAGCCTTTCGCAGGAAACTGGAGATACAGCCACGGTCGTTAAACTGATGCGCATAGCCATGTTGCTGCCGGTGATCTTGTGTGCAGCCATGATCACCCGCGCTCAGGGTACCGCCGAGGGTGGACAACGCCCACCTCTGCTACCCTGGTTTGCCGTGGCCTTTGTAGCGCTCGCCGCTATCAACAGTACCGGTTGGATATCTGGGGCGGTGCAACACTATGGAAAAGATCTCTCCAGCTGGTGCCTGGTTGCGGCCATCAGTGCGATCGGCATGAAAACACAGCTTAAAGATTTGGCGTCAGTCGGTTTCAAACCCATTGCACTGATGATTGGTGAAACGGTGTTCCTCGCTATTCTGGTGCTGATGTTACTCCGCTTTACCGGCTGAATCTGACAGCGCAGCTTCGCGATAGCCATCGTTTCCACCAGCATCTCAACCGAACATTTCGGGCCGCTAAGATTTTCTTTCGCGGCCTTTTTGCTTTTTTGCCTCTGCTTTTCTGCTTCTGACTCACCTTGCGGTCGCCGTTTCCTTTTTCAATCTGGTGAACGCAAATGGTGCTTCAGTCGGATACCGTCGGGCGATCATATCTTGATGTCGCGAATTGAGAAGCAGCTGTCGCCCGAAGCTAAGTGCACGCCCTCCCCCTCACATAAAGTGGTTATTCCGTAAGCGAGAGGATACTGCAGAAGCGGTACTTTACACGGAGAGAGAAAAAACAGGCCAGGCTGTTACGAGCTGGTATCAGCACCACAATTTGTCGGTCCTGAATGATCGGCATCAGAGGAAAATAATAATGAAGAGCTGCGAGAAAAAACATTCAAACCTGGGGCTGCGCCCCATCGCCCGCGCCATCCTTCATTCATTCGGCATTGTCGCCATCGCCGCACCGACGGTGGTCTTCGCACAGTCCGATGCACCCGTACTTGAGGAGGTCCAGGTCACCGCACAGAAGCGCACCGAGAGCATGCAGGATGTACCTGTTTCGGTGAGCGCGATTACCGGCGATGACCTGGCCAATACCGGTTTCCGCGACGTCAGCGACATTGCCGCACAGGTGCCGTCGCTGATCGTGACCACTAATATTTCACCGATCAACGCCAGTTTCCGCACCCGCCGCATCGGCAACGAAGGCAATATTCCCACCTTTGAACCGGATACCGCACTGATCATCGATGGCGCTTTCCGTTCGCGCTCCGGCCTCGGCCTCGGCGACCTGGTCGGTGTGCAGTCAGTGGAAGTACTCAAAGGTCCCCAGAGCACCCTGTATGGTAAGAATGCGGGCGCTGGTGTGGTCAGTGTTACCACTGCCGCACCGCACGATCAGTTCGAGGCGATGGCGGAGGTGAACCTCGGCACCGATGGTTACCGGCAGTTTCGCGGCGATGTGAACTCACCGCTCACCGACAACCTGAGCGGTCGTATCAGCCTGACGGACACCCAGCGCGATCCGCTGATCGACAATATTGTTGCCGGAGACGGCGACGATCTCGACGGCCGCGCGCTGCGCGGTCAGTTGTTGTATGACTTCAGTGAAAAACTGTCCGCGCGCCTGATCGTGGGTGCCGCGCAACGCAACATGCGCCCAATGATCGCCGATGTGTATTTCAGTCCGATCCAGCAGGCCATTATCGCGCAGGCGGGACACACGATTAGCAACAACGATCCCTCTGATCGTATTGTCGAAAGTGACGATCACTCCGATTTCGACCAGACCTCCGTGGACAGTGTACTGACGCTGGAATATCAGGGCGATGGGTACACTCTGACGTCTATCAGCGGCTTCGAAGATTACAGCGCGGATCTGCGCTTTGGCGGCGCCGAGGAAATGCCACTGCACTTGGTGGAATTCAATGATTTGCAGGAGGGCAATTCATTCTCCCAGGAACTGCGCCTGTCTTCAGATACGGATGGTAATTGGGACTGGATGGTGGGAGCCTTCTACTATGTCAACGAACTGACGCGCGGCGACAGAAACCGCGCCGAGTTTGTACTGGAAGAAGATATCGAGGAGTACGGTGGCGTTGTCGCGAACGCGGCATTGGGCGTACCGCTGCCGCTGTTTGGCGTCGAAGGTGATCGCGGCGATTTCCTCGCCCTGCAGGACAGCAGCAGCTTCGGACTCTTCTCTCAGGTCGGAACCCACCTTACCGAAGATCTCAAACTCGATGTGGGGCTGCGCTATTCCTGGGAAGAAAAAACCGGCTCCATCGTGCAGAGTAACCAGACGGCGGCAGGCGCCTGTGTCGGCAAGAACCTGGTGTGCAGCCTGACGCCCGCGGGACTCGACTTCGAGGATTCCGACAGCTGGTCTGCAGTCACAGGCAACGTCAACCTGAGTTACTTCCTGTCGGAAAACACCATGCTTTACGGCCTGTATTCTCAGGGGTTCAAAGCCGGTGGCTTCAGCCTGCAGTACGGCGTCGCGCCACAGGAATCCCGCCCTTTTGGCCAGGAAGACATCACCAATCTGGAAGCCGGTTTGAAAACCGAATTCTGGGGTCGCCGCGCGCGCCTGAATACGGCGGTGTTCCACACCGAGTACGACGACTTCCAGAACGCAAGCTTTGTCAGCCTCGGCTTTACCGTGAATAACGCCGAGAGAGTGGTGGTCGACGGTATCGAGATCGATTCGGAATGGTTGCTGAGCGAAAGGCTGACCGGCCTTTTAAGCCTGGCCTATATCGATGCCGTTTACGACCAATACACCGGTGGCCAATGCTATCACGGCCGCACTCCGGACAATGCACTCGGGCAATGCGATCTTAGTGGCAACAACTTGCCTTTTGCCCCCAAGCTAACCGGCAACATCGGCTTGCAATGGGAGCAGCCAATGTTCACCGGCGATCTCTATGCGCGTGTCGACTATCGCTATACCGGTGCAGCAAACTACAGCTCCGAACTTGACCCGCGCCACGAGCAGAGTGCGTACGCAGTGGGCAATTTCCGTCTGGGGTGGCGCGATGCCAGCTACGATATTTCCGCCTGGGTGCAGAATCTCGCGGATGAAACCTATTACACCCAGAAACTGCCAGCCAACGTTTCCTCCAATGTGGATGTGGCGGTTGGCAGTGCCGAGGGTTCCTACCAGACATTTACCGGAACTCCCCGCACTGCGGGCATCACCTTCCGCATGAATTTCTAAATCGGGTTTTGCGGATGCCATTGCGGCATCCGCATTTTTTATTTTGGGGCCGAGGTCCAAGAACTCAAAAAGCAATATCAGAGGTAATTTCCATGCACGGCAACATGATGCAATGGCCACTGCTGATCTCCAGTATTTTTCGCCACGCCACCACCTACCACCATGATCAGGAAATCGTATCCGTCACCGCCGACCAGCCGCAATTTCGCTACACGTTCACCGATTTCGCGGCGCGCGTCTGCCAGCTGGCCAACGCGCTGACAAACGCGGGCGTTAAACCCGGTGATCGTATCGCCACCATGGCGTGGAATGACCACCGTCATCTCGAACTGTACTACGCAATCTCCGGTATTGGCGCTGTGTGCCACACCATCAACCCGCGCCTGTTTCCAGAGCAGATCGAATACATCGTGGAGCATGCAGAAGACACGCTGCTATTTGCCGATCCGATGTTTGTGGAACTGATTACCCCCATTACGGCGCGCTCCAATACCGTGCGCGCGGTAATTGTATTGGACGATGGCGCGACTACCGTAGACGGCATAGCATCCACCAGTTATGAGGACTTCATCGCCTGCGAAGCCGAAACCTTTGCATGGCCGGAGTTCGATGAGAACAGTGCCTGCGCACTCTGCTACACCTCCGGCACTACCGGAAATCCCAAAGGGGTGCTCTACAGTCACCGCTCCACCGTATTACATGCACTGACCGTCACCACACCCAATGCGCTGGAAATCGGCATGCAAGATGCGGTATTGCCGGTGGTGCCGCTGTTCCATGTCAACGCCTGGGGCATACCCTACGCGGCGCTACTGTCCGGCGCCAAGCTCGTATTGCCCGGCGCCGCCCTTGACGGCGAAAGCCTGTACTCGCTGATGGAACGGGAGGCAGTCAGCGTGACTGCGGGCGTACCCACCGTGTGGCTCGGACTACAGAAACATTTGCAGGAGAATAACCGGAAGCTTCCGTCGCTCAAGCGCATGATTGTGGGCGGCTCTGCGGCGCCGTCATCCATGATTGAGTACTTCGAGACGCAACAGGACGTGAACTTCGTGCATGCATGGGGCATGACCGAAATGTCGCCGCTGGGCACCGTATGTCGACTGAAGCCTGCGATGCAGCAGGATTCGCGCGAAGCGCGCACCGCGCAGAAGATCAAGCAGGGTATGCCGGTGTTCGGCGTCGAACTGAAGATTGTCGATGACGACGGTATGCGACTCCCCCACGACGGCGAGGCCATGGGCGAACTCTGGGTACGCGGGCCCTGGATCACCAGCGGTTATTTCCGCAACCCCGAGGGAAGTCGCAGCGACTTCGACAGCGAAGGCTACTTCCGCACCGGCGATATCAGCACCATCGACAGCCAGGGCTATATGCGCATCTGCGACCGCGCCAAAGACGTGATCAAGTCGGGGGGCGAGTGGATCAGTTCCATCGATCTGGAAAACGTCGCGGTGGGTCATCCCAAGGTGGCGGAAGCGGCCGTGATCGGGGTCCCCTGTGACAAATGGCAAGAGCGCCCGCTGCTGGTGGTGGTGCTGAAAAAACCCGGATCGGAACTCACTCTGAACGAGATGCGCGATTTTCTCACCGGCAAGGTACCCAAATGGTGGCAACCCGGCGCCATGGAAGTGGTGGATTCCCTGCCTCACACCGCTACCGGAAAAATACAGAAGCGCGCGCTGCGGCAGCAGTTCGCCGACTTCAGTTTCACGTCTTCAACCGAGGGCTCAATATGACGCATCAGAACGAAGCGACGGTGCTCATCGTCCCCGGCCTGCGCGACCACATGGCAGACCACTGGCAGACGCTGCTCGCGCAGCGTCTCGACAAGGTGCACACAGTGCCGCCGCTGGACATCGACAGGCTCAGCTGCGCGGCGCGGGTCGAAGCTCTGCAACGCGCGCTGGAGACCATTGATGGACCGGTGATTCTGGTGGCACACAGTGCGGGAGTAATGATGGTGACACACTGGGCACAGAAATACTCCCGGCCGATCCAGGGCGCGCTGCTGGCCGCGCCGGCGGACGTGGAGTCACCTTTCCCGGACAATTATCCCCGCACCGCTGTGCTCGAGGAACACGGCTGGCTGCCGATTCCGCGCCAGAAGCTGCCATTCCCCAGTATTGTCGCTGCCAGCACCAATGACCCGCTGGGGGATTTTTCGCGCGTGTCACAGTTTGCCGAAGACTGGGGCGGTGAGCTGGTCAACCTCGGCGAGGTCGGCCACCTGAACCCCGCCTCGGGATTTGGCGAGTGGCCGCGCGCGGTGGAATTGATCGCCATGCTGCAAAACGGCCAGCACTCACTCAGTGTTGCCGGCGGTCCGGTCGCGGAAGCTGAGGCGCCGGTATAGGCGCACCACGGCTTCTTCCAGCAACAGCATCACCACCACCACCACGATCAACGTGATCACACCGTGCCACATGCCGTGAAAGCGCAGATCCTCGTCAAACACCAGAATGATGGCTTCAAGAATCACGAACTTGGAGCCGAACAGCACCAACCAGGCACAGAAGTAACGCAGGACTCTGGCAAAGCCACCAGAGTATTTTTTGAAGAACGCGGCGACCTTGTGCTCCACCGCAATGGTGAGTTTCAGCAACAGCTGTAGCAAGAGCGCCGCCAACAGGGAAATACTGAAGGATTTGACTTCGACGTTCTCTGAAAACTCCGCAAACAGATTCAGCACCACCAGGTCAACCAGAATGCCGTTGTAATACAGCAGAAACAGTCGCTGCGCGTTGGTGGGAGTTTCCGCCAGTTCGGCGCGCAGGAAAGACATTGGCGACGTCACGAATCACTATCCTCAATCTTGGAAATAACGCGAAATCCACGACTTAGAAAAACGCATAACCCGGTCATGGCGGTGCCTGTATGCCACGAGCAACACAATTGCTGCTTTACTAAAAGAGTAGTTGCTCTATGACTGTTATTGGATTGTGCCAATGTTTATAAGGAGACGGGTGTCCGCCTGTTCAAAAATCACCAGTGTAGTTGGTCCCCTTGGCCTGGGTTTGCTCCTTTCTCTTCCGGCCTGGGCACAGGAGGCGAAACAGCCCGAGGGCGAAGACCCCGGATTCTTCCTATGGACCGACACCAGTCTTTCACTACTGCCTTATGGTCGCGGATTCGAAGTGGATCCGGATGAACAGTCCACCTTAACCCTGGAGCACGCTCATGAATCCAGGATCGGCGACCTCTTCATGTTTATCGACGCCACCGATTACCACGGCCAACCGGAAGGTTCAGATTCCGCCACTTTTTACGGTGAATTCGGCCCGCGCTTGAGCTTCGGCAAACTCTTCAATAAGGAAATTTCCTGCACCCTGTTCGAACGCAGCCTGTTTGTGATCGAAGATGTGCTTTTAGCCACCCAGTACGAGCGTGGTGAAGACCCGGATCTGGCGGAAGCCGCGTTGATCGGGATCGGGTTTGACCTCGATATCCACAAGGCCGGACTACTCGGTCGCCTGCAGAAATTTAACTATGTTCAGCTGAATATCTACGGCCGCGCCGAACTGACCGAGGGAACGGAAAACGGCATCAACGATGCACAGATCTCCATGAACGCCAGCTATCCACTGGATATCGGTGGTCATAAATTTCTGATCGATGGTTACTTCGACTGGGTGCTTGGTCTCGGTGAGGAAGAGTGGAGTTACCACCTCAATCCACAGGTGACCATGGACGTCGGTGCGAAATGGGACAAACCAAAGAAATTTTTTGTCGGTTTTGAATTCGATTTCTGGTGGAACAAATACCAGATTCCCAATTCTTCCGCCTTTGACACCAATCAGCAGGCCGTCAGCCTGCTGTTCAAGTACCACCTCTGAAATAGGCGACGTCGCAGACGCGCTGATATCTAACACCTGGAAGCGACAGGAGGCTGTAATGGCAGATTCCAACCCCGTACCGGACAGTGCAATCCGCGGTCCGGTACTGACCTTTACCGGCGACCCCTTCGCTTCCAGTGTCGAAGACACCATGCTCTACGAATCCGACGCCATCGTGGCGATTGGTGATGGTGTGGTTACCCATTTCGGTCCGGCAGATAAAATTCAGCCACAGTTGCCGGCGGGACTGGAAGTACGCAATTACGGGCCCGATGCCCTGATCACCGCCGGCTTTCTCGACAGTCATGTGCACTTTCCGCAGACTCCGATGATTGCCGCTTTCGGCGAGCAACTGATCGACTGGCTCAAGAAATACACGTTTCCGACAGAGCGTAAATTCGCCGACAAGGCCTTTGCCGCCTCCGTAGCCAAGGTTTTTCTCGACGAGTGCCTGAAGAATGGCATCACCACCAGCTGCGTTTACTGCACGGTTTTTCCGCAGTCAGTGGATGCGCTGTTTGAAGAAGCCGAGCGACTCGGTATGCGCATGGCCGCCGGCAAGGTGTTGATGAACCGCAACGCGCCGGATTATCTGCTGGACACGACGCAGAGCGGCTATGACGACTCCAAAGCGCTAATCAGCAAATGGCACAACCGCGGTCGATTGATGTACGCCATCACCCCGCGCTTTGCACCGACGAGCACCCCCGATCAACTGGACTCTGCCGGTGCCCTGTGGGACGAGTTTCCGGACTGCTATATGCAGACGCACGTGTCGGAAAACCTGGATGAAGTGGCCGGGGTCAAGCAACTGTTTCCGGAACGGAAAGGATATCTGGACGTCTACGACCACAGCAAATTGTGCCGCCCCCGAGCCGTGTTTGGACACGGCATCCACCTGACGGAAGACGAGCTGTGCTGCATGCACCAAACAGGATCCGCCATCGCCCACTGCCCCACGTCCAATTTCTTTCTGGGCAGCGGCTATTTCGATGTATATCGGGCAAAAGATCCCAAGCGTCCGGTACGCGTGGGTATCGGCACCGATCTCGGCGCGGGCACTTCATTTTCTATCCTGTCCACGCTCAATGAAGCCTACAAAGCCGCACAGCTGAACGGTAAAGCACTCACTGCCGCCCACGCGTTTTACTTCGCCACTCGCGGCACTGCACGCGCCATGTATATCGATGACAAGGTAGGAAGTATCGCGCCGGGAATGGAGGCAGACCTGGTGGTGCTGGACATGAAATCCACACCGATCATTGATTACCGTATGCAGTTTGTGGAGGACATCCATGAGGCGTTATTCGTACAGATGACCCTCGGTGACGATCGCGCGGTACAGGCTACCTACGTCGCCGGGAAGCTGCAGTATGAGCAGTCAAAAGCCCGTTAACCCAAAATTGGTTCATTGAATGAAGGAGGTCAGCAATGTCTGACGCCCCTGACAAAAATACGCCCGCCGGTACCCATAAATTGGGTGGCCCCATGGCCTGGTGGGTATGGACCCTTGCGGTTCTGTTTGTGGTGTATCTGTTCAGCTTCCAGACCGGGTATTCCATTGTGAATCCCAGTGTTCAGGAAGATGTAGGGCTGACCATCAAACAGGTCGGAGGTATTGCCGCGGTGTATACCTGGGCCTTCGCCATTTCCCAGTTTTTTGGTGGCGCGCTGCTGGACCGATTGGGCTCCCGCAAGGTTCTACCCATTGCCATCGCCCTGGTGGCACTGGGGATTTTCCTGTTTGCCAATGCGCAGAGTTACAGCATGCTGTTGCTCTCGCAGATTGTCGTCGCCATCGGTTCCTGTGTCGGTTTTGTTGGAGCCGGCTATATCGGTGGCCAGTGGTTCGGCATGGCGAAATTCAGTTTCATGTTTGGCCTGGTGCAGGTGATGGCTGCGCTCACTTCTGCATTTTCCGTCAACCTGATCAGCATGGCTCTGGATGCCACTACCTGGCGCACTCTGTTCAATGCCACTGCGGTATTCGGGGTGGTGCTGTTTGTGCTCGGCCTGATTTATATCCGCAACCCCACCCCGGTGGTGCACGCGGCCGACACCACCTCGGAAAATTTCTTTGTTTCCGTGCTGAAAAGTTTGGCGAATGTAGCCAAGATCGGACACGTATGGGTGGCCGCACTGGTCGGTGCATTTTCTTTCGGCATGTTGCTGGCCCTGGGTGTCGTGTGGATGCCAAAAATACTGATGGTGCACGGGCTCAGCGAGTCCAGTGCAGCCTTCGGTTCCTCACTGCTGTGGCTGGGACTTGCGGCAGGCAGCGCCGTGGTACCCCACTGGTCCGATGTGATCAAACGCCGTAAACGGACCATGGTGGTGGGCTGCGCGGTCCAACTCGCCGCCCTGCTCGGGCTGCTGTTTATCCCTGGCCTTGGCGGCGGCCTTGCCCTGACGCTGTGTTTCATTCTCGGCTTTGCCAACGCCACACACATGCTGGCGTTCAGTACCGCTGCCGATGTTGTACAACCACATCAGATCGGTACCTCCGCGGCCATCGTCAACGGAATCATGTTTATCCTCGGGGGCATTCTGATCAGCCGTCCAGGATTCCGCATTGGTCTCGGCCTGGACAAGGGGTTGGAGCCGGAGTCCTTGTCTCTGGCGCAATATGCCAGCCTGCCACTGATCATTGCCGGCGCGCTGGCGCTGCTGATCGCGCTGTTTATGCGGGAGACCTATCCACGCGACGGGCACGGCTGAGTGGAATAAACGAATGGCGAACAGTGGTACCTCTGATACGCCCAAGCTTGGCGGATGGCGCGCATGGGGCGCATGGCTGATCGGGGTCACCTTTGTGGTGTACTACTTCAGCTTCCAGACCGGCTATTCCATCGTCAACTCACGGGTACAGGAGGACGTAGGCCTGACAATTGCACAGGTGGGTTTTATCGCCGCGCTCTACACCTGGGTGTTCGCGATCTGTCAGTTCCTCGCCGGGCCGCTATTGGACCGACTGGGCGCGCGCAAGGTCCTGTTGCCTGCCATCGTGCTGGTTACCATTGGTGTCTTCCTTTTCGCCGGCGCCCAGAATTTCAGTATGTTGCTTCTTTCGCAGGTGTTCATTGCGCTGGGCGCCTGTACCGGCTTTGTGGGTGCGGGGTATATCGGCGGTACCTGGTTCGGCTGGGCCAAATTCAGCCTGATGTTCGGCTTCGTGCAGTTTTTTGCCTCTTTATTTTCCGCGTTTAATCAAAACCTGCTGTCCCGGGCGCTGGAAACCTGGCCTTGGCGAGAGTTGTTTACATCGGTTGCCGGGTTTGGTGTGATGCTTTTTATCATCGCACTGTTCCGTTTGCGGGATCCGACCCCGGTGGAGGTGGTCGGCGAGCGGGGCATTCGACCATTTCTGCACAGCGTCGCCAGCGCCATGGCCAAAGTGGGTGCCGTACCCATGGTGTGGATAGCGGCGGCATTTGGTGCACTATGTTTTGGCGTGATGCTGGCACTCGGTGTTGTGTGGGGGCCAAAACTGATGATGGTGCGCGGGCTTGATCCGGCGACGGCGAATTTCACCGCATCCTTGTTGTGGCTCGGTCTCGCTGCCGGTTGTTTTGTCACGCCGTGGATTTCGGACCGCTTGCGCCGGCGCAAGCTGCCAACCACTGTGGGTATCGCCATCCAGTTGGTTGCGCTGACGCTGATCCTGTTCGCACCGCCGATGGGAGCGGTGGTCGACATGTTTCTGTGTTTTGCTTTCGGCTTTGGTAACTCTGCGCACATGCTCGCGTTCAGCGCCGCATCCGATGTGGTCGAGCCGGAAAACATCGGCACCTCCGCAGCCATCGTCAACGGCATCATGTTTATTGTCGGTGGCATCATGATCAGCCGCCCCGGTATGCGTATTGGCCTCGGTCAAGGGGAGGGGTTGGAACCGGCCTCTGCAGAACTTGCACAGTTCGCGTCGCGGCCACTGTTGCTGGCTATTCTGATCGCGTTCCTGATCGCGATTTTCATGCGCGAGACTTACCCCGGCAGCAGAAAGACATCTGGAACTGATTAGCACTAAAACGCGCTCCTCAATATGTATGCACGGCACAGTCTGAATACAATTTCACACCCCATGCCCCTTGCCGCTCGACGCTGCTATCGCCTTGCGTTTACTACCGCGCTTTCGCTGGCATTGTGTTATGGATTCGACATTGGCATTCCATTCGTGGCGCCGGTGTTTGCAGTGCTGTTAGCCGCCGTGCCGGCGCCACCGCCCGGAGCGCGCGCCGCACTGGGGCTGGTGCTGTTTATTGGGGCGGCGCTCGGTGTTGGCATCCTTATCGGGCCGCTGCTGCAGCAGGCCCCGTTTACCGCGCTATTGATCATTGCCCTCGGGGTTTTCTTCAGCAACCGCCTGGCACTGAAGCCCGGCAAGGCACTGCCGGCCACGCTGCTGGCGCTGGGTTTTACCGCCATCCCCGCGGCGGATGTGGCCAGTTCTGCACTCGCCTCGGCGTTGCGGGAAGCACTGGTGTTCGGCATGGCGGTGGCGATTTTGTGCCTGTGGCTGGTGTATCCGCTGTTTCCGGAAGATACACACACCGTGGGATCCGCACGCCCGAAACCGCCAACACCCGCCATCCCGCCTGCCGAGGGCAACTGGCTGTCCCTGCGCGCCACCCTGATCGTGCTGCCGGCGTTCGTTTTCACGCTGACCAATCCCACCACCAACCTGCCGTTTCTGGTGAAGAGCATATTGCTCGGGCGGGAAGCCACGGCGCTGAAAATGCGCAGCGCCGGGCTGGAGCTGGTGGGGTCGACATTTCTCGGCGGTATTTGCGCACTGCTGGTGTGGTGGTGCCTGGGGTTGGCGGTGGAGCTGTGGTTTTTTGCCGCCTGGATACTGCTGGTGAGCCTGTTGCTCGCTGCCGGCTGTTATCAGGTGTTCCGCAACCGCTTTTCCCCCGGCTTCTGGAACAACACCCTGATCAACATGTTGATCCTGCTCGGTGCGGCGGTTCAGGACAGCGCCCTCGGCAACGATGTGTACCGGGCGTTCGTGGTACGCATGGCGCTGTTTCTGCTTGTAGCGGGGTACGCGTTGCTGGCCATGTATCTACTGGAAGGGTGGCGCCAGCGGGTGCTGCTTCGTTGATGGCTATCCTTGCAGTAGTGCCTATCAGAAAGCGGATACGACGGTGAAATTCCTGAATCTACTGTTGGTGTTTATTCCCATCTCCATCGCGCTGGAACATCTCGCGCCGAGGCAACACCTGCTGGTATTTGTGGCTTCAGCGCTGGCCATTTTACCTCTGGCGGGCTGGCTGGGGCGCGCCACCGAGCACCTGGCGGAGCACGCCGGCGAAGGTGTGGGCGGCCTGTTGAATGCGACCTTCGGCAATGCCGCGGAACTGATCATTGCGCTGGTGGCATTAAAGGCGGGACTACATGACGTGGTGAAAGCGTCGATTGCCGGTTCCATCATCGGCAACATTTTATTGGTGCTCGGCGCTGCAATGCTCGCTGGCGGCCTGCGCCACCGCGAACAGAAATTCAGCGCCGAAGGGGCGCGCTCCCAGGCCACCATGCTGACACTTGCCACCATCGCGCTGATCCTGCCTGCGGCCTATGCCTTTTCCATTGCCGAGCAGGTGCCGCGTGGGCTGGGATTTGTGAGTATTTCCATCTCGGTACTGCTGTTGCTGGTGTACGGACTGTTTCTGATTTATTCGCTGGTGACGCACCGGGCGCTGTTTGCCGGTTCGGTGGAGTTTGTCGAGGGCGCCGATCACCCCGCACCCTGGTCGGTAGGCAAGGCACTGGCGGTGCTGGCCGCAGCCACGGTCTTCATCGCCTGGATGAGCGAGATTCTCGTTGGCGCAGTGGAACCGGCGGCGGAAGAGCTCGGGCTCAGCAACATATTTGTCGGCGTATTTATCGTTGCGATTCTCGGCAATGCGGCGGAGCACGCATCCGCCATTACCGTGGCGATGAAAAATCGTATGGATCTGTCCCTGTCCATCGCCATCGGCTCCGCGGTGCAGGTGGCGCTGTTCGTCGCACCGCTGCTGGTGCTGTTGAGTCTGGTCGTCGGCCCCAGGCCCATGGATCTCGCGTTTACCGGCGGGCTGGTACTGAGCATGCTGCTGGCAGTGCTGATCACCGGCCAGATTGCCGGCGACGGCCGCTCTGACTGGCTGAAGGGCGTGCAGCTGCTCACCGTCTACCTGATCCTGGCACTGACTTACTTTGTAATTCCAGACCAGATGGCGAGTTGATGCTGTTCGATCTGCTGCTGGGAACCGCCATTACGGCACTGTGTCTCGTGTTGCAAAGCGTGGCACTGGTGGCCGCCCTGCGCTACTACGTACGCCGTGAAGGCGAGATTCATTCAACGTTCCTGCGGGCGGAGAAAGTCATCATTGGCCTCGTGGTTATTCTGATTCTGGGCAGTCTCGCGCAGATGACGATCTGGGCGCTGGTATTTTTAGTTCTCGGCGAATTCGACACGTTTGAAATTGCGCTCTATCACTCCGCGGTGAACTTCGCCACACTCGGCTACGGCGATGTGGTGATGTCTTACCAGCACCGTATGCTAGGCCCCCTGGAAGCGATCAATGGCGCGCTGATGCTCGGCGTTTCCACCGCCGCACTTGCCAGAGCGTTCACCACCGCCATTCGTGAGCAGGTGCAACCCGAGCGCCAGCAGGATCTCAATCAGTAGCCAAAACTATCTCGCCAATATCGAGTTGGCACAACGGCTTTCGATACCGTACATTTCTCCACAGCACCGCACGCGGTGGTCGCCCGCAAATTTCCGCACCATTTTCGCAAGGATTCGAATCATGAACGCCCGCACGCTGCCCTCATTGCAGCAACAGCTACAGCAACTGGTCGCCAGCCCCAGCGTCAGCGCCACCAACCCGAAACTCGACATGGGCAACCGCGGCGTCATCGACCTGCTGGCGGCGTGGCTGGAAACCCTGGGCTTCAATATTGAAATCATGCCCATCGAGGGCCAGCCCCACAAAGCCAACCTGATCGCCACCCTGGGAAAAGGCGACGGCGGACTGGTGCTCGCCGGCCACACGGATACCGTGCCCTATGATGACAACCGCTGGCAGTCGGACCCGTTCAAACTGAGCGAGCGCGACAACCGTTTTTACGGTCTCGGCAGCACCGATATGAAAGGCTTTTTCCCCATCGCCATCGAGGCGGCAAAAAGCTTTGTCGACAAGCCGCTGCAACAGCCGCTGATTATTCTCGCCACCGCCGACGAGGAGACCTCCATGTCCGGCGCCCGCGCGCTGGTAAAAGCGGGCAGGCCCAAGGCGCGCTACGCGATCATCGGCGAGCCCACCGGGCTGAAACCCATCCGCATGCACAAGGGCATGATGATGCATGCACTGCGCATTACCGGACAGGCGGGCCACTCGTCCAATCCGGCCTATGGGGCCAGTGCATTGGAAGCCATGCACGGCGCCATGGGCGAGATTCTCAAGCTGCGCAGCGAGTGGCAGGAGCGCTACCGCAATCCCGGTTTTGCGGTGCAGGTGCCGACGCTGAATCTCGGCTGCATCCACGGCGGTGACAACCCCAACCGCATCTGCGGCCACACCGAGCTGCAGTTCGATTTGCGCCCGCTGCCAGGGATGCCGATGGAGGAACTGCGCGGGGAGTTGCACCAGCGACTGCAAAACTGCATTCACGGCGAGAGAATCTCGTTCGAGCTGGCGCCACTGATCGGCGATGTGGAAGCCTACGAGGAGCCCGCGCAATCGGAGCTGGTGAAGGTGGCAGAAAAGCTGACCGGCCACAGCGCGGAGAGCGTGGCGTTTGCCACCGAGGCGCCATTCCTGCAGAAGCTGGGGATGCAGACCATCGTGCTCGGCCCCGGGGATATCGACCAGGCGCACCAGCCGGATGAATATCTGGGTCTGGAGCGGATTGATCCGATGGTGGAGATTTTGCGGGGAGTGATCGGCAGGTTCTGCCTCTGAAAGCCGGCGATGTGCCCTGTAGGAGCCTGCCTTGCAGGCGAACGGTCTGGAGCACTGAACCGTTCGCCTGCAAGGCAGGCTCCTACAGCGAGAGTCCGCCGAAGATCTGTACAAGCCCCGAACAAATCTGCAGAAAATGCGGTATATTGCACCGCTAACGAATTTACCTGCTGAAGCGAAGAGACATTGGAAACCGAAAACTCAACTCTCAACTGGTTCCGGAACGCCGCACCCTACATCAATGACCTGCGCGGGCGAACCCTGGTGGTTGCGATTCCCGGTGAAGGTTTTGAGCACGAAAACTTCCGCAACCTGGTGCACGACCTCACCCTGCTGATCAGCCTCGGTGTGCGCCTGGTGCTGGTGCACGGTGCGCGCGCGCAGGTGAACCGCGCACTGGAGAGCACCGGTATCCAGAGTCGCTTTTACGGCAATACCCGCATCAGCGACCGCGAGACCCTGGAAATTATCAAGGCCGCCATCGGCAAGCTGCGCTTTGAAATCGAGGCCGCATTTTCCCAAGGGCTTCCGGATTCCCCCATGGCGCGCTCCGCGCTGAAAGTGGTCTCCGGCAACTTCGTCACCGCGCGCCCGGTAGGCATCATCGACGGCACCGACATGGGCTGGACCGGCAAGGTGCGGCGCATGGAGGTATCGGCCATCACCCGCGCGCTGGACGAAAGCTCCCTGGTGGTGCTCTCGCCACTCGGCACCTCGCTCACCGGTGAGCTGTTCAGCCTCAATTACCTCGATCTCGCCGCCGAGGCCGCCAGGGCGCTGAAGGCGGAAAAGCTGATCCTGTTTCGCGACCAGCCTTTCCTCGAAATCGACGGCGAGGCGGTGTACGACCTCAGCATCAACCAGGCCGAGGAAGCAGCGGAAGCCATCGACAGCGAAACCCTCAACTGCGCGCTCCTCGCCTGCAATGCTGGCATACCGCGCGCGCACCTGCTGAGCTATGCGGAAGACGGCGCGCTGTTACAGGAACTGTTCAGCCGCGAAGGCACCGGCACCATGATCTACCGCGACAGTTACGAAGTGGTGCGGCGCGCGCGCATCAACGACGTCGGCGGGATCCTCGGCCTGATCCGGCCGCTGGAGAAGCAGGGCATCCTGGTGCGCCGCTCGCGGGAAAAACTTGAGGCGGAGATCGACCATTTCACCCTGGTGGAAGTGGACGGCACTCCGGTGGCCTGTGCCGCACTGTACCCGATCCTCGACGAACAGGGTGACACGGTCGCCGCGGAGATCGCCTGCGTGGCGATCCACCCGGAGTTCCGCGGCGGCGGCCGCGGTGCCAAGCTGCTCGCGCACATGGAGCGGCAGGCGAAGGCACTGGAACTACCGGAGATTTTTGTGCTCACCACCCAGACCGAACACTGGTTCATCGAGCACGGCTTTACCCAGGTGGAGGTGAGCGACCTGCCCGCCACCCGCAAGTCGATGTACAACATCCAGCGCAATTCCCGCGTTTTGCGCAAGCGGCTCGCCCGGCAATAGGTTTGCCGAGATAACCCATTGTTTCGGACAGGCCTTGCGCGATTTCCCCGGCGGGCCGGGAGCCGCGCAAAATTCCTTGCATTTTGCTACTCTGATGCGCTTGCCGCGCACGCGGCGCCCGTAACCGAATCGCGTTTCGCACAGACAGATCAAGAACCACTATGCCTCAGTACCGTTCCCGCACATCCACCGCCGGCCGCAACATGGCCGGCGCCCGCGCCCTGTGGCGCGCCACCGGCATGAAGGATGAAGACTTCCACAAGCCAATCATCGCCGTGGCCAACTCCTTTACCCAGTTCGTGCCCGGACATGTGCACCTGAAAGACATGGGTCAGCTGGTGGCGCGGGAGATCGAGAAAGCCGGCGGCGTGGCGAAGGAGTTCAACACCATCGCCGTGGACGACGGCATCGCCATGGGCCACGACGGCATGCTCTACAGCCTGCCCAGCCGCGAGATCATCGCCGACTCGGTGGAGTATATGGCGAACGCCCACTGCGCCGACGCGCTGGTGTGCATTTCCAACTGCGACAAGATCACTCCCGGAATGCTGATGGCGGCATTGCGCCTGAATATCCCGGTGATCTTCGTGTCCGGTGGCCCCATGGAAGCGGGCAAGACCAAGCTCGCCGACCACAAGCTGGACCTGGTGGACGCGATGGTGATCGCCGCTACCGACGACGCCAGCGATGAAAAAGTTGCCGAGTACGAACGCTCCGCCTGCCCCACCTGCGGCTCCTGTTCCGGAATGTTCACCGCCAACTCCATGAACTGCCTGACGGAAGCGCTGGGTCTTTCCCTGCCCGGCAACGGCACCATGCTCGCCACCCACGCCGACCGCGAGCAGCTGTTCCTGCGCGCGGGCCGCGAGATCGTCGCCCTGGCCAAGCGCTATTACGAAGAGGACGATCTGTCCGCGCTGCCGCGTTCCATCGCCAGCCGCGCTGCGTTCAGTAACGCCATGGCGCTGGATATCGCCATGGGCGGCTCCACCAATACGATCCTGCACCTGCTGGCCGCCGCCCAGGAAGGCGAGGTGGACTTCACCCTCGCGGATATCGACCGCCTGTCGCGCAAGATCCCGCAACTGTGCAAGGTCGCGCCCAATACCCAGAAGTACCACATCGAGGACGTACACCGCGCCGGCGGCGTGATGTCGATTCTCGGCGAACTGGAAGCCGGAGGCCTGTTCGACGCCAGCCTGCCCACGGTGCACAGCCGCACCTTCCGCGAAGCGCTGGAAGAGTGGGACATTCGCCGCACCGACAATCCGGAAGTGCACAAGTTTTTCCGCGCCGGTCCCGCCGGTATCCCCACCCAGCAGGCCTTCAGCCAGGACTGCCGCTGGAACAACCTGGACGGCGACCGCGAAAATGGCTGTATACGCTCCGTCGAGCACGCCTATTCCTCCGAGGGTGGCCTCGCGGTGCTGTTCGGCAATCTGGCACCGGATGGCTGCGTGGTAAAGACCTCCGGGGTGGAGGAAGAGCTGTGGCACTTCGAGGGACCGGCGCATATTGTCGAGAGCCAGGAAGATGCCGTCGCGCACATTCTCGAGGGCAAGGTGAAAGAAGGCGAAGCGGTGATCGTGCGCTACGAGGGCCCGAAAGGCGGCCCTGGCATGCAGGAAATGCTTTACCCAACCAGCTATCTGAAGTCCAAGGGTCTGGGTAAGTCCTGTGCGCTGATCACCGACGGCCGCTTCTCCGGCGGCACCTCCGGCTTGTCCATCGGCCACGTTTCCCCGGAAGCGGCCGGCGGCGGCAATATCGGCCTGGTGCAGGATGGCGACCTGGTGCGTATCGACATCCCCAACCGCCTGATCGAAGTGGATATCCCGGAAGCGGAACTGCACCGCCGCCGCGAGGCCATGAACAACAAAGGCAGCGACGGCTGGAAACCGGCCAAACCACGCCCGCGCAAGGTTAGCAAGGCCCTCAAGGCCTACGCCCTGCTCGCCACCAGCGCCGATCGCGGTGCGGTGCGGGAAATCGACTGATCTCAAATGAGAAATAGCGGGCTTAGCCCGC
The DNA here is from genome assembly GCF_005771435.1 of Microbulbifer harenosus. Lineage (GTDB taxonomy): Bacteria > Pseudomonadota > Gammaproteobacteria > Pseudomonadales > Cellvibrionaceae > Microbulbifer > Microbulbifer harenosus. The sequence goes on from NZ_VANI01000010.1 coordinate 248,559, forward strand.
TATTTCTTTATCTCTCCTGTTATTCAGCCAACTTGAAACTGATACGGTTGCGCACACCGTGCTGTTCCACGGCCTGTCCTTCCGACATCGGCGGGCGGTACTTGAAGCGCTCCACCGCATTCAATGCCGCATTGTTAAAGACATCCGTAGGAGCGCCGGCACTGTCATAGCCACCGACGACCCGCGGATTCTTCACACTGCCATTGCTGGTGATGGTGAACTCCACAACCACATAGCCTTCAATGCCCCTCGCCAGCGCGCGGCGCGGGTACTGCGGTGCCGGCTTGTAGATGGGCAGTGGGTCCGCGGTGATCGGAATCGGACCGCTGCGCTCATTTCCCACCACCGGCGGACTGATGACTGTCGGCAGGTCCTGTGGCTCTACCTTGTGGTTGATCTCCACTCGCGGCAGCGGTGGCGGTACGTCTTGCGGCTTCAGCACCGGATCGGATTTCTGCACCGTCGGCGTTATTTTCGGCATGTGGATGCCCAACACTTTCGGCGGCAGTTCATCGGGCGGCGCCCGATAGTCCGTGGCGATCAGCTGGGTCATACCCAGCAGCAGAAGCCCGGTTACCCCCAGGGCAAACGCCCCACTGCGCAGCAGCTGCGCGGAAGTCATGGTGAAAGACAGCGGATTGAATAGTTGTGGATTGGCTATCGCAGATAGGGTGGCAGAAAGGTTTTTGGGCGGATAAGCCTGTTCCATAAACACCTCACTTTTTATTTTAGGGTGTTGAAAGATCGCACAGCCTGCATACGCAAAAGGTATGTGGCAGTGCGGTGGAAAAAGCTGATCAGCTACTTACAGTATTTAGTTGATTTGAGCGAAAGTGCAAATAATTCTCAATAATTGTCTATATTTGCGCCAGCAATGCCGAATTGCAGACGAAAAAAAGGCCGCACAAGTGCGGCCCTTCCCGGTTCGGTCTAAACCTCCAGCGAATGTATCAACTACATCGCCAGCTGTTCTTCCCGCTCCTTTTCACTTTCTACGAAAGCAATCCACTGTGAGGCAAACTTCTCGGAGCGTTTGTCATCCTTTGCTTTCTTCAAGTACTTCAAGGCGTCGTCGTACTTTTTCAGGTTGGCGTTGGCCATACCCAGCACGATGTAGAGCTGGTCCGGGCGCTTGAGATCACCCTTTTTCAGCGCTTTCGCACCCATGTCTACGGCTTTTTCGTTCTTGTCCAGGTCCAGGTAGATACTGGCCAGACGAGAGTAGATCTCGCCCTTGTCGGACATACTTGCGGCCGCTTCCAGCTCGGGGATCGACTTTTGCAGCTCCTGAGCCATCTGGTAAGCCTGAGCCAGGGTTTCCAGATTCTTGGAGGTGCGCTCGATCTTTTTCTCCTTGATGCCCTTGTCGATGACCTTGGCACCTTTGTACGGGGTTTCCGCGCCCATGAAGAGGTAGGCCATATTCAACAGCTCTTTCTCTTTCTGCAGGGCACCGGCAATGTAGGCGGCTTCCATCATGTGAAGCATGTCGTCTTCACGTTTCAGTTCGCCGTACATACCCGCCAGCTGCTTGTAGTACTCGCCTTTCGGGTAGTGCTTCACCAGCTTCTCAAGGATATTGGCTACCTGCTTGTAGTCGTTTTTCTCGTAGTAGAGGAAACGCTGCAGGCCGAACCAGTTTTCCTTAGGCACTTTGCCTTCTTTTTCGTACATAGACACGGCCTGATTGATATCGGCCAGTGCCTTGGCATTGTCACCCAGCTGGTAGTAAGCCTGGGCGCGCAGCGCGTAAGAGTCGGCGTTAACGGTATCGGAAACCTTGAACCAGCGGTTCAGGTAGTCAATTGCCGATTTGTAGTCTTCGGTCACGAAGTACAGCTGGGCAACGGTCAACAGGGTTCCTACTTCCAGCGCTACCGGCAGGTTTTCTTCACCCTGCTGCAGTACTTTCTTGTAGTAGCTAATCGCCTGCGGATACTTCTCCATGCTGTAGTAAACGTAGCCGTAGAAGTAGTACATCTGCGCGGCTTCATAGCCGTTCAGCTTGTCCTTACCGGCTTCCATTTCTTTCAGCGCGGCCAGTGCCGCCTGCCAGTTCTGGGCATCCGCAGCTTCCTGCGCCTTGCCCAGATACTTGAACGCACTTTCGCGCATCGCCGGGGTCTTACGGGTCTTCTGCTCGGCGGCCTGCGCCTGGGCAAAAGAACCGGATACACCGACGGCCTCCAGTACGGTCACGCTCACGGCCGGTGCCAGCAGCAGGGGCAGCGCTACGGACGTGCGCAGGACGAATCTGGACAGGCCTTTCGTCACGGTCGTCATGTTCATATGCGTCCCCTATCAGTTCTTGGCCATGTTGAAGCTGATCTTGGTTTTTACACCAGGTACTTCAATCGGCTCACCGTCAACAACACGCGGCTTGTACTTGTACTTCAGAGCTGACTTAACGGCAGCACTGTTGAAGATGGTGGTGGGGTTGCCGTCAAGGGTAAAGGCTTCCACTACCTTCGGGTCCCGTACAGAACCGTTTTTGGTCACGGTGTATTCCACAACCACCCAACCTTCGATACCACGCTGCAGTGCGCGACGCGGGTACTCCGGCTGGACCTTTACGATCGGCAGGTAATCGCCCTCAGAGGCGAAGCCACCGATGCCACCGACCTTAAGATCGGCATTGGCCGCTGGGGCAGACATGTTCAGGGCATTGTCTACATCCGGCTGGTCAAACTCCGGCTCCGGCATTTCCGGTGGCGGTGTTTCGGGCTCGTCTGGTTTGTCCGGTTTGCTGGTATCGTATTGGGTTTCGATCTTCTGCTCCGGCATCACAACGTCGGCTACCTTAATCTGCTCCTCTTCTTTCGGAGCACCAAGGTTCGCTTCGATCAGCGCATGCATGGTGAAGATCAGGGCAAAAGTGGTGGCTACCGCCAGCGCACCCGCCCCTACAAGTCTTACCGGGTTCATAGCTGTTAACTCTTCTCTGTAGCGACCGACACTTTATCGATTCCGATCTTCCTGGCCGCGTCCGCGATCAGGGCAACCTTCTCGATGCTCGCTTTCTTATCGGGCTGAATCACCAACCACCCAGTCGGGTTTTCCGCGTAGAGACGCTCCAGGGTGTTTTTCACCAGGCGATCGTCTACCTGCTCTTTGGCAATCCAGATTTCGTCGTTGTCGTTAATCGCTACCAGAATAGAGGCGGCTTTGAGGTCAGCGGTAGTCGCTTCCGGCTTGACAACATCGACGCCCGGTTCCTTGATAAAGGTCGCGGTGACGATGAAGAAGATCAGCATGATGAACACCACGTCCAGCATGGGCGTGAGGTCAATCGCTTGCCCTTCTTCTTCCGCCGTAGTCTGTTTTCTGCTCATTGCAACTCTCTCTAGCGAAATGCTATTAGCGAGATTTGGCCTTGTGGCGCCCTCACCTCACAACGTGACAGTGAGAGCGCCCTGAATTGGCTAAACCTTCCGGTTCGCGGACCCGTCTCCGGGGAGACTGGCCCGCGCACCTTTACTGTGGTGCCGTCAGTGATCCATCGTCAGATGGTCTTCCAGCAGCTGGGTTTCACGCTGTGCGGTACGGGTGATGTATGTGTTGGCAAACACCCCGGACAGTGCGGTCACCATACCCGCCATGGTCGGGATGGTGGCCATGGATACACCGCTGGCCATTTGCTTGGCATCACCACCACCGGTGATCGCGAGAACCTCGAACACGTTGATCATGCCCCAAACAGTGCCCAGCAGACCGAACAACGGCGCAAGGGCGACACAGGTCTGGATCATGTCCAAGTTGGAGTCGATTTTCTCGGATACCCGGGAAACCAGTGCGTGGCGGATCTGGTGGGCGTTCCAGGATTTGCGCTCGGGGCGCGCCTCCCAGGCGTCCATGGCAGTCTGAACATCGCGCTTCAGACCACCTTTGAAGTAAAAGACCCGCTCGAAAATCAGCGTCCACATGAAGAAGGTCAGGCCGGCGATCAGGAGTAGTACTGGCCCGCCCGACGCCATAAAGGCGTTGACGGCGGCCCATGCGTCATTCAATGCGTGCATGTTGCCGCCTCCTCTTATTTACGCTCAGCGTTTTCTGCAACGATACCGGCACTCTGCTCGTCCAGGATGTGCAGGATACGCTTGGCGCGGCCGTTCACGATGGTGTGCAGCAGCACGGTCGGGATAGCCACAACCAGACCCAGAACGGTGGTCACCAGTGCAGAAGAGATACCGCCGGCCATTGCCTTGGGATCGCCCGCGCCGAAGATGGTGATCGCCTGGAAGGTGATGATCATACCGGTAACGGTACCCAGCAGACCCAGCAGCGGGGCCACCATGGCGATGATCTTCAGCAGGTTCAGACCGGATTCGATGGCCGGACGCTCTTTCAGCACCGCTTCTTCCATCTTCAGTTCCAGGGTCTCGCCGTCTACACCTTTGTTCTCTTCCGCCACAGCCAGAACACGACCCAGCGGGTTGTTGGTGTTCGGAGTGGAGGAACGCAGCTGTGCATTTACCTTGGCATTCACACCGGACAGTACCAGCAGACGCCATACGGCCAGCAGCAGAGCAACAACACCAACCGCGGAGATGATGTAGCCTACGATGCCACCCTGGTGCCAACGCTCGACGATGCTCGGGCTTGCGATCATGGCTTTCAGGTAAGAACCGCCAGTAGGACCGGTGGGGTCAACACCGAAGGGGCTGAAGCCGCTGGTCGCTGCCTGCAGGTCAGCCGCCATGCTCAGGTATTTACCGTCAGGCTGGCGAATCAGTTCCGCCATCTTCTGGTTTTCGTTCATTTCCAGGTACTTGCCGTTGGAAACCAGGTTGAAGTTACCAACACGTACGATTTCCTGCTCGGCCTGCTCGCCGTCGGGCTTGATCACAGTACCGCTGAACTTCACAACCTTGCCGGATTCCACGGTCTCACGCTGCAGTTCGTACCACAGACGCTCGATTTCCTGGATGGTTGGCAGCTTGGTGGCGGAGTTCATTTTGTCGATCAGCTGATCGAGGAACTCGGCGCGGCCCGGATACTGGGCGGATACCAGAGAGGTGTCCAGATTGGCGCGCAGGTCGCCAGCGGTGGAGGTCAGGTGACCGAACAGTTCTTTCAGAGAGCCGAGGCGCTCGTCCAGCTGCTGGCGCTTCTGTTGAACCAGCAGTTCCTGTTCTTCGTACTTCTTCTCCAGCGCCGCGGAGCGGGCTTCTTCGGAAGTGCGGGTGTTCTCGGCCTGGCTCAGCAGGGAAGCCTGGTTGGCTTTCTGGCGACGGAAGTCGTCTTCACGCTTCTTGTGCTCGGCAGATTCTGCAACTTTGGACTGCTGAACCATCTTCAGCAGCTGGTCCAGGGAGGTAGCTTTGTCCTGGGCCACAGCGGAAACGCTGATCAGGCCAGCCGCTGCTACGGCAAAGACGCGTTTGGCGATAGAGGTTTTCATTGCGCAGCCTCCGGAGCCGGAATCGGCATAGTCATGATGTCGGTAGTAGCCTGTTTCTTGGCAATTTTCAGACCCTGCATGATGGCGCGGCGGTATTCGCCAGCGTCGATCTCAACCCATGCTTTCTGATCTTTGTCGTAAGCCAGGGAGATTTTGGAATCGGTGGTCTGGGCTACCAGGGCAATACGGCCAACCTGCAGCACGTTTACTTCGCGATCCTGACCGTTCACGTTCAGGGTGTCGCCGTAGCTGTCGATCTTACGCGCGTATTCCGCTTCGAAGTTGTACAGTTCCAGCACCTGACGGAATTTTTCCGCTACAGTGATATCGGAACGGTCCATATTATTCTTGACGCCTTCGAGGTTGGCCTTACGCTCGGCCAGTTTGAAGGGGGCGTCCAGTTCGATGAACTGCTCCAGGCCGTCCAGCATACGCAGGATCAACGGCTGGATCTGACGCTCGATCACGGTTACCTGGTCGATGGACTCGTCCAGATCCTTGATCACGGCCAGCTGGTTGGCCAGCTGCTTTTCGAGCTGACGGTTGTATACGCGCAGACCGTCAATCTCTTTGTTTACCACTTTGAACTGCTGAAGCAGGTCAGAGGTTTCCTGAGCGATCTTGTCGATGCGCTTTTGAGATGCAGTTGCGGCAGCAGTTTTCTGCTCGCCAACCTTGAGTACGGTGTCGAGAGTATCCGCAGTGGCTACGCTACCGTACAGTGCGCCGGCAGACAGCGCAGTGGTCAGCGCCACAGCCATGAATCGCTTGGTTTTCATTAGACCCCCCAGTGGGTTCGATATTTCACAACATGGTCGCGATGAATTAGCTGCCACAACGCGGTAGTTTTAGGCTTGAAGACAGCTAAGAGCCGCACATTGTAAACAGCCGATTTGATTATTCAAATGCCGATTGACTGCACCGCCGAAGCTGTGTAGCTGGGTAACACTCGGGTAACACCCTCGGGTTTCATGCACACATTTGCGGCGGATTACGCTGTGCAACAGTTGGCCAAAACTACCCGATTGGGTATTTTTTAGTCAACCTGTTTTTTATTAAACCTGTCGTACTGGACTATGCAGTAGTTGTATTCATCCTTATCCGAGGCGGGGTAACAGTCCCGCCCGGACTCCTGCCAGTCGCTGTCCAGCACCGGAAAGAAGGCGTCTCCCTCCACCTCCGCATCCACTTCGGTGATATACAAACGCCGTGCCAGCGGCATGGCCTGGCGGTAGATCTCCGCGCCGCCAATCACCATGATCTCTTCTGCGCCATCGCGCACAGCCGCCTGTTGCGCCAGTGCCAGCGCCTGTTCCAGGGATGCCGCCACCGCCACCCCAGGCGCGCGCCAGTCGGGATTGCGGGTGATAACGATGTTCTCGCGCCCGGGCAGCGGGCGGCCAATGGATTCGAAGGTCTTGCGCCCCATGACCACCGGCTTGCCGAGGGTGGTGCGCTTGAAGAACTGCAGGTCGCCGGAGATCCGCCAGGGCAGCGTATTCTCGCGGCCGATGGCGCGGTTGCGCGCCATGGCGACAATCATCGCCAGCGGTTTATCGACCGCAGCCATTACACCGCCACCGGCGCGGGAATATGTGGATGCGCTTCGTAGCCCAGCAGCTCGAAATCCTCGAAGCGGAATTCGAACAGGTCCTTCACTTCCGGGTTCAGGCGCATCTGCGGCAGCGGCAACGGCTGCCGCGACAACTGCTCCTCCACCTGTTCCGCATGGTTGGAATACAGGTGGGCATCGCCAAAGGTATGCACAAAATCGCCGGGCTCCAGATCGCAGACCTGCGCCAGCATTAGAGTCAGCAGAGCGTAGGAGGCGATATTGAAGGGCACTCCGAGAAAGATATCCGCGCTGCGCTGGTACAGCTGGCAGGACAACTTGCCGTCTGCCACGTAGAACTGGAACAGAGCGTGGCACGGAGCCAGCGCCATCTTGCCAGCGGCGGCGTTGGCGCTCGGCGAAACACCCTCATCCGGCAGGTCCGCAGGGTTCCAGGCACTGACGATCAGGCGGCGGGAATCCGGGCGGGTCTTGAGCTGATGAACCAGCTCCTTGATCTGGTCGATATGACGGCCATCCGCGGTGGGCCAGGAGCGCCACTGGTAGCCGTAGACCGGGCCGAGTTCGCCGTCTTCTGTGGCCCACTCGTCCCAGATGCGCACGCCGTTGTCTTTGAGGTAGCCAATGTTGGTATCCCCCTGCAGGAACCACAGCAGCTCATGGATGATGGAGCGCAGGTGGCACTTCTTGGTGGTGATCAGGGGGAACCCCTCGGACAGGTCAAAGCGCATCTGGTAGCCAAACACGCTGCGGGTGCCGGTGCCGGTGCGGTCGCTCTTCAGGGTGCCGTTGTCGCGCACGTGGCGCATCAGGTCGAGATATTGCTTCATCTATATACGTATTCTTGAATCCGGTTTATTTGGCAGCGCTTTTTTTCAGCCTGGCGGCGTCTTTGCCTGCCGCATCCCCCTGCCCTCGCCCATCTGGCAAGGGTTGGGTGCGGTAGCTCCACACCAGAATGATGACGCCTGCGGCGATCATCGGCAGGCACAGCAGCTGACCGCGGGTCAACCAGCCGAACAGGACCGGCACCCCCACATCCGGCTGGCGCACGAACTCCACCAGGAAGCGGAAGATGCCGTACAGCAGGACAAACAGGCCGCCGACGGCAAGGCGCGGGCGCGGCTTGCTGGAGAAGATCCACAGCACCACGAACAGCACCAGCCCCTCCAGAAAGGCCTGGTACAGCTGGGACGGGTGGCGCACCAGTTGTTCGGGGTCGCGGGGAAAGACCATACCCCAGGGCACATCGGTCTCCCGACCCCACAGCTCCTGACCGATAAAGTTGCCGATACGCCCAAGCCCGAGGCCGATGGGAACCAGCGGCGCCACGAAATCGATCAGAGTGGGGAAGGTGGTGCCGATCTTGCGCGCGTATATGGTGGCCGCCACCATCACGCCGATGAGACCGCCGTGGAAGCTCATCCCCCCCTCCCAAACCTTGATCAGGCTGAGGGGGTGGGCGATCAACTCATTGAAGTTGTAAAAGAACATGTAACCGAGACGACCGCCCACCACGACGCCGATGGCACAGAACAGGATCAGGTCCTCGACTTCGGACTTGATTACCGGTGACCAGGGCTTGGCGGCCCGGCGCATGGCCAGCCACCAGGCGGCGGCAAACCCCGCCAGGTACATCAGCCCGTACCAGTGAATCTTGAGCGGGCCGATGGCCAGGGCAACGGGATCAATCTCGGGGTAAGTCAGCATGCTCAAACCGCGGTTGTTCAAAGTGGGCGTTATTATGGCACTGACAAAATGACGAATGCGAGCTGACATGTGCCTGCTGTTGATTGCCTACCGCCAGCACCCCCGCTATCCACTGCTGTTGCTGGCCAATCGGGATGAGTTTTACCGCCGCCCCACCGCGCCCGCACAACCGTGGGAAGATAGCAACGTCGTCGCCGGACGGGACCTGGAGGCGGGCGGTACCTGGCTGGGTATCGCCCCCGGCGGCCGAGTGGCGGCGGTGACCAACATGCGCGAGCCAGGAGCGCCGGAGCCCGCCGATCTGCTGTCCCGCGGTGAAATCCCGGTGGGGTTTCTCGCCGGCAATACCAATCCCACCAGTTACGCACACGCCCTGCCCGGCGCGCGCTACCGGGGCTTCAACGCCCTGCTGTTCGACCCGCGGGCGGAGCCGCCGCTGGTGTGCGCCGGCAACCGCCACCGCCCGTTTGCCATGACACCGGGCCTCCACGGTATCTCCAATGGCGCGCCGGACGATCCCTGGCCTAAAGTCACGCGCGGCTGCAACGCACTGGCGGCGCTGGTGCAGAACCTCCCCGAAACCCTGGACAGTGAGAACTTTGCCGCACCGGCGCTCGCCCTGCTCGCTGACACCAACCGCGCACCGCGGTCACAACTGCCGGAAACCGGCGTGAGCGCCGCGATGGAGTCCGCGCTCTCTTCCATCTTCGTGCGCATCACCGCGCAGGAACTTGCCCGCGACCGCACGTTGATGGCCGACGGCTACGGCACCCGCGCCAGCACGCTGGTAGCCGTAGACAGCGATGGAGGAGTGCAACTGTGGGAGCAGGGCTTTGCCGACGGACTGGTCAGCGGTGCGCTGCGACACTTTTACCTCCCCCCTGCACGCTCTACATCTCCCTAAGGTGAAATGAAGTTGGCGCCAAGCAAATTCCGTATTTGTTGCCATACTTATTTTCACAGGCACGCGGATGTTGAGAAACGCGCAATGCGCACTCGAACTCCGCCTAATAAAAGGAAGGTCGCGCGGGATGCTCGGCTTAGGTGCGCCGTCGGCGGTGAGCAGTCATTGCCGGGGCTTCGGGAGAGGCGCACCGAAGGTTGGGAAGGTATGAACGATCGGGCCCCCGGCTTCCGCACTGTAATCCGGCGCCCTGCAGTATCGCTGAGGTACCATGTCATATTTCATTCCAGAGCGACGCAAACGCAAATCGCCACTGCCGGCCATCTTTCTCGGCGGACTGTGCGCTTTTGCGCTTTATTACGCCTTTAATGCCAATCAGCAAACGGTACCGGTGCTGCCGGAAAATGCCGTGCGCCCGCATCTGGTGAACTGGCTGGAAGACAATCCGGATGCATGGCCCGCCCAGGACCCGATCTTCAACCCGGTGGCAGTGCGCCGCATCTACCGTCGCACCGACTACCGGCTGCTGTGGTTCGACAACTACAACCTGAGCGATACCGCCAACGACCTGCTCAAGCAGCTCACGGCATCCAGCTCCGGCAACCCGAGCAGCATGGTGGACTATCGCTACCACCTGGGCTATTTCGACCGCACCCTGCGCGATACGCCGCAGCGCCTGCAGATGGCCGCGGTGCTGGATGTGCTGCTCACCGATGCGTTCATTTCCTATGCTCAGGATACCCAGCTGGACAAGCTCAGACCGGATGGGCGAAAAAACCAGCCGCGACTGCGCGGCCGCGACATCACTCCGGTGAACCTCACCGACGGCGGCTTCCAGATGGCCAGCGCCCGCAGTGATGCCGCGGAGGAAATGCTTTACGCCGCCAACGACACCGGGCGCCAGTATTTCCGCGGCTATAACCGCGAAAACCGCAGCGCACAGACCATCGACCGCTCCCGCTACGTCACCCAGGGCGGCAGTTACAGCCGCGGTTCCAGCTACAGCTCCAGTTACGGCGGCGGCAGCTATGCTCCGCGCTATTCCACACGCGCCTATCCGCAGAGCTATCCGCGGGTGATGCCGAGATTCCGCAACCTGCAGGATGAGGGCGCAGGTCTCGCTCCCGCCCACGGCGAGGGCATGCTGATCGAGGAGAACACCCCCTTTGGCAGCGACGCCCAGGCCCTGCGCGAACAGTTGGCGCGCTATCGCGATATGGCCGCAACCGGCCAGTGGCGGCCTCTGCCCGCGGGGCCGGCGATGACCCTCGGTGCCAAACACGCCAATGTCGTGCACCTGCGCAACATGCTGGCCCTGTATGGCGACTATCCGAGTTACGGCTACGGCGCCGACTTCAGCAGCAACAAGTTCGACCAGCGGCTGCACGAGGCGGTGGTGCGCTTCCAGATCCGCCACGGTCTCAAACCCGACGGGATCGTGGGCAAGCAGACCCGGGAGCGCATGAACATGTCGCCCTCCGCGCGCGCCCACATCATCGAGACCAATATCCGCCGCCGCGAGAAACTGCCGGCGGACCTCGGCAGCCGCTTCATTCAGGTGAATGTGCCCGGCTACACCCTCAACTACGTGGAACATGACCGGATCAAGCTGTCGATGAACGTGGTGGTGGGCAAGAAGGTGCACCAGACCCCGGAGATCAACACCCGCGTCGCACGCGTGGTGTTCAACCCCACCTGGACCGTGCCCCGCAGTATCCTCGTGAACGAAATACTGCCCAAGGCCCGCGCCAATCCCCACGGCATGGAAAACATGGGTTACCGGGTGGTGAATGGCAGCGGCGACTATCTGCCGCTCACCTCCCAGAACCTCAAGTCTGCGGCGGCCGGCGGTTTCCTGATGCGCCAGAAGGGCGGCGAGCAGAACATCCTCGGCCGGGTCAAGTTTGAGATCCCGAACTCGGATGACATCTATCTGCACGACACCCGCGCCAAGAGCCTGTTCGGACTCACCGATCGCGACTACAGCCACGGCTGTGTGCGCCTGGCCAAACCGCGCCAGCTGGCCGAAATACTGCTGCGGGACGAACCGGGCGACTGGAGCCGCTACCGCATTGAGCAACTGACCACCGGCGACGAGACCACCGAGGTGAAAATGAGCCAGAACGTGAAGGTCTACATCACCTACTGGACCGCCTGGGTCGATGGCCAGGGCCGGATGCACTTCCGCCCGGACATCTACGGCAAGGACGGGCTCGCCGCCAACCAGTTCAACTGATCCCCTCAACCCCACTTCTCTCACTGCCCACCACACTGCCGGGTAGAGGAAACACCCGGCAGTTATTCCGAAAGTACCCGAAGTCCCCTCTGCGAATACCCCAATCGTATTTGGCGCCAATCCGGTCACAAGTTACCAATTAGGAACACAGTTTCCGCCCAGCGCGCGCTGTGAATCTCGGTTTCTGTGTATTTCGGTTCGAGCAATTGGTAGTTCAGGGGTCAGAGATGGGAAACAAGTTGGGTCTTCCGCTGGGTTTCAGCGCCGCCGTGATACTGACGTTCACCGCGGAAACACTGGCCAACCAGTCATCCGGCGCAGAGGCCACCACATCGCCGCCGACCGCCAGCAGCGCTGACACTCCCGACAATGCTTACAGCCCCTTTACGCCCTATGGACGGCAGTATGCACTGATGCGGGAAGAGTTGGCCCGCTATCGCGCCCTCAGCCAAGGGGACCAGTGGCAACCACTGCCCGACGGGCAGACCCTCGCCCCCGGTGTGCGCGACGCCCGCGTCAAAGTACTGCGCGGGCTGCTGATGCAGTACGGCGACCTCCCTCTGAACGGAGACATGGCGGATGCCGCGCACACGCCTGGTAGTCAAAGGGACAACGCCCCCGCAGAGCTCTACGATCACAGCGTGCGCCAGGCAGTGGAACGCTTCCAGCGCCGCCACGGACTGCGCGCCGATGGCATCGTCGACCGCGCGACCCGCGAGCACCTGAACACACCGCCGGCGCATCGACTCGCCACACTTGCCGCGAATCTGCAGCGCTGGCAGAAAATGCCCAAAGATCTCGGCTCCCGCTACATTCTGGTGAACATCCCCGAGTACACGCTGCGCCTGGTGGATGGCGAGCGGGAGCAGTACCGCATGCGTGTGGTGGTGGGCAAAGCCAAGCACCCGACGCCACAACTCAGCACCCGCATGACCCAGGTGGTGTTCAACCCCACCTGGACCGTGCCGCGCAATATCGCCGTGCGCGAGCTGTTGCCGAAGGGCACCGCCAATCTCAGTGCCGGCGGCTACCGGCTGGTCAACAACCGCGGCAAATCGGTGCCCTTCAGCGGCGGCAACCTGCGCGCCCTGCGCCTCGGCAGCGTGGCGCTGCAACAGCGCGGGGGCGAGGGCAATGCACTCGGGCGCTTCAAGTTCGTCATCCCCAACCAGCAGGCCATCTTCCTGCACGACACCCAGAAAAAGGAACTGTTCGGGCGCAGCCAGCGCGCTTTCAGCCACGGCTGCGTGCGTCTGGAAAAACCCCAGGAATTGGCACAGATCATTCTCGCCAGCCATACCGCCAAGCCGGACAAGTGGAACGGCGAACGCCTGACCCGCTATACCAGTGGCACCCGCACCCGCGCGGTTACCCTCGAGCAGCCCATCCCCGTGCATATCGCCTACTGGACCGCGTGGGTGGATCAAGAGGGAATGCTGAATTTCCGCCCGGACATCTATGGTCGCGACCGAGTGGAAGATGAGGCCGCGGAAGAAGACAGTGCCGCTGTACGCGCTGACGGCGAAGATCCACGCGCCGCCGATGAGTGAGAAACGGGGGTCCCATGCGCCATAAAAACTGCACCACAGAGCCCATCCCTCTGCACATCCGTGCCCGCCATTTCTCCCTGATGGTCGCGCTCGGTTGCTGCGCGCTGCTGCCCATGGCGGAGATAGCCCGGGGCGAGACACTGCCGACCGAGGCCACCACCAGCGCGGCCCCAGAAACCGGCCCCACCGGAGCCGGCAGAGAGGCGGGCCTCGCGGCCCATGCCAGTGAGATCGTGAACGACCCGGATATTGCGGTAAATGCGGAAATTGACGTCGACCGCACGGAATCCTCCAGCAGCGGCCAGGAATCCGAAGAGCGTGAAAATGACAGCGACCGCCGGGACACGCCCCCCGGGGAAACCGCCCCGTCCGGCGAGCGCACACCCGCCGCGACGAACAACGGCCAGCCTCTGGACCGGCACCCGGACAAAGACAGCGCCATTGACTTTGCCACTGCGGGCAATGCCCTGCGCGCACAGGCCGCGCGCTACCGCGCACTGACCAGCCACTGGCAGGCCATAACCCCCGGCGCACCGCTGAAACCCGGCGATCGCGGCCCGCGAGTCGCACAGTTGCGCAGACTGCTGCAGCAATATGGCGACTACACCGGACAACCCGGCCCTCTGACCGCAGGTGGTGTCGACCGCCAGCGTTTCGACGCCGGCCTGCAGCTGGCGGTTGAGTCCTACCAGCGCCGGCACGGTATGGAAGTCACCGGCCGGGTGGACAGATCCACACTGAAAGAGCTGGCAAAGCCGCCACAGGAGCTGGCGCGCCTGCTGGAGTTGAACGCCGAGCGCTGGGACCAGCTGCCGGCCGCCCCCGGTAACCGCTACATTCTGGTAAATGTGCCCGACTACCAGCTGCAACTGGTCGACCGCCGCAAGGTGGTGCTGAGCATGAAAACCGTGGTGGGAAAAAGCAGCAAGCGCACCCCGGAGATGACCACCCGGGTGGTATCGGTGGTATTCAACCCCACCTGGACCGTACCCCGCAGCATCCTGCTCACGGACCTTTTACCCAAAGCGCGCAACAACCCCGAGGCCATGCACAAACGGGGCTACCGGGTGGTGAAATACGGCACCAATACCACCACCCCGATCAGCGAGGAGAGTATCGAAAGCGCCGCCAGCGGCAAGGCCACCCTGCGCCAGATCTCGGGTCCCGGTAACACCCTCGGGCGGGTAAAGTTTGTGATTCCCAACAAACAGGCGATTTTCCTGCACGATACCCAGGCGCAGAGCCTGTTCGAGCACCGTCACCGCGCCTTCAGCCACGGCTGCATCCGCCTGCAGCAACCGGAGGAACTGGCCTACGCGCTGCTGACCGCACAGGGTTGGGACCGCACCCAGGTCGCCCAGGCCGCCACCGGGGATGAATCCCTCACTATCAAGGTAGAAAATCCGCCGAGACTGTTTATCACCTACCTGACCGCCTGGGTGGATGCGCTGGGGCGCGTGCAGTTCCGACCCGACATCTACCATCGGGACCAGTGACCATCGCGCCGGTTTCCGTAGTGGAACGCCAGCGGCAGCATCCGGATCTCACCGATTTGAGTACATTGTCCACCCCGGCATGCAAACCGGCTGCGCTACCTGCAGCACTTAGCTAGCGCCACCAAAGCCAGGGAATCCAAGGCTCCGAAGCCGTTCCCCAGGCAGATATCCCACCCTCCAGAAAAGCTGAATCTTCGGTCGCAAAAAAATAAAGTTTCAATTATGACAACGTTGTCACCAGGTTTCCGGGTGATTTCCCACCAGAACAGGCAAAAAAAATTCACGGCCGTTAGCGTGCTAGAAAAAAATATCAAGGCTGTTTTTCGATCAATACGTCATTAGCTCTGCCTGGTTTGTAACCAAAGATTATTTTTTGTACAGTGCTGTCATACCGAGTTGGCACAGGAAGCAACTCACGATCCAGAGGATTGAAAGACACACTCACTACAGACCAAAGGCGGTAACAGGGTATGAAAGAACTTTCCAGACGCAGGTTTTTGGCAGTTTCTGCAGCTACCGCGGCGGCGGTTTCGGCCGGCCCCGCGCTGGCAAAAGTTGGCACGTCGCGCAACCTCAAAATGCGCAATCTGCATACAGGTGAACGCCTGAATGCCGCCTACTGGGCGGGGGGCGACTACGACAGCAGCGGCCTCAAGCAGTTCAACCGGCTGCTGCGGGACCACCGCGCAAACGAAGTGACGCGCATGGACCCGAAGCTGTTCGACATTGTGTACAAACTGAAAGAAAAGTTGAACTTCAACGGTGAGATCGAAATCATCTCCGGCTACCGTTCGCCGAAGACCAACGCCAAGCTGCGCGCAGCGGGCCGCGGCGTGGCGCGCCGCAGCTACCACACTCGCGGTATGGCGCTCGACATCCGCATGCCGGGTGTCTCGCTGGCCAAGCTGCGCCAGGCGGCACTGGACCTCAAGGCAGGTGGTGTCGGCTACTACCCGAAGAGCAACTTTGTGCACGTAGACACTGGCCCGGTTCGCCGCTGGTAATCAGCGACAACCGCTAGAAACGAAAAAACCCAGGTTCCCCCTGGGTTTTTTTATGCCGGCGTGGGGTGCCGCGTTACTCCGCTGGCGCCTGCAGGCTAACCGGAGTGATGTCCTCTTCCCGTGCCGGTACCCGGGTATCACCGGAGATCAGCCCAATCAGAACGTCTATCTGCTGACGGCTGCGCTGCAATTCCGCAGGAGCGGCAAGTTCGATCGGGTCCTCCATTTTCAGCAGCCGCTCTTCAAGCTCGCCAAAGGTCTGTGCCAGGGCGGCGGTCTGGCGCTGGTCCAGCAGCAATTCCGCGAGACCACTGCCACTCTCCGGCAGCCAACAGGCCTGCAGGTTGCGCAGCATCGCCAGCAGCGCCTGTTTGGAATCCGCGGCGAGCGGGCTTTCTACATCGCTTTCGGAGCTTTCCGGAATTCGCGGCAACACCTCATTGCGCAGCATGTCCAGATGCGCCGAGCGAATCCACTGCACCCGCGCCACCGGCACCTGCGCCAGGTAGCGCTGCGACAGGTCGTTGGCCGTCAGCGGCCAGCGGGCGGCGAGCGCGGCGAGGTCCTCGCTGATTCCCTCGGCGATAAGACGAGTGAGCTCGCGGCGGCGGTTGGCGGCCTGGGCCTCCGGCTGTTCACCGCCGCTGGCAGCCACAAACTGCTCCGCACTGCGCTCACTGGTGGGCCCCCAGAGCATGACCTCCAACGCGTGGAACCCGGTACTGGCCTCCTCGTGTGCAGTGAGGCGGTGCTGCTTGCGCAGGTTGGCCAGCGTCAGCTCGATCGCCGTGTCATTGACGATCCCACTGTTGGAATAGCCCGGCACGGTATCCAGATACCCGGCCTGCACGGGCCAACTATTCAGGGCCAGCAGCAATTCGCTGCCCTCGTGCTGCAGGTCCGCCGGGGAAAAAGCCACCTTGATAAACGGCAGTGCCGCGGCCAACTCGCGGTGGGCGTCAAGCCACGCCAGCTTCGCCGCCTCCAGGTGATCCTCCGTCGGCGACGCCAACAGCTGGGTCACCGCGCGCGTGAGCGCCTGGGCCGCCGCCTCGGCGTCGATCACCTGCGCCTGCCCGGCGCTCCAGTACTCGGTGGAAAAACCCTCGGCCGCGGCTTGATCAATCACCGCGGCGGGCGCTGCCGGCGCACTCTGCTCCGCGCCGGTTTCGACCTTCTGGCGCTCGCAACCCGCGGCGAACAACAACCCACACACGGCCAGTGCCAGTGCGGTGCGGGGAAATAAGACAGCGTGGAAAAAATGATGCTTGTGTACTGCGCTTTTCACGTGTTGTCCCGAATTCCTGAACATTGAATGACTGTGCTTCAAAGCGTCCGGCAATTGCCCTGTAAGCGACCGCCCGCTCAAAGATCCAATGCGCTGACGAAAGCGTCGATATCGCCGCGCAGGCTGATCACCTGCCAGCCGCGACTCAAGGCTTCATCGCGCAGCCGCGCGTCCGGGTCCACCGCTACCGGGTGTTCCACCTGAGACAACAGTGGCAGGTCATTGATGGAGTCGCTGTAAAACCATTTTTCACCGCGGGCGTACTGCGGGTTCTGCTCCAGCCACTGCTGCAAGCGCACCACCTTGCCCTCCTGGAAACAGGGATGCCCCGCCACCTGGCCGGTGAAGCGGCCGTCCACTTCCTCGGGCTCCGTGGCGAGCAGGGTGTCGACGCCGAGCCGCGCGACGATGGGTTCCACCACGAAACGGTTGGTGGCGGTAATGACCATGATGTGGTGACCGGCGTCGCGGTGGCGCTGGATCAGGGTCTCGGCGTGGGGAAGCCAGATCTCGCTGATCACCTCCTGCATGAATTCCCGCTGCAGGCTCTGCAGCTGACCGCGAGACAACTGCGCCAGCGGCTCCAGAGCAAATGTCAGATAGGCGAAAATATCCAGATCACCGCTCTGGTAGTCGCGGAAGAAGCGGTCGTTCTCACTGCGGAAACGCTCGCCGTCCACGCAGTCGCGGGCCACCAGGAACTCCCCCCAGGCGTGGTCGCTATCGCCACCGATCAGGGTGTTGTCCAGATCAAAAATCGCCAGCTGCACAAAAATCTCCTTAGTTGACTATAGGGCACACAGGGCATTTCTGACGCCCGATCTTGCCATTTCCGCGCGGTGTGACCGGCTGGCGCGGAAAAGTGCCCAAGGCGGGAGATTTTACCCCGACGCCGCCGGGCTTACACCGACTGGCGTCACTGAATTGCCGTAATTCAGTCCCTGTGGAACAATGCAGAACATTATGGTGTGCGGGGCAACCAAAGCCTTGGCAATCCGCACCACGAAAATTTGAGGACGGCATTTTGGGCGACGGCAAGCAGACATCCGCCGGGCGAAAGAACCGCCGCAGACCCGCCAGAGCCTCCGCGCAACAGGACAATTCCGGCGGCAAACCAGCCCGCAGGCCGGGCGCGGAGACCGCTGGTACCAATTCAGACAGCAGCAACAATATCGACAGCGAGGGCTTTCGTCCCAATGTCGGCATCATTGTTCTGAACGAGCGCGGACAGGCTCTCTGGGCGCGCAGGGTCGGCGGCAAAGACGCATGGCAATTCCCCCAGGGGGGCATCAATCCCGGTGAGACAGCGGAACAGGCGCTGTATCGCGAACTGTACGAGGAAATCGGGCTGACCCGCAGCCAGGTCACGTTGCTCGGCAGTACCCGCGGCTGGTTGCGCTACCGGCTTCCGCAGCGGCTGGTGCGCAAGCGCTCAGAGCCACTGTGCATCGGCCAGAAGCAGAAGTGGTTTCTGCTGCAGCTGGCCGCCGATGAAAGCAACATCAGTTTCAATAATGGTTACAAACCGGAATTTGATCACTGGCGATGGGTGAGTTACTGGCACCCGTTGACCAAGGTGGTGACCTTCAAGCGGGAGGTCTACCGGCGCGCGCTCACCGAGCTGGCGCCCACGCAAATACAATTGGAAAGACGCTGGCTGAATCGCACCCAGTAACCTCGTGACACCCGGCCGGCGCCGGGTATCACAGGCGGGCATCGGCCCAGCGGGGCTCCGCACACGGCGCGGAGTCGGATAACGACGGCGAGGAAAGCCACTTTGCTTGGATCACTGCGCAGTATCGTTCAGGAAGTCAACACCGCACGGGACCTGCCGTCGGTGCTGGACATCATTGTCCGGCGGGTGCGGGAGGTCATGCACACCAAAGTGTGCTCGGTGTACCTGCGCGACAAGCAATCCGGCAACTATGTGCTGATGGCTACCGAGGGCCTCAACCAGGACGCGGTGGGCCAGGTGCACCTGGCCCCTGGCGAAGGCCTTGTCGGTAACGTCGCCACCCGCGAGGAGCCGATCAACCTCGAACAGGCCGAAGCCCACCCCGCCTACCAGTATTTCCCCGCCACCGGCGAAGAGCGCTTTTCCTCCTTTCTCGGCACCCCCATCATTCACCACCGCGTGGTGCTCGGCGTACTTGTGGTACAGCAGGCGGAGCGGCGCCGCTTCGACGAAGGCGAAGAGGCCTTTCTCGTCACCCTCTCCGCCCAACTCGCCGGGGTTATCGCCCACGCCGAGGCCACCGGTGCCCTGGCCACCATGGGCCAGCAGCGCAACGAAACCAAATTCAGCGGCCTCGCCGCCTCCCCTGGCGTCGCCATCGGCCGCGCTCACATCATCGCCCCGCAGGCAAACCTGGCCACCGTACCCTACGCCTGCACCATGGATATCGATGCCGAACTGGCATTGTTCCACCAGGCCCTGGGCGCGGCGCGCAGCGAAATCCGAGATGTGGGCGAGCGCCTCAAAAACGACTTGAACAAGGAAGAGCGCGCGCTGTTCGATGCCTACATCAGCATGCTCGACGACAGCTCCATCGCCGTCGAAGTGTGCGAGCGCATCCGCCAGCAACTCACCGCCAGCCGCGCCTGGGCGGAAGTGATGCTGGAGCATGTGCGCCGCTTCGAGGCCATGTCTGACTCCTACTTCCGCGACCGCGCTGCCGATGTGCGCGATCTCGGCGCGCGGGTGCTGATGCACCTGCGCCAGCAACAACAGAGCCAGCGCGACTACCCGGAAAACACCATCCTGATCGGCGAGGAATTAACCGCTTCGGTGCTGGCCGAAGTGCCGCGGGAAAAGCTCGCCGGGCTGATCTCGGTCAAGGGTTCCGCCAACAGTCACGTGGCGATTATCGCCCGCGCCATGGGCGTGCCCGCGGTAATGGGCGCCCAGGAGTTGCCCTGGGAGCAGGTGGATGGGGTGGACCTGGTGTTGGACGGCTACCGCGGCGAGCTGTACCTACACCCGGGGCCGGAGCTGAAGCGCCGCTACGACGCCATTGTCGAGGAGGAGCGCGAACTCGCGCGCAATCTGGACCACCTGGCCAAGCTCCCCGGCGAGACCGCCGACGGCCACCGCGTGCGCCTGTGGGTGAACACCGGACTGATGGCGGATGTGGTGCGTTCGCTCGAACGCGGCGCCGAAGGCGTTGGCCTCTACCGCACCGAAGTCCCCTTCCTGTTGCGCGACCGCTTCCCCTCCGAAGAGGAGCAGCGCGAGATCTACCGCGAACAGTTGCAGGCCTTCGCTCCGCGCCCGGTCACCATGCGCACCCTGGATATCGGCGGCGACAAGGCGCTGGCTTACTTCCCCATCGAGGAAACCAATCCGTTCCTCGGTTGGCGCGGTATCCGTGTAACGCTGGATCACCCGGAAATTTTTCTGGGGCAGGTGCGCGCGATGATGAAAGCCAGCGTCGGCCTCGACAACCTGCGCATCATGTTGCCGATGATCAGCGGTGTGGGCGAACTGGAAGCCGCACGCAAGCTGGTGGACCGCGCCTACGACGAACTGCTGGACGAGGGTTACCAGATCCAGCGGCCACCGCTCGGCATCATGGTGGAAGTGCCGTCGGCGGTGTACCAGGCGCGGGAACTGGCTAAGCGCGTGGACTTCATGTCGGTGGGCAGCAACGACCTGACCCAGTATCTGCTGGCGGTGGACCGCAATAACAGCCGTGTTGCCAGTATTTATCACAGTTTCCACCCGGCGGTGCTACAAGCGCTGCTGCAGGTGGTGACCGCGGGTCACGAGACCAGTACCAAGGTGGGCATCTGCGGCGAACTCGCGGGCGACCCGGGCGGAGCCCTGCTGCTGGTGGCGATGGGCTACGACGTGCTCTCCATGAACGCCACCAACCTGCCGCGGGTAAAAGCTGCATTGCGGGAAGTGAACAAATCGGAACTGGACCGGTTGCTGCAGCAGGTGCTGCTGATGGAGTCGCCGGAGCAGATCGAGGAGAAATTGCGGGGCTATCTGCAGGATCTGGGGATCGGCGGGCTTGTGCAACCGCAACAGACAGAGGTCAGTTCCGGATCATAGCGTTCAAACCACTGGGCTTGTCCGCCACTGAATTCAAACTCCGCATAGTTCACACCAACAAAAACGCCGGGCAGTGCCCGGCGTTTTTGCATCTGCTCAGAGGAAAATCAGTCCTCTTCGCTCTCCGCTTTATACGCGTCAGCGTCCAGCAGCTTGTCCAGCTCGCTTTCATCGCTCGGCTTGATGCGGAAGAACCAGCCGTCGTCGTAGGGGCTGGAATTCACGGTTTCCGGCGCATCGGCCAGTTCCTCGTTCACCGCAATCACTTCACCGGAAATCGGTGAGTAGATATCGCTGGCGGCTTTTACGGATTCCACCACACCGGCCTCTTCACCGGCAGACAGGACCTGACCCACTTCCGGAGTTTCCACGTACACCACATCGCCCAGCGCATCCTGGGCGTGGTCGCTGATACCGACGGTGACGGTGCCATCTTCTTCCAGACGCGCCCACTCGTGGCTGGAGGCGTATTTCAGTTCGCTGCGAATCTCGCTCATGGGCTCTTCCCTCAAAATTGGCTTAAAAATTAAGCTGCTAAACAGTGTATTCGGTATTCATTGCGACGAGCGGCCGCGCCGCTCACCAGACTCACACCAGCGATTTGCCGTTGCGTACAAAGCTCGGCTTCACCACCCGCACCGGAACCAGTTTGTTGCGGATTTCCACCTGCGCCGTGTCGCCAACACTCACCGGCACCCGGGCCATGGCAATGGAGTAACCCAGGGTGGGGGAGAATGTGCCGCTGGTGATGATACCGCGGCTTTCAGCGCCGTCTACCACTACCTGCTGTCCGGCGCGCAGAACACCGCGGTCTTCCAGCACCAGACCGACCAGCTTGTTGGCGACACCCGCCGCTTTTTCCTGCTCCAGCGCTTCGCGACCGATGAACTTGCGCTCCGCCGGCTCCCAGGCAATGGTCCACGCCATATTCGCCTCCAGCGGCGAGGTGTCGTCGTCCATCTCGTGACCGTACAGATTCATGCCCGCTTCCAGACGCAGGGTGTCGCGCGCGCCGAGGCCGCAGGGAGCCACACCCACATCCGCCAGTGCCTGCCAGAAACCGGGGGCATCTTCGTTGTTGAGCATGATTTCAAGGCCGTCTTCACCGGTGTAGCCGGTGCGCGCCACAAACCAGTCGCCGCGGGCGACACTGCTGAAGACTTTCAGCCCGTCGATGGCAGCGGTCCAATCGATGCCGAGCACCTGCTTGACCTTGTCGATGGCCTGCGGCCCCTGAATAGCAACCATTGCGAGATGCGGGCGCTCGGTGAGGGTGACGTCAAAATTACTCGCCTGCGCGTTCATCCACGCAAGGTCTTTCTCGCGGGTGGCACAGTTCACCACCACCCGGTATCCGGGATCGCGCAGGTACACAATCAGGTCGTCCACCACGCCGCCGTTTTCATTTAGCATGCCGGTATACAACGCCTTGCCCGGATTGCCGTCGAGCTTGGCGACATCGTTCGCCACCAGGGTGCGCAAGTAGTCGCGCGCACCGGCGCCATCCACATCGACCACGGTCATGTGGGAAACGTCGAACATGCCCGCATCTTTGCGCACCTTGTGGTGCTCTTCCAGTTGTGAACCGTAGTGCAGCGGCATGTCCCAGCCGCCGAAATCCACCATTTTGCCGCCCATGGCGACGTGGGTATCGTAAAGCGCGGTTTTATTTCCCATTCTGTGCTGAATCCCGTGTGGTGAAATCAAAGTGGCGGCCTGGGTCCGGCCCACCGGCAAAGCGGCGTATTCTACCGGCCGCACAACCACGGAAGCCAGACGCCAAACCTCTGCAAAGACTAGCAGCCGCAGTGAAAAATATTACCCACAGTCCCCGGCTCGCAGCGCAGCCTGCCCCTCAGCAGGCGTCACGCTATATAAATATGCGAAAAAAGAACTTTTGGTACTAAGGCGATTGCAGTAGCTTTAGCCGTCAATCGTTTCGAACAAATACACGCTGCTATGGACTGGTCTGGCTGGTTTTCCCTGTTTCTCGTCTTCGCCGTGCTGGCCACGCTGATTTTCACCCGTATCCAGGCCTATCTGGTGATGATGGCCGCGCTCACCCTGCTGAGCGTCAGCGGCATTCTCACTCCGGAGGAGGCCCTTTCCGGTTTCGGCAACAGCGGGCTGATTACCGTTGCCGCGATGTTTGTGGTCGCCACCGGCATTCACGCGTCCGGCGGCATCGACATGCTGGTCAGACATCTGCTGGGGCGGCCCAAAACCATCCGCGGCGCCATGCTGCGCGTGTTTGCGCCGGTGGTGGCGCTGTCCGGCTATCTCAACAACACCCCGGTGGTAGCCACCATGATCCCGGCGCTGAACGCCTGGGCCAAGCGCATCGACATTGCCCCCTCCAAACTGATGATCCCGCTCAGCTACGGCGCGATTCTCGGCGGCACCCTTACCCTGATCGGCACCAGCACCAATCTCGTGGTCAACGGCCAGTACCAGGCCATCACCGGCAATGAGGGGTTCTCGCTGTTCTCCATCGCCGCGGTGGGTTTGCCGGCGGCGCTGATCGGCGTGGCGTTCATGCTGGTTTTTTTCCCCCGCTGGCTGCCGGACCGACGCGAGAAAAAGCCCTTCGGCAATCTGCGGGAGTTCACCCTGGAAGTAGCGGTGGACAGCAGCGGCCCCCTGGTCGGCCAGACAGTGGAAGACGCGGGCCTGCGGGGCCTGCGCCGGGTCTACCTGGTGGAAATCGAGCGCGGTGATCGCGCGATTGCACCGGTCCGCTCGGACGAAAAGCTGCGCGGTGGCGATCGCCTGGTCTTCGCCGGCGATACCGAGGCCATTTCCGATCTGCTGCGCATGCGCGGTATCGTGCCCTCGGATCACGACGATGGCGAGGCCACGCTCAAAGCATCCACGGAAGAGCGCCGCCTGGTGGAAGTGGTCGTCTCGCCCCATTGCGATGTTATCGGCAGCAGTATCCGCGACGCCCAGTTCCGCAAGCGCTACGGCGCCGCGGTCCTGGCGGTGGCGCGGGAAGGCCGGCGTGTGCCCGGCAACCTCGGCAGCATAAAGTTGAAGGCGGGCGACTCACTGCTGCTGGAAGCCCGCCCGGGTTTCGTGTTGCGCCAGCGCTACAGCAAGGACTTCCTGCTGATCAACGATCTGGAAGCTGAGAGCCCGCGTCACGAGAAAGGCCTCACCGCCTGGCTGATTCTCATTGCCATCGTGCTCGCCGCCGGTACGGGTGTGATCAGCATGCTGAACGCCTCGCTGCTCGGCGCCGGCGCCATGCTGATTGCCCGCTGCTGCTCGGTGAACCAGGCGCAGAAAAGCCTCGACCTGCCAGTACTGATTACCATTGCCGCCTCTTTTGCGCTGGGTGTCGCACTGCAGAAAACCGGTGTCGCCGGCGCGATCGCGGAAACGGTCATTTCCCTGTCCCACGGCTATCCGTGGCTGATGCTGATTCTGGTGTACCTGTGTGTTTCCACATTGACAGAAATGGTCACCAACAACGCTGCCGCCATCATCATGGTGCCCATTGTGCTGCAGATGACCGGCAGTGCCGGACTGAATCCGGAGCCCTTTATGTTCGCGATCATGATGGGTGCGTCCGCAAGCTTCGCCACACCGCTGGGTTACCAGACCAACCTGATGGTGTACGGCCCCGGCGGCTACCAGTTCTCGGACTATCTCAAAGTGGGCCTGCCCATGAACCTGCTGGTAGGCGTGGTGACCATCACCATCCTGCTCACCGGCTGGGATCTGACCGCGGCGAAATAATCCGAGCCCGGGTATTTTTGCTGGCGCGGCGGGGGAACCGGCTGTATAAATAGCGACCGATTCAACCCGCCGCCCTGGCGCACCCCGGAATACCCGTTTGAACGCCGTACCCTCTGTACCTTCTGCCATTGCCGACGCAGCCCTGTCACCAGTGGACGAAACCTGGCGCCGCGGACCTGATGACGAAGATCCACTGGATCGCATCGCCAGCGCCTTGCGTGAAACCGGGTATATCGTTCTGCCCGCGCCTCTTCCCCCGGCGCTACTCGGTTCGCTGCTGCGGCATTTCCGCTCCATCGACCGCGCGCGCTTTCAAAGCGCCGGTATCGGCCGCGATCAGGAGCACCAGCTCAATCAGTTTGTGCGCACCGATGAAATTTTCTGGCTGGATAAGTCCAACCCGGCGGTAGCGGCCTACCTGAACTGGGCGGAGACATTGCGTCTGGGCCTGAACCGCCGGCTGTTCCTCGGTCTGTTTGATTACGAGTGCCACTACGCGCGCTACGACCGCGGCAGCTACTACAAAAAGCATATGGATGCCTTCAAGGGCGGCACCAATCGCATCGTCAGCACGGTGCTGTACCTGACGCCGAACTGGCAGCCGCAGGATGGCGGCGAGTTGCAGATCTATGCCCCGGAGAGCGATACGGTGATCGAGAAGGTGGCACCGAGGTTCGGGCAGATGGTGATCTTCCTCTCGGAAGAATTCCCCCACGAGGTACTGACCAGCAACCGGCCCCGCTACAGCGTTACCGGGTGGTTCCGGGTGAACAACAGCCTCGGCGAGACCATCGATCCGGCGCGATGATTGCTCGAGGAAGATAAGAACACGGATGTTCCCGCGAAGGTACTGATGCCGGGTGCAACCTTGTGAGACCTTCACCGCCATGGATGGCGGTGCAGAGCCCCCAGGGATGGGTACACGGCGTGTCTCACAAGGTTGCACCCGGCATCAGTACCGCCACCTAACTTTCTACAACGTTTTCTTTTTCGAAACCAAAATTCACTTCATTTAATGAACCGCCGCCACCGCGCGCAGCAGTTCGGCGAAATTCTCCGGCCGGTCAATGGGGTACTCCAACTGCAAGCGCGCGGCCACATCTTCCGAGCTGATTACGCCACGCACATGGTGATTGTCCACGTCCACCACCAGACAGTGGTGTAAACCACTGCGGCGCATGGTTTCCAGCACATCGCGGATCGACGCGCTGCGCAGCTGCTGGTAGCTCAGCTGCTGCAGGCGATTGCGACGGCGCATCAGGTCGCCCACGGTCAAATCGCCGCGATTGTGCCCCGCCGCCACACACTGCATGACGCGCTGGTAGGAAACATCATCGGCGGTGAGCAGGCCGATAAAATCCCCGCGGTGATCCATCACCAGCACCCAGGAAAGATGCCCGGTGCGCAGTACTTGCGCGGCGTCCAGAGCAGACATGGAAGCGGTCAGCACCGCCGGGTGATGTTTCTTGAAATCGGTAACGAACTTGAGCGCCGGGGAGTCCAGCGTGAGCTCGTGAAATTCTTCCGGGAAAACCACTTTGTCCGCATCTTCCAGCGGAATCAGATCCAGTTTTTTCATGACAACAATTCTCTTCGGTTTTTCGGGCGCAAACTGCCGCTGAGGGGAGAAAGCGGAAACCCCACGCGTATGCGACCCAATGAGTCTGTCGGCGCCGGCGGCAAAGCGGAGAGCCTTCAGCGAACAAATACGCTGCCGACGCCGTTCGATAACATGTGTAAGAAAGAAAATTATTGGCGGGCGGGTGGACCGCGGATGGTGTGGGCGGCGCGAGCCGAGGAAGACGGAAAAGCGACGAGACTGGCAATGGGCGCGGCCAGCGCGCCCGGGAAGACACGGGGTTGTGGCGGAGCCAGCGCGGCGGAGTCGGTCTCCTCCTGCTGTTGCTGGTTGCCACTGTGCAGCAAAACACGCACGACCTTGTCGGCGGAATCCAGCTGCACAGACTGCGACTCCGCGCGACCTTCGGCGCAGAGCAGCATGGATTGCAGCAGTATCAGCAGGATTCCAAAGCGCACGTTACATGCTCACTAAAAATTCGTTGTGACAGGTTGTTTGTTATCCGCCCGCAGACGTGTTTTTTCAAGGGGCTTGCGGTGAACCGTTGTTTTTTTCACTTCAGCGCAAGATGAACGCCGTGGGCAGCGCACAACTGCCACGGCAACTGAGACCCGATATCAGCACCAAGGTTCTAACTTTTTTCCGCTTTGTTCGCAGACTTTTTTGATGGGGATGCGTCTGCTCCCTGCTGTGAGGAATTCTGTTCCCCGTACAGTTTGTCGGCCTGCTGTACATGCCGGCGCATTTCTTCCTGCAGTTTTTCCTGCGGCTCGGGGCCTTCCTGCTCGCGCTGGGCCGCTTCGTCGACCCGCAGTCCATGGCGCTTGGCGCGCAGACGCCACAGGCGTTTGGCCAGTTCCTGGCGGTCGGGGGTTTTATCCGCCTCGTCCACAATTTCTTCCCCCAGCAAGGTCTCGAGTATGTCTTCGAGAGCCAACAGCCCCTCTAGGCCACCGTATTCGTCCACCACGGCGGCGATTTGTACCCGTCGCGCGAGCATCTTGTGGAATGCCTGGTAGATCGCGGCCGTCTCCGGCAGCATCAGCAGGTCCCGGCGCAACTCGCGCAATTGACCATCCCGTTCGCCGCGGCAAAAGGCCTGCAACAGGTCTTGCTTCAGTACAAACCCCACCACCAGATCCGGGTCGTCGTGTTCGTAGACGGGGATTCGGGAAAAGCGGCTGTTTTCCACCGCCTCATAGGCATCAGCAACCGTGATGTCCTGAGACAGGGAAAACACCACAGTGCGCGGCGTCATCACTTCGCGCACCGTATGATCCCGCAGGGTGAAAAACAGGTTGCGCAGAATACTGGACTCCTGGCGATCGAGCTGTCCCTCCGCCTCGCCCAATTCCGCCATCACGGCAAATTCCTCGCGGCTGAAACCGGTCAGTGTGTGCCCCGACGACAACCCCCGGGTGAGCCATTCCGACAACCAAACAAAGGGTTTCAGCACCAGCACCATATAACGCAGGCAATAACCGGTAGCCGGGGCCAGCTTCCGCCAGTACATAGCACCGAGAGTTTTGGGAATGATCTCGGAAAACACCAGGATCAACAGCGTCAGGATCGCCGAGGCAATGCCCAGATACTCATTGCCAAATACCGTCGCGGCCTGGGCGCCGGCACCGGCGGCACCCACGGTATGGGCCACGGTGTTGAGGGTGAGAATGGCGGCAAGCGGCGCATTGATATCATCTTTCAACCGGCGCAGCAGGCGCCCGGATTTGTGCCCCTCCCGCTCCAGCAGAGTGATGTAGGGTCGGGTCACGCTCAGGATGACCGACTCGGCGATAGAGCAGAGAAAGGAAAACCCCAATGCGACGAGCACATAAGTAATCAGTAGCAACATGATGAATCAGAATGTCTTGTGTGTAGGTCCGGAGCCCACCGCCTCGGCGACGTTTCCGGAAAAATAGCGCCGCCCACCACCAGCAACGCAGAACAACAGGCCGAGTATCAACCCCGCGGCAAAACCGCCGATATGCGCAGCATTGGCGATGCCGCCGGCGATGAAATAGTCCACCACTCCCAACATACACACCAGCAGCCATACCACCGCCAGCCAAATGAGAGAGGCCGGCACATCGCGCCATTGGGGCTGCCAGCGCTGTATTACCAGGGCGGCGCCAACCAGTGCGTACACCACGCCGGACATACCGCCGAACAACGTCTGCGGCGACCACAGGTACTGTGCGAGATTCGACACCGGCGCACTGAGCAGCACCAGCAGCGCAAACCACCCGCTGCCGGCACGGGCCTCGAGAGAACGGCCGACAATCCATATCCCGAGACTGTTGAACAGCGCGTGCGGCAGCGAAAAATGAATGATGGCCGGTGTCCACAAGCGCCAGAATTCCCCCCGGGAAAGATGCCACGCCAGTGATGAACCGGACATATCGAAACCGCCGTCGCGCTGCGGGAAAATGACCAGAGCCTCAATCCAGCCCTGGCGCAGCAGCAGCCAGCCAATAAAACACAGGGCGATAAGCACCAGGCAGACCGGCGTCTGCCGCAGCGGCCACTGGGGAATCACGGTAAATGCGGCGACGGGGCCCCGGCCGGCATCGGCAGAATCCGCGACATCGTCGGCGGTATCGCGGCCTTGTGGTTGATGTTCCCCGACGCGGCTTTCCGCTGCGGAAGTCGCCGTTTCCTGGGCCGACGCTGCCGGATTTTCGTCGTATACATGCACAGTCAACTGCGACAGGTCCACCTGCCCCGCCTGCCAGCGCTCCAGCAACTGCTGCATCGGCTGCACCAGCTGTGGCGCCAGACTCGCCACGCACTGGCGATTGTTCTCCTCGCTGATACGCAAAGGCAATTGGTGGCGCTGGATGAACGCCGCCAGTGCAGACAGATCCTGCTGCAGCGGAAATTCGCACACGGTAATCCAGTTACTCAAATCCGGGTCCTTTCAACAGAATGCAAAATCGGGTATCGGAAAAATATCGGACGGGGGACTGTACCAAACTAATCGACCAGATATGAAAAACGCGGCGGGGGCCGCGTTTTGTCTATCTCCGGCTGCGCCATCACACCGACATGGCGCGCATGATAATGCGTTTTTTCAGCAGCGGGCTCGCGTCCACCACGCTAAGGCCGGTATTGCGCAGCCAGCGCCAGTGCAGGTCGCCGGCACCGAACAGGGACTTGAACGTGCTCATGGCCTTGAGCGTGGCCGCATTTTCGCCGCGGCGGCGGCGCTGGTAGCGCGACAACACCGACGCGTGGGCGGGAGAGATGTCGCGCTTGAGCGCGCGGCCGATCTCCTCCGCCAGCACCAGTGCGTCCATCAACCCCAGATTGACGCCCTGCCCCGCAAGCGGGTGAATACTGTGGGCGGCGTCGCCGATCAGCGCCGCGCCGGGGCCAAAGTAGGATTCCGCGTGGCGCGCGCGTAGCGCGAAGGAAAAACGCTCGCTGACGGATTCGATGGCGCCCAGGCGGCTTTCAAACGCTTTCTCCAGATTCAGTGCAAACGCCTTGTCGTCGAGCATGACGAGCTCGCGCGCGAGACTGTCATCCGCAGACCACACCACCGCGCAGTGGCGGTCGTCGCCGAGACCGGACAGCGGCAGAAACGCCAGCGGGCCAGTATCCAGAAAGCGCTGCCAGGCGGTGAACTGGTGTGACTGTTCGCACTTTGCCACGCACACCAGCGCGGTCTGCCGGTATTCCACGTCCCGGGTGCGGATGCGCAGCAGGTCGCGCACCCGCGAGCGGGCGCCGTCGGCACCGATGAGCAGGCGGGTGGTGAACACCGGCGATTGGGTGTCGAGCCCCTCCACCGCATCCCGATCCGGGCTGCGGGATTGCAGATGCCACAGGCCGCAGTCGCGCCACCAGCTCTCCAATTTGAAGCCCGTCACCATGTCCACATTGCTGAGCTCGCCGATGCGTGTGCGCAGGGCGGCGAGGATCACATTGTTCTCGACAATATGCCCGAGGTTCGGCAGTTTGACGTCGCGGCAGTCGAAGTACACCGAGCCGGTGCCTTCCGCGTCCCACACCCGCATCTGCGTATAGGGGCACTCGCGCTGGCCGGCAATCAACTGCCAGGCGCCGACTTCTTCCAACAGTGCCCGCGACGCCTCAGTGAGAGCCACTACGCGCGCGTCGTATGCGTCCGCGCTGACCTGCGGCTCCATCGTGGAGGACTCCAGCAGCGAAATCCGCAGCTGCGGGTGGCGCACGGCCAGCAGTGCCGCCTGCGCCATACCCACCATACCGCCACCGACGATGGTCACGTCCATTCGCTGTCTGTTCATAGGCAGAATTTCTCCGGGATGGTTTTTTTGTAGAAGGTCGCGTGCCGGACTCGAATCATCCCCAATCCGCAACTGCGATCTGCACCGTTATAGTGTGCTTATGGCGCAAGCCCAGCCGCCTGACGGGCAAATGCCGTTCGCAGCGTCGGAACAAGCGCGAGACCAAGCAGTCCCGCCTGTCGCAGGCCAGCCGTCAGCAGGCTGCGGGAGGCGAACAGCGGCGGAATCCGGTCGCTGAAGCCGATGGTGAGCCGCTGGTCATGTTGACGTTCGCGCCAATAAGCCTCAAGTAAGTCTAGCTCGCCGGGGTCGGCTTGCCCGGATTCCGGGGCTTGCGGCGCCATCGTTCGCGCAATCGTGCGGGCCAGCGCCTCGCAATCCCTCAGGGTCAGGTTGAAGCCCTGTCCCGCCACCGGGTGCAGGAAGTGGGCGCAGTTGCCCACCAGCGCGAGTCCGCGGCGCACCTGCTCGCGCGCCAGCGACAGTTTAAGCGGGTAGCCCTGTATCCGCCCCGCGCGCAGGAATCGGCCCGCACGCCAGCCAAAGGCGCGCTGCAGGTGCTGGATGAATTCCGCTTCCGGCAGCGCCTCGAGACGCGCGCGGTCGGCCCGCTCGCAGGTCCACACCAGCGCCGCGCGGTGTATACCGTCGCGCCGCGGCAGGGGCAGCAGCGCCATGGGGCCGCTGTCGGTGAAGCGCTCGAAAGCCACACCGGCGTGGTCTTGCTGCAGGCCGACGGTGGTGACCAGGGCCTCCTGCTGATAGTCCACTTCGTCGCTGGCAATCCCCAACTGGCGGCACAGGGGGGAGCCGACACCGTCCGCCACCACCAGCAACCGGGTATGCAACTGCTCACCGCGGTTCGCCAGCGTGAGTGTGGCACCTGCGGCGGTCATGGTTGCCGAAGAGACATCCGCTGGCGCCAAAATTTCTGTCGACGTGTTTCCCAGTGCGCGATAGAGCAGCGGCCCGAGGGCGGCGTTTTCGATCACCGCGCCGAGCATTCCGCCGAAGCTCGCCCCCGTTTCCCGCCCCGCATCCAGGCTGGCACCGAGACTGTGGCCGCGGTCGGATACCTGGACTCGCGTGATCGGCGCCGCGAATTCGCGCAACTGCGGCCACAACCCCAGTTCGTCAAAAATTCGCAGGCTGCCGGCAGCGATGGCGGTAGCGCGGGTATCAAAACTCGGCAGGTTCAGTGCCGCACTGCTGTCTGGCAGCGGCTGTCGCTCCAGGAGGGTGACACGCAGTTGCGGGCAGTGGTGCGCAAACAGCAGCGCGAGACAGGCGCCCGCCATGCCGCCGCCGACAATCGCGACATCGGTATGTGTTATAGGCATTGAACTTGTCTGGGTTCGCGGATCGGTCACAGCAGCGCCTCCTGGATCAGGTCGCCTTCGCGCATCAGGTATTCAATATCCGCCACCGTTTTCGGCGCGCCCGCGGAGAGTACCTGCGCGCCGTCTTTCAGGAGTGCCACATCATCTTCGATGCGAATGCCGATACCGCGGAATTTCTCCGGCACCGCGCCGTCCTCCGTACCGATATAAATCCCCGGCTCCACCGTCATCACCATACCGACCTCCAACTGGCGCCACTGGCCGTGCACCTTGTAATCGCCCACATCGTGCACATCCATTCCCAGCCAGTGGCCCACGCGATGCATATAGAAACGGCGATAGGCGCCGGACTCGATCAGACCATCAACGTCGCCGTTCAGCAGCCCCAGGTCTTTCAGACCGCGTACGATCACCTCGACGCTGGCGAGATGGGGGCGGTCCCAGTCGCTGCCGGGCGCGATGCTATCGATGGCCGCCTGCTGGCCGGCGAGTACGACTTCATACACCGCCTTCTGCGGACCGCTGAAGCGCCCGTTGACCGGGAAGGTGCGAGTGATATCCGACGCGTAACCGCGGTATTCACAGCCGGCGTCGATCAATACCAGATCGCCATTTTTGAGTGGTGCGCTGTTGGCGATGTAGTGCATCACCAATGCATTGCGCCCGCCGCCGACAATACTCGGGTAGGCGGGCTCGCGGGCCCCCAGAGTCGCAAAAGTGTGCAGCAGCTCCGCCTCCAACTGGTATTCGTACATCCCCGGGCGACAGCGTTGCATAGCGCGGCGGTGGCCCGCGGCACTGATCTCGGCGGCGCGGGCCATCAGGCGGATTTCTGCGGCGCTCTTGAACAGGCGCAGATCGTGCAGCAGAGGATCAAGACTGACCATTTCCGGCGGCAGACAGCTCCCGGGAGCCTGCTCAATCGCTTTCAGATAACCTTGCAGGCGCCGGTCCAGCTGCGGGTAGCGCCCCATGGTGTAGTAAATGAAATCCCGCCCGTCCATCAGCCCCGGCAGGATATCGTCGAGATCGCCGATGGGAAATGCGTCGCACAGACCACAGGCCTCGGCGGCACGCTCAGGACCGAGGCGTGGACCGTCCCACATTTCCTTTTCCACATCGCGCTCGCGACAGAACAACAGCGTTTCACCGGCACCGCGCCCAGGCACCAGCACCAGCAGGGATTCCGGTTCACCGAAACCGGTGAGATAGAGAAAGTCGCTGTCCTGGCGGAAGGGGAAATAGGTGTCGCGCGAGCGCAGCTGCTCGCGCCCCGCGGGAACAATGGCAAGACTGTTCGGCGGCAGCCCTTCGACCAGGCGCTGCCGGCGGCGGGCGTATTCGGCCTTGCTGATACTCATCGGCGGCAGCCAGTCAGTGCAGGGTGGGGCCGGAGACGGAGCCGTCGCTCCCGTTCGCGGGAGATGGGCTGCACTCGATAAATATATTCAGTGCCGCCATGCGCACATACTCCTGGACTTCGAACAGCTCGCGCTCCTGCTCCGCACCGTTTTCCATGGAAGCCGCATCCAACTGGGCGATTTCCGCCAGATCCCGCAGCGCTTCGCTGCTGGTGGGCAGCAACTCGCCGGTATATTTGCCGATGCCAAAGCCGTGCAGGAACCCCTCGCACCAGAGACACAGGGTCTGTCCGCGCTCGGCCAGTTCCTCACTGCCACTCAGCAGTGGCTGGAAGGAAAAATTCCGGTCGCCGAGATCCCGCTCGCTTTGCTCCGCCAGCGCCAGGGCGTTGCGCGCAAGATCCGCGGGGATCGCATCCAGGTCGAGAAACTCCGCCAGTTCTCTGTGCCATCGGGACTTGTCCGGGCGCGCCCCGGCCGCAAGCAACCCGCAGATGAAACCGTGCAGTTCGCTCGGGCCAATGCCGCCCCCGGCCGCCAATATCTGATTGGCGAGATCGTCGAAGGATAATTGGGGTGCGGACATAAACGACTCCTGACGCAGTAGCGGGCAGACTCGAACGCCATACGCTTATGGCTGTTCAATGAACACACACATTAGTTACGCCATTTTTCCGCCCGAAATTTGAACGGTACCCGGGAAATGGCGCCGGCACTGCCGGACAATACGGAGGTGGAAAACGAATGTGCGAACTGATTTTTTGGCCGTACGGGAGAATTGACCCCCAAATACGCCGGCAATATAGTAGCGGAATCCCCCAGCTTGCGCAGGTCACAGGAGCAGGCGGCGCATCGAATACGCAGGAATTATGGACAAACTACAGGCGTTGGAACACCAGCTGGACTCCCTGATACAACAGTGCCAGCAGTTGGCGGCGGACAATCGCATGCTGCGCGAGCAGGAAAGCGAGTGGCAGCGCGAACGCCAACGGTTGATCAAAAACAATGAAGTGGCCCGCAGCCGGGTTGAGACCATGATCAGCCGGCTCAAAGGCCTGAGCCAAGAAACCTCATGAGCAGCAAAAAATACAATTCTTCCGCCGTAGCCGTAACGATCCTCGACAAAGAGTATCGCGTTGCCTGCTCGGAAGAAGAACAGGCCGGGCTGCAGGCATCCGCAAAGCTGCTCAACGAGCGCATGGCAAAAATTCGTCTCAGTGGTTCCGTGATCGGTGCCGAGCGCATTGCGGTAATGGCGGCACTGAATATCGCTCACGAATTAATCCAGGCCAAGGCCGAGCTGGCGCGTCAGCCGGTGGAGGAGCAAATGCTCGACCGCCTGCACGAAAAAGTTCAGGCCGCGCTGGCGAAAATCGACAAAGCCTGATCCACAACCGTTTTCCCCAATTTTTTACACGTCCTCCTCGCTGCGGGAAACCTTTAGCGTTTCCCGGCTGCAGGCAAACTTGACTATCGCGAAAAAGCACAATTTGGCGCGAAAGTGCGTTTAGCCAATACCGGCTCGAAGAGGTATACTTCCCACTCGCCCTGAAGTGTTGGCCAGTTGACTATGTCCTCGAGCCGATAATTCTACCCTGGAGGCTTCCAGCGGATGTTGGTGCGCAAGTCCGCCTTGTAGCGGAAAGCCTAATGCATTCCGGGAGCCCCCACCTTGAGCCTTACGGTTCAAGGCTACGTCTTCAGCCGCATTTCGGGGCTCCTGATTCTTCCTTCCCCGGTACTGGCTCCGCCAGGCAACCGGATATCCGCACCCAGATTGCCAGACACCTATGCCCGCGCCCTCCAAGCAACAGTTGCGCCAGCAGATCCGCGCCGCGCGCCGTGCGCTTGGCCTCTACCAGCAGCGCCTGGCCAGCCAGCGACTGTGCGCGCGCCTGGCGTTGAGCCCGGAGCTGAAGCGCGCGCAGCACATTGGCATTTACTGGCCGATGGACGGTGAAATCGATCCGCGCCCGCTGCTGCAGCGCTTCCCACACAAGCGCTTTTATCTTCCCGTGCTGCCGCGTGCCTCCCGCAACACCATGACCTTCCGGCACTGGCCGCCGGGTGCCCGCCTGCGCTTTCGCAACCGCTACGGTATTCCCGAGCCGATTGCCGGTCGCAGCGAGCAGCGCACGCCGGCGCAGCTGGATCTGGTACTGCTGCCGCTGGTGGCCTTCGACCCGAAAGGTGCACGCCTCGGCATGGGGGGCGGCTACTACGACCGCAGCTTCGCCTTCAAGCGAAGAAATCCCGGCGAGGGTCCGGTGCTCGTGGGTATCGCACATCAGCTGCAGTGCGTGGCGCAGCTGCCGTTGGAAAGCTGGGACATCCCGCTGGTGCTGGTGGCCACCGACGAGCGCCTGTACCGCTGCGGCTGACCGCAGCCACCTCCCCCCACATTTCCTACAGGCACAAAAAAGCCGAACCACAGAGTCTGGGGTTCGGCTTTTTTGTGGCGTGCGGCCGGAAGCGATCAGCGAGTGACCACGCCCTGCTGCAGGGCTGAAGGCGCTTCTTCCTGATCGGAAGAGAACAC
Source organism: Microbulbifer harenosus (assembly GCF_005771435.1). Classification (GTDB taxonomy): domain Bacteria; phylum Pseudomonadota; class Gammaproteobacteria; order Pseudomonadales; family Cellvibrionaceae; genus Microbulbifer; species Microbulbifer harenosus. The sequence continues at coordinate 284,609 of NZ_VANI01000010.1, forward strand.
CTCGGTCAAACCGCTGCTGCTCAGCAACACGCCCGCAACAAAGACAACTACCGCGAGTGTCAATGCATCGGGTTTCATGGGGACCATCCTGTAAGGTATCGAATTCTTGTTTTTTGAATCGTTATCGAACTTCTAAACCGAGTTCTTTTTGCCCGGCGATCTACGCCGCCGGTGCGCTGTTAGACCTGAGACAGGAGGGAAGTTCCACCGCAGGCGGTAAAAAATACCCGCGGCAGCCCGCCGCTTTCACCTGATGCTCAAGGGCTGAACAGTGCTCAAAAGATACTCGATCGGTGGCCAAATAGTAACCCGTCAAGCACTTTTTTTTGAGAGAAATGTCACGTTTTCAAAAATACAAGTTCGACAGATCCGGGAGTGTGAACTACTCACCGCAAAAACAGGTGAACCGCTCACCGTTGAATCTGCCGACAGCATCAGAATTCACTCACACTGGGACAGGAACAGGCGATAGGCCGGGTTATCGGTCTCTTCCCAGAAGGGATACTGCAGCTGGTCGAGGAGCGCTTTCAGTGCCGGACGCTCGTCCTCCGCCACCGCCAAGCCCACCAGTACCCGCCCATAGGCCGCGCCGTGGTTGCGGTAGTGGAACAGGGTGATGTTCCAGCGCCCCGCCAGCTGCTCAAGGAACTTGCGCAGCGCTCCCGGGCGCTCGGGAAACTCGAAGCGGTACACCACCTCGTCGTTTATCCCCGGTGCGCGCCCGCCGACCAGATGGCGGATATGCAGCTTGGCCATCTCGTTGTCGGTGAGATCCGCGACCTGATAGCCCTTGTCCTGCAACTGCGCTACCAGCTGCGCGCGGTCCGTATCCGTCGCGACCTGCATACCGACGAAGATATGCGCTTCCCCGCTGTTGCCGGATCGCCCGGCGCCGCCAGCAAAACGCCCGGCGCCGCCAGCAAAACGATAGTTAAACTCGGTGATGGAGCGGTCGCCCAGGTCGCGGCAGAATTGCAGGTAACTGCCGGGTTGCTCCGGAATGGTCACGGCCAGCACCGCCTCGCGCTTCTCGCCAATCTCGGTGCGCTCACTGATGTAGCGCAGGCGGTCGAAGTTGGTATTGGCGCCGCTGCACACGGTGGCGAGGGTCAGGTTCTGCTCCCCCTGCTGCTCCGCGTATTTCTTCAGCCCCGCGAGCCCCACCGCACCGGCGGGCTCGGCAATGGAGCGGGTGTCTTCAAAGATGTCTTTGATCGCCGCGCAGATCTCATCGGTGGTCACGGTGAGAACACCGTCGATGGTCTCGCGCAGCACGCGGTAGGTTTCCTCGCCAATCTGCGCCACCGCCACACCGTCGGCGAACAGCCCCACCTGGGGCAGCCGCCCATCGCGATTGCCCTCGTCCATCGCCAGCTTGAGACAGGCCGCGTCTTCCGGCTCTACCGCGAAAACCTTGATCTCCGGACGCACATACTTGATGTAGGCGGCCATGCCCGCGGCGAGGCCGCCGCCACCCACGGGAATGAATACCGCATCCAGGTTGCCCGGGTGCTGCCGCAGCAGCTCCATGGCCACCGTGCCCTGCCCCGCGATGACATCCGGATCGTCATAGGGGTGAATAAATACCAGCCCGCGTTCTTCCACCAGTTCCCGCGCGCGCGCCGCCGCCTCATCGAAGGTGTCGCCATGCAGGACAACCTCCGCGCCGCGCATGCGCACCGCGTTTACCTTGATCGCCGGTGTGGTGGAAGGCATCACAATGGTGGCGCGCACACCCAGCTGCTGGGCTCCCAGTGCCAGGCCTTGCGCGTGGTTGCCGGCGGAGGCGCAGATCACCCCCCTGGCGCGCTGCTCCGGCGCAAGCTTGAGCAGCTTGTTGTAGGCACCGCGAATCTTGAAGGAAAACACCGGCTGCAGGTCTTCGCGCTTCAGCAGAATGCGGTTGCCAAAGCGGTAGGACAGCTGGCGCATGGGCTCCAGCGGGGTTTCTATGGCGACATCGTAAATACGCGCGTCTAGAATGCGCTTTATATAGGACTTGGGCATGGCAGAAATCGGCAGCCGATGAATGTTAACGAGCCCGCCAGTCTAATCGCTATACAGCAGCAAAGCCACTTTTAAGCCATTTTTGCGCGAAAAAATATTCGCAAGCGGGTATTTTAATGACAAATATTGCGCTAACCCCGTAAATAAGGACCCAGGAAGCCCATGAATCAGGATCAACTCAAGCAGGCCGTCGCGCGCGCCGCGGTGGAATACATCACCCCCATGCTGGACGCGGACACCATTGTCGGTGTTGGCACCGGGTCCACCGCCAACTACTTCATCGACTTCCTGGCGGAGAAGAAGGGCCTGTTTGATGGCGCCGTGGCCAGCTCCGAGGCCTCCGCCGAGCGGCTCAAGTCCCACGGCATCCCGGTCTACGACCTCAATGCCGTCGACAGCGTGCGCGTTTACGTGGACGGCGCCGATGAAACCAACCCGCTGCTGCAACTGATCAAGGGCGGCGGCGCGGCACTCACGCGGGAAAAAATCGTCGCGGCCTGCTCTGATGAGTTTGTCTGCATTGCCGATGAAAGCAAGTGGGTGGAAGTACTGGGCAACTTCCCGCTGCCGGTGGAGGTAGTTCCCATGGCGCGCTCTTACGTGGCCCGCGAAATCGTCAAGCTGGGCGGTGACCCGGTGTACCGCGAAGGAGTGACCACCGACAATGGCAATGTCATCCTCGACGTGCACAATATGCAGATCGCCAAACCGCTGGCGCTGGAAGAGGCCATCAACAACATCACCGGCGTCGTCACCAACGGCCTGTTTGCCGCGCGCCCGGCGGATATCCTGCTGCTCGGCACCGCCGACGGCGTGAAGACCATCAAATCAAAAATTTAATGACCTGCCTGTGATCTGATGATTGATAAATATAAAAAATTAACCTTGGCGCTTCTCGCCCTGCCAGTGCTTCTGGCGGCGGGCTGCGCCACCACACCGCCCAGTAATACCGACGACCTGTGCGAAATTTTTCGCGAAAAGGACGACTGGTATCACGATGCCGCCAAATCCTCGCGCAAGTGGAATACCCCCATCGCCACCATGATGGCCACGCTGCACCAGGAATCCCGCTTTGTGCACGATGCCAAGCCACCGCGCACCAAGATCCTGTGGATCATTCCCGGCCCGCGTCCGTCCGATGCCTACGGCTACTCCCAGGCACTCGGCACCACCTGGAGAGGCTACCAGCGCGCCACCGGCAGCTATGGCGCTGACCGCGACGATTTCGCCGATGCCATCGATTTTGTTGGCTGGTACCACAACACCAGTCAACGCCAGTGCAAAATCAAGCCCAACGACACCTACCACCTGTATCTCGCCTATCACGAGGGTCAGGGCGGTTTTAACCGCCGCACCTACCGCAACAAAAAATGGCTACAGAACGTGGCCCACAAGGTATCGTCGCGGGCACAGACCTATCAGCAGCAATTGAACAGTTGCGAGGCCTCGCTGAAAAAGCGGAAAAAATTCCTCGGTATTTTCTAAACCCCTACCCCCGCCTGCCAACGGTCTGACGCAGGGACGCGCAGACTGGCGGCAAAAAACGCAACCGCGCCGGAATACCAACTACCCTTTGCAAGACAGCGCTTTGCTACAACGCATAGTTATTGCCAGATAGTTATTGCTAGATCGTTACCAAGGCCTGTAGCCCTCACGCGACGCTGGGCGTGCACGATGCACAGAAGCGCAATCTCCATAAACCGAGGTGCTCATGAAGCCAACCGCCATTTACTCCGCCGCACTCGCCCTGGCTCTCGCTGTTTCCAGTGCCTTTGCGGAAACTGCCGTGTCCGACGCGCAGCTGCAGAAATTTGCCGACGCCTACCGCTCCATCGTGGTCCTGAGCCAGGAGTATGCCCCCAAGATCAAGACCGCCGCCGATGCGGCCGCCGCCGAGGCCATCAATGTGGAAGCCCAGGCGAAAATGCTGTCCGCGGTGCAGGGCGCGGGACTGAGCAAGGAGCAGTACCAGGAGATTGCCACCAAACTGCGCAGCGACCCGGAGCTGTTGCAGAGGGTAAACGAGATACTGCAGAAAACCGCCGCCGCCCAGTAACGCCCAAAACCGCTATGGCGCCGGCAATCGCTCCGGCGCCAGCTCCAGCACCCGGGCGATTGCGTCCAGGTGGGCGCGCACCCAGTCGCCGTCAATTGATCCCCAGTCTTTCAGCACGTAATAACCATCGTTATTGCGCACCCCCTCCTGCACAAACTCCACCAGGGTTCCGTGCCCCGGTAACCCCTTGGCAATCACGTCCTGAATGGTGCGGCGGGGCCAGCCCGTCACTTCTTCCAGCGCGGGATTATTGGGGCGCGGCAGCCGCTCGATCAGATAGGCGATTAGCAGGCGGCGGCAGATGGTGGGATTGAGTTCGCGGTAAGCATTCGCGGCCATGACAGCTCCACTGTTCCGGTATGAATCAGGTATTCTGCGGTCATTTGTAGCACACCATATACCCACATCCGCAAGCCGCAGACGCCCATTCGCCGCACCGCACTGTTTCGGGGCGGGACTTTTTATGCACTCTTTTGCATAATCCAGTCACATACATTACAGATGCCGCCATCGGGAAGTGTGACCGTGGAGACAGATTCCATAACAACAGATTACGAAGCCGCCCCCGGCTTTGAGGCGCACGGCATTCTCGCCGCCGCGGTTTTCGCGCATCTGGCCGGCGCCCGCGCCGCCGGCGTTGACTGCGACCAGTTGCTGCTGGACGCCGGTATTACCCCTGCCAGTGTGCGCGAGGCAGACGCCCGCATCGGCCGCGAACAGCTGGCGCGGCTACTGCGGCTGCTGTGGGACCAGCTCAACGACGAATCCGGCGGCTACCTGGCGCGCCCCTGGTTGCCCGGCACCTTCGCCATGATGGGCCATGCCACCCTCGACTGTCCCACCCTGCGCCGCGCGCTGCGGCGCTCCGCGCGCTTCGTCGCCATGGTGAGCGACGATCTGCATATCAAATTGGTGGAAGACGGTGAGGAAGCCAAACTGATCTTCCATCACGGCAACCACAAGCAGCTGCCGAACCAGAATTTCGTCGAGTCCCTCGCGGTGATCTGGCTGCGGTTTTTCAGCTGGCTGATCGACCGCACCATACTGCTCGAACGGGTGCACCTCGCATTTCCGCCGCCGGATTACGACGAGGAGTACAACGATATGTTTCCCTGCCGCCACTACTTCCAGCAACGGGAAACATGCCTGGTGTTCAACACCCGCTATCTCGGCATGCCGCTGGTGCGCGACGCGCAGCAGCTGAGTGATTTTCTCGCCCGCGCACCCGAGTGCCTGCTCGCCCAGTACAAATCCGACAACAGCTTTACCGGCCGCATCCGCCGCATGCTGCAGAGCCACAACAGTATCGAAAACCTCTCCCTGGACGACGTGGCTGAGCGCCTGTTCACCTCGCCGCAGACTCTGCGCCGGCGCCTGAAAGACGAAGGTAACAGCTGGCAGGACATCAAGGATTCGGTGCGCCGCGACATGGCCATGTACCAACTGAAGCAACAGGAAACTGCCGTGGCGGAAATCGCTGAGCGCCTGGGCTTTTCCGAGCCCAGCGCGTTCAACCGCGCCTTCAAGAAATGGACCGGCCTCGCCCCCGGCGCCTACCGGGAAAAACACCGCAGCTGACTGTTCCATTTATTTCTGTGCACAAAAAACCCGCGGCGAACCGCGGGTTTTTCCACGAACGTCGAGCTGCGGTCACTGCTGCTCGTAGGTTGTCACCTTCACCGCAATGCGGCGGTTTTTCTGTTTGCCTTCCTCGGTGCTGTTGTCCGCAACCGGGTTAGCGGACCCCACCCCCACTGCCGTGACACGACTTGCATCAATACCGGCATCGGTCAGCATTTTCATCACCGCCTGGGCGCGGGATTCAGACAGTTTCTGATTCGCACCGGCGTCACCGTCCGAATCGGTGTGGCCTTCGATGGCGATGGCGAGACCCGGGTTTTCCTGCATGATCGCAATCAGCGTCTGCACATCCGGCAGTGACGCGGCATTGGGCATACTGCCGTCGGTGGGAAACTCGATATTCAGCGGGAATTCGCGGTTCGGGTCGCGGCTGGCATTGGCCAGATAGTCGCGGAACTGCTGGCCGAAGTCACCGGTCGCGGCGGGCGCTTCGGTGGTATCGGGCACTGGCGTGGTCGCAGTGTCCGGGGTCGGCGGCGTTTCCTCCACGATCACTTCGTCCTGCTCGGTGATCACGGCACCGGTGCCATCATCCATCCGCTCTTTCTTCGCGCACATGTTCAGTGCCCACAGCACGCCCAGAGCAATCAGCAGTGGCCACAGCCATTTGCCCCAGCCGCTGTTTTTTGCCGGCGGCGGTTCGGATCTTACTTTTCCCGTCGGACGCGGCGTGGTTTCCACCACGGTGCGCTCGGCGAGCTCATCCAGATTGGACGCGCCGAGCTGGCTCAGCAGGCCCGGAGGAATCTTGTCTTTGATATGTGCCTTTTGGCCGAGCAGCAGCGCCGCCAGCCCCTCCATGTTCAACCCTTTGCTTTTCACCAGTTTGCCCACCAGCGACATGATCACCGGTGCAGCAATCCGCAACAGGCTGGTGGCCTTGCTGCCGCTCAAGCCCAGGGAATTGGTCAGCGTACTGATAACACCCTCGCGCTTGTCGCCGAATATGGATTCAACCAGGTTGCCCCCCACTTCCTGCAGGCTGGTCATTTTGTCCGGGCTGGTAAAAATATCGGCGGGGTTCGACAGGTCCATACTGTTGCTTTTGGTGGCCATATTCAGCAGTGTGCCCAGCCCGCTCTCACTGCCGGCTTTGTTCAGCATGCCCGCCAGCACTGTCGCAGCGCCGGTCGAGAACGCCGATTCACTCTTCCCCTCCGGCAGTCCCAGGGCGTTACCGAGAGCGCCGAGACCAGATGAACCCAAATGGCGAACCGCCATTTCCAGAAGATTGTCAGCCATTTGTGTACCTCACGTTGTTTGTGGCCGTTGTGCGCGACCATTGCTCCCAGCGGAGCCACTCTCAACAGTGTACGGCAGCAAAATCCACCGGTTAGGTTGATTCTGAATAAGCTTCCCGGAGATCTAGCAGGATTCCGAATGGCGCTTCAATCTGCATCAAGACATGGCGATAGAAGCCACTTGGGCTAAGTTATCAGAACCGCATTTCACCAGACCGGAAGCCCCACAAAAGCCACCATAAGCGGAAGTCAGCATGATCCCAAGAACCGTATTCACCCCCGAGCATGAACAGTTCCGCGACAGCGTGCGTAAATTCCTCGAAACCGAAGCGGCGCCGTTTCACCACCAGTGGGAAAAAGATGGCCAGGTTGACCGCGAACTGTGGCGCAAAGCCGGTGCCATGGGCTTTCTGTGCCCGCAGGTGCCGGAAGCCTACGGCGGCCTGGAGCTGGACTTTGGTTACAACGCCATCGTGGATGAAGAAATCTCGCGCCAGGGGCTCACCGGCATCGGCTGGGGGCTGCACTCGGACATTGCGGTGCCCTACATCGTCAATTACGGTACCGAGGAGCAGAAACAGAAATACCTGCCCGGCTGTATCAGCGGCGACATCGTTACCGCCATCGCCATGACCGAACCCGGTGCCGGCTCGGACCTGCAGGGCGTGCGCACCACCGCGGTGAAAGATGGCGATCACTATGTGCTAAACGGATCAAAAACCTTCATCACCAACGGCCAGCATGCGGACCTAGTGGTGGTGGTGGCCAAAACCAATGCCGCGGCCGGCGCCGCCGGCACCAGCCTGTTTCTGGTAGAGGCCGCCTGGCCCGGCTTCAAGAAAGGCACCAACCTGGAAAAAGTGGGCATGAAAGCCCAGGACACCTCCGAGCTGTTCTTTGACGACGTAAAGATCCCCGCGGAAAACCTGCTCGGCGGCGAGGGCCAGGGTTTCATCTACCTGATGCAGGAACTGCCCCAGGAGCGCCTCAGCGTCGCGCTCAACGCCATCGCCAATTGCGAAGCCGCCATCGGCTGGACCATTGACTATGTGCGCGAGCGCAAGGCCTTTGGCAAACCCATTGCCGCATTCCAGAACACCCAGTTCAAACTCGCCGAACTGGACAGCGAACTCAGCGCGCTGCGCGTATTCGTCGATCGCTGTCTGGAACTGCACTACGAGGAAAAACTAGACGTATCCACCGCCGCCAAGGCCAAACTGCTGGCCACTGACTTCCAGTGCAAGCTACTGGACGAGTGCATGCAACTGCACGGCGGCTTCGGTTATATGTGGGAATATCCCATCGCCCGCGCCTGGGCGGACGCGCGGGTGCAGCGTATTTACGCTGGCACCAACGAAATTATGAAACTGATCATTTCCCGCGAGTTGCTCAAGGAAAAATGATCCAGTCAGCACCGGTATGCGTACAGCCCGGTTGTCTGTATTACCGAGCTGGCGCGCCAACGTGAAAACCCTGCGACTCATTATGGGCGACCAGCTCAATCACCAGCATTCCTGGTACCGCAGCGACGATAAAGACACCCTGTACTTCATCGCTGAAATGCGCCAGGAAACAGACTATGTAAAACACCATATCCAGAAGGTGGTCGCCTTTTTTGAGGCCATGGAGGCCTTCGCCGAATGGTTGCGCGTCCGCGGTAAACAAGTCGTCCACTACCGGCTCGACCATCCGGAAAACGCCCAGAAACTCGGCACCAATATTGCCAACCTGATCCAGCAGCATGGTATCCGTAAATTCGAGTACCAGCTGCCCGACGAATACCGCCTCGACCAGCAGCTCAAACAGCTAGCCGATGACCTGAGAATCGAAACACAGACGTATGACAGTGAGCACTTCCTCACCCGCCGCGACGAGCTGGCCGCGCTGCAACAGCGCGCCCGCGCCATCATCCGCAACCCCGATGCCTACTGAAAATGTGGATACCGGCGGGGCACCGACGCATAATCCCCTCGGGGAAATTTCAACACTCTGCCCGGGAAATACCGACATGCAAGACGCTCAACCGAACAATCCGCTGCACGGAGTCAAGCTCGCCGACATTGTCGAAGCGCTGGAAGAGCACTACGGTTGGGAAGGGCTGGCGGAGCGGATAGATATCAACTGCTTCAAGAACGACCCGTCGGTGAAATCCACACTGAAATTCCTGCGCAGAACGCCCTGGGCGCGCAGCAAGGTGGAAGCGCTGTATATCGCCACCTTCTGCGAGGACAATCCCTGGATCAAACCCTGAGATTTCCGCTTCAGTCTCCGCTGCCCTCCGGCAGCATCTTGCGCAGCGACTTTTCTATCTGCCCGCCACAGTAGTTTCGTCCCCAGTGCGCCCGGCGCTTTTCCAGCATGGCCTTGATGGAGTCGCGCGCCTCGATCTTGTCCACCAAGTGGGCGATGTGCGGAGCATTGTCCTGCAGATCTTGTCGCAATGCGGGGAATGCATACAGCAAGGTACCAAACAGTGCCGCAATGGCGATGTCCGCCACGGAAATGGTCGGGCCCAGCAGATAACCGTCGCCGATCTTCACCCCGTGTTCGCGGCCGGTGTGCTCGAATATCTGCATCCATTCCGCCAGGCGGCCGTGGCGGAACTCCTCCCAGCTGTTTTTATCCCACATTTTCACGCCGTGGTAATTGGTGATTTCCAGCAGGATGTCGTTGCAGTCGAGGATGGTCTTCAGTGCCAGGGTGTGGAGTTCGGCGCGGGTTGGCAGATAGTCATAGTCCCGCGCCAGATGCATCAGGATGGCTGGCATCTGCGCGAAATATTTTTTGCACTTGTAGTCGTAGAGATAGGGCGGCGCCATGCCCGGATTGTGAAGTTTGAGACTGCGCTCCGGGTAAATGCCGCTGGCGTCGTGATTGCTGTAGCCCGCACCCACATCCGCCAACAGCATTTCGATAAATACGCCGCGAAACGGCAGGTCCCAGTAATAGAGCCTGTAGTCCATGGTGCCTCCCGGGATTTCTTCCGTGAAACGGCCCGACGCAGCAAAGCGCCGGGCCTTTGCGGGATTCAGTCCACAGCAGACAATGCCGCGTCCTCCACCCGCTTTTCGTCTTCCAGTAACGTTAGCCTACCGAGCCCCAGTTGTTCCAGGCGGCGGAACTGGCTCGCGCGGTCGCCCACCACCACCCAGATCATGGAATCGGGCTGCATATACCGGTCGGCAATGTCCTGCACGTCTTTTACCGTCATCGCTCTGGCGATGGCTTCGCGTTCGCGCACATAGTCCGCGGGCCAGCGGTATTTACTCATGCTTTCCAGCAGGCCGAGTTTGGCGCCGGCGGTCTCGAAGGCACGGGCGTTGCTGCGGGTCAGATAGGAGCGCGAGGTCGCCAGATCCTGTTCGGTGTAGGTGGGCGCGTAGTCTTTGAGAATGTCGCGGATCAGCTGTACCGACTCCGCGGTGACATTCGCGCGCACACCGGTACCAATGGCGAACCGACCCTCGGTCTTGTCGCCAGACACGCTGGAACCGATCCCGTAGGTGTAGCCCTTGCCCTCGCGCAGCTGTTGCGTGAGGCGCGAGGCAAAGCCGCCACCGCCGAGAATGTAATTGCTGAACACCGCCGGGTAATAATCCTGCGACAGCGCGCTCATGGCCGGGCGACCGATGCGCAGCACGGACTGTTTGGCCCCCGGCACATCAACAAAATAAATACCCGGTTCCGCCGAAACGGATTTGGGGTCGGGGATGGTGACCGGCTTTGCCGGCCAGCGCTTCACCAGAGCCGCCAGTGCGCTGTGGAAATCGGCCTGTTTGATGTCACCCACCACATGCACACGCGCCACGGACGGCGACAGGTAATTTTTGTAGTAGGCCTTGAGATCGTCCATGGTGATGGCGGCCACCGATTGCTCGGTGCCGAGGCCGCTGTGACCGCGGATGCTGTCCTTGCCGTGCAGCAACCGCGCAAAGGTTTTGCTGGCGATGGCGTTGGGCTCGGCGGCGGCACGCTTGATCTGACTGGTGACGTTCTTCTTCGCCAGCTCCAGTTCCTTCGCATCCCAGCGCGGCTCCAGCAGCATTTCCTGCAACAGCGCGAACACCTCGTTGAAGTTGCGCGCCAGGGTGGTCACGTCGAAGCGGAAGCTGTCCTGCCCGGCGGACACGTTGATGCTGGCACCGAGTTTCTGGATTTCGGTTTCCAGTTCTTCCGGAGTGCGTTTGGCGGTGCCGCGCTCCATCAACATGGCGGTGAGGTTGGCCACGCCGGTCTTGTCGAGCTGCTCGTGCAGCTGGCCGCCGTCGACCACGATGCTGAAATTGACCGTGGGCACTTCGCTGCTTTCGATACCGTATACCGCCAAGCCGTTGTCGAATTTATCCCGCCATACCGTCGGCACCGCGGTCTCGGCTGGATCGCCGTAGGCCGGCTCTTTGGAGCGGTCGAAGCGGGACTCGGTCTTCTCGTACTGCGCCTGTGCGGACGCATCAAACTGCTCCTCGGCGCCGTTGACGATCTGTTCCTCCACCACTTCCGCCACGGTGGAGTCTGCCAGCGCCAGCTCCTTCTGCCCCTTGGGCACAAAGCTCGCCGCCACATAGGGCTTGCCCTTGATGTATTTTTCGTAAACCCGTTGCACATCCTCGGCAGTCACGGCCAGCAAGCGCTGGATATCTTCGGTGACATAACCGGGGTTATCCGCGTAAACCTCATACTGAGCCAGCTGGAAACCCTTGCCCAGCACACTGGACAGGCTGTTGTAGAAGGCCACCTCCTGGCCCGCTTTTATCCGCTGCAGGTCTTCCTCGGCAATGCCCTCTTTCTCGAACAGCGCGAGCGCCTTCTCGATCCCCGCGTACACCTCGTCCAGATCGCGGCCCTCAAACGCCTGCACTTCCAGCTGGGTTTGCCCCGCCAGTTCCGATTCGTAGCCGCCCATGTTCACGTCGGCAGTCAGCTGTTGGTCTTCCACCAGCACCCGGTACAGGGGCGCGCGTTTGCCGTCGGACAGGTATTCCGTCAGCACCGACAGCGCATAGCTGTCCGGGTGGTAGCGTTCCACCGTCGGCCACGCCAGGGTCAGGGCGGGCTCGCGGGCGAAGTTGTCCTCGTGATAGCGGCGTTTGGAATTGCTCAATTCCGCCGGCTGCTTCGCCGCGCGCTCGATGGCCTGCCCGGTGGGAACTTCGCCGAAGTATTTTTCCACCAGCGTGCGGGCCTGTTCGGTATCGAAATCCCCCGCCACCACCAGCACCACATTGTTCGGCACATACCAGCGGCGGAAGAATTCCTTCACGTCGTCGAGGGTCGCGTTCTGCAGATCCTCCAGCGAACCGATCACCTGCCAGTGGTAGGGGTGGTCCGCCGGGTACAGATTGCGGTCGATCACGTACTGGGTGTGGCCGTAGGGGCGGTTGTCGTAACTCTGGCGCTTCTCGTTCTTCACCACCTGCTTTTCTTTCGCCAGTACCGGCTCGGTCACCGTGTTGATGAACCAGCCCAGCTTGTCGGCCTCCGCCCACAGCATCTTTTCCAGCGCGTCTTTCGGCACCGTCTGGTAGTAATTAGTGACGTCCCGAGAGGTGGAACCATTAGCCCCGGAACCGCCGATACGCGCACTCATCGCATCCAGCCCGCCCTTGCCCAGGTTCTCGGATTCCAGAAACAGCAGGTGCTCGAACAGGTGCGCAAACCCCGTGCGCCCGGCCTTCTCCCGCGCCGAGCCCACATGCGCGGTCAGCGACACCGCTACCACCGGATCGGAGCGGTCCACATGGAACAGCACGTTGAGCCCGTTCTCGAGCTGGAACTGTTGATAGTCGATGGCGAATTCAGCCTGGGATGCGGATTTGGGGGCGGGCTCATTCGCCGGCCTGTCACAGCCGACCAGACCAATGGCCGCAGCAATGAACGCTGCCGGGGCCAGAAGATTCCTGAACATGGTGCTTTCCTGTGCGTTTTGATGCGCTGGAAGATAGCAGGACTGGCGGCGCCGGGCGACAGCGACCGGGAGACAGAGCGCGCTCGAAGCCCGATGCCCGCGTCGCCCAAGGCAGTAGTCCGCTCGCCCTAAAAAACGAAATTGCCGCCAAATTTCCCCACTGCCCCGGAATTGCTCTTTTCGCGACAGGTGGGGCACAGTACCCTCCTGTGTGACGCAATTCTCACTATGCAGCACGACCACACAACAATAATCAGGGGATATCCCTATGTCATGGAACAAAAAGAACATGGCCGCCGGTGCGGCCTGGGGCATTCTGGCGCATCACGATCTGGCACAGATCAACCAGGAGCTGACACCTTTTACCAGCGCCGGCACTTACTCACTGGCCATGCTGCGCTACTACAACCCGCACGCCTCGGATCTGCATCAAGATATAAAAGCGGTCAATCTGGCCGACAAATTCACCGCCTACCTGTTTCAATTCTACCGCCCGGGATTCGAAAACCTGCCCGCCGGCGAAGACCGTGTATCGCGCCTCAAAGCCCTGGAAACCAAACTGGCGGAGCTGTTCAAGGCCCCGGAAGGCAAAACCCTGAATGACCTGGCGGAACTGCTGGACGAGCACCTGGTGTTTGCCGATGAACTGGAGACCGCGTAATGAACAGACGCATTCAGTCGGGCCTGTGCGCCATTGGCATGTTGTGCGCGGCCGCCGTGACGGCGGAAAGTACGGACAAAAACACATTCAAGTTCGTCTCGCTGACTTCCAGTGAAAACCAGCGCACCGGTATCGGCGTGGATTTCAATGTGCAGGATCTCGAGCTCGGGGCCGTGAAATTTTCCGCGCGCGGCACCTACTCGTTCGATGACGAGATTCGCGCAAAAGACCTGATGAGCTTCGGCATGAACGTCTCACTGGTGACCACGGGCGACTGCTACGATGTCCCGCTGGATGACGGCGGCCCGATTGCGGTTGAACCGGGAACGATGCCGGGAACGGTGCCGGGAACGGTGCCGGGCACCGTGACAGATACCCCGCCGCGCAACAAATGCCCCTTCGGTAGTTGGCGCTTGATGTCTGAACTCACCTACGAGACAGACCAGGATTTCTCCAACAAAAATACCGTCGCAGGCCTGACCGCCGCGTGGGAGATGCCATCGGCGCACGAGAGCTATGTATTCCGGCAATTTTACTCCCTGCTGGATTTTGTCCCGAGTGTCATCCGCGCCACCACCGGCCGCCCGGGCAGTGACGACCTGCTGCTTGAGGAACCGATCGTATCCTTCACCGCGGGGCAAGTGGACCCGCAGCAAGACACGGTGCGCGAACAACTGCTGGGCAAACTGGACAGCTACTACCGCGGCGCCGCGGAAATATCCCTCACCACGCCACTGGCGCAATTCGATGGCAAGGACGTGATCCTCGCGTATGACTACCGCTACTTCCGGGAAATTGATGCCGAGGCAGCCATCGAAGACGCAAACCTGCATCGCAGCCGCCTGTCGCAGTTCTCCCTGCGTATGCCCAGCGACAACAAACGTGGTTACGCCTTCGTGGGATATTCCTCCGGGCGGCTGCCGTTTGGAGTGGACGATGAAATACTGCAGCTGGGCTGGAGCTACCAGCTCTAGTCCCGGGCTATATTCACCCACTAAAAAACGGGCGCTGCAGCGCCCGTTCTTATTTGCCCCTGCCAACCAATTCCCGGTCAGCGCCTCCAAAAGATGACCGATATCCCAAACGCACCAAAAACCCTTCCCCAATCGTCAGAGCGCAAGCGCGTTGTGAAGAATTGCGCACAATGCGCCACTTCAATCGCCCGTAGAATCGGCGTTCCCTCTTGAAAAAATGAACCTGGATGTGAAGTTTCAATCAAGGAACACAATGCTCACTCACCACATAAAAAAATCATTCCTGATATTTGCGCTCCTCGTACTCGTCGGCTGCGGAGGCGGTGGCGGCTCATCTGACGACGCCTCGCCGGGCGACAGCGTGGAAACACCCGGCAACGACGGCGGAGATAATGGCGGTGGAGGCGGCGGTGATGACTCCAACCCATCCCCGCTTTCCGTGGATCTGCCGGAACAGATCACCCAGTACAACGACCAGGCGCTCCGCCTGAGCGGCAGTGCAACCGGCGACGGCCCCCTCAGCTACCAGTGGCAGCAGGTATCCGGCCCAAGCGTGACCTTTGCCACACCCAATGCGGCGGCGACCGATGTGACTTACGCGCCGTCCATGCAGACGGAGACTTTCGAATTCCGCCTTACCGCAAGCAATGCCAGTGATAGCGACAGCGACACCATCACCGTCACCCTCAAAGACCGCATCGCCGAAGCCGTACACACCGGCGACCCCACACTTCTGCCGGCAGACGCGAGCAAGTTGGAACAGCGTATCCTCGACCGGGTTGCCGAACGCCAGCAAAGCATTGCCGCACTGCACGAGGAAATCTTTGGGGCAGACGCGGTAGTATTCGATCCCGGCAGGAATTCTCGTTACTTCTCACTCGACAGCCTCGGCGACGTGCTGCAAGTGGTGGTCGGCAACAAGGGCAACACCTTTGTCACCGCCACCGATAAAGACCAGTACCGCACCGTCGCCATTGGCGACAATGTGATTGTCGAACTCGATGGCGGCGGCCACGCGGCATTTGCGCAGCCGATGGTAAACCTGCTCGACTGGCTGCTGGCCCCGAAAGGCGTGGCTCTTTCCAACCAGGGCACCGTGAACATTGCACTGATGCAGATGAGTTCCAGCAACATGAACGCCAGTGAGCGCTGGCTGCAGGCGCAGAACCCGAACGTCGCCATTACCCGCTGTACCGTCGAGGCCGAGCTGGCCGGCTGCCTCAATGGTGCCCATCTGATCATCACCGGCGCGGCCGATACCGCCATGGCGGAGGCATCCGTTTCCGCGGCGCTGGCGCAGGCGGTGGCCAACCAGCAGTCGCTGTTGTATGTGCACACCAACAGCTGGAATTCCACCGCGCTCACCAACCCCATCCTCCATTTTTTTGAGGTGCAGACGGAAAGCCCCGGCGGTGCAGGCAACTACTTCTCGGAAGACGCGGCCAATTGGACCTCCGCCACCGACATGCGCGCAAGCCACTCCACCCTCACCGGGGTGGCCAGACTGGTAGGGCGCTTCAAGGACAACAGCTTTAGCTTCCAGATCAGCCAGTGCGCCAACGAGGACAACAACTGCAGCAACCTGCCGGCCTACGACAGCGAATTCCGCACCATTGCCAATACGCTGCGCGGTATCCCCCTGCGCTTCGATCAGCGGGCTGTGGATATCTTTGCGGTAACCGGTAAATACCACCTCGAAAAACTGCTGATCCTGCTTGCCGATAAGTACCGCGAAACCGTGGACTTCCCCATGTGGAAAGACCAGACCCCCACGGTCGACTTCCTAAAAAGCTATTTCGCCGACGGCATGGTGTACACCACCCGCGCACACAACCCAGGGCAACCGGACCTCGGCAGCTTCAGCCGTTCCGACTTCAGCCATATCACGCCCGCGGACAAAACCGTCGCCATCACCAGCCGCCGCCCGTTCCGCGCCGCCGGCGTCTACGCCCTGCCGGGCCAGACCTTCACCGTCACCCGCACCGATAACAACAGCGGGGTTGCCGCCAGCGTGTTCATCAACACCCAGCGCGACGGTTCCACCCGCCATATGTACCCCTCGACCAGCGGCAACACATGGGGTTACGTGCGGCCCAAGTTCCTGCAATCCCAGCGCATACCGATAAACGCCGGAGAAACGCTGGTACTCACCTCCCCCTACGGCGGCCCGGTGCAAATCGGCTTCGCCGACAAGGGTACGGCCATGACGTTCGTCTTCGAAAATGTGGGCCTGCACCCCTTCTGGAAAACCGGCGGTGACGACGCGGCGTTCGCCGCGGCACTGGGCTCCGACCAGTACGACTGGGCAGAGATCGCCACCGACTACTTCGAGATCCACTCCCTCGGCAGCCGCATGGCCAACACCCTGGCCGACGACAGCCGCTGGGACACCCCGAGCGAACTGGAACGCTATCTCACCAAGTACCACCACAACTACTTCCGCATACTCACCGGCGTACAGGGCGAAGATATCGACGCCATGCCGGAGATACACGACTTCGCCACCGGCAACGGCTTCACTCTCTCGACCTGGGACCAGGTGCACCACGGCAATATGGACCAGTCCGCCTGCGGTGCCGGCTGCTCCGGCAACCCCTACGACGCCACCTGGGATTTCTCCATCCTCGGCCACGGCGACCTGCACGAAGTCGGGCACACCGTGGAGAGCGGCCGCTTCAAGTTCAACGGCTTTGAAGGCCACGCCACCACCAACTTCTACTCCTACTACGCCAAATCCCGCGCGCAGGACGAAGACGGTGTGGCCGCCAACTGCCAGAGCCTGCCGTTTGACACCATCAGTGCCGACATCCAGGCCAGCCGGAGTGAGCCCGACCCCGCCGCCTATATGGCCGCCCGCGGCTACAGCGGCTGGAACTACGGCGTGGCCCTGATCATTGAAATGATGATGCACGCCGAAGAGGAGGGTGCCCTCGCGGACGGCTGGAACCTGATCCCGAGGCTGCACATCCTCGAGCGCACGTTCAACGCCGCGAAGGGCAACGACACCGACTGGGCCGCCGGCAAAGGCGCACTGGGCTTCGGCAGCTACACCCGCACCCAGGCCAACGCCATCGACAACAACGACTGGTTGCTGATCACCGCCAGCCGCGCCACCGGCCTGGACTACCGCCCCTACTTCGACCTGATCGGCCAGGGCTACAGCGCGGAAGCCGATGCGCAGGTGGCGAGTTTTGATTACGAGGCGGTCGACCGCGCCTTCTATATGCCCGCAAACAACAGCGGCTATTGCGATGCGCTGGCGGGGCACGCCAAGCAGGTTTACTGAGAGTAACCGACTGATCCACAACCTCGGGAGGGCGGCAAGAACCAATGCCGCCCTCCTTTCCCCGCGCCGCTTCCACAGGCGCCCCCAGCGAGAGCGCCGGATCGGCGTAGTCCACATATCCGCGCACGCACTATCGTCGGCCAACGGCTTGCGTGATATAACACACGTCAAACGGCCCGCAGACGCCATTCCGACCGGACAACCGGTCCAGCGTTCTGCCGGAAGCACGCTTCCGCCGCCAGATAATAAACAACACTAAAAGAGCAGATCCCACATGAAAAAGACTCTTTCCCTGCTACTTGGGGCCACCGTTCTACAGGGCTGCGCCACACTGCTGCCCCCCAACAACCCCAACGAATTTGCCGAAAAACTGAGCGACTCCGCCTTCGGCCGGGTATACAGCACCACCCCCGCCATTCCCTATCGGGATTCCGTGCGCAACCTGCAGATCAATATGGACACCTGCGTGGAAGGCATCCGCCAGGACGCCACCATCAATACCCTCGACAACCTCATCGGCGGCGCCTCCGGCATCTGGCACTACGCCATCACCGCCGTCACCGACACCCTCACCCAGTTCACCATCCGCAGAGAAGCCCTGGGCCTCACCGGCCCACAACACAAAGGCGGCAATATCGTCGCAGTGATCAATGTGGAGCAGCAGCAGGATACCGGCGTGTCGATTACCGGCTATTCGCCGTGGGGTTCGGACTGGTTTATGCAGCCGGTGATGGCGTGGGGCGAGGGGGAGAATGCGGCTTGTCCGATTGGTTGAGGTAGCCTTATAAAACCTGCCCGGGAAGGTCCCGGGCTTGTTCTAGCGTCATATCCCGTGCAGTGGATTCCCATTTGCGCATTAATTCCCGACAAGTAAAGCAATGGCCAGCACCTTCTGTCAGGCCAAACATCCTCACCCCGCATATAAAATTCGCGAACCCCTCTACGACAATATTCAGATATGTAATGCACTTGCGCCTCACAAGGTAAGTGAGTGCAAACTTCGGAAATTACACGCGCTTACACATATCTTGCCAGCCGACAGCCCGCGCGCTATAAAACGAGAAAGGCAGAAACTGTGACGAACGTCCCATTTCTTATCTAGGTAGGTCACTAACAAAAAGGATAAATCATGACTGCCACCTCGCCTGATCTGCCGAAAGAATACTCGACCTACTTTTGAATCGGCCCCGTTGTAGGAACCTGGATCATCGAAAAGGCGGGCCCTGATAAGTGCCACAGTTATCGTGATTTATAGCTGGGTCCATTACAGCAGTAAAAGAATATATTAAGGAACTGCTGCGTGTTTCGGAGCTGTACATTTCAACTAATCACAGCCCTTACTTTTTGAACAATCAAACGCACCACCATGTAAAGATTACAATTAAAGCAATACATCTGGACGCCTATGAATACAACGATCAGATGCGCACACAGCCGAAAGACAAGCAACCAAGTATAAAGCTAATCATCAGAAGTAAAATAAAAGGAGCATACAGTGGATTTTATTGAAAGATTGCAAGGATTATCAAAGAAGGCGGCTCAAGTATCTGCAAGCTTGGCCACGGAAGAAGCCACTAAAAACGCATTAGTAATGCCATTCTTGCATTCAGTGCTAGGCTACGATGTCTTTGATCCAAGTGAAGTAATTCCAGAATTTACTGCAGACACTGGGACGAAAAAAGGCGAAAAAGTAGATTATGCACTCATCAAAAATGGTGAAGTCCAAATACTTATCGAATGCAAAAAATACGGAGAAAAACTTGTCTCACGGCATGCAAGTCAATTGTTCAGATATTTTTCCGTCACGAACGCAAGAATTGCCATTTTAACCAACGGTACAGTATACGAATTCTACACAGACCTAGACGCCCCAAATAAAATGGACGAAAAGCCATTCCTGGTGCTAGATATAGAAGATATTGATGATCATATTGTTCCGGAGGTAAAAAAGCTAACAAAAACATCTTTCGATGTCGAATCTATTGTTGATGCTGCCGGAGAACTCAAATATTTAAGTCAAATAAAGAGATTACTTGAACTTCAGTTTCAACAACCCGAAGAAGAGTTTGTAAAGTTTTTCGCATCCCGCGTTTACGATGGCGTGCTAACAGCTAAGGTCAGAACTCAATTCCAAGATATTACCGAAAAAGCGCTGAAGCAGTTCCTAAATGATAGTATAAACGAACGGCTAAAATCTGCGATAGGAGCAAATAGCAAACCAACCTCCGGAGAAATAACAAATAAAGAAGTTGAATCTGAAATTAGCAACTTCAACAATGAAAATGAGTCAAAAATTTTCACAACGGAAGAGGAATTAGATGGTTACAACATTGTAAGAGCTATCGTCAGACAAAAAATTGCCATTGAACGTATAGTCCCCAGAGACACACAGAGTTATTTTGGAGTCCTTCTTGATGACAACAATAGAAAACCTATTTGCCGACTCCACTTCAATGCAAAACAAAAATATATAGGCATATTTGATATTGACAAAAAAGAAATTCGACACCCAATCGAAACAATTGATGAAATATTTAATTACAGCGAACAGCTTTTGAAGACAATATCTTTCTATGAAGAAAAAATTCTAGAGAATAGCTAATACTAGGTTGGACTCCGAAAATGAAGAAAAAACCAAACTTAGAAGAAGAAATAAAATGGCTGTCGACTGAAATCGAAAAAATTAAGGACAGAATCCCTCCAAATATTGAAGATTACATCAGAGAAGCTCAGCAAGCATCTAAAAAAACGTCTGAATTCAGAAATAGAGCTTCTGAAGCAAAACAAGCAGCAGAAACCCACTTGCAACAAGTGCAAAATTCCATAGCAAAAATAAAGGAATTAGAAAGCCAAACCCTGACATCAAAAAACGAAATCGATGATTTAATTAAGCACATAAAAAATTACCATGAAAAAGCAAAGGAGCTAGCAAGCAGCATAGAACAGGTTGAGGAAATTTTCTCAGAAAACGAAAACCTAGAAGAAAATATTTCATACTTGAAAAGCATTTCAGAGTCAGGAGAACAACAACAAAGCAAAATTAACGCTATATACAAAGGAATAACAAGCAGGAAAAACGAACTAGATTCAATTTTCTACGAAATAATGGGGTATGAAGAAGAAATCATTGATGAAGAAACAGGAGAAGAAAAAACAGAAAAAGTTGAAGGTTTAAAGGATAAGCTCTCAGCCTCATACTCAAAATTATCCAATGAAATAAAATCTTCAAAGTTAGAAATTGAACAACTTTTAAAAAAAACAGAAATGGAATTAGAAAACGAAATAGATCTCAACAAATCAAAACTTGAAGAAACAATTTCAAACTGGGATTCAGATTTCAAACGCCATTCCGAAAAAATCCGAAAACTGCTCCCAGACGCATTAACGGCAGGACTAAGTAGCGCATACCAAGAAAAAAGGAAAGCAGAGCTTCTAGAGCGGAACTCGTCATACTCCTCATTCAAATGGTCAATCTTTGGTCTGTTTTCAATTTCTTTAATACCCTTTGCGCTAAACTCATATCTATTTTACGAAGGAAAAACACTAGAGCAAATTCTTTTAGATCTCCCTCATACAATAATCGCCATACTACCCGTTTATGTACCTCTTTTATGGATAGCATACTCGTCAGGGAAAAAAGTCAATTTGTCAAAACGGCTAGTCGAAGAATACACACATAAAGAAGTCCTCAGTAAGACATTTGAGGGGCTCTCCAATCAAATCGAAAGCTTGGGTTACTCAGAAGACACTACTGCGCTGAGAATAAAACTACTTCATAACATTCTGGACGTCAGCTCCGAAAACCCGGGGAAGTTAATATCTGACTATAACAAGGCGGATCATCCAATTTTTGACGCTCTTGAAAAAAGCGTGAAATTAGGAGATGCAATAGATAAATTATCAAAGATACCAGGACTTAGAAGACTAGCTACAACTTTAGAAAACAACTTTCAAAGCGCTTTCTACGAAACAAACAAAAAAATAAATAACACTATAGATTCGGTGATTAAATCGAAAGACGAAGATAAAAGCGAGGCCAAGAAAAGGCAGCCTCACCCGGAAGAAAAAAATGAAATCGCTTAGCCAAACAGAAAATCCTAGGGCCAAGATTTGAGTTAACAGTAAAGAATTAAAACAATGAATTTCGATCCACTCATTAATCAAGCGCTGTCGATAGCATCCTGGCTAGTTTCTATAGCCTTAATCGCCAGAATCTTGAAATCACCTTGGTTCAAAGGACTCTGGGGCGAGGCTCTGGTGAGATTTTTGGGGCGGCTACTCCTGCCCACCGACATATACCACCGTTTCCACAACGTAACTCTGACCACGCCCGACGGCACTACGCAGATTGACCATATATTCGTATCCCGCTTCGGCATCTTCGTGGTGGAAACCAAGAATATGCAAGGCTGGATTTTTGGTGGCGAGCACCAGGCACAGTGGACCCAGCGGATCTATAAAAAGTCTTTCAAATTCCAGAACCCTCTCAGGCAGAACTACAAGCATGTAAAGGCGTTGGAAGCGCTGCTTGATGTTTCCACAGATACCATTCACTCCGTGGTGGTATTTGTCGGGAACAGTACCTTTAAAACACCGATGCCAGCCAACGTCACCAAAGAAGGCGGTTATATCCGCTACGTTAAATCATTCACGACACCAGTGCTTACCGAAAACGAAGTTGAGGCCATTGTTGACCAGATCCAATCCGGCCGCCTTGCGTCCACGCGGGATACGCATCGGCGACATGTGCAACAACTTAAAGCCCGCAATAATCCTTTGGCGGAAAAGCTCTGCCCAAAATGTGGGGGCAGAATGCTCCAGCGCACCAGCAAGCGTGGTGCGAATGCGGGCAAGAAATTCTTGGGCTGTTCGGCATTTCCAGATTGCAGAATGGTTCAACCATTAACATGACCCCATAAATGGACACAGGTATTGATACCCATTTGAGTTCCATCTTAGTAAATTCGCACATTCTCCTGCTGTAATCTCAAGGAAGAAAAATGCAGAAATTATTCTCGCACCCGGTTTACCAATTTTTTGTCAACATCGCTCCATGGGTGATGCTTTTTCTGCTTGGCACTTCTCTGAAGACACTCATGAATCCAGCCCCAGAAAAGCACAACCTGATTCCAATAAGCGGTTCCGTACAGAAAATCGGCAAGAGTAGCGGTGTGATTCGCACCGATAGCGGCAACCTTGACGTCAGTTACGATTGCCTCTGCAACCACAAATGGGGTGAAAAGCTGTTTGAACAAGATATGCCGGTTACGGCCCTTGGGAAACCGGAAGGCGACGGTTATCGCCTCTGGGATCTGACAATCGACGGCCAGCGGATCATCGCCTATGAGGATGTGGCCCCGAAAATTCGCAACAAGCACGAAAATGCAGTGCGCTATGTTTTGCCGGCGATGATTCTTTTTTCGCTGTTATCTCTGCAGCTGGTTTACCAAAAAATTCAGGAACGGTCTCTCAACAAGAACAAGAGAGAGCTTTTTAAACTACTGGATCAATTGGACGATGACAAACTGAGTGATGACCAGCGTTTGGCGGTACTTCCCGAAATACTCAATCATGACATTGGGGATATTCTTGGCCCCCTCGAATATATGGCCATGTGTAACATCAATAGCGAACTCTTCCTCACCCGTATCGGTACTGCACTGGGTGAGCTCTGGTCAACACTCGAAGTCGAGCAAGTAGACAGTATTACCCTCGTCCAGCCTGCTGCCAAGCGTGCGGCGATGAAAGTACTCAAGGACAAGGCGCCCGCTCTGAATAATGAACTGGATTCTACTGGTGCACTTCGGCTGGCTACCGATTAAGCGACCGCTCGGGGTCAAGACGTGAATTTGAACTCGGCCTCAATAGCAGTTGCAGGAAGTACCTGCATCAGCGCCGGCAGGACGGGGTAACCCCGAATATATATAAGGAGATAGCCATTGTATCCGTTCAGAGCACTTCTGCTGTTGCTCGCCCTGCTGTCACAGCCGGGGCTGGCTATTGATGAGCCCGCACAGGCAGCACTTGATCGAACGCTCGCCGAGTTAAGAGCCGAGTTTCAGATTCCGGCACTGGCGGTATCGGTGATCGCTTCCGGGGAACTGGTGTATGCGAGCGGTGCAGGTTACATCGATGAAGAACGGCAGCTACCGGTAACCGGCGATACCACGTTTCGTATCGCATCCATTTCCAAGCTGTTTACTGCGCAATCTATCATGCAGCTGGTGGAGGCAGGAAAGCTAGAACTGTCCGACCCGGTATCAAAGTACCTTCCCTTGTTCGAAGGCTACCCTATAACGATCGCGCAACTGCTCACCCACACGGCAGGCATCAAGGATGCAGTACGGCCTGCGGACAACTCACAGCGTCGTTCACAAGCCGACTATCTGGGGCTGGTATTGGCTCAAGGCACGCCTGATACTGCCGTTCACAATTTCGAATACAGCGTAAGCGCCGTTAAATCGACACACTTCCCCTAACCATACTGAGCCAAATTTTTTGAAACAGGCTTCAAGGGCACATTCCACGGTAGAAGGGCTTCGAGCTTCTCCAGCGTGTCGGCCTCACCGATTCGGTCCAGTACATAGTGGATGTAGGCTGAGGGCTCCAACTGATTGGCCTTG
>NZ_VANI01000011.1 GCF_005771435.1 Microbulbifer harenosus
GCAATTCACTTCTTGGCGGGAGTAAAATGCCCCTAGTATCGCAGATCACCTCCAGTTTTAGGTGATGTGTCGCGGTTAGTATATGAATCCGGGGTGCATAACAAACAGTGGCAGAGCGACAGCCAACGCTACGCACCTTTTGTGTTACTCGCTGGTGCTCAAACATTAACACAAAATGCGCTCCGCGCTGCCTGCGCTGGGCGTTACACGTTCTAAGGAGTCGACATGATTGTAATTTATGGAATCAAGGAAAAACTTAATCCAATAAAAGCAAAGTTGTCTGATGTTATTCATGGTTGTATGCAATCTGTTCTCGGTATGCCGGAGGATAAACGAGCACATCGATTCGTGCCCTTGGAACAAGATGATTTCTATTATCCGGGTGGTAGAAGTGATGGCTACACTGTCATCGAAATAAACATGATGGCAGGTCGCAAGCCTGAGACTCAGAAAAAACTTATTAAAGCTCTATTTCAAGAAATCGAAAGTCAGCTTGCTTTGTCTCCGATTGATGTTGAAATTACGATCAAAGAACAGCAGCCATATCAGTGGGGCTTTCGAGGCATAACAGGTGATGAAGCAAATGACCTCAAGTACAAAGTAAACGTGTAACAAGCGGCAGCAGTTCGCAGCCCATGGCTGCCGGACTCGCTACGCTCGCCGCTGTGCCGGGCATTAGTAGCTACGAGCTGAGAATATGGAGATTCAGAAAGCAGATTTGCGTGATGCTGAAGAAATTTTGAAAATTCAGCATGCCGCCTTTCAATCGGAGGCTGAGATTTACAATGATTTTGAAATCCCTCCTTTAACGCAGACCGTGGATGATCTAAGAGCTGATTTCGCCAATAAGACGGTTCTAAAGGTGATAAAAGGCAAGATGATAGTGGCGAGTGGCCAATATTATTCGTTGCGGGAACCTGTCATATAGGAAGAATGGCTGTACTGCCGGCGTTTCAAGGTCAAGGCATAGGTTCCATGCTATTGTCAGCACTTGAAAATTCCTGCTCAGATGCCTTGCGTTATGAATTATTTACCGGTGAGCGCAGTGAATTCAATTTATCTGTGTATAAACGTAGAGGCTACCAGGAATTCAAGAGAGCAAGTTTAGGTAAAACCACTATCATTTTTTTGGAGCGGGGTGCGTAGGCCGCTACTAACAAGCCGCTGCTGAGCACGGCGTTCGGTGTCATAAGTGGTAGTAAATTTGCGCAGTTTTCAGGAAGAAAATTCTATGAATTTAAGGCATGCAGAAGGGCAGGATCTTCCAAGAATTGTAGATATTTACAATTCTTCAATCGCATCTAGACGGTCCACAGCTGATACTGAGGTGGTAACGATGGAATCACGGCTTCAGTGGTTTCGCAAACATCATCCGGAGAGTCGGCCTTTACTCGTATACGAGCAAGAAACAGAGATCGTTGGGTGGATAAGCTTTGAAGATTTCTACGGCAGACCTGCCTATCGGCATACGGCTGAACTGAGTATCTACATTGCTCCTGAGAATCAGGGCAAGCAGCTTGGGAAAAGGTTATTACGGGCTGCTGAAGAAATGGCGCCGGAACTTGGTTTGCATACTCTGGTTGGGTATGTCTTCGCACACAACACTCCGAGCATGCGTCTACTGCACGCGCATGGGTTCCAGGAATGGGGGCGACTTCCTGATGTCGCAAAAATGGACGGTCGCAATTACAGCCTTTGTATCATGGGTAAGAGGCTTTAGGATGGCTTCAATACCGAACACCGAACGCCGCGCTGCACAGGACGGCCAACGCTATGCACCTTTGTGCTGGTCGCTACGCTCCCATTTTCGCACAAATGTGCATAGCATTGTCCAAACGTGAGCGCGGCGTTCAGGCTGTAGAAAAGCTCGAGCACTTCTTCCGTAGATTAGTTTTTCGTGCGGAGAGTGCTCTGAAATGTTTCTCGCCATGTGAATCAGGTACAGAATTCGCATAGAAGCCAGATTATCTGCACATAATATGAACAGCAAAGGGGCCGGAGCTTTTCTACAGCCTCATTATCTGTCAGAAGGAATTGAACTCATGAGAATCGTCTGGTTTTTATTGATATTGGTATTTTCATTCTCCGCAACCGCTGATCCAAGTAATGATTTTGAAAAGCTAAAATCTCTAGTTGGAGAGTGGAAGAAGGAGGGAAGTGATAGCAAAGATTTCTATATTTCATTCCAAAGTAGTGCGAACGGTAGTGTGCTTATAGAGAACTGGATTTATAAAGGTGCTTCACATTCCTTCACCGTGTATCACCTAGATGGAGAGAGCTTGCTTGCGACGCATTATTGCCCGCAGGGAAATCAGCCTAGGTTGAAACTCGGAAAATCGAGTGATCCAAATAGTATTTCCTTCGAATTTCAAGATGCTACAAACCTTAAAAGCCTTAAGGATAGTCATCAGCACTCGCTTTCTTTTGAGTTTTTAGATAACAATACAATTTTAAGAAATGAGAGCTACAGTAAAGCCGGCAAGCTAACCCCAGCGAGCCTAAATCTAGTCAGGCAGTGAGGCCAGTTAACAAGGTAAGCTGTCCCTGCCGGCGGCGTTACGTGTCTTTGAGGTTCCGTCTCTGTGTCACTAAATGAATCTGGATATAAGTTAATAAAGAATTTTCTAAGTCTTGAGATGGCTACCTCCATCATCAACGAGGTCGACTCAGAACTAGTGAGAAATCGAGGTGGCGGCATTCGCAATGCTGAAAAGAAATTTAACTTGATCAACGTGTTTGCTTACTCCGACGAAATGCTTTGTCAGGCTGAAAAATATTTAACCGGAAAGGCATCGCTTGTCAGGGCAATTCTTTTCGATAAATCACCGGAGAACAACTGGCTCGTCACTTGGCACCAGGATAAAACCGTGGCTGTATCATCCAGGTTCGAAGCTGAAGGTTGGGGACCCTGGAGCGTAAAAGAAGGAGTTCACCATGTCCAACCACCTGTCGAGGTGCTGAAAGATATGGTTGCCTTCCGTATACACTTCGATGAATCAAATTTGGAAAACGGCTGCCTTAAAGTAATACCTGGGAGCCACGCCTTGGGTATCCTTTCTCAAGACCACATACATAATGTTGATAAATCTGAGGCTGCCGTTATTGTAGAGGCTCCGGCATTGTCGGCTTTGGTCATGCGCCCTCATTTATTACACGCTTCAAATAAGGGTGCTAAGCCATCGAGGCGGCGTGTTCTACACTTGGAATATAGTAGCTATAAGTTAAAAAATGGTGTCCAGTGGGCGTAAATACGTAACAAAGAGCTGCGGGCCGAAAACTTATTTTACGCACTTTTTACGCGGTCGCTATCGCTGCCATTTTCGCGAAAAAGATGCGTAAAGTAAGCCGCGACTCAACGCGGGTTATGTGTCAGTCAGCATCAAATATACGATGAAGGTTTTTAGTATGCCGTATGTAAACGTACAAATCACAAAAGGTGCAAGCAGGGAGCAGAAGAGAAGATTGGTAGAAGAAATCACTGCTTCCCTGGTCACGAATCTGGGTAAGAAGCCAGAGCATATTCATATCGTACTTCAGGAGATCGCAGAGGAGGATTGGGGCTATGCAGGTATGCTAACTGATGACTGGAAAGAGCGGCAGAATAAGTAGCGTCAGGTATATCGGCTTCAGTTTTGCCCGTTTCGGAGAGCATGTACACCATACAATACCTAGCTGTGATGCTCCAGGAGTGCGGCCTTCCGCAGGTGTAGCAAGCAGAGTAAATCCCGGACAAGGCTGATGCCAGTGCCAACTTGGACCAATGATTGGGCGGCCACAGATTGGATGATGCGGTGCATTGACTGTATCGAAGAAAAGACGATTTACGGTCACAGAACGTCAGTGGCCGAGCCCGCCCGGAAGAATTCGATGCTAAAAAGTTGAATGCGTGATTATGTAAAGCGGGTTTGGTTAAATCTTAATTATTACAACGAACACGAAAAAAACAGAAAAGATCAGTAGACTCATTAAGTAAGGCAGGAGAACCAAATATGAAAAACATCAAGCCTTTGTCTGCGAAGAAACCGCCAGTACCAGATGATAATCATGAAATCATCGGAGAATGGATCGCGAATACCAAGCCCGCTCTGAACCCTGTCGCTTCAAGATTGGACAAGGTAATCCGGCAGGAACTTAAGGATCCCAGGTACGCAATCAAATGGGGCAAGGCCTATTACGGTTCTACACAGTTCGGATGGTGTATTGAGCTTGTGGCTTATGACGTTTCTGTGAATGTTGTTTTTCTTAATGGAAGCCAGCTCGATAACCCACCAGAACTTGGTGATGAAACACGCTACGTGAAGGTCAGAACTCTCGAGGAGGCGCAATCTACCCAAGTTCTTGAGTGGATCAAACAGTCATGCCGAATGTCAGGCTGGGCTTGGTGATATCGCTTAATTATGCGCCTCCAGCTTTGACTGTTTCCTCCCCGGTCGGTCGTAGATCAGGGCGACCGCGCGACGAGGTCATGGCTCTGGGAAATTTCAACTTAATCAACTCTAGAAAATGATTATAGGTCTCTGTTGGTATCAAAAGAATGAGTGGGAGAGAATGAAGTCTCTCTCGGTAGATCCGGATAAATTGGATGATAACTATGAGAGTTGGAAGAAAAATGCAAATTTGACAATTCTTTCTCTAAGAAGAAGTGGAGTGGTGGTTAAAAAGGTCTCTGTCAAGGCTCATGAGCTTGTGATCTGGTGTAATGAGCGAGGAAAAGTGGTCGATGGCGAGGCCAGGGCGGCCTACGCATCATTCTTGTTGGATCAGCGCAAGATCCGAAATCTATAACAAGGTCGGGTATTTTTCTCGGGGCCTTAGGCCCTTCACAGGGCAGCTTGCCTTGTGTATGTTTTGCGCAGGTCGGTACGCCCCCATCATTGCTGGCGGCGTGTGTGTCAGGGAGAAATATAAGAATGAAGTGCGTTTTATTAGCGATTGGCTTTGGGGGCTGTCCACTTCCGTAAGTGCAGTAAACAGTTCAAGTTTCTCGATAGACTTGGGCTTTGACCATGGAGGCATCGGCGTGAGATCCTTCAAGAACCAGGGCCGGGGTAAGTACTTTGGGGTTAATAAGATTCATTAAGATAACTCAGTTACAAGATGACTTTTACAAAGAAGCACTAATTGATTATGCAGTTGAGTAGAAGCTGATAGGTTTCTAATCAGGACGTTTTTTACTTGCGCTTCGTTTTGTGGTCGTAACATAAGTTGTGGTGTAAAGTGCGGAATCCTATCTTCGGAAATTCCCCCCTTTTTTGTGAAAAAGTATGCTCGAATGCTTCGCCATGCTGTGCACGGTTCTTTAGGTTCAGTCGATTTAATACTGGTGGAATATGGAAATAATTGAACTTTCGGATAAAAGGGTAAGGGATCTTCCCGTTTTTGATAATGGTGAGTGCTTGATCGACCTTAAAGAAGTTGATGAACTTTTATATGGAGAGCCACCGGAATCTGCTGATACTGAACCCGACTATCATTTCTTGCGCGAGTCGGTAGTAATTTCTCTTGTGCGAGCTCAAAAGAAGCTTCCTGATGGTTGGAAGTTTCGGGTCTACGAGGGTTACCGAAATCCAAGTTTTCAGAATAAGTTGTTTGAAGAGCAGCTTGGTAGGATTGAAGAGTCTTGGCCTGAATGGTCAAGTAGAAAGATTTATGAGTATGCATCAAGACTAGTTTCGCCCACTAAGTCATGGGATGGGGAAAGAGTAGTCTCTCCACATAGTACTGGCGGTGCAGTTGATGTTGAAATTATTGATGCTGACAACTGTGTTATAGATTTTGGAATGGAGATACGAGATTGGTTTAAAGTTGATCCGAGAATATGTACAACCGCTGCTGAGGGAATATCCTCTTCTGCAAGACGTAACAGAGCTTTGTTAAAGAGAGTCCTGGAGGATCAGGGGCTTGTTAATTACGCCAGAGAATGGTGGCATTTTTCATATGGGGATCAATACTGGGCATTTTTAAGCGGGAGGCAGTATGCAATTTATGATGAGGTCTAGGAGCCCGAGCTTAGTGTCAGAGCGCTCGTATCATTATGCGTTGCAGGCCGACAGTTCACGTTGCGCAGTACTGCTATTGTCACGAAAAAGCGGACAAAGTAAGCCGTGGGCGAACGCGGTGTTAACACGAGGATTAGCCAACAATGGACGTCGCTGAAACCAAAGAGTACTGCAGATCATTTTCTGGGGCTCGGGAAGAGGAGTTGGGTTATCCAAGGAATATTCTCTCTTTCAGCGTCGGGGGTAAAAAATTTGCTTACTTCAAGACTAGCGAACCCGAGCAATGGAGATTTAGTGTTCGGGTCAGTTCTGACCGGTACCTCGAACTTACTGACCAGGTAGGAATAAATCCAGCTAGATACATGCATAGGTTTCATTGGATCACAATAGTTGATGTGGGTTCCTGGCCTTCTGAGCTTGTCAGAGAGTTAGTCCGATGGTCTTACGGGAAGGCAGTATCTGGTTTGTCAAAAAAAGCCCGAGAGGCTGCTGGTGCTTAGCGGATTAGGAGTGGGCGTTTATCCGATAAAGGCCTCATTGTACGCGCCTGTTTGATCCGCACATTGCTCAGTTTCGCAGCTGGCGGCGCGCCGCGGCGTCAAGGTATATCCGCGTCATGCGCTGCCATTTTTTTGTAGCGGTTACTTCATTGTCCAGTAGATGTGCTGCCGCAAGTTGCGCACGCAGGAAGGCGCGGTAGCACTGGTAGAACCGCACTAGGGCTGAATCCGGCGCGCCATCGTCTGAGTAACTGCTGACGATCAATCCGCATAGGTCCGGGCGCCCCAACAGCTCGCATTCGAGGGCCAGATAACAAAGTTCATCCAGCGGATTCAGGCAGCGCAGATCGCGATTGAACTCAAGGCAGTCAATGATCTGTGGCGGCTCAGTCAGGAAGCAGTGTTCGGGACGCAGGTCGCCATGTCCCTCCACAATATGCCCATTTTCAGCGCGCCCGCCGATCAGTGCGCTGTGGGCATGAATGAAATCCACCAGGGCGGCGGCCAGTCCATCAATCTCTCCGCCATCCAGCGCCAGTTCTGGTGCGCGCAGCCCCAAGCGTACGGTTTCAACGCGCTGTCGCAACCGCGCCAGGTATTGGGTGGCGCTCAGTGGTAGCGACGCGGCAGAGCGATGGAAATCCCGCAGTCGCTGCAGCAGCGGTGCCAGCGAGTGCGCGCTGACACGGTCTATCTGCTGCGTCAGGCAGTCTTGTTCCCGCAGGCGGCGCATTTTCACCAGCCATTCTACCGGTGTGCCAGAAGGGCCGAGGGAAAGGCGGCCGCCAGCGCTCAGCCGCAGCGGCACCAGATCCAGGTAAACCCCATCCGTAAGCCGCCGGTTGAGGCGCAGTTCCTCGCTGCAGACCCCATAGCGTTTGTCCAAGCTGCTGAAATCCAGGTAGTGGAAGCACACCGGCTTTTTCATTTTGTAAACGAACTTGTCGGTCAGGAACAGCCGCGCCATATGGGTTTCTTCCAGACGTACCGAGCTGGTCCCCTCCGGATAGCTGTCTGGAGAGAGAAGGAAACGGGTCTTCTGTTCCAGGCCCGGAAGTTCGGCGTTGGCTGTGTGCATGGTTTGAATCGGCAGTTCGGTCCTGTTTGCTAGTCTAGTTGTATTACTCCTTCGCCAATTTCTACCGGCAGGTTGTTATGGAGCCGTTTGAAAATCGCATTGAGGCGGGGCGCCGGCTGGCGGAACTCCTCGGTGACTACCGCGACCGCGACGATGTCATCGTGCTGGCACTGCCGCGAGGCGGGGTGCCGATTGGGCTTGAGGTGGCGCGCCGGCTACACGCGCCGCTGGACCTGATGCTGGTGCGAAAATTGGGAGTGCCTGGTCACGAGGAGCTGGCCATGGGGGCGATCGCCAGTGGCGCGCGGGTGCTCAACGAGGAGGTCATCATCAACTGCGGTATCAGCGAGGCTGCGCTGGAGCGCGAGACCCACGCAGAGGAGGCGGAGCTTGCGCGTCGTGCGCGGCGCTACCGGGGCGACCGGCCCTGGCCGCAGCTCGAAAACCGTTGCGTCATCCTGGTGGACGATGGCATTGCCACTGGCGCCACCATGGCTGTGGCCGCGCGCGCCGTGCGGGCGCAGCGGCCGGCGGAGCTGGTAATCGCGGTACCGGTGGCGCCGCCGGCGACCATCGAGCGCTTTGCGCCGCTAGTGGATCGCTTCGTCTGCCCGTTGCAGCCGATGTCATTCTGGGCTATTGGCGCCTGGTACCGGGATTTCTCCCAGCTCAGCGACGAGCAGGTCATCGACATGATGCAGGAGGCGGGCGACTTGGAGAGCGGGCAGCCTTGAGCGAGGAAACAGCCTTGAGCGAGGAAACAGCCTTGAGCGAGGAAACAGCCTTGAGCGAGGAAACAGCCCTGAGAGAGGAAACAGCCTTGAGCGGAGAAACAGCCGTGAGCGGAGAAACAGTCGTGAGCGGAGAGCAGCCATGAGCAGAAACGTGCCGCGCAGCGAGGTGCAGATTGATACCGGCGCTGGGCCGTTGGAGGGCTTTCTGGCGCTGCCAGCGGGTGGCCAGTCGCTGGTCCTTTTTGCCCACGGCAGTGGCAGTAGTCGTTTCAGTCCCCGCAACACGATGGTCGCAGGGGCGCTCAATACGGCCGGTATCGGTACGCTGTTGTTTGATCTGCTCACCGCGGATGAACACCGGATTGACGAATTCACCCGGGAGTATCGCTTCGATATCGACCTGCTGACCCGACGCTTGGTGGATGCGCTGGATTGGGTGAAAGCCGGGCCGGAAACAAAGGACCTGCACCTGGGGCTGTTTGGCTCCAGTACCGGTGCGGCTGCGGCGCTGATGGCAGCGGCCGAACGGCCGCATTGGGGGGGAGGCGGTGGTATCGCGGGGCGGGCGCCCGGACCTGGCGGGTGACGCATTGCCTAGGGTGGCGGCAGCGACGCTGATGATCGTCGGCGGCGAGGATTATCAGGTAATAGAGCTCAACCGCGCCGCCGCTGCGCACATGCGCTGCGATCCTGTACTAAAGATTGTGCAAGGGGCCACCCACTTGTTCGAGGAGCCCGGCACCCTGGAGACGGTGGTGGCGCTCGCCATCGACTGGTTTCAGCAAACACTGCAGGATCGTTGACCTATGCGCCCGCTCAAGCTGTTCAGCCTCGACGCCGGTGCCGATTTTGCCCTGGACGTCGCCACCGCGCTCGGTGTGCCACTCGCCGCGCATGAGGAGCGTGAGTTCGTCGACGGCGAGCACAAGCTGCGCCCGCTGGATGACGTTGAAGGGGCGGACGTCTATCTGGTGCAGTCGCTGTACTCGGATCGCGCTAGCAGTGTCGATGACAAACTGGTGCGAATGTTGTTTTTTGTCGGAGCCCTCAAGGACGCCGGCGCCGCCCGCGTTACCGCGGTGATTCCCTACCTGTGTTACGCGCGCAAGGACCGCCGCACCAAGCTGCACGACCCGCTTTCCAGCCGCTATCTGGCATCCCTGTTCGAAGCCCTGGGAACCGACTGTGTGGTGACCCTCGATGTACACAATCTTGCCGCCTTTGAGAATGCCTTTCGCATCCGCACTCTACATCTGCCGGCACAGCCATTGTTCGTGGATTTCGTCGCTGAGCGGCTGCAGGGTGATGGAAACCCGCTGGTGGTGGCGTCGCCAGATGTGGGCGGCGTCAAGCGCGCGGAGGCCCTCCGCCAGGCCCTTGGCGAGCGTCTGGGTGGCGAAGTGGGGCGGGCATTTGTGGAGAAATACCGCAGCGGTGATGAACTGTCGGGGGGTGTGCTGGTGGGCGATGTTGACGGTGCCAGTGTGGTGATAGTGGACGACCTGATTGCCGGCGGTGGCACCGTGCGGCGGGCGACGGAGTCTCTGAAGCGCGGCGGTGCCGCACGGATACTGGTGCTGGCGAGCCACGGCCAGTTTTGCGGCAGCGCCCTTGCGGATTTGGCGCAACTGCCCATCGATGTGCTGGCGGTCACCAACTCGCTGCCGCAACCGGTCGGCACACAGTTGCAGATAGTGGACTGTGCGCCGCTGCTGGCGGAGGCGATCCGCCGGCTTCATCACGGTGGCCCGGCGACGCAATTGAGTGTCTGACATGGACTACTTTGAGTCCGAGATCTCCCAATTTATCTGGGAAACCAAGTATCGCTACCGCAACGGTGAGCAGATCTTTGATACCACTCTGGAAGACAGCTGGCGGCGGCTGGCGCGGGCGCTCGCAAAAGTCGAGATTAAGCGCGGGCACTGGGCGCTGCGCTTTTTTCGCAATCTGGAGGATTTCCGCTTTTTACCCGGTGGGCGCATCCTCGCTGGTGCAGGTACGGATCACCGCGTTACCCTGTTCAATTGCTTTGTGATGGGCACGATTGAGGACTCGATGGAAGCGATCTTCGAGCGCCTCAAGGAATCGGCGCTGACCATGCAGCAGGGGGGCGGCATTGGTTGCGACTTTTCCACCCTGCGCCCGGCCGGAAGCCGTGCCCACCACACCGGCAACATTGCCTCGGGGCCGGTTTCCTTCATGCGCATCTGGGACGCCACCTGCGCGACGCTGCTTTCTACCGGCAGCCGGCGCGGTGCGATGATGGCCACCTTGCGCTGTGACCACCCGGATATCGAGCGCTTTGTCGATGCCAAGCGCGATCCACGAGAGTTGCGCCACTTCAATCTATCGGTGCTGGTTAGCGATGATTTTATGGCCGCGGTGGATGACGATTGCGAATGGGATCTGATATTTCCTGAGCGGTTGCTGGAAGGGCAGGGCAGGGAGCAGGTGTTGCGCGGATGGAGCGGCGAGCCAAAGCCGTTGCCATGCCGGGTGCTAAAGCGTGTTCGTGCGCGCGAACTGTGGCAAAAAATCATGCGTGCAAACTACGACAGTGCCGAGCCGGGGGTATTATTTGTCGACCGGATTAATACTCACAACAATCTTTACTACCGCGAGCAGATCAGCGCAACCAATCCATGTGGCGAAATTCCACTGCCACCCTACGGCGCCTGCAATCTTGGCTCGGTAAACCTGATGCGTTTTGTCCAGGCTCCGTTCTCCGCGCGAGCGGATCTGGACTGGTTCGGGATTGACGAGTGTGTGGCCGTGGGTGTGCGGATGCTGGACAACGTGATCGACCTGTCCCACTACCCATTGCCATCACAGAAAAAGCAGGCCCGTGGTAGCCGCCGCATTGGTATTGGCATCACCGGTCTTGCGGATGCACTGATTGCCCTGGGGCTGCATTACGACAGCGATCAAGGGCGTGCGCTTGCCGCGAGGGTGATGGAAACCGTGCGCGACAGCGCCTACCGGACCTCCATTGCGCTGGCGGCGGAGAAAGGGGCATTCCCTTTGTATGAGCGGACCAAATTTCTTGCCGGTGCGGATGTGTGTGCCCTGCCCGAAAAATTGCGTAAGGGGATCGCCGACAAGGGGATTCGCAACAGCCATCTGATTGCCATTGCGCCCACCGGCACCATCAGCCTGCTGGCCAATGGGATTTCCAGCGGTATCGAGCCGGTATTCGATTTTCACCACCGTCGCAGGGTGCTTACCTCGGAGAGCGATTACCGCAGGTTCGACATCGTCGATCCGGTATGGAAGCTTTGGTGTGAGCGCGGAGGTGACCCCGAACAGTTGCCCTCGGCATTTGTTTCCGCACGCCAGCTGTCGCCGCTGGCGCACCTGCGCATGCAGGCGGCTCTACAAGCCTATGTGGACAACGCCATTTCCAAAACCGTGAATGTCCCAGAGGATTTTCCGTTTACTGAGTTTGAGTCCCTCTACCGAGAAGCGTTTGCGCTTGGCCTCAAAGGTTGTACCACCTTCCGCCCAAATCCGGTCCGCGAATCGATACTCATTAGCGCCAGTGAAGTAGCGGCGAGTCATTGTTGCGATATAGAGCGCGAAGGCGACTGATCATCTTGATCTAAACCTCAAGCTCCTTCATTATTCCAAGGGGCCGGGTAGGAAGCGGTTTACCGTTCCGGTGGTTTAAAAGTACGGAGTCCATTTCTTTAGCTGCCAATAGAACGGAATTCAAATGCAACTACGAGCCATTTTATTTGACCATGATGGCACACTGGTCAATTCAGAACCTGTTCACTATAGAATCTGGGCGCAGGTTCTACAGCGCTACGGGTTTACATTAACAGAGCAGCAATATAAGGCCTGCTATGCCGGTGTGCCCACCCCTGCCTCTGCGGTAGATTTGGTGCAGAAATTTGGCATTGATGTATCGCCTGATCAGCTCGCAGAAGAAAAGAGCGCCGCCACACAGGAATACCTTGAGCGGCAGGCATTTCCCTTGATGCCAGGAGTGGAAGAGGCCATATCATATTTTTACCGCGCAGGACTTAAACTTGCCGTTGTAACTGGGGCGAGTGCGAGCGGCGCGCAAACAACTCTTAGAACCAACAATTTCAACGACTATTTTACTGTGGTCGTTTCCGGGGATGATGTCCGGGCAAGTAAGCCCGCGCCAGACTGTTATATTCTGGCGCTCCAACGGCTTGGTGTTTCAGCCGCAGAGTGTCTGGCCATCGAAGATACTCAGCACGGGCTCGAAGCGGCCTTTCGCGCTGGTATTGACTGCTTGGCACTACCTACAGATATGTCCCGGTCTCAAGACTTTAGTCTTGCAGAGACGGTTCTCACTGGTATGCCGGAAGCGGTTGAGTACGTACGTAAAGTTCTCTGTGGCATGGAAACTTCGCAGCCCTAGGTGCAGAATTTCTTCATCGCTGTTTTTTTGCG
Organism: Microbulbifer harenosus; assembly: GCF_005771435.1. Lineage (GTDB taxonomy): Bacteria > Pseudomonadota > Gammaproteobacteria > Pseudomonadales > Cellvibrionaceae > Microbulbifer > Microbulbifer harenosus. The sequence goes on from NZ_VANI01000011.1 coordinate 12,737, forward strand.
CGTAGATCAGTTACGGGAAACTGGGAGATAGATAATAGTGAGCAACGTACCTCGTATAACGAAAGGCAGTTGCCGTTGTGGACAGGTGGAGTTTGAAATTGCATCCCCGCCATTGATCACGATGGCGTGCCATTGCACCGGATGCCAGAAAATGACCTCCAGTGCGTTCAGCCTGAGTTCGCTGTTTCCGAGTGCGGCGTTCTCGGTGACAGCTGGTGAGCCGGTAATCGGTGGGTTGCATGGTAGTACTCGTCATTTTTTCTGCGGGCATTGCATGAGCTGGCTGTTCACAAGGCCTGACGGTATGGATGACTTTGTGAACGTGCGCTCTACGCTGCTGGATGGTTCACAGAGCTTCCAGCCATTCCTGGAAACATACACGGCGGAGAAACTGACGTGGGCTGTTACCGGTGCAAAACACAGTTTCAGCGAATTCCCTCCGCAAGAAGAGTTTCCGGAATTGCTGCAGGAGTATGCCAGCGAAAATTCATAGATGCCGAGTTGGAGGATGTATCGCTGCGCACGGCAGCGTCATTGCTTCGCTGATGGTCTTGATTCTGTTGCCTTTTTCACACCTAAGGGGATTTGAATGGATCTTGAGTTTCAGCCGGGGAAAAATATCGCCTTGAAAATCCCGGCACATGAGTATCAGAATACGGTTCGTTTCTATCGGGATGTGCTGCGGCTTACGGAGTTGACGCCCGATGGTCCGGATGAGACCCCGAGGTTTGAGTTTGGCGGCAAGGTGCTGTGGCTCGATTGCATGCCCGGATTGAGCCAGTCTGAAATCTGGCTGGAAATCGTCACCAGTGATATCGACAAGGCTTCTGAGTATTTCAAAGAGCAGGGTTGCCATCGGCGGGACGAGATTGAACCGCTGCCGGAGGGGTTCAGAGCGTTCTGGATATCAAGCCCATCCAATATTATCCATCTGGTGTCATCGACAAGCGATGGTCTATAAGTAAGCTATAACCTGCGAGCCTGATCTGCATAATCAAGGAAAGAAAATGCAATTATCACAAAAGGAAGCATTGGAACGGTACGATGTATTTCGAGCTCGGGCGGAAGGGATAGTAAGGGAAGCCTAGCGGAAAACTTGAGGCGCGTTCAAATTTTTGTATCGGTTACTTAACCTCATGCCCACGTAGGCGATGTATTTTTTCAAGCGATTTTGGGCTCGGATTTCTCCAAGATTATGAATAGATTCTTGATTGCTGTAATTTTCCTGCTGTCTCAAAACTGCTTCGGAAGTAGCTTTGCGCAAGATGTTGTGGCAGCAGCTATTGACCGTACTAAGAGCGAATAGTTGCAAATGTCGCGACAGCAAATTTAGATGTTGCAAAGACATTTTGTGAGTTTACCCTTGGCCTTGAATTTGTTATGCATCCGGAATGGATTAAAGCTTATAGATCAGGTGAAAAAGTAATGGAGTATGAAACATGAAAAATCTTAAAATGGCACTGTTTGGTGTTCTCGTTGCCGTCGCCTTCACTGCGCATGCCAATGGATCATTCCGGCTTCCAAATGGCAAGCTTATCCAGGAAGGAAAAAGCAAACAGGAAATAATCTATATAGCCGGTGCTCCGATGTACCAAGAGGTGGAAACCATCGCGGTAGATGAAGGTGCTGGTGGGAACCCAATAAAACGGGAAATTTTAACATATCGCCTTCCCAGCTCTCTCGGTGGCATGTCATTGGTTGTGGTAACCATCGAAAACAACAGGGTGGTCGCTGTAGAGTCCAAGCAGGAAAGCAGGATCTAAACCGGGCTAAGGATGGCCGGGCCGCAAGTCAAGCGCGTAAGTGCTTGATTTGTCGTAGAGCTTTATAGGAATGGCTCCCTTGTTTTGCGGGCATCTTTTGTTCAGTCATGTTGCCATGGAAAGTCCAATTTCCACTTCGGCATTTTCCGCTACAATGCGCTGGACATTACTCATACCCGGAGTTCCCATGAGTCAGCCTGACGCACAATCCTGGCTGGATGACCTTCCCGCTGCATTTCACACCTATCTGAACGGACGCCGGCTGGATGAGGTGGAGTGCATTGTTCCCGACCTCAATGGCATGTCCCGTGGTAAGGCCATGCCGCTCAGCAAGTTCTCGCCAGACAGCCCGGTGTTCCTGCCCATATCCATTTTCTACCAGACCATAACCGGCCAGGATGTGGAGATGGATATCGAAAACCAGTGGGCCGAGAGCGATATGGCGCTGGTGCCGGATATGTCGACGGCAATGGCGGTGCCCTGGGCGAAGCAGCCGGCGCTGCAGATTATTCACGATCTGCAGGATCTGCAGGGCAATCCCATCGCTTGTGCGCCGCGCAATGTGCTGAAGCGGGTGATCGCGTTATATGCAGAGAAGGGCTGGAAGCCGATTGTGGCGCCGGAGCTGGAATTCTATCTGACCAAGCCGAATATCGACCCGAACGAGCCCATTGAACCGCCGGTGGGGCGCAGTGGCCGTTCGGGCACTTCCCTGCAGTCGTACTCAATGACAGCCATCGACGAGTACGGCCCGGTGATCGACACCATTTACGAATACGCCGAGGCCGCCGGCCTGCATATTGACTCGGTGATTCAGGAAGATGGCGCCGGACAGGTGGAGTTCAATCTTACTCATGGCGATCCTTTGTGGCTTGCGGACCAGGTGTTTTATTTCAAGCGCATCATCAAGGAGGCGGCACTAAAAAACGGGATGTTTGCCACTTTTATGGCCAAGCCCATGCGCGACCAGCCCGGCAGCGCCATGCACGTACACCAGAGTGTGGTGGATATCGACAGCGGCAGGAATATTTTCTCCGACGATGACGGCAATGCGACGGACCTGTTTCGCTATTTTATCGGTGGCACCCAGAAGCATATGCGCGAAGTGATGCCATTTATCGCTCCGAATGTGAATTCCTATCGGCGTTTTGAGTCCGAGGCGAATTCCAGTGCGCCGACCAATATCGGCTGGGGCTACGACAACCGCGCCACCGGCCTGCGGGTGCCCAATTCCGGTGCCCAGGACCGACGCCTGGAAAACCGGGTGATCGGCGTGGACGCTAACCCCTATCTGGCTATCGCCGCGAGCCTGATCTGCGGTTATCTCGGGATGATAAACCGCGTTGAGCCGGATGCACCAGCGGAATCGGAATTGGATGAAGAGCAGGAGGCGCGCTCTTACATCCCGATGACGTTCGATGAGGCGCTGCGTATTTTCGAGGGCGCGGAGGAAATCCATCAGGCGCTGGGAGAGGGGTTCTGCCAGCTGTACGCGGCAGTAAAAAGCGAGGAGATGAGACTGTTCCACCGGGAAATTTCCCCGTGGGAGCGCCAGCATCTGTTACTCAACGTATAGCGTTCTGCGGTAATTGCCGTCGCAATTAAAAAGCCCCCGCCTTCAACAGGTCGGGGGCTTTTTTTTGCGGGATAAAAACCTGGTGTCAGACCTTGAATTCTGCCGCCAGCTTTTTCTCCACCAGTACTTTCTTCAGGCGGGCATACTGGGGGATACCATTCTTGTAGGGTGGATAGTCTTCGCCCAGAATCAGTGGCTCAAGGTAGGCGCGGCCGGCGGGGCTGATGCCGAAACCGTCTTCGGAGATATATTCTTCCGGCATGAACTTTTCCACATTGGCCACTTCTGAAAGCGGGGCTTCGCCAATGCTCCAGCTATAGTCGGCTGTGCAGGTGCCGTTGCGCTCAATGGTAGGCATGATGGCGTTTTTGCCGGCCACGGCGGCTTCCACCGCGGCCTTGCCCACAGCGTAGGCCTGTTCCACATCGGTGGCGGAGGCAATGTGGCGGGCGGCGCGCTGCAGATAGTCGGCCAGCGCCCAATGGTATTTCAGGCCCAACTCGTCCTTGACCATTTTTGCCAGGGTCGGCGCGACGCCACCCAGTTGCTTGTGGCCGAAGGCATCGACGCTGCCGGCGTCGGCGAGGAAGGTGCCGTCTTCGTACTGGGCGCCTTCGGAGGCAACGATTACGCAATAGCCCTTGTCGTCGACGGTCTGCCGGACTTTGTTCAGAAACTTCTCTTTGTCGAATGCCACTTCCGGCAGCAGGATGATATGTGGGGCATCGCCTTCCTGCTCCTGTGCCAGCGCGCCGGCGGCGGCGATCCAGCCCGCGTGGCGGCCCATCACCTCAAGGATGAACACCTTGGTGGAGGTGGCGCACATGGAGGCCACGTCCAGTGCCGCTTCCTTGGTGGAAACCGCCACATATTTGGCCACGGAACCGAAGCCGGGGCAGTTGTCGGTGAATGGCAGGTCGTTGTCCACGGTTTTGGGAATGTGGATGGCCTGGATGGGGTAGCCCATCTTTTCCGACAGCTGGGAAATCTTCAGGCAGGTGTCGGCGGAGTCGCCACCGCCGTTATAGAAGAAATAGCCGATGTCGTGCGCCTTGAACACTTCAATCAGGCGCTCGTATTCGGCGCGATTCTGCTCCAGGCTTTTCAGTTTGTAGCGGCAGGAGCCGAAGGCGCCAGAGGGGGTGTGGCGCAGCGCGGCGATGGTCTCGTCGCTCTCCTGGCTGACATCGATCAGTTCCTCGCGGAGTGCGCCGACAATGCCATTCAACCCGGCGTAGACAGTGCCGATCTTGTCGCTGTGCTGGCGGGCGGTCTCGATGACTCCACAGGCGGAGGCGTTGATGACGGCGGTTACTCCGCCTGATTGCGCGTAAAAGGCATTCTTCTTCGACATGACTATCCTATGGCTGCAGTCGCGGTTTCTCGTCTTAAGTCACGCTTGCGCGTGGTGCTGGCGGGCGGCTTCTTGTGGCGGCCTCGCGCGGCGCGAAGTCTAATGTATTCATATGGCAATTGCATGGAATTGCAGAACTTCGACACGTACTGCCGGATTTGGCCGTGATAAGCTTGCGCGGCATCCATTTCCCGATCATGGCTGGCAGTATCCGCTACTGCCATATACACAAGCAAAATGCGCACCGGGCTTCATCTCGCGCGGGTCAGGCCTCCGGATTTGAGGGAATGATTGCGTGAACCGACAGTCTCAGCAGCTTCCCCACTAATGTTGCAACAGCATCGAACTGAGTGAATAAACTGGCATGCATATTCATATTTTAGGCATCTGCGGCACTTTTATGGGCAGCCTGGCCCAGCTCGCGGTAGCGGAAGGCCACAAGGTCACCGGCTCTGATGCCAATGTTTACCCGCCCATGAGCACCCAGCTGGAGCGCGCCGGTATCGAGCTGACCGAAGGCTACGACCCCGCGCAGCTGGAGCCGGCGCCCGATTTGGTGATCATTGGCAATGCGCTGTCGCGGGGAAACCCGGCGGTGGAAGCGGTGCTGGATAAGGGCTTGCCCTATACCTCCGGAGCCCAGTGGCTGTGTGACCACTTTCTTGGCGGGCGCTGGGTGCTGGCGGTATCCGGTACCCACGGTAAGACCACTACGGCGAGTATGCTGGCGTGGGTGTTGGACTTTGCGGGCATGGCCCCGGGCTTCCTGATCGGCGGTGTGCCGCGGAACTTCGAGGTGTCCGCGCGCCTCGGCGGCACGCCCTTTTTTGTGGTGGAGGCAGACGAGTACGACACGGCTTTCTTCGACAAGCGCTCAAAATTCGTTCACTATCGCCCGCGCACGCTGATCATCAACAATCTGGAATTCGACCACGCGGACATTTTTGACGACCTGGAGGCAATCCAGAAGCAGTTCCACCACCTGGTGCGCACCGTGCCCGCCAGCGGCCTGGTGGTGGCAGCGCAGGATGATGCAGTGACCCAGGTACTGGACAAAGGGTGCTGGAGCCAGGTGCAGCGTTTCGATGTGGAGCGGGACGATGGCGTGCGCCTGGGCGACTGGTGTGCGGTGAATATCGCCGCCGATGGCAGCCGTTTCGATGTGCTGCTGGAAGGCAAGCCGGTGGCTGCGGTGAACTGGCAGCAGACGGGCCTGCACAGTGTGAAAAACGGACTCGCCGTCATTGCCGCTGCCCGCCATGTGGGCGTGGAGCCCGCCATCGCGGCGGAGGCTCTGGGCGCCTTTGAAGGGGTCAAGCGGCGGATGGAATGCCTGGGGGAAATTCAGGGTATTCGCGTCTACGACGACTTTGCCCACCATCCCACCGCCATCGAAACTACGTTGAACGGCCTGCGGGCCAAGGTGGGGACGGAGCGGGTGATTGCGCTGATCGAGCCGCGCTCCAATACCATGCGCATGGGGCACCACCGCGAGCAGCTCGCACGGGCCTGCGCCGGCGCCGATCTGGTGCTCTGGTACCAGCCGGAGGGGATGAACTGGTCTCTGGATGAGGTGGTTCACCATTCCACCGTGCCGGCAAAGGTTCTCCACAGCATCGACGCTGCGGTAGAATCTGTTCTTGAACTGACCAGCCCCGGCAGTCACGTTATCGTGATGAGCAACGGCGGCTTTGGCGGTGTACACCAGCGGCTGCTCCGTGCCCTTGAGCACAAATACGGGCAGCAGACACACAGCGGATAGCCCCGCATTCCGGGGCGCAACGGATACTTCTTTGGCCGAGCCGATTTACTCCAAAACCGTCACCCTTGCGATTACCGGTGCGTCCGGTGCCCAGTACGGTTTGCGCTTGTTGCAGTGCCTGCTGGCGGCACAGGTGCGCGTGTGGCTGCTGCTGTCTGATGCCGCGCGGATCGTGATCAACACCGAAACCGAGGTGGTGCTGCCGGAAGACGAAGAGCGCACCGCTTCGTATCTGCGGGAACTCTACGGCGCGGCGGAGGACCAGTTGATCCTGTTTGGCAGGCGCGACTGGTTTTCGCCGGTGGCCTCCGGCACCGGTGCCGCCAGCAGCCTGGTGATCTGCCCGGCGAGCGGCGGCACTCTGTCGGCGGTGGCCTGTGGGGCCTCCAACAACCTGATCGAGCGGGCGGCAGACGTCGCGTTGAAAGAGCGCCGCCAACTGATTCTGGTGCCCCGCGAGGCACCCTATTCGGAAATCCACCTGGAAAACATGCTCAAGTTGACCCGCATGGGTGCGGTGATCCTGCCGGCGAGCCCGGGGTTTTACCAGAGGCCGCAGTCGGTGCAGGATCTGGTGGACTTTGTGGTGGCGCGGATACTGAGCCAGCTGGATGTTGAACAAACGCTGCTGCCCCCCTGGGGCAACACGGAAAACTGACTTGGACGGGGGCGTGATGGATAAGACCGTCACCATTCACTACTGCGTGCAGTGCAACTGGATGCTGCGCGCCACCTGGATGGCGCAGGAGCTGCTGTACACCTTTGCCGAAGACCTGGAGCAGGTGGCTCTGAAGCCGGGTACTGGCGGTGTATTCGAGATTCGTATTGGCGACCAGCTGGTCTGGGAGCGAAAACGCGATGGCGGCTTTCCGGGGCCGAAAGAACTGAAACAGAAAGTGCGGGATATTCTTTTCCCCGAGCGCGATCTCGGCCACGTGGACAAGTAACCGCGGGTATTCCCAAAAACGCTGCACCTCCGGTGCCTCTTTTGTATTAGAAAAAGCGAACTGATTATGTTGTTGGGCTTGAAGACCTGGTACGAAAAACTGATTCTCGGCCATCCGAAAATCGTGTTGGCTCTCGTGGCGCTGCTGACCATTACCGCTGCCGCGGGCCTGCCGCGGCTGAAGCTGGATGCCTCGGCGGACTCCCTGACTCTGGAAACCGACGACTCGCTGGATTTCTTCCGCGAAATTTCCGAGCGCTACAACTCCGGCGATTTTCTGGTGGTCACCTACCGCTATAAAGATGGCGACCTGTTCAGCGAGGAATCCCTGGCGACCATGCGCCGGCTGCAGGACGAGCTGGCTATGGTGAATGGTGTTACCGGCGTGCAGTCGATCCTGAACGTACCGCTGTTGTACAGTCCCAAGCTGTCCATCACCGACGTTGCCGACGGTATCCGCACCCTGTCCTCTCCCGGAACCGAAAGGGATCTGGTGCGCCGCGAGTTTCTTGAAAGCCCGATCTACAAAGAGCTGATTCTGAGCCCTGATGGCGAGACTACCGCCATGATGCTCAACCTGGAGCTGGACAGGGAAGGGCTGGATCTGGTGCGCGAACGCGACGCCCTGCGCCGCCTGCGTAACAGCGACGGTTTGAGTGCGGAACAGACCCAGCGTCTGGAAACCGTTACCGCGGAATACCTGCAACACCGCACCGCCCAGGAAGCGGCGGCGCGCGAGCGGGTGAAGGAAGTACGGAAAATCCTCGCGCACTACGACGGCAATGCCGAGCTGTTCCTCGGCGGCCTCACCATGATCACCTCGGACATGATCGCGTTTATTCAGAGCGACCTGGTGGTGTTCGGTGCGGGTATTCTGGCGTTTATTGTCATTACCCTGCTGCTGATTTTCCGTCAGCCCCGCTGGGTTCTGTTGCCGCTCATTACCTGTGTGACCACTGCCGTGATCATGTTGGGACTGCTGTCGTGGCTCGACTGGCGCATGACGGTGATCTCCGCCAACTTTGTGGCTCTGCTGCTGATTATTACCCTGGCCATCACCATTCACCTGGCGGTGCGCTATCGGGAGTACTTTGCCGAGCACCCGGAGTGGGATCGCTTCCAGCTGGCCTCTGCCACTGTGGCGTTCATGGCCAAGCCCTGCATGTACACCGGCCTCACCACGATGGTGGCCTTTATCTCCCTGGTGGTCAGCGGCATCCGCCCGGTGATCGACTTCGGCTGGATGATGACCATCGGTGTGACGCTGGCGCTGGTGCTTTCCTTCCTGATCCTGCCCGCCAGCCTGATGCTGCTGAAGAAACGCGATGGCGGCCTGGGCGAGGACAACTCCCACGCGTTTACCCAGGTATTCTCACGCTTTACTGAAAACCACAAGGGCATTGTGCTGGGCGTGGCCGCGCTGGCGGCGGTGATCAGCGTAGTGGGCATCACCCGCCTGAAAGTGGAAAACCGCTTTATCGACTACTTCGACGACTCCACCGAGATCTATCAGGGCATGCTGGTGATTGACCAGCGCCTCGGCGGTACCATCAGTCTCGACGTGGTGTTGAACAGGCCAGAGCAGGCGGTACCGGAACTGGACGCGGAAGACGATCCATTTGGTGCCGATTTTGACGGTGCTGAAGGGGCGTCTGACGAAGAGTTCTCCGCAGCGGCAAGTGGCGATGAGATGGCCGCGGGTGAAGACTTGGCCGAGGAAGACCCGTTTGCCGCCGACGATCCATTCTCTTCCGGCGCATCTGCCAGCGAAGGGCCGGACCCCTACTGGTTTACCGTGGCTGGCCTGAACCAGATTGAACAGCTGCACGATTTCCTCGAAGCACAGCCTGAGATCGGCAAGGTGCAGTCCCTCGCCACCCTGTACAAGGTGGCCAAGGACCTGAACGACGGCGGCCTCAATGATTTTGAGCTGGCGGTGGCCCGCCAGAGTCTGCCGGAGGAGATCAACCAGGTGCTGGTAAACCCTTACTGGTCACCACAAGACCAGCAGGCCCGCATCACCATGCGGGTGATGGAAACCGATCCAAACCTGCGCCGCGACGAACTGATCCAGCGAATCTACAGCTATGTGGAAAATGACATGGGTATCGCGTCGGAGAATGTTCGCCAGACCGGTATGCTTGTGCTGTACAACAACATGCTGCAGAGCCTGTTCAAGTCACAGATCCTGACCCTGGGAGCGGTATTCGCGGGCATTCTGCTGATGTTCCTGGTGCTGTTCCGCTCGCTGTGGCTGTCGGTCATCGCGCTGGTGCCGAATATGCTGGCTGCCTGTGTGGTGCTGGGCGGTATGGGGCTTGCGAATATCCCGCTGGATATGATGACCATCACTATTGCGGCGATCACCGTGGGCATCGGCGTGGACCACGCGATCCACTACCTGTACCGCTTTCGCGAGGAGTTTGCGAAAGACGGGGACTATGTGGCGACCATGCACCGCAGCCACGCGACCATCGGTCGCGCTATGTTCTACACCGCGATCACAATCATTGCCGGCTTCTCGATTCTTGCGCTGTCCAAGTTTGTGCCGTCGATCTATTTCGGCCTGCTGACCGCGCTCGCCATGTCCGCGGCGCTGTTGGGTTCCCTGACCCTGTTGCCGCTGCTGCTGGTGCTGATCAAGCCGCTGCCGAAGCCGGTGGAAAACGCACCGGCGGGAAAGCTTGTGACAGAGGCTGAGGCGTGCACCGGATAATTGCGTTCTAATCTTACGGGGTAGCGGAGAGCAAATCGCTCGCGTCTGGATGATACGAAAATGCCAAAAGGCCGGGTTGCCATACTGATTCCCGGGATTTTCGACCGGGGCAAGTCGATGCTCAGGATGCAGCGCGCCCTGGGGCAGGCGGGATTTACCGCACACACCATCAAGCTGAAGGCCAACAGCGGCTGGTATGGGATGGAGCCGATGGCCTTGCAGTTGCGGGATCTGGTGGCGGAAGTAACCGGCAATGGCGAGACCTGTGCGCTGGTGGGGTTCAGCATGGGCGGGATCGTGGCGCGCTACTATTTGCAGCGGCTGGGCGGCACCGCCAATGTGCACAAGTTCATTGCCCTCTCGAGCCCGCACTTTGGCAGCCTGTGGGCCCATCTCCTGCCCTATAAGGGCGGGCGTCAGCTGCGCATCGGCAGTGAGTTCCTGAGCAACCTGAACAGGGATGCGGCGGTGCTGGAAGACGCCGCTCCGGTTTCCATTTGGACGCCCTACGATGCCACCATCGTGCCGAACTCCAGCTCCCGCCTGCCTTTTGGTCGCGCATACCAGGTATCCGTCAGTCTCCATCGCTGGGTGCCCCAGAACCCGGAGGTCATCGACATTGTGGTTGCGGAGCTGGCGGAGGTCTTCGGGGGCGCGGCTGCCGATAGCCGCGGTCAGCTTTCCTGCACGAAAAAATCCCGCAGATAGCGAAACAGCTTGCGCTGGTTGGTTGGTGGCTTGTTGCTGGCTTTTTCCTTGCCGGCTTCGCGCAGCAGGTTGCGCAGCTGTTGGTGGTCGGCGCTCGGGTGCTCGTTGAAAAACGTGCTCAGCGCCTCATTGCCCTGATCCAGTAAGCGGTCTCTCCACTCCTCCGCCAGACGATCAAAGCGCAGGCGCTGCAAATCCTGCTCCTTGTGGCGGTTCAGCACGGCCTCGATCGCGTCCACATCCGCATCGCGCATCAGTTTGCCGATGAACTGCAGCTGCCGACGTTTGGCCTCGTGCGACTTGATGCGGTGGAAGGTGGCGATGGCGTCCTCTAATTCCGCATCCATCGGCACTTCCGCCAGTTTGGTAGCGTTGAGTTCGGTCAGCCGCTTGCCCAGGTCCTGCAGCTGCTGCATTTCCTGCTTGAGGCGCGTCTTGCTCTTGGGCTGGTCACCATCAAATTCTTCATGATTCTGAAAGTCGTCGGAGTTGTGCATGTACATTCTCTGAATGGCAAAAGTTCAGCGGCCCGCCTCAGGCGAAAAACCAGGTCGCAAGGCCGAGAAAGGAAAGGAAACCCACCACATCCGTCACCGTGGTAAGTACCACGCCGCCCGCCAGCGCGGGGTCTATGCGCAGGGCCCGCAGCGCAACCGGCAGCAGGGTGCCGGCGAAGGCGGCGGTGACCAGGTTGATCGCCATGGCCGCAATGATAATCCACGCGATACGCAGATCCCCAAACCACAGTGCGGCGATCCCGCCCATGACCGACGACCACAAAATCCCGTTCAAGGCGCCGGTGCCGATCTCGCGCGACAGCAGCCAGCGCAGGTTACTGCGCCCAACCTGGCCCAGCGCCATGCCGCGGATGATCACCGTCAGCGTCTGGCTGCCGGCCACGCCGCCCATACTGGCCACAATAGGCATCAGTACCGCCAGTGCCACCACCTTGTCGATGGTTCCCTGGAACAGGTTGATGACCCAGGACGCCAGCAGCGCAGTGAGCAGGTTGATCCCGAGCCAGATGGAGCGCCGCGGCGCGGTGCGTTTTATCGGCGCGAAGGTGTCTTCCTCTTCGTCGAGACCGGCGAGGCTCATCAGCGAGTGGTCCGCGTCTTCGCGGATCACGTCCACCACATCGTCGATGGTGATACGTCCGAGCAGGCGGTTGTTTTCATCCACCACTGGTGCGGTAATCCAGTCGTACTTGGCGAACAGTTGTGCCACCTCGTAGTCCGGCATGTCTGCGGGAATCGGTTCCACGTCTGTGGTCATGATCTCGCGCACGGTAACCGATGGGTCCGCGGTGAGCAGCCGTGTCAGCGGCAGCAGGCCGATGAACCTGTCCTGGCGGCTGACCACGAACAGGTTGTCGGTGGATTTTGGCAGTTTCTCGTGGCGGCGCAGGTAGCGCAGCACCACATCCAGGGTGAGGTTCGGGCGCACGGAGACGGTGTCCGTGTCCATCAGGCCGCCGGCGGTCTCTTCGTCGTAAGCCAGTACGCTCTGCACCCGCTGGCGGTCGCTCTCACTCATGGCGGAGAGTACTTCCGCCATTACCCGCTCCGGCAATTGCTGGAGTATGTCGGCGATGTCGTCTGCGTTCAGGCCCTCCATAATGGCCACCATTTCTTCGGTGTCCATGATGGAGAGGATCTGGGCTTTGACGTCGTCCGCCAGCTCCTGCAGAACCTCGCCCTCGACTTCCCGGTCGATCAGCTTCCACAGCACCTGGCGAATGCGCGGAGGGGAGCTTTCCAGCAGCTGGGCAATACTCTGGGGGGAGAGGGATTGCAGCATCCGCTGCACTTCGCGCCCGGTGCCACTGTCCAGCGCCGCATACAGCTCGCCGAGCTGATTCTGCGCGTGGAAATTAATGTCGGCGGTGACGGGGTTGGGCACGGGGATACCTGATCAGGGGGGAACGGCGGGTGGCGGCATTATACCGGCGCTCAGGCCGAAATCATGTAGAGTGTTATTCGCCCTCACCGAAGCGATCGTTGATCAGTGTGCAGATGGCTTCGTGCGCGGCGTCTTCATCGCGACCGCAGACTTCCAGCTCCAGCTCAACACCCTTGCCGGCCGCCAGCAGCATCAGTGCCATCACGCTTTTGCCATCCACCGCCTTGCCCTGGCAGTGCACCTTCACGTCCGAGGAAAAACGTGCGCAGGTCTGGGCGAGCTTGCTGGCGGCGCGGGCGTGGAGCCCGAGTTTGTTGATGATGGTAATGCGGCTTTTCTGCATAGGGTTGTTCTGGCGCTGTGTGTGCTGATGTTGTTCTTTTATGGCAAATGCCCGGCTTATGAGACCGGTTTATTTCTGCTGCTCGCGGTGGCGGACCTGGATGTTTTTGAATTCGCTGGAAAAGTGCTTGGCCAGCTGTTCCACCATGTACACCGAGCGGTGGCGGCCTCCGGTACAGCCGACGGCGACGCAGGTATAGCTGCGATTGCTCTGCTGGTATGAGGGCAGCCAGCGCTCGAGAAATGTGGTGATGTCGCGCTGCATTTCCTCGGTCTCGTCGTGTGCGCGCAGAAACTCCGCCACTTCCGGATCGAGCCCGGTTTTGTTGCGAAGCTCTGCGACCCAATAGGGGTTAGGCAGGCAGCGCAGGTCGAACACCAAGTCCGCGTCCACCGGTACACCGTGTTTGAACCCGAAGGACTGGAACAGGATCGCCATGCCCGGGGAGTCTTTGCCCACCACGCGGGTTTTAACCTGGTCGCGCAACTGGTGCAGGCTGAGGCTGCTGGTGTCGATCACCAGGTCGGCCATGGCTGCCAGCGGGGCGAGTAGCTCCTTCTCGTGGTTGAGGGCTTCCAACAGGTGGGTGCGGCTGTCGCTGAGGGGGTGCTTGCGGCGGGTTTCGCTGAAGCGCTGCACCAGCACCGGCGAGCGGGCATCCAGATAGATGACATCGCACTCAATGCCGCTTTCGCGCAATTCGTTGATAACCCGGGGAGCCTGGCGCACATCGTGCCAGAGATTGCGGGCATCGATACCCAGGGCCAGGTGGGTGGTTTCCTGGGGTGGGTGCTCGGTGACGCGGCGAATCAGCTCCGGCAACAGGCTGGCGGGGAGGTTGTCGATGCAGTTGAAGCCAACGTCTTCCAGCAGTTCCAGGGCAGAGCTCTTTCCTGAGCCAGAGCGGCCGCTGATGATCACCAGTCGCATAGAACAAGCGCTCCTTGCTGATTCAGTAGGGCGAGGGGCGCTGCCGCAGGCCGCTGCCCGGGATGGTTATCTGCAGCCGTCCGGTGGCGGCCGGGCGGCGGACAAAGTCGAGGGCTATTATGCCGCCGCCGCGCTGTTGATGGCCAGTGCGTAGAGCTCGTCACTGGTGGTGGCTTCGCGCAGCTTGTCGCGCACGCGGCTGTCGCTGAACAGGGCGGCGATTTCCGCCAGCGTATCCAGATGCTCCTGGTCGGAATCCTCCGGAACCAGCAGGGCAAACAACAGATCCACCGGCTGGCGGTCGATGGCATCGAAATCTACCGCGGGTGAAGTGGTGCAGAGGACGCCGATGGGGCGCTCGCAGCCGGGCAGGCGGCAGTGGGGGATGGCGACCCCCTCGCCAATGCCGGTCGAACCCAGGCGCTCCCGGGCCACCAGCTGGTTGAAGACGGTATCGGAATCCAGGTTGGGGTATTGTTCTGAGATCGCCTGCGCGATGTTGAGCAATAGCTTTTTTTTGCTGCTCCCCGCCAGGTGGCACAGGCTCAGGCGGGGAGAGAGTAATGCTTCCAATGTCATAACTTACTGGTGATCTGACAGTGCAGGCCAGCCGTTTCCCGGGGGTAACGTCTAGCGGTGACTGCGTAATTTCTCTTTGTGTTTCAGCAGCTGCCGGTCGAGTTTGTCGGTGAGCGAGTCGATCGCCGCGTACATATCTTCCGATTCCGAGTCGGCAAAAATGTCCTTGTTGCCGTTCACATGAACCCGCGCTTCTGCTTTCTGGATAAGTTTGTCGACGGAAAGTATGACCTGGGCGTTGGTGATCAGGTCATTGTGGCGGGAGAGCTTGTCCAGCTTGGTCAGGCAGTAATCGCGAATGGCCGGGGTAAGGTCTACATGGTGGCCACTGATGTTGATCTGCATGGATTTCTCCTCATCGGGTACAACACAAACCGGTCGCACCCCCGCACAGGGCGGCAACCCTACTAGGAAGTGCGCCAGAATGGAAGGATACACTCAATGTAAGGGTATTGGTCGGGCAGAAAATGATCGAAGAGTGGTCCTGCGACAGTAAATTGTGACTCACGCGTCGCAGCTGGTCGACCTATACCAGCCGCTTGCGCTCACTGGATGAGGGAATGCCCATGGACTCGCGATATTTGGCCACGGTGCGGCGCGCCACCTGGATGCCCTGCTTGTCCAGCTCCTGAGTGATCTTGTTGTCTGACAGCGGCTTGCGCGGTTGCTCGGCATCCACCAGTTTGCGGATCAGGGCGCGGATGGCGGTGGAGGAGGCGTCCTCACCGGAATCGGTGCTCACGTGGCTGGAGAAGAAATACTTGAGTTCGAACACACCGCGGGGCGTGAGCATGTACTTCTGCGTGGTTACCCGCGAGATGGTGGACTCGTGCATACCGATGGTCTCGGCGATGTTGGCCAGCACCATGGGCTTCATGGCCTCAGGCCCCAGCTCGAAAAAGCCCTGTTGTTTCTCGACGATGCAGCTTGCCACCTTAAGCAGGGTTTCATGGCGACTCTGGAGGCTCTTCAGGAACCAGCGCGCCTCCTGAAGATTGTCGCGCAGGTAGTTGTTCTCGGCAGAGTTATCGGCGCGGCGAATGAGCGCGGCGTAGGCGTCGTTGATGCGCAATTTGGGCGTGGTTTCGGGATTCAGCTCCACCAGCCAACGCTGGTCGCGGCGGCTGACGATCACGTCCGGCACCACGTACTGAGGTTCCTCGCCACCAAAGGCCTCTCCGGGATAGGGGGTGAGCGTCTGAATCAGGCGCATCACCTCGCCGAGCTGAGTCTCGCTCAGGCGGGTGCGGCGGCTTAGCTGGCGGAAGTCGCGCTTGCCCAGCAAGTCCAGGTGCTGGCCTACCACGACCAGCGCCTGCGCCAGCCAGGGTGTGTTTTCCGGCAATTGGCGCAATTGCAGCAGCAGGCTCTCGCGCAGGTCGCGGGAGCCGCAGCCCACCGGTTCGAACTGCTGGATGGTTTTCAGTACCGCGAGCACCTCTTCCACGTCCACATCCAAAGATGCTGCGAGGTCTTCGATGTTGATGTCGAGAAAACCATTGGGTGCAATGGCGTCGATCAGGGTCTCGCCGATCAGCTTGTCGATCGGGGTCAGTGGAGTGAGGTTCAGCTGCCACAGCAGGTGGTCCTGCAGGCTCTCCACCGCCGCGTTGCGCTGCTCCAGCGCGTATTCCTCGCCCTCGCCTCCAGCGTGACTGCTGTTGGTGTAAATGTCGTCCCAGCGGGTGTCTACCGGCAGGTCATCGGGGATATCGCTGTTCCAGTCGCCGTCGGCGCTGGACTCGGATTCACCGTTGAGGCTTTCGCGGTTGCTTTCGGCGCCATCGTGGGCCTGGTGCTCAATGGTAGCGGGGGTGTTCTGCTCCTGCAGTTGCTCGCCGGCGTGCTCGTCGAAGTCCGATTCCAGCAGCGGGTTGCTGTCGAGGGCGGATTGGATTTCCTGTTGCAGCTCCAGCGTCGACAGCTGCAGCAGGCGGATCGCCTGTTGCAGTTGCGGCGTCATTGTCAGCGAAGTGCCGAGTTTTAACTGGAGTGACTGCTTCATAGGGGGTGTGCCGATATAAAATGCTGGCGTTGCGCCGCTGCGACACATTTGATGCTTGTGCGGCGGCAGATTGCTCATCGCCTGCAGACTACCCCGGGGTAGTGCGGAACACAAGTGGCAAGGGGTGCGAAAACAAGCAATAAGCGTGCCGAAAGAGTTATCTGTTTCGGTCGCTTCGGTCAGAATTGTGATGGGAATCGGTATTCCGGGGTGAAATGCTGATGATTTCACCCGGATGGCGTCAGATGGTGAACTCGTGTCCCAGGTAGACGTCTTTCACCTGTTTGTTCTCGGCCACATCTTTGGGGTCGCCGGATGCGATGATGTGACCCTCGCTGACGATGTAGGCGGTCTCGCAGATATCGAGGGTCTCGCGCACATTGTGGTCGGTGATCAGCACGCCGATACCGCGGTCCCTGAGGTGGCGGATGATCTGCTTGATGTCGTTCACGGAGATGGGGTCCACACCGGCGAAGGGTTCATCCAGCAATACGAAAGCGGGGTTGGTGGCCAGTGCGCGGGCGATTTCCACCCGGCGCCGCTCACCGCCGGACAGCGCCATACCGAGACTTTCGCGGATATGGGTGATGTGGAATTCCTCCAGCAGTGATTCCAGCTGTTGGCGGCGCTGGCTGCGATCCAGATCCCGGCGGGTCTCGAGAATGGCGAGAATATTGTCTTCTACCGACAGGCGGCGAAACACCGAGGCTTCCTGCGGAAGGTAGCCGATGCCCTTGCGCGCGCGGCCGTGCATGGAGAGGCCGGTGATGTCTTCCTGGTCGATCATTACCTGGCCGGCGTCGGCCTGCACCAGACCGGCAATCATGTAGAAGCAGGTGGTTTTGCCGGCGCCGTTGGGGCCGAGCAGGCCGACCACCTGGCCGCTGGACACACTCACCGAGACATCCTTAACGACCTTGCGCTTCTTGTACTGCTTGGCGAGGTGGAGCGCTTTGAGCGTCGGCATAGTGAGTTCCGCTAACTGCGCGGCGGGTTCGCCGCTTTTTCTGACTGTTCGGGTTGTGTGGGTGGGCGGTTACTGGCCGTTTTCAGCCGGCTTGGACTCTGATTTGGCTTCGGGCTTCCAGATCATTTCCACGCGTTCCTTTTCCGACTGGCCCTGGGCCTGCATCTGCTCGCTTTTCAGGTCGTAGTCAATGCGCTCGGCGGACAGGGTGTTGCCATCGCGATCTACAAAGGCTTCTCCACTGAGTTGCAGGGCGTCGCTGCTCACCAGGAATTCGATACGCTTGGCGCGGGCCTTGACCGGGCTGGTGCTCTCTTCCACCTGTTGCTGAAAGTGGGCGGGGGCGCCGGTGGCAACCACCTTGTTGATCTCCCCTTTGGCGTTGCCGTGAACTTCCACACGGTCGGCGCGAATCTGCAGCGAGCCCTGGCTGATGACCACGTTGCCGCTGTACACAGACAGGTTTTTGTTGCGGTTGGCCTCCAGTTTGTCGGCGGACACCTTCACCGGTTGCTCGCGGTCGTTGGGGAGCGCGTGAACCTGAGGCGCCAGCAGTAGTGCGGCGGCAACGGCAGCACACAGGACACTGGCGGTCGCCGGCAGGCGGACACGGCGCAAATCAACGGGGTTCATAGCTGCTTTCCACATTTGACAGAATTTCTACCTTGTCCTGTTTGAGATCGGCCCGCAGTCCCTTGCCGGTGGTGCGGTTGGCACCGTCGGTAATGGTAACAACTTTGTCCGTTTCGGCGAATTCTTCGCGGGGTTTGATCGTGATTTTTTCCGTGCGCAGGGTGATGCCCGGTTGCGGTAGTTCCATGATGGAAACATCGCCCTCCAGCTCGACTTTCTGCCCGTTGTCATAGGCAACGCCAGTGTGTGACTCGGTGCGCCATTTGGTGTCTTCGCCTTGGTAGAACACCATGCGGGGTTCCGTGAGGTCCGCGCGGTCCCGGCGCGCAAACTGGAAAAAGGTAACGCGCTCGGCATCCACCTCGTAGGCGAGCGTGCCTTCGAGGCTGAAATGGCGCGTGCGGGCGTCGCGGATAATCAGGTCCGCCGCCTTGCTGTGTTCCTGCTGGGTCGGGCGCTTGCCAAGCAGTTGCTCAGACGGGCTTTCGGTAAACCACAGTCCCAGGGATATGAGTGCGACCACGATGACAAGTGGTAACCAGGTGCGCATGCTGTGTCCGTTTCCTTGTGTGGCAGCCGGGGTGGCGGCCGCCGGATCAACCCTTTATATGGGCTGAAGGTTCAGTTTTCAGGTGTCGCTGGCGAGATAGGGGGCCAGTGCGGCGTCAAACGTTCCCTGTGCCCGCATGATGCGGTCGCAGACCTCCCGTACGGCGCCGAGGCCGCCTTCGCGCTCGGTGACGAACAGGGCGCGCTCTTTGACTGGGGCGGCGGCGTTGGGGACGGCGACAGGGCAGCCTACCCGGGTCATCAACTGCAAATCAGGATAGTCGTCTCCGACATAGGCGATCTGGGCGAGATCGTAGGGCTCGTTGGCAAAGAGTTCCAAAAAGGCGCTGTACTTGTCTTCGCGGCCCTGAATCAGGCGGGTGATGCCCAGGTCGTGCGCGCGCTTTTCCACCACTGCACTGCGGCGGCCGGTGATGATGGCTACGCCCACTCCGGATTTCTGCAGCATTTTGATGCCGTGTCCATCCAGGGTGTGGAAGGTTTTTAGCTCATTGCCGTGATTGTCAAAATACAGCCTGCCGTCGGTGAGAACGCCATCCACGTCAAGTATCAGGTGGCGCACCTTGCTCAGTTTGAGTTCGATGCTCAGGTCGCGGTCGCAGCCCTGGTGCGAGGGGGAGTGCTGGCTCAAACGGGTGTCCTTCTATCTATTCGCTATTTCGCTGTTGTGTCAGATGACGCCGGCGCGCAGTATGTCGTGCATGTGCAGCAGGCCCACCGGATGGTGTTCCGGATCTTCCACCACCAATGCGGTGATCTTGTTGTCCTCCATAATGCGCAGGGCTTCTGCGGCGAGGATGTGGGCGCTCACGGTTTTCGGTCTGCGGCTCATCACCTTGCTCATGGTGGCGGTGTCCAGCTCGATCTTCTGGTCGATGACCCGGCGCAGGTCACCGTCGGTGAAGACGCCCTGAAGCTGGCCGTCGCTGTCTACTACGGTCGTCATACCGAAGCCTTTGCTCGTCATTTCCAAGAGTGCCTGGGAGAGCGGTGTTTCCGGGGAAACCTGCGGCAGTTCCTGACCCGCGTGCATCACGTCCTCCACCTTCAGCAGCAGTTGGCGTCCGAGTGCGCCGCCCGGGTGGGAAAAGGCAAAATCCTCCGCGGTAAAGCCGCGCGCCTCCAGTAGTGCCACCGCCAGCGCGTCGCCCATCACCAGCGTTACCGTGGTGGAGGAGGTGGGGGCCAGATTCAGTGGGCAGGCCTCGGTTTCCACCGAGATGTCCAGGTTTACATCGGCGGATTGAGCCAAGGGGGAGTCTGGCTTGCCGGTCATGCTGATCATGGGAATGCCCAGTCGCTTCAGCAGCGGCAGCAGGGTCAGTACCTCGGCGGACGACCCGGAATTGGAAATGGCAATGACCAGATCCTGGCGGGTGATCATGCCGAGATCGCCGTGGCTCGCTTCGCCTGGGTGCACGAAAAAACTCGGTGTGCCGGTGCTGGCAAGGGTGGCGGCAATCTTGCGGCCGATATGTCCGGACTTGCCCATGCCGGACACAATGACACGCCCTGGGCAGCCCAGGATCAGTTCGCAGGCGCGGTTGAAGTCATCACCAATACGCCCTTCGAGCGCGGCTACGGCGGCGGTTTCCATGGATATGGTGCGGCGTCCGGCCTGGATGATCAGATCTTTTCCCATGACATCTCTCGTGTGGAATTCCCGGGGCAGGCAAGGGCGCTATCGGCCGGTATCTGCGTCCATATACTGGAGGGCGCGGGGCGTGCGGCCCTGTCTGTTGCGACCAGCGGCAGCCCGTATTCGTTCCGCTGGCCCGCGGGCTGACGTGCTAACCTTTGTAGTATCCGCGGAGGCAACGTAGAGGTTCGCGTCACATATCGGTTGCGGGCGCGGCTGAGGGACACTTGCGCTGACGCCGCCGAGATAGACGTTGCCGTCAGGCGGGGGTGAAAGTGACCCAGTGCCGCTTGTTCGCGGCGGCGCCATGGTATAGTTTGCCGCCGCTATTGTCAGCTGCTGCGTCGGACGGGGCCCGGATTTCACCTTGTCAGTACTCGCCAGTGAGATAATTCCGCATCGCTGCGACACTTTTTGGTGTTGTGTGCATCCAAGGGACGAATTGCCAATGGGAGATTTTCTGTGAGCGCACTTTTCATGACCAACCAGACCGGAGTTTTTCAATCCGCGATTGCGCGCGGGGCCAGGGCGCTGCTTGCCACTGTTCTGCTGTGCAGTCTGGCACCCTTTGCCAGCGCCGCTGAAAACCCCTATGCCACGATCGAAAATGTGTCCAATCAGCTGCTGGGGGTGATTCGCTCCGAGGGACAGCAGGTCAGCTCGAATCCGCAGGGCTATTACGCCTCCGTGGATCGGGTGCTGGCACCGGTGGTGGATTTCGATTTCATCGCCCGCGGCGTTATGGGCAGCTATGCGAAGCAGGCCACGCCCGCGCAGCGCGCAAAATTTTCCAGCACTTTCCGGCGTGACCTGGTCGCGACCTTTGCCCGCGGCGTCGCCACGTTCGGCAATATGGATGTGAAGGTGGTGAATCCCGGTTCTACCCCCAGTGGCAATCGGGTCAATGTGCTGCAGGAGGTGCGCAGTCCCGAAGGTTTGACCAAGGTTTCCTACACGCTGGTGCGCAACAAGAGTGGCCAGTGGAAACTGATCAACGTCATCCTGAATGGCGTCAATCTCGGCAAGACATTCCGCGGTCAGTTTTCCCAGGCCATGCAGGCGAATGGCGGCGACATCGACCGGGTGATTGCCAGCTGGTCTGCGGCCGACAAGGTTGCGGATGGCGCGCGCTGAGCACACATCAATATCAGGGCGCAGCCCGCGGAATCGCGGCTGCGCCGGCGGGCGCTTTCCAGTACACTTCGCGCCGGCTCTAATTCCGACTGAAATTCCCACCTGTATTTACTTTTATGCAACCAGATCAGATCAAGGCCCTCATTGAAGGGCAGATTCCCGGCAGCCAGGTTACCGACGTGTCTTTCGAAGGTAGTCACCTGCATTTGACCATCGTCAGTGAGGCCTTCAACGGCCTTTCCCGGCTTAAGAAGCAGCAGCTGGTTTACGGCGCTCTGTCCGACAGAATTGCCGACGGCACCCTGCACGCGGTGCAGATGAAGACCCTCACTCCGGAAGAGGCCGGTCAGTAACCTCTTTCCCCTGCCGGGCTCCGGGCTTGCCAGGGATTATTGTTTCGCTACGGGAAACCAGTTCGAATGGACAAACTGATTATCGAAGGGGGCAGCCCCATCTCCGGAACCCTGAAAATTTCCGGAGCCAAGAATTCCGCACTGCCGATTCTGGCCGCGACCTTGCTGGCCGATGGCCCGGTGCAGATTCACAATCTCCCGCACCTCAACGATATCACCACCATGATTACCCTGCTGCGCTGCATGGGGACCGAGATTACCGTCGATGAGCGGCTCGGGGTAGAGATTGATCCGCGCTCTGTCAACGATCTGACGGCGCCTTACGATCTTGTGAAAACCATGCGCGCGTCCATTCTGGTGCTGGGTCCGCTGCTGGCGCGTCACGGCGTGGCCAATGTGTCTTTCCCCGGTGGTTGTGCCATCGGCAGCCGCCCGGTGGATATCCACCTCAAGGGGCTAGAGGCGATGGGGGCGGAAATCACGATCGACGAAGGTTTTATTCGCGCGCGCAGCAATGGTCGCCTCAAGGGGGCCAACATCGTGATGGAAAAAGTCACCGTCGGCGGTACCGAAAACTTGTTGATGGCGGCGGCGTTGGCGGAAGGCACCACGGTGCTGCACAACTCGGCACGGGAGCCGGAAATTGTCGATCTGGCGGATTTCCTGACCGCTATGGGGGCGCAGATCGAGGGTGCGGGTACCGACACCATCCGCGTGCACGGCGTGCCGCGGCTGAACCCCTGCTCCTTCACGGTAATGCCCGACCGCATCGAAACCGGCACTTTCCTGGCCGCCGCCGCTGCGGCTCGCGGTCGTGTGCGCCTGACTCACACCCGCGCGGATATCCTCGATGCGGTGCTGGTGAAGTTTGAGGAGGCTGGTGCTCACATCGGTATCGGTGACGACTGGATCGAGCTGGATATGAAGGGCAACCGCCCAAAAGCGGTTAGCTTCCGCACGGCACCTTATCCCGCGTTTCCCACCGATATGCAGTCCCAGTTCACTGCGATGAATGCGGTGGCGGAAGGCAAAGCGACGGTGGTGGAAACCATTTTCGAAAACCGTCTGATTCAGGTGCACGAACTCAATCGCATGGGCGCGAACATCGTGCTTGAGGGCAACACCGCCATTGTGACTGGGGTTGAGAAGCTCAAAGGGGCGCCGGTCATGGCGTCGGATCTGCGCGCTTCCGCGAGCCTGGTGATTGCCGGTATGGTTGCCGAGGGCACCACGACGGTGGATCGTATTTACCACATCGATCGCGGATACGAATGTATCGAGGAAAAACTGCAGCAGCTGGGTGCCAATATCCGTCGCGTGCCAGGCTGATTTACCGCTGCGCTAGATGCTTGCTGTCTAGCGCTATTCTGGATTTGTATTGGCGCGGGAAACCAAGAGTGGAGTAAGCTCTTGCCATTCTTCTGCCCGGCACCGGCCGGGCAATTCAACAATCATAAACGTTATGCAGATCACGATTGCCCTGACCAAAGGGCGTATTCTCAAGGAAACATTGCCGCTGCTGGCCGCCGCCGGTCTTGAGCCGCTGGAAGATATTGCCCAGAGCCGCAAGCTGATATTCCCGACCAATCAGGACAATGTGCGCCTGCTGATCCTGCGTGGTTCCGATGTGCCCACTTATGTGCAGCACGGTGCCGCGGATCTCGGTGTCGCCGGCAAGGACAACCTGCTTGAGCACGACACCAGCAATATCTACGAGCCGCTGGACCTGAAGATCGCTCGCTGCCGGTTGATGACCGCGGGCATCAAGGGTGCCGCTCTGCCGAAGGGGCGTATCAAGGTGGCCACCAAGTTTGTGCAGTCCGCCAAGCGCTATTACGCTGCCCAGGGTCGCCAGGCCGACATCATCAAGCTGTATGGGGCGATGGAACTGGCGCCGCTGATGGATCTCGCGGACGAGATTGTGGATATCGTCGATACCGGCAATACCCTGAAGGCCAACGGCCTGGAGGCTCGGGAGCATATCGCGCATATCAGCAGCCGCCTGATCGTGAACAAGGCGTCCATGAAAATGAAGTACGGCCCGATCAATACACTGATCGAGCGGTTGAGGCATGCGGTTTGTGCGCGGGAAACCGCTTGATTTGCGGCCGACGGCAATTCGACGCGATGTTTAATGTGGCCTGTGGCTGCGCTGTAATTTCGACTGAAAACCATGAGTGAATTTTCCATTTGTCGGCTGGACGCCGGCAGCCCCGACTTCTCGCAGGCCCTTGAGCAATTGCTGGCATGGGAGTCGGTCGCGGACCAGAACGTGATCTCTGCCGTGACAGAAATCCTGCGGGAGGTTAAGGCGCGCGGCGACGCCGCGGTAATTGAGTACACCAACCGGTTTGACCGTCGGGACCTCAAAAGTGCCGGCGACTTCTGCCTCGACCGCGCAGCGCTCACCGATGCGCTGGAGCGAATTTCCGCGGAAAAGCGCGCGGCGCTCGAAACTGCCGCCAAGAGAGTGCGCGATTACCACGAACACCAGCTGCAGTCATCCTGGCAGTATCGGGAAGCTGACGGCACCGTACTCGGCCAGCAAATCACGCCGATGGAGCGGGTGGGTATTTACGTGCCCGGTGGCAAGGCGAGCTACCCGTCCTCGGTACTGATGAACGCGATTCCCGCGCGGGTGGCGGGTGTAGACGAGATATTGATGGTGGTGCCGGCTCCGGACAACCAGCTCAGCGATCTGGTGCTCGCGGCCGCGGCAATTGCCGGCGTCGACAGGGTCTTCACCATTGGCGGCGCCCAGGCCGTGGCCGCGCTGGCTTACGGCACCGAGACGGTTGCGCGGGTGGACAAGATCGTTGGTCCCGGCAACATATTTGTCGCCTCCGCCAAGCGCGCGGTATTCGGCCAGGTGGCCATCGATATGATCGCCGGCCCCTCCGAGATTCTTGTGATCTGCGACGGCAAGACGGATCCCGACTGGATTGCCATGGACCTGTTGTCCCAGGCGGAGCACGACGAGCAGGCGCAGTCCATTTTGCTCAGTCCCGACGCAGCGTTTCTGGACGCGGTGGCGAATTCGCTGGAAAAACAGCTGGAAACGCTTCCCCGTGAGGCGATTGCCCGTCGCTCCATTGCCGGCCGCGGTGCGCTGATTCTGGTGCGCGATATCGAGCAGGCGATTGAGGTATCCAACCGCATCGCGCCGGAACACCTTGAGGTTTCCGTCGACGATCCGGAGCAGTATCTGCCGCGTATCCGCCACGCCGGTGCAATTTTTCTGGGGCGCTATACCGCGGAAGCGCTGGGTGACTATTGTGCGGGGCCCAACCACGTGTTGCCCACCAGTGGTACTGCGCGCTTTTCCTCACCGCTGGGGGTTTACGATTTCCAGAAGCGCAGTTCCATCATTTACTGTTCGCCGCAGGGCGCCGATACGCTTGGCCGAGTGGCCGCGACCCTGGCAAAGGGGGAGGGACTGGACGCGCACGCACGCTCGGCGACCTATCGCGTGACCGAAGGCGGTGTGTGAGAAGTGAGCCGGAGGGGCGGTGCTGAGTCTCCGCCCGCTATTGAACCCCGAGATCTGTGCCGGCCGTTAAATCCCGTCTATCCTGAGGCTTCGCCCTGTTTGTTGCGGGTTAACTCTTGCTCGGGGACTGGGGTTTTTCCGAAATCGTAGCCTGGGTGTTTTGGATCTCCCCCTTTCGGATGTAAGTGATAGTGACCACTTCCCCGGGCCTCAATATAGCCATGGCGGCGACGCCGTGCAGGCCGTCATTGATCGGATCATTGTTGATGTGGGTGATCACGTCACCGGGTTTGAGCCCTGCCTGGTGCGCCGGACCCTGATTGTAAATGGCGGTGACGATGACGCCGTTGGTCGATGCCAGGTTGAATGACCGCGCCAGTTGAGGTGACAGTGTCTGCGCCTCGATCCCCAGCCAGCCCGGCACCACGCGCCCGAATTCGATGATGTCTTGCATGATCTTGAGGGCAATGTTGGCGGGGATGGCAAAGCTGATTCCACCGGAGGAGCCGCTCTGGTTCAGGATGGACGTGTTGATGCCCAGTAGCTTTCCTCTGGCATCCACCAGTGCGCCACCGGAGTTGCCCGGATTCACCGCCGCGTCAGTTTGGATAAAGTTCTGCAGGTAGCTGCCGGTGCCGGTCTTGCTAAGGTCGCGGCCGGTGGCACTGACGATCCCCTGAGTGACAGTCTGGCCGACGCCGAAGGGGTTGCCGATGGCCAGCACCACGTCCCCCACCTGAGCCTTGTCCGGATCGCCCACCTCGATGGTGGTGAGATTGGGCAGGTTGATTTTCAGCACTGCCAGGTCGAAATCGGAATCCGACCCCACCAGGGCCGCCTGGGCTTCACGCCCGTCCGATAGCACCACCGCAATTTCCTCTGCGCCGGAAATGACATGGTAATTGGTGAGAATGTAGCCGTCGCGGTCAACGATTACCCCGGAACCCAGGTTGGACTGCATGCGCTCCCGCTGCGGGATGTTCATGTTATCCAGCAAGCGCCGGTATAACGGGTGGTTGTACAGCGGGTGGCTGCGCTCGGACACGGTTTTGCGGGTGAAAATGTTGACCACCGCCGGGCCCGCCAGGTTGACCGCGCTGGCATAGGACACCGGGCCCTGAAATTCTGCAATGGCCGGAGCCTGCTCCGGTTTCCCGCGAAGATGGGGGAACAGCAGCAAGAGTGCCGCGGCAACGCCGAGGCCGATGGCTGTGGGAATGGCCCAGTCTTGCAGAAAACGTTGTAGTGACACCGGCAGCTCCTTGGTTTGTGGCCATTATACGTGCTTTATGTCCCTTTGCCTTCGGCTGCCTTATCAAGAGTTCTAAGGCTCATGGCGGTCGGTGCTTGGTGCGGGTGGTGGAATCCGTATAATGTGGCGCTCGAAATTTTGGTCTGAATCCCTATATCTCAGGAGTTACTATGTCACTGGTTCGCCCACATGGCAGTGTCGAGCTGCAGCCCCGTTTCGTTTACGATAGCGAGCGTCACCATCAGCTGATTCACGAGGCGGAGTCTCTGCCATCCATCGTCATCAGCTCTGCGGCCGCGGCGAATGCAGTGATGCTGGGCGCCGGCTATTTCAACC
This sequence comes from Microbulbifer harenosus, assembly GCF_005771435.1. GTDB lineage: Bacteria > Pseudomonadota > Gammaproteobacteria > Pseudomonadales > Cellvibrionaceae > Microbulbifer > Microbulbifer harenosus. The sequence goes on from NZ_VANI01000011.1 coordinate 39,695, forward strand.
CGCTGCACGGTTATATGAACCTGGCGGATACCCTGAGTGTGGCGGAAACCCTGCGCACTGTTGACGGCCTATTCTGGCCGGTGCCGGTGGTGAATATGGTGGAAGATGCCTCCGCGGTTGCCGGCGCCAAGCGTATCGCTCTGCGCGACCCCAATGTCGAGGGCAATCCGGTGATTGCGGTGATGGATGTGGAAGCCATCGAAACCGTGAGCGATGAACAGGTGAACACTATTGCCGAACACGTGTTCGGTACCCTGGACGACGCCCATCCGGGCGTGGCGACCTTCAAGGCTGCTGGTCGTCAGCTGATCTCCGGTCCCATTGAGGTGCTGAACTTCAGCTACTTCCAGTCGGATTTCCCCGACACCTTCCGCACCGCCGTGGAAATCCGCAACGAGTTCGTCGAACACGGCTGGAGCAAGGTGGTGGCTTTCCAGACCCGCAACCCCATGCACCGCGCCCACGAGGAGCTGTGCAAAATGGCACTGGACGCGGTCGGCGCTGATGGTGTGCTGATTCACATGCTGCTGGGCAAGCTGAAAGCCGGCGACATCCCCGCGCACGTGCGCGATGCGGCCATTCGCAAAATGGTGGAAGAGTACTTCCCGAAAAATACCGTGATGGTGACCGGTTACGGTTTCGACATGCTGTACGCGGGACCGCGCGAAGCCGTGCTGCACGCGGTGTTCCGTCAGAACTGTGGCTGCAGTCACCTCATCGTTGGTCGCGACCACGCCGGGGTGGGTGACTACTACGGTGCCTTCGACGCGCAGACTATCTTCGATGAGAAGGTGCCGGAAGGTGCGCTGGAAATCGAAATTTTCCGCGCGGACCACACCGCCTACTCCAAGAAACTCAACCGTGTTGTGATGATGCGCGATGTCCCGGATCACACCAAGGATGACTTCATCCTGCTGTCCGGCACCAAGGTACGCGAGCTGCTGGGCAACGGTATCGCACCGCCCCCTGAGTTCTCGCGCCCGGAAGTGGCCCAGATCCTGATGGACTACTATCAGAGTCTGTAAATGGCCAGGGTCGGCGAGCACAAAAAAGGCGGGATTCCCCGCCTTTTTTGTGCCTCGGATTTGCCGCCGGACACACTTCAATGTGTGGCGCCGGCCTGGGTCAGCGGTTGATCGCATTTACCGGTGCGGGTGACGGCGCCTGCGCTTCCTTTTCGATGCCGTAATCTTCGGAGAGAGCGCCTTTGGTTGGGGCCCAGTCGCGCGGAGGGAGTACGCTGAGGTGCTCGTCGTTGTCGCTGAGGTTACCGCTGCCGGCTTCCAGCATCTGGCGCCCGATGTCCTGATTGGACAGGCGCATGGCGCTGGTGGCGAGGTGCTCGTGCACTTCCTTGTAGCTTTGGGTCAGGTTGTTGACCAGTTGGGCGGTCTGGTCAAAGTGTTCATTCACCTGCTGCTGGAAGTCCTCCAGTCTGGTGTTGGCTTCCTTCAGGCGCAGTTCCAGCTCCTGGGTGCGGTCGATGTTCTGACGGCCGCGGGTGGCGAAAAACGCGAGCAGGGCGCCCAGGGCCAGGCCGAGTACGCCGACCAGAATTAATACCGAAGTTGAGTGCACGTTACTATCTCCTCAAATTGAAAGTGGCACCGGCCGTCCATGACAGTGCCCCTATTATACGCAATTCCCGCCGCCGCGCCGCGATCCGGTTTGTGCCAAGTCGCGACGGATTTGGTAAAGTGCGCGCCGGCCGGTGTTGTGCCGGCGAATCCGGAATCACCCACCTGAATTCCCGAGGTGCAGCCCGCGGCAGCGGATTGTATCCATCCCCTGGCAATGTCGCCCCCGATTGTTTTTTTGAATGGTTTCGAATTGATGGTCACGGAACAGAACCTGTCCGCCCCCGCACGACTTACGCCGCTGGAGCGCTATCAGCGCGATTTGCAGCGCCCCGACTTTGTGGCGGACCCGGCGCAGAAGGCCGCTGTGGTCGAGCTGCAGGATCTTTATGTGCGGTTGATGGCGGCCGAACGGCGAGCTGGCAGTTTGCTCGGCAGTCTGCGCCGGGTGTGGCGGCGCGGGCGCCGCCCGGAGCAGGGGCTTTACTTCTGGGGGGGAGTCGGGCGCGGCAAAACTTATCTGATGGACGCTTTTTTTGAGTCCTTGCCCTTTGAGCAGAAACAGCGCACCCACTTTCACCGGTTTATGCGCGATGTGCACCGGCAGTTGAAAACCCTGGCCGGAGAGAAAAATCCGCTGGAAAAGGTGGCAGACCGGATAGCGGATCGCGCGCGGGTTCTGTGTTTTGACGAATTCTTTGTGTCGGACATCACCGATGCCATGATCATGGCCAATTTGCTGCAGGCGCTGTTCGAGCGCGGCGTCACCCTGGTGGTCACCTCGAACATCGTACCGCAGGGTCTATATAAGGATGGACTGCAGAGGGCGCGCTTCCTGCCGGCGATTGATTTGCTGCTGGAGCACACCAAGGTGGTCAATGTCGACAACGGTGTGGATTACCGGCTGCGCGCGCTGGAAATGGCGGAGCTCTACCACTATCCACTGGGAGCGGAGGCCGATGCGAGTCTCGCGTGCTCCTTCCACAGCCTGATTGTTGAAGGGTGTGAGGTGCGAGAAAAGGTAAAGCTCGATGTTGAGGGGCGCCCCATCGTGGCGGTGCGGGTGGCCGACGATGTGGCCTGGTTCGGATTCAGCGAGCTCTGCGATGGGCCGCGCTCGCAGAATGACTACATCGAGCTGGCGCGGGAATTCCATACGGTGCTGCTGGCCGATGTACCGCGTTTTGACGAGCGCATGGAGAGTCAGGCGCGCCGCTTCATCAATCTGGTCGACGAGTTTTACGACCGCTGCGTCAAACTGGTGATTTCCGCCGAGGTGCCGGTGGAATCCCTGTACGGGGGGCGACACCTGCGGTTCGAATTTGAACGCACCGTGAGCCGCCTGCAGGAGATGCAGTCGCGGGAGTATCTGGCGCGGGCACACCGCCCGGAATAGGGCGTTGGGCTGGTCACAAGTTGCGCAACTTTGTGCTTGAAAAGCCCCGGGCGCTTATGTAGTATTCGCGCTCTTTTCGTGGGACGGGCCCCATTCGGGGACCATATACAGGTGTTTTATAACATGAAGACTTACAGTGCCAAGCCGGAAGCGGTCACTCGCGACTGGTACATTGTTGACGCTGCGGACAAGACTCTCGGCCGTATTTCCGCCGAGATCGCTCACCGCCTGCGCGGCAAGCACAAGCCTGAATACACGCCCCACGTGGACACCGGCGACTACATCGTAGTCATCAATGCCGAGAAGGTCCGCGTGACCGGCAGCAAGGCCAAAGACAAGATTTATCATCATCACTCCGGTTACCCGGGTGGTCTGAAATCCATCAGCTTTGAGAAGCTGATCGACAAGGCGCCTGAGCGCACTATTCAGAGTGCGGTGAAAGGCATGCTCCCGAAAGGCCCTCTGGGTCGCGCCATGTTCAAGAAATTGAAGGTGTACAAGGGTAGCGAACATCCTCATGCGGCCCAGCAGCCGATTGAACTGTCGATCTAAACGGAAAGCATTCTCATGGCAACTACTCAATACTACGGTACCGGCCGCCGCAAGACCTCCACTGCTCGTGTATTCATTCAGCAGGGGCAAGGTAACATCAGCGTTAACGGTCGCACTCTGGACGAATATTTCGGCCGCGAAGTGGCTCGCATGATCGTGCGTCAGCCGCTGGAAATGGTCGATATGGTCGAAAAATTTGACATCAATGTCACAGTGAAGGGCGGTGGTTCCTTTGGTCAGGCGGGTGCTATCCGTCACGGCCTGACCCGCGCTCTGATGCAGTACGACGAGTCCCTGCGTCAGCCGCTGCGCGCAGCTGGCTTCGTAACTCGCGATGCTCGTGCCGTTGAGCGGAAGAAGGTCGGCCTGCGCAAAGCGCGTAAAAAGCCGCAGTTCTCCAAGCGTTAAGCAGATATTTTTGTGTTTTTTTGGCCCGGCAACTGCCGGGCTTTTTTTTGTATGCGACTCTTTCGGCGCTCAAGCGCCGGCGCACGTTCTGTATAAAATGCCGCCAGTTCGCTGCGGGGTCGCGGGCGTTCGCCCCGGGTTTCACCTTGTATCGGTTTGGCATTTTCTTTAACATTGCGCGAATTTATATCCGCTTGCACTTGGGGTTTGGCCACTTTGTTCTAAGGCCAAGCAGGCGGGCCAGTTGTAGGGGAGTTTCTGTTTTAAGTCTCTGATTTTGCAGTGGTGAGCCAATTGCCGCTGTACGGGTGCTCTGTTCTCTCTGGTCTCGGATCGTTTTCTCGAACCATTGGGCTGCACCGTCGCTGTCAAATGCGGATTACCCTGAAGCACCGTAACTGGCCGTGTGGATTTATTGCAGAGATTTTCCGGATTTTTTTTGGGTTTGGGCCAGTCAGCTTCGGGCTTACGTTCGTGTAGGTCAGGCGGGGCGCTGTGATGGGAGAACTACGTCATGAGTGATGACGGTGTAAATGTGGGGCGTCGTCGATTTCTGACCGCTGCTACCTCTGTTGTGGGTGCTGCAGGTGCGGTCGGGGTCGCAGTACCTTTTGTCGCCTCCTGGAATCCGAGTGCCAAGGCCAAGGCCGCTGGCGCGCCAGTCAAATACAATATCAGCAAACTGGAGCCGGGCCAGATGGTCACGGTCGAGTGGCGTGGCAAGCCGGTTTATGTGGTGCGCCGCACCCAGGAAACGCTGGATAACCTCGCCAAAGTCGCTCCGCTGCTGCGCGACCCGGAATCCACCGAGTCCAACCAGCCTCCTTACGTGAATCCTGAAAACCGTGCCATCAAGCCCCAGACGCTGGTACTGGTAGGTCTGTGTACCCACCTTGGCTGTGCGCCGATGTTCCGTCCGGAAGTGGGCGCTGCCGACCTGGGTGGCAGTGAGTGGCTGGGCGGTTTTTTCTGTCCTTGCCACGGCTCCAAATACGATATGGCCGGGCGTGTGTTCAAGGGTGTGCCTGCACCCACCAACCTGGATGTGCCGCCGTATTCCTATGAAAGTGACGAAGTCATCGTAATTGGTGTGGATCAGGAGGGCGCCGCATGAACTGGTTAACCGCTTTGGGGGATTGGGTTGATCAGCGCCTGCCGATCTACCGCGCGTGGGATACCCACATGGGCAAGTACTACGCGCCCAAAAACTTCAACCTCTGGTATTTCTTCGGTGTGCTCTCGATGCTGGTCCTGGTGAACCAGCTGCTGACCGGTATCTGGTTGGTCATGAGCTACAACCCTTCTGCCGAGGGTGCCTTCGCCTCTGTTGAATACATCATGCGCGATGTGGAAATGGGGTGGATCATCCGCTACCTGCACTCCACCGGTGCCTCCGCCTTCTTTGTGGTGGTGTATCTGCATATGTTCCGCGGTCTGATGTACGGCTCCTACAAGCCGCCGCGCGAGCTGGTGTGGATTTTCGGTATGTGTATCTATCTGGTGCTGATGGCGGAAGCCTTCATGGGCTACGTGCTGCCCTGGGGCCAGATGTCGTACTGGGGTGCTCAGGTGATCGTTTCCCTGTTCGGTGCCATCCCGGCCATCGGCGAGGATCTTGTGCAGTGGATTCGCGGTGACTACCTGATCTCCGGTATTACCCTGACGCGCTTCTTCTCGCTGCACGTGATCGCGCTGCCGCTGGTTCTGGTACTGCTGGTTGTGCTCCACATTCTGGCACTGCACGAAGTGGGCTCCAACAACCCCGACGGTATCGAGATCAAGAAGAACAAGGATGCCAACGGCATCCCGCTGGACGGCGTTCCCTTCCATCCTTATTACACCGTACACGACCTGGTCGGTGTGGCTGTCTTCCTGTTCGCCTTCTGTGTGGTGGTGTTCTTCTTCCCGGAAATGGGCGGTTTCTTCCTAGAATACGCCAACTTTGAAGAGGCCAACCCGCTGAAGACCCCGCCGCATATTGCTCCGGTGTGGTACTTCACGCCGTTCTACGCGGTGCTGCGCGCAGTGACCATGGATATCGGCCCGCTGACCGCAAAATTCCTCGGCCTGGTGGCCATGGGTGCGGCGATTGCGATCCTGTTTGTGCTGCCCTGGCTCGACAAGAGCCCGGTGAAGTCGATCCGCTACAAGGGTGTTCTGCCGAAACTGCTGTTGCTGGTGTTCGCTGCGGTGTTCATCATCCTGGGTTACCTGGGTGTGAAGTCACCAACTCCGGGACGTAACTTCCTGGCGCAGGTCGCAACCCTGTTCTACTTCGCCTTCTTCGTTACCATGCCGATCTGGACTAACCCCACTACCCGCAAGGGAATGGCTTCCTGGATCGTCAGCGGTGCGTTCGGTTTCATGTTCCTGTGGATGGCGGTAGTAAACTGGAAAGCCAGCCTGTTCGTGTGTGTGCTGTCATTGGTGTTTGCGGCTTTCTTCGCAGCACTGCCATGGCTCACCAGCCGCGACGTGGTACATCCGGTGCCGGATCGTGTCACCAGCCCCTCTGGCAGCAAGTCCTTCATCCTGCTGTTTGGCGGCATCATTGCGGTAATGTTGCTGGCATTCGTGCCCATCAAAGCGGTGGGTGCGGAGAGCTCCGTTGAGCTGGACCACATCAATATTGATTTGAATGACAAGCCGTCGCTGCAGCGCGGGGCCAAATACTTCGTCAACTATTGTATGGGTTGCCACAGTGCCAACTTCTCCCGTTGGGAGCGCGTTGCCACCGATCTGGACATTCCCAGTGAGCTGATGATGCAGAACCTGGTGCTGGGCGACGACAAGATCGGCGACCTGATGCAGATCTCCATGCAGCCCGAAGATTCCAAGGTATGGTTCGGCGCCACTCCGCCGGATCTCACTCTGGTGGCCCGCGCGCGCTCTCCGGAATGGCTTTACACTTATCTGCGTAGCTTTTACAAGGATGACAATCGCCCTACCGGTGTGAACAACAAGGTATTCCCGAATGTGGGGATGCCCCATGTGCTGATGGAGCTGCAGGGACTGCCGGAATGTGCGCCTGGTCCGAAACGCGACCACGGCAGGGTTGTGCGTGACGAGATGGGCAACCCCATCATGGACGCCAACTGCGGCAGCCTGCAGGTCAACAAGGTCAAGGGTTCCATGAGTGGCGAAGAGTATGATCAGGCGGTCTACGATCTGGTCAACTTCATGGAGTACGTCGCGGAGCCTATGGCGGAAACCCGCAAACGCATCGGTTTCTATGTCCTGGCGTTCATCCTTGTATTCTTTATCTTTGCCTGGCTGCTGAATCGCGAGTACTGGAAAGATATTCATCACTGAGCGATTGCCAGATTGATTTTTCCGGGTGGTGGGCCGCCGGTTTCCGGCATCAGGCCCGCCGCCCGTTTTCCGTTTAAGAATGATGGTCGGAATTTCGACCAGTAGACCGAGGTAGTTCCACAATGGGTGTGCCGACCAACAAGCGCTCCTCAATGACTTTCTTTTCCGATGGTCGTTGTCATTTCAGCCACCGGGTGCGTATCGTTCTCGCCGAGAAAGGTGTAACCGTAGACATCGTTGATGTCGACCCCGAAGACAAGCCGGCGGAATTGGCTGAGCTCAATCCCTACAATTCTCTGCCCACCCTGGTGGACCGCGAGCTGGTGCTGTTCGAAACCAAGGTGATGATGGAGTACCTGGACGAACGCTTCCCGCATCCGCCGCTGCTGCCTGTGTATCCAGTGGCTCGCGCCCAGAGCCGCCAGATCATGTACCGTATCGAGCGCGACTGGGTGCCGCTGGTAGACAAGATTCTGGCTGGCGGCAAGGATGTGGCGTCCGCGCGTAAAGAGCTGCGCGACAGTCTCGTGGGTATCGCGCCGATGTTTACCGACCTGCCGTACTTCTTCAATGAAGAGTTTTCTCTGGTGGATTGCTGCATGGCGCCGCTGTTGTGGCGTTTGGACCAGTTGGAAATCGCGCTGCCGAAAACCAAACAGGCCAAGCCGTTGCTGGATTACATGGATCGCCTCTTCGCCCGCGATGCCTTCCAGCAGAGTCTGACCGAATTCGAGCGCGAAATGCGCTCCTGAGGTGCTGATTGAACAAGCTGCCGATGACATCCAACCGCCCCTATCTGCTGCGGGCGTTTTACGAGTGGATCACCGATAACAAATGCACCCCCTATCTTCTGGTGGACACCCACCTGAAGGGAGTGCTGGTTCCCCAGCAGCATGTCAATGAGGATGGACAGATTGTCCTGAATGTCTCTGAAAGTGCGGTGATGGGATTGACGATGGATAACTACGCCATCCGCTTCAATGCCCGCTTCGGTGGTGTACCGACGGATATCCAGGTGCCTGTGGGGGCAATCGTGGGTATCTACGCGCGGGAAAATGGCCAGGGTATGGTGTTTGAACCGGAGGAAACTCCGGAACCGCCGGAACCCACACCGCCGGCCACATTCAAGAAACCGGCGAAAAAGCCGTCTCTGCGGGTGGTCAAGTAACCCAAAGTATTAAAAAGGGTCCGTTGATACGGACCCTTTTTTTTGTCTAAACGACGCAGATACCGGGTATTCTGCGGCAGTCTCGGGGGTTGCTGCCCCCAAGTGGCGGAAAATTTGACGCCGTATTCCTGTTATTGATTGGTGAATTGGCTTCGGTCTTCCGATACTGCAAGCAAGCTGTACGCAGGAGGGACCCTTGTGAAATTACTCAGCCACACCATCGGTATATTCACCAATCCGGACAGGGAATGGCGCGCCATTCGTGCCGATAAGCATTCATTCGTCCAGGTATTCCTGAGCCATGTGCCGATTCTCGCACTGATTCCCGCTGTCGCCGGGTATATCGGCGTCACCCGGGTAGGGTTTGAGCTCGGTGGGCATGTAGCGAAACTGACACCGGCAAGTGCCGCTGCGCTGGCGGTAATTACTTATCTGGCACTTCTGATCGGAATTTACCTGGTGGGTGAGTTCATCAACTGGATGGCTAAGGCCTATGGTGTGGAGGGCGATGAACCCACGCGTCACTATGAGGGCACCGCGCTCGCTGTGTTCGTCACCACTCCAGTACTGCTGGCGGGCATTGTGCTGTTCTATCCCCATCTCTGGCTGGTGGTTGCGGTGATGGGGCTGGCGGCGCTTTACTCGGTCTACCTGTTGTACGAGGGCATTCCCATCCTGATGAACATGAGTAAGGAGCGGGCCTTCTTGTACGCCAGTGCAGTGCTGACCATCGGCCTGGTGGGATTGGTTACCATAATGATCTGCTCTGTGATCATCTGGAGCATGGGTGTCGGGCCTGTGTATCAGCACTAGGAGAGAAAAAGGGCTCCTTGCGCAATCTTATAGGTCTTCTGCAACAAAGCCGGCGGTATGCCGGCTTTGTTGCTTTCACCATTCTACTCTTGATCTGCCATATACCGGGCGCCCGGATCAGGAGGTCGCCGCCGCACAGATGCTGCGCTCGTCATGCTGCAGCGTTGAAGCAGGGATGTCGACCAGTGGTGGCATAGGGCAATCGAGGCAGTCGGCGATGGCTCGCAGCAGCTCGATTTCCTGTGCGCGAATTTCGCCGTCGTGCGCCAGTGTGGTGGCGAGCGCCTTCAGCAATACCGGTTTTTTCAGCGGTGCGGTGTCGCGGGCGATGGCGAGGGCTTTGTCCAGTCGTTGCAGGTTGATATCCCCTGCCGCGGGCAGTGGCACCGGAGTCTGTGCCAGCGTTTTGAGCCCCGCCTCGTAGGCGCGTTTGGCGCTCAGGTAGTCGGTATTTCCAGCATGCGCCATGGCCGCCAGCAAGAAACGCTGGGCGTCCGTCCGCGCACTGTCGCGGCTGCCCGCGGTCGTTTTGCGCTGCTGGTCCGGATTGGCCTCCAGGCCGTGGATCAGCACCCGGTACAAGGCCCATTCCCAGATCTCCACTCTGCCATCGGCGCGCAGCAGTTTGATCAGGTTGCGTTTGAAGATCTGGTACTGCTGCGGTGCCAGTGCCTTGAGCGCGGGCACACACAGATCCAGGAGTGGCAGTCGACTGGTCGCGGGCAATGGTGCGAGCGACGGCTGCAACCGGTCGAACTCGCGCAACACCGCCGGATGTGCAGACTTCTCCAGTACCGCGCGCTGCAGCGTAAACTGGCTGGGCGCCATCAAGAGCCCATAGACAAGGGCGCGCGCCGCGAAAGGGTCGTGCGCGGCGGCTTTCAGGTCTGCCGGAATTTGCGCCAGCAGTACGCTGCCCAGCGTCACCTGCGCGGCGGATGGTTGTGCCACATTGTTGTCCACCGCCGTCAGAACCCGGCCGAGGCGCGCGCGGTACTGGCTGCCGGGGGCGGAATCGGGGGAGGGGTGTCCTGCCGCCGCGGCGGCTGGCTGAATGTTCGCTGAGTGGATTCCGGAGATCTGTTCGCTGTGCGAATCTCCGGTTGTTTCTGTAGCGGGGTAGTCCCAGCCTTTCCACTGGGGGTCCAGGCGGCCGATACGCTCGGCGAGTGGCGGGTGAGTGGCAAACAGGCCGAGGAAGGAGTGTTTCATACCGCTGGCGAAATACATATGGCTGAATTCGCTGGCGTTAACGGCGCGCAGGTGCGAGCCCTGCTGGCGACTGCCAATCTTTTTCAGTGCGCCGGCGATGCCCTGATTGCTGCGGGTAAACTGCACCGCTGAGGCATCGGCCAGATATTCCCGCTGGCGGCTTACTGCCGACTTGATCAGATTGCCGAAAAAGGTGCCGGTGTAACCGATGGCGACGAGTCCGACACCCACGCCGAATAACGCCGCGCGACCGCGGCTGTCGCGGCCGCTGCCCCAGTAACCGCCGCGCAGCAGCCAGCTACCTATCAGACCGATAATCAGAATACCGTGCAGCAGGCCGACGATGCGGATATTGAGGCGCATGTCACCGTTGAATATATGGCTGAATTCGTGGGCGACTACGCCCTGCAGTTCGTCGCGGCTCAACTGTTCAATACTGCCTCGGGTAAGGCCGATCACCGCGTCTGACGGCTGGTAGCCGGCGGCGAACGCATTGATGGCGTCGTCGTCGAGTACATACACCTCCGGTACCGGGGTACCGGAGGCGAGCGCCATTTCCTCCACCACATTCAGTGCGCGCTGCTCCGCCAGATCCCGCGGGGCGACGTTGATCTTGCGCCCGCCGAGCGACTCCGCTACAGCGCGGCCGCCGGCGGCCAGTTGGTGCAGCCGGTAAAAACTGGCGAGCGCGATGACCGCTGTAATGGCGATGGCAATCCCGGCAACGGTATCCCACCCCAGTGCCGCGAGCATCCCGGTGAGACTGCTTTCCGGTCCCGCTGAGCCGGAGGCGCGGCTGATAAAGGCGAAGAACACCGTGGTAATGGCGATAAGCGCGAGTACCGCTGCGGCAAACAGCGCCACCAGCAGAGTGGTGTTGCGGCGCGCCTTGTCCTGATATTCAAAGAAGTTCATGGGCGGGCGTCAGATCAGAACTGCACTCGGGGCGCGGCCTGAAACGCCTCTGAGTCCGCGAACTCCAGCAGCTTGCCGTTCTCACGATGGCCAAAGAAGCCGGCAAAAAACACCGGCGGGAAGCTCTGGCGGTAGATGTTGTAGGCGGTGACGCCATCGTTGAATGCCTGTCGCGCGAAGGCCACCTTGTTCTCGGTGCTGGTCAGTTCTTCCATCATCTGCTGGATAGTCTGGTTGGCCTTCAGGTCCGGGTAGGCTTCCATCACCACGTTCAGGCGGCCGAGAGCGCTGGTGAGCAGGCTTTCGGCATTGCCCAGGTCGGCGATGGCGGCGGCGGAGCCGGGATTGTTGGCGGCTGTCTTCAGGCCGGCGAGAGCCGAATTGCGCGCACTGATCACCGCTTCGAGGGTTTCCCGCTCGTGCTTAAGATAGCTCTTGGCGGATTCCACCAGATTGGGAATCAGATCATAGCGGCGCTTCAGCTGCACTTCGATTTGCGCAAAGGCGTTCTCGTAGCGGTTCTTGAGGGAAACCAGGCGGTTGTAGATGCTGATGACGTAGAACACCAGTGCAGCGAGAACTACCAGCCAGACAATGGTCGAAATATCCATAAATGCGCACTCTCTTTGGTTGTGCAGTTGTGCAGTTGTGCTGTTGCGGATGAAGCTGTTGCGATCGGTCAGGGCGATTGGGCCGGATGGGTTCATCCGGCAATTGCGGCAGATACTAACATGGCGGCTATCGCCTCGGGGCGCAGTGGCAATCGTTCTGGAGCATGGCGTTTTTCGCCTGGCACATGGCGACTACAACGAAGGGTGGATGGTATTGATTGCCGGAGTGTGAGGTATAATCCACCGCAAAATAAACAATCATCGCAATACCGGTCAGCCTGAGGCGGCGAATTCCGTTACAACTGGAGAGGATTCAGCATGAGTGAGCAAATTAAAGATCCGGTGGTCATTGTCGGTCTTTCCCGTACCCCTCTGGGCGCGATGCAGGGTGCGCTATCTGGTTTGAGTGCACCGGAGCTCGGAGCTGTTGCCATCCGCGCCGCCCTCGCCGATGCTGCTGTGGCGCCGGTGGATGTAGATGAAGTGCTGATGGGGTGTGTCCTGCCCGCGGGTCTCGGCCAGGCGCCGGCGCGCCAGGCGGCACTGGGAGCCGGTATTCCTGAGGGCACACCCACGACCACCGTCAACAAGGTGTGCGGCTCAGGCATGAAAACCGTAATGATGGCCCGCGACGCACTGCTCGCCGGTGACGCCAAAGTGATCGTGGCCGGGGGTATGGAAAGTATGAGCAACGCGCCCTACCTGTTGCCAAAGGCCCGCGGCGGCATGCGTCTGGGCCACGGCGAAGTGCTGGATCACATGTTTACCGACGGACTGGAAAACGCCTACGACGGCCAGTTGATGGGCAATTTTGCCGAGTGCACCGCGGACAAGTACAGCTTCACCCGCGAAGAGCAGGACAATTTTGCCCTGGAATCCCTGGCGCGGGCCAATACCGCGATTGAGACCGGAGCCTTCAAGCGGGAGATCGCTGCGGTGACCGTGTGCGGCCGCGGTGGAGAGGTGGAAGTAACCGTGGACGAGGGACCAGGCAATGCGCGCCCGGAAAAAATCCCGCAACTGCGTCCCGCCTTTCGCAAGGACGGCACGGTGACGGCTGCCAATGCCAGTTCCATTTCCGACGGTGCCGCGGCACTGGTGCTAATGCGTGAGAGTGAGGCCAAGGCGCGCGGCTTGAAAATACTGGCGGTACTGCGCGGTCAGAGCCAGTTTGCGCATGCGCCGGAGTGGTTTACCACCGCGCCGGTGTCCGCCATGGCCAGCCTGCTGAAGAAGGTCGGCTGGCAGGCGAGTGATGTGGACCTGTTTGAAATCAACGAGGCCTTTGCCGTGGTCACCATGGCGGCGATGAAGGAGCTGGATCTGCCCCGCGACAAGGTCAATGTGAATGGCGGGGCCTGCGCGCTCGGACATCCTCTGGGTGCCAGCGGTGCGCGGGTGATCGTCACACTGCTGGCGGCACTCGAAAACCGCGATCTGAAAAAAGGTGTTGCGAGCCTGTGTATCGGCGGTGGTGAGGCGACGGCAGTCGCGATCGAACGTCCCTGATCTGTTCTTTTCGCTAGGGAACACCAACAAAAAACGGAGGCTGCAGCCTCCGTTTTTTGTTGGTGGCGTGGATGATCAATCTAGTCGATATACTCCACGGCCTTCACCACTTTCTGCACGCCGCCCACCGTGCGTGCCACTTCCGCGGCGTTCTCCGCTTCCTGCCGGGTAAGCAGTCCCATCAGGTAGACCACACCATTTTCTGTGACCACCTTGATACGCCCGCTGTCGACTTCCTTATCTGCCATCAATACGCTCTTGACCTTGGTGGTCAGCCACGCGTCGCTGGTGCGTGCGAGCATGGAGGTGGAGCCGCGTACCTGAATCTCGTTGTAGACCTGGCGCACCGTGTGCACTTGCTGTGCGGTGCGCCCGGCGAGATCGCGCAGTTCATTGCTGGATACCTGACCGGTGAGCAGCACCACCCCGTTAAATGCCACTACATCGATATTTGCGGCTTTCAGGTCCGGATGCGCTTTTCCGATGTTCACTTTGGTGATGGTTTCCAGCCGCTGGTCGTCAATATAGGTGCCGAAGGTCCGCTCACCCGGATCCGGTTGTATCGGGCCGTCGTGGGTGGCATCCAGCACCGTGGCGCAGCCGGCGAGCGCAGAAATTACGCACGCGGCGACGGCGAGCTTGAGCGGGTTGAAAATTTTGGTTCCTGTCGTTGATTGCATGGTTCAGTCCTCGTATCCACCAAACAGGCTGCTGTCGATGAGATCGCACAGGCAGAACAGGGTGAGCATATGTACCTGATGTACCTCGGAGGGAACCTCGGAAGGCACATGCAGCTCAATATCGTGCACATCCAGTAGTGCCGTGCAGTCTCCCTCGCCCTCACCACCGGTCAGTGCGAGTACGCCCATATCGCGATCGTGAGCAGCGCGAATTGCTTGCACCAGGTTGGAGTCGCGGCCGTCGGTGCTGAGGATCACCAGCAGGTCACCGGGATGGCCGAGTGCGCGAACCTGGCGCGCATAGGATTCGGCGCGGCCGTGATTGCGGGCCACGGTGCCAGTGGTGATGGCGTCGCCATTCAGGGCCAACGCTGGCAGCCCGGGGCGCTCGCGCTCGAATCCGCCCATCAGCTGCGCAGAGAAACTCTGCGCGAGCGCGCCGCTGAGCCCATTACCACAGATCAGTAGTTTGTTTTCAGCGAGCAGCGTGTGCACGATCATTTCGCTGGCTTCGGCAATCAAAGGTGCCAAAAGTTCACCGGCATTCATGGTGGCTTCAATGCTGCGGTGAAACAGGGTTACAACGCGCTGTTCCATCGTTTCTGTGGTTTCCTTTTGGGTAAGCCTATTGCCCGAAGGCATTTTTAATCCAGTCGATATTCAGTGTGCCGGCGATTTTATCCTGTTCGATGCTGATCACATCAAACCGGCAGGGGCAGTCGAGACGGCGATACTGCAGGTAGCCGCTGGCGGTGGCGAGCAGTTTCTTCTGCTTGCGATAGTCAACGGATACACCGGCGCCGCCAAAACTGCGGTTGCGCCGGAAACGCACTTCTACAAACACCAGCGTGGTGCCGTCGCGGGCGATAAGGTCTATTTCGCCAAAGCGACCGCGAAAATTCCGTTCGACGATGCGCAGGCCGGCTCCGGCAAGGTGCCTCTCCGCCAGCGCTTCCATCTGGTTTCCAATACTCGTGGTATCCATGAAATTCCCTTTCTATGGATTGTTGCGTCTACTGTTATGTCATTTCCCGCTGCGATCAATCAATGCGCGCGCTGCTATCGGAGATGGGGGTTCCGCTTGCAGACGTAGTGATTGGTACCGGCTTGCCGTCGTCGATTTTCGCCCAGATCTGCTCGCGCACTATGCGCCCATCGGCTGCCAGACTGAGCGAGCCGGTGAGCCCATACACTCGCTGGTTGGGGAACTGACGCAGCATCGGCAGGCGCGGATAGAGACGAAAGGCATCGGCACCCAGTGCGTACAGGCGCGCGAAGGCCGGTGACGGGTTTGCCCGTTTCACGATGTTGCGCTTGGTCTGGTTGTCGTCTTCAAACAGCCACGGTAGCGCGGTGAAGCGCACCCCGTTGATATCGCGGTCGCGCTGCGGGTCCACATTGCCGGCAAATACTTGCGAGGTGGAAAACACCGGCAGTGCACCAGCGTAGAAGAAAGACAGCATGGGTTTTATCTGGCGCGCCTGCTGCGGCTGGGCCAGCACGAACAGCATATCTACATCGCCGCGGCGGCGAGGTGTGAATTTGAGTGGGGCGGCGAGCTTGCGGCGCAACTCCGCTTCGCGATTTTTACTCTCCGGAATCAGCAGCGCGTCGCTCACCAACTGGGAAAAATTGCTGTTGTCGGTGTAATTGCGGCTAATACTGATGGTGCCGCCGAGACTGTTCCACTCTTCGGTAAATGCCTCGAGGCCGCGTTGCCCCCAGCTGGACTCGGGAGCCAGGATCATCGCCTGGCGGTGACCCAGGCGGTAGGCCTGCTGTGCAACCTGGCGAGCCTCGTCCTCAATGGCCAGGCCGAATTGCACCAGATCATCGGTGAGGCGGGCTGAGTCACCCCAGTCTCCGGCATAGTTCAGCGCCAGGGTGGGAACCGGCAGTTTTTCCGTGGCCAGCAGATTGGCCACCTTGTCCTTGTCCAGCGGGCCGACAATGGCCTGGGCGCCATTGTTGATGGCGGTCTGGTAGATCTCGTCAAACGGCTGCTCGGTGCCGGTGTTGTAGACCTGCACCTGTGGCGTGGGTGCGCCGGCGTCCAGCGCGCTGTAGTAGGCCGCCATGAATCCGTCGCGAATGGCGCGGCCGGCAGAGCCCAGCGGGCCCGACAGCGGCAGCAACAGGGCGACATTCTGTGCGCGTTGGGACGCCAAATGCTCGAGCAGCTGCAGGGCCTGGGGCGGGTGGCTGACCGCGGTGTGTCCGGGCCACTGCTGGCGCCAGCGGCTGAGCGCGGTGAGCTGGGTACTGATGTCTGCCTGAGTGTCGCGGCCGAGCAGCGCGAGCTGGTACCAGGCGCGCATTTTTGAGTCGAGGGAGTCGTCCGCGCGGTGGCGCAGCTCACTGGAGGGCAGCTGGGTCAGCAGTTGCCACAGGCCGTCGTTGTTGCGGCGGATGGCGTCGTCTTCCCGCGCCAGGGTGGCGATGCGCTGGCGCTCGGCGATACCGCTGTCGATGTCGCCCATCAGGTTCCACAAGTCCGCGCGCAGGTTGCGTAGCGGCAATGCGACTTCCGCGGGGATCTGGTACCAGGCCTGCTCCAGTCGCGGGGCGCTGATCAGGTCGAGTGCTGTGAAAAATTCGTCGTCCGCCGCCAGTGCGCTGCCGTAGACATGGGCGTAGCGGGCATACTCGGCGTCCGTCAATTGCTCCGCGTCGATGGCGCTGGCCGCTTGCCGGGCCGTCGCGTTATCGCCCAGAGTGTATAGAATGGCGGCCGCCTGCAGCTGCGCCTGGTCCTTTGCCGGCGACGGCAGCTCGCGCGCACTGTTGAGTAGGCGTATGGCGTTCTGTCGGTTTGCGGTAGCGATATTGCCGCTATCGTTCGGGATCTGCGCGTTGCGCTCGCTGCTGGGTGTCTGGCAGCCGGCCACGGACAGCGCCAGGGCGCCGGCGGCGAGACTATGAATGATGAAGGGGATGCGCCGGTGCAGGGCGGACATATTCTTCTCCCACAAAACTTATTCTGGAGTGAACTATGGGGCTGGATAAAGCGGTGCTTTATATCGTCGCGACGCCCATTGGCAATTTGGCGGATATGGTACCGCGAGCCGTTGAAGTTCTACAATCCGCGGATCTGGTGGCCGCGGAGGACACCCGTCACAGTCAGAGACTTTTTTCGCACTTTTCCATCGATACTCCGCTGGTGGCGTACCACGACCACTCGGACGACCAGCGCACTGCGAAGATTCTCGAGCGTCTGGAACAGGGGCAGGTGGTGGCCCTCATTTCGGACGCCGGCACTCCGTTGATATCTGATCCCGGTTATCGCCTGGTGCGGGAAGCGCGCGAGCGCGGCTTTGCTGTTGTGCCCATTCCCGGGCCCTGCGCTTTCGTCGCGGCGCTGTCCGCCGCCGGCCTGCCCAGTGACCGCTTTACCTTTGAGGGTTTTCTGCCCGCCAAGCCGCTGGCGCGGGAAAAGGCCTTGCAGTCACTGGCGGGTGAGACCCGCACCATGGTGTTTTACGAAGCCCCGCATCGGGTGCTGGACACACTCGAGGCCATGCGCCAGATCTTCGGTGATACCCGCGAGGCGGTGATTGCCCGCGAGCTCACCAAGGCATTCGAGACCATTCAGCTGCTGCCGCTGGCGGAGCTGGTGGAGTGGGTGCGCGCCGACAGCAACCAGCAGCGGGGCGAGATTGTCCTGCTGGTAAGGGGGGCGGATGCTACCAAAGCTGCCGAACTGGATGCGGAATCGGAGCGGGTGATGAAGCTGCTGTTAGCTGAGCTGCCCCCCAAGCGCGCGGCGGCGGTGGCGGCGGAGATTACCGGGGTAAACAAGAAGTTGTTGTATAACTGGTCGCTGGAGCAGAAGTAGGGTTTGGCGCCGGTTTTAGTGCTTGCATCTGTGGTCAGCGCTCATTAACCTTCGCGCCGAGTCAGCCAGACAATCGCTGTCGTGCCGCTTTCGGGTGGTGTGGTGGAGGAAAGTCCGGGCTCCATAGGGTGGGGCGCCAGGTAACGCCTGGGGGGCGCGAGCCTACGGAAAGTGCAACAGAGAGCAGACCGCCGATGGCTTCCCTGAATTTCGGTTTGGGGGAGTACAGGTAAGGGTGAAAGGGTGCGGTAAGAGCGCACCGCGCGACTGGTAACAGTTCGTGGCACGGTAAACCCCGTTCGGAGCAAGACCAAATAGGCCCTCTATAGGTGTGACCCGCACTGAGGGCGGGTAGGTCGCTTGAGGTGTGTGGTGACACACATCCCAGATGAATGATTGTCCTCGACAGAACCCGGCTTATCGGTTGACTCACCTACTTCCAGATGGCCGGCAGCCGCGTCGCGGTTGCCGGCCTTCCTCCAGTCAAGCGCTTACTTTTGCAGCAGCAATCCACACTCCCGGTGCTCTTCACCCTTGGTCGGGTCGAAGTACACATCGTTGTCCGGCAGGTCGTTCTCGTAGACGTATTCCTCCACATCGATTTCCTTTAAGTGGAACATCGGTGCCACGCGAATGGTGCCGTGATTGCCCTTGGTGAACACGTCGAGGCCCTTGCGGTGGGCGTTCTGGTCGTGGCGGATACCGTTCAGCCACACATCCGGCTTCAGTTCCTGCATGGCGCGGTTAAAGGGCTCGAGTTTCACGGTGCGGGAGAAAAAGTCGTGCTCCGGGGTATCCAGGGGAGGAATACCGCCGTAGACCGCGTTGTAGTGGGCGGCGGACATTTTCGGTGAGTAGGTGTGCAGGTTCAGATCCAGCAGCTTGATGACCTTCTCGATATGGCGGTAGGTCTCCGGCGTGTTGTACCCGTGGTCTACCCAGATGACCGGTATGTCGGGTCTGGCCTGTGTTACCAGGTGCAGGAACGCCACGGCCAGTGGCCGGAAGTTGGTAAACACCACCGGGTTTTCCGCCTCGGCAACAGTGAACTGGATGATTTCACTGGGCTTGCTGGTGTTGAAACGCTGGTTGAGCGCATCCAGATCCGCCCCGTGGTGGAAGGTGCGGGAGAGGGGTGTCTGTGTGCTCAGTCCTGCTGAAAAGCCCATGGCCGGTTTCCTGCTGATTGTCGGATAGCGCAAAGCTACAGCGACTTTAACTCCATTAAAAATAATAAAAGCTGATTTTTATATGTCTCATCGTTCTATGTGGCTCGTGAGGCAGTGTGAGGAGCGCCCTGGGGTGTCGCGCTTTGTCCGCGTTGGGTGTCGGATTGCGGTGGTGCTCCTGAGTATCCACTCACCTTTCCTAAACCCTTTGCCCGCCAGCGGGCTTCCTTACAAAGTTAAAGTAACTTGTCAGCTTGCCAAAGTAAGTGCTTGCTTTGCTGTGCAGTTGCCCGCGGCTGCTGCTGTGTGAAATGTGAACACTCCGCCTGCAGCCCGCGAAATTACTGGGCTTTTTCCTCTCTTGCGCGGTGTATTTCCTTGACTTTACGCCGCTCAGATTTATAGTGTTCGGAGTGGGGAAAAGTGGAAAATTGTGGGTCTTGGTGGGTTAGATGTGGTTGTGAGTGGATAATCACCTACCGCCAGGGCAAAGCAAGCAGGTTTCACTCCGCGCAACAAAACACTGTCAGGGAAACCGAAGACCCGATCCATGTATCTGGGAAGTCACGCAATCAACATGGACGCCAAGGGGCGTCTGGCCATTCCGGCGCGAGTCAGGGACTCGCTGCTGGAAGATTGCGGCGGCCGTCTGGTGGTGACGGCGCATACGGAAGAGCGTTGCCTGCTCGTCTATCCTGAACCTCAGTGGCGCGAAATTTTACCGAAAATCGAGGCGCTCCCCAGCTTCAACAAGGTGGCGCGCCGCGCCCAGCGACTGCTGATCGGCTACGCCTGCGAACTGCAGGTGGACGCCAACGGGCGGGTGTTGATTCCGCCAACCCTGCGCGAATACGCGGGGCTCGAGAAGAAGTTGATGTTGGTTGGGCAGGGCAAGAAGCTGGAACTCTGGAGCGAGGACCGCTGGATGTCGTGGCTCGACGATGAGGGCGACGGCGATATGCCGGAGGAAATGGTTTCACTGTCCCTGTAACTGATTTGTGTCAGGGGCGGCAGGCCAGGAATGAATTTTTGACAATCACAGGAGGGCGCCGGGTGTCCCAGGAACTGCATCGCAGTGTGTTGTTACGCGAGGCTGTGGACGCCCTGGTGGTGGACCCCGACGGCTTTTATATCGATGGCACGTTTGGCCGTGGCGGCCACAGCGCGCTTGTGTTGGAGCTGCTCGGGAGCGGCGGCCATCTGTTGGCTATAGACAAAGACCCGCAGGCGGTTGAGTTTGCCCGCAGCCGCTTTCACGGGGAGTCGCGCTTTGAGATCTGGCACGGGTCGTTTGCGGATATGGACCTGGCTGCAGGAGATATGGCGGGCCGGGTGTCGGGTATTCTGCTGGACCTCGGCGTGTCCTCGCCGCAGCTGGATCAGCCTGAGCGCGGTTTCAGCTTTATGCAGGACGGCCCGCTGGACATGCGTATGGACACCAGTCGCGGCATCAGTGCCGCGGACTGGGTGAACAGTGAATCCGAGGCAGAGTTGGCGCGGGTGTTCAAGGAGTATGGTGAAGAGCGTTTTGCCCGACGCATAGCGGGCGCCATCGTGCGGCGCCGGGCGGAGAAGCCATTTGTGCGCACCCTGGATCTGGCGGAAGTGGTCAAGGCGGCGAACCCCGCCTGGGAAAAGGGGAAGCACCCGGCCACGCGCGTGTTCCAGGCAATCCGGATTCACGTGAATGGGGAGCTGGAAGACCTGCAGCAGGCGCTGGCGAAATCGCTGGCGCTGCTCAAGCCGGGCGGTCGTCTGGTAGTGATCAGCTTCCACTCGCTGGAGGATCGTATGGTGAAGCGGTTTATTCGCGAGCAGGAGAAGGGGCCGCAGTTGCCCCGCGGGCTGCCGGTAATGGACCGTCAGATCCAACGGACCCTGCGATCCGTGAGCAAGGCAGTCAAGGCCGAAGCGCAGGAAGTGGGTGAGAACGTGCGCTCCCGCAGTGCCGTTATGCGCATCGCCGAGCGGCTGGGGTAGTCCAGTGCGCGGAAACCGTTGGCTGTTGGTGTGTCTGTGGGGGCTGGTGATGCTGTCGTCTCTTGGCGTGGTGCACACCACCCAGCAGAGTCGAGCGCTGACCGCGCAGTTGGAGCAGGCTCAGCGATACCGCGATGAATTGCGTTACGAGCAGGAGCGCCTGCTGCTGGAGCGCGGCGCCTGGTCCGCCTACAGCCGTATTGAGCAGGTGGCGCGGGAGCGGTTGGACATGCGCGCGCCGACGCCCGGCGAACGGATATTGGTGCGCTCTGGGCGCTGATGCCGGGATTGATGGACAAAGACGAACGCGACAAAAACATAAGGTACCACCGCGCAGCGGGGTGCCAAACCGATAACAGCAGGGTAGGGAAAGGGATCTGCCATGGGCGCAGTGAAAAAGCAGCAACCGCAGCCGGGTATTGCCCGCTGGCGCTTCGCGCTGGTGGCCGGTTTGCTGTGCCTGCTCGCTGTGGCGCTGGTTGTGCACCTGGCCGGCCTGCAGGTGCTGCCGGAACAGGACAAGGGTTTCCGCTTCCTGCAGGACCAGGGGCGCGCCCGCACCATCCGAACGGAAGAAATCGCCGCCTACCGCGGTTCCATTGTTGATCGCAACGGCGAGCTGCTGGCCGTCAGCACCCCGGTTCAGACCATCTGGGCCAACCCGCAACTGCTGAAAGAAGCGTCCGAGTCTCAACTGCGCGCCCTGGCCGCTGCCCTGGGTGTACCGGCGGCCAGTCTCGCCAAGCGCCTGGAGAAGTACCGCAACAAGGGGTTCATGTACCTGCAGCGCCATATGACGCCGGAGCAGGCGCACAAGGTGCTGGCTCTGGATCTGGCCGGCGTTTACAGCAAGAAGGAGTACCGCCGTTTTTATCCCGCCGGTGAGGTCACCGCCCAGTTGCTGGGCTTTACTAATATTGACGATCGCGGTCAGGAAGGGCTCGAACTCGCCTATGAGCAGTCCCTTGCCGGCGAGCCGGGCAAGCGTCAGGTAGTGAAAGATCTCAAAGGGCGCACCGTGCAGGATTTGGCAGTGAAGCAGGAGGCGCGCCCCGGGCGCGACCTGCAGCTCACCATCGACATGCGCCTGCAGTACCTGGCCTATAGGGAGCTAAAGAAGGCGGTGGCTGAGAACGGTGCCGCTGCTGGTTATATGGTGATTTTGGACACTCGCAGTGGTGACGTGTTGGCGATGGCTAATCAGCCTTCCTTTAACCCCAACAATCGCCAGGGAGTAAAAGCTGCGGCGATGCGCAATCGCGCGCTGATCGACCAGTTTGAGCCGGGGTCCACCGTCAAGCCCCTGACCGCGCTGGCGGCGCTGGAGAGCGGGCGCTACCAGCCGCACACACCGATCAACACCAGTCCGGGCTATATCCGCCTGCCGGGCAAAACCCTACTGGACCCGGTGAACTACGGCACGATCGACCTGACCAGAGTGATCACCAAGTCCAGTCAGGTGGGTATCACCAAGGTGGCGATGGATCTGGAACCGGAAACCCTGCGTGAACTTTTTTACCGCATGGGGCTCGGAGAAGCGGTTGGCACCGGATTCCCCGGGGAGGCCCCGGGGATACTGCCCAGCCGCACACGCTGGCATCCCATTGAGTTGGCCAACTTTGCCTTCGGCTACGGTTTGACAGTGAATGCTGTGCAGCTGGCCCAGGCCTACAGTGTGGTTGCCAACGCCGGGCTCAAACGCCCGGTTTCACTCATTATGGAACCGGGTAAAAAGGCTGCCGAGGCGGATCGCGTGGTGGAGCCGAAACTGGCGCGCCAGGTGACGACCATGCTGGAGACCGTGATCAGTTCTGTCGGTACCGGCAAGCGCGCCGCGGTGGAAGGCTACCGGGTGGCGGGTAAAACCGGCACCGTGCACAAGGTGGGCAGCGAAGGCTATGCCGACAGCCGCTATCGCTCGGTGTTTGCCGGGTTTGCACCCGCCGAGAACCCGCGCCTGGCGGCGGTCGTGGTGATAGAGGAGCCCAGTACCGTCAAATACTCCGGTGGCGAGGTTGCCGCGCCGGTGTTCGGAAAAGTAATGACCGGTGCCATGCGCCTCCTGCAGGTGCCGCCGGCAGAAATTGTGCCCGCTGAACAACAGCTGGCGACGCAGCTCGACGAGAGAGGTACAACGTCGTGACCCAGCGCAATTCCACGCAAAATCGCACCGCTACCCTGTCCGCTCTGTTGCCGGGCTACGCAGGCATTCCCAATATCGAAGTCACTGGCGTGGCTCTCGACAGCCGTCAGGTCAAGGCGGGTGATGTCTTTATGGCGCTGCGCGGCACCCAGGTCGACGGCCGCGAGTACATCGACGCCGCCATTGCGCGGGGCGCCGCCGCGGTGCTCGCCGACGGCGAAATCCTCGGCGCCGAGGAGCGCGGCGGTATCCAGGTGATGACCGTGCCCGGGCTCGCCGCGCGGGTAGGCGAAATTGCCGCGCGTTTTTACCAGCATCCCACCGAGTCCATGTACCTGGTGGGTGTGACCGGCACCAACGGTAAATCCACCTGTGCTTTCCTCACCTCTCAGCTGCTGGCACGCCATTTTGGCAGCGCTGCGGTGATGGGCACCATTGGCAACGGCGTGTGGAAAGACGGTGCAATCCATCTTGAGGAAACCGGGCTGACCACCCCCGATCCGGTGCGACTGCAAGCGGACTACGCGGCCTTCTACGCCCAGGGAGCGCGCGCCGCGGCGATGGAAGTATCCTCTCACTCCCTGTCACAGGGGCGGGTGCACGGGCTGGTATTCGATACCGCCGTATTTACCAATCTCACCCGCGACCATTTGGACTATCACGGCAATATGGCCGCCTATGGCGCCGCTAAGGAAAAGCTGTTCGGACTGCCAAAACTGAAGCGCGGTGTCATCAATGTCGATGACCCCTTCGGCGCGCAGATGGTGGAGCGCTGCAAGTTGCGCGGCCTGAAAGTGATTACCTACGGTCTGCAAGCGGGCGATGTGCAGGTGCGCAATCTGAAGCGCCTCGACAGCGGCTTCTCGGTACACCTGATTACTCCGTGGGGGGAAGGTGAACTGCATGCGCCATTGATCGGTGACTTTAATATCCACAACGCACTCGCGGTAGTGGCGGCTGCTGCGGCGGCGGGAATGCCGCTGGCGGATATCCTTGCGGCCTTTCCGCATATCCAACCGGTGCCGGGGCGCATGGAGCGGGTCTCCAGCGGCAATGCCGATGAGGTCAGTGTGCTGGTGGACTACGCACATACGCCGGATGCCCTGCGCGCAGCGCTGGAGGCGGCGCGTCCATACTGTCGCGGTAAGTTGTGGTGTGTGTTCGGCTGCGGCGGCGACCGGGATACCGGTAAACGCGCTCCCATGGGGCGCATTGCCGCGGAGCTGGCCGACCACGTGGTTGTTACCAGTGACAACCCCCGCAGCGAAAATCCGCAGTCCATTATCGACGGCATTGTCGAGGGTATCGACGGTGGCGTGGATGGTGTTCGCTGCGTGGTAAATGTGGATCGCGCCGAGGCCATCCGCTACGCCATCAGCCAGGCCACCGCCGGTGACACCGTGCTGATTGCCGGCAAGGGCCACGAGGACTACCAGTTGATCGCGGGTGAAAAACTGCATTTCTGCGATCGTGAGCAGGCCGCCGCCGCATTGGCGCAGCGCGCCGCCGGAGAGGTGGAGGCCAGCCGCCCATGATCGCCCCCATTTCCCTGCAGCAATTACTGCAGCGTTTCGGCGGTGAGCTGATTAACGGCTCGGTGTCGTTTACCGCCGTGTGTACCGACACCCGCAAGCTGGACCCGGGCGCGCTGTTTGTGGCGCTGCGGGGGGAAACTTTCGATGCGCACGATTTTCTTGCTGACATCGACGGCAATGCGCTGGGCGTGGTGACGGAAAAAGTGATTGAGGGCTCGTCCCTGCCGCAGTGGCTGGTGGCTGACACCACCATTGCCCTGGGGCAGATCGGCCGTCTGTGTCGCGAACAATTTAACGGTCCGGTGATCGGCATTACCGGCTCCTGTGGCAAGACCACGGTGAAAGAAATGCTGGCGTCGATTTTCGGCCAGAACCACCGGGTATGTGTGACCCGCGGCAACCTGAACAACCATTTCGGGGTGCCCATGACCCTGTTTTCCCTCGCGCCGGAACACCAGGTGCTGATCGTGGAAATGGGTGCGAGCGGGCCGAATGAAATCGGCTACCTGTGCGGCATCGCCAGGCCGGGAATTACCGCGGTCAACAACGTGATGCCAGCACATGTGGAGGGCTTTGGCTCAGTGGATGGCATTGCCACCGCCAAGGGGCAGATCTACACCAGCCTCGAGCCCGGTGCCATTGCGGTGCTGAATGCGGACGACAACTACGCAGATTACTGGCGCGGCGAAATGCCGGAAGGCGTGCGCACCCTGGAAGTGGGCTTAGGTCACCAGTGCGCCGTGCATGCGGACAACATTGTAATAGACGCATTGGGCTGCGCGTCCTTCGATCTGGTGGTGGAAGGCGTAAGCCACCCGGTGCAGCTGCAACTGCTCGGCGAGCACAACGTGCACAACGCACTGGTTGCCGCCGGCTGTGCCTATGCGGCGGGAATGCCGGTTGCGGAAATTGCCACAGGACTCAGCGCGCTTTCGGGCGTTGGTGGTCGCATGCAGTCAGTCATAGGTAAACGCGGCGCGACGGTGATCGACGACAGCTACAACGCCAATCCGGGCTCTGTCAGCGCTGCCATCGAACTGCTGGCGCAGCGCGATGGCAAGAAGATTCTGGTGCTGGGCGATATGGCGGAGCTGGGGCCAGAGGCGGACAAGGCGCACCGCGATATGGGCCGGCTGGCGCGGGAGCGGGGCATCGATCAACTGTTTACCCTCGGCACTCTGAGTGCCGCGGCGAGTATTGAATTTGCCGCGGGTCGGCAACACGTTCAAAAGAATTTTTCCGAGCGCGAGGCCCTGATCCAGGCACTGGCGCCGGAACTGGATGGGAACACCACTGTGCTGGTGAAAGGTTCCCGCAGTGCGCGCATGGAGCTGGTCGTGCAGGCACTCACCAACGGGAATCAATAAAAGGTAATCCAATGCTGCTTTGGTTGGCTGAACTTCTACAACAATACGTAAAAGGCTTTGCGGTCTTCGACTACCTCACCGTGCGTGCGATCCTGAGCGCGCTGACGGCGCTGGGTATTTCCCTGCTGGTGGGGCCGCGCATGATCACCTGGCTCAATCGTTTGCAGGTTGGTCAGGCGGTGCGCGACGATGGTCCGCAGTCGCACCTGAGCAAATCCGGCACGCCCACCATGGGTGGCACTCTGATTCTCGCCGCGATTTTTTCCTCATCGCTGCTGTGGTCCGATCTCAGCAATCGCCTGGTGTGGGTCACCCTGCTGGTGACCTTCGTGTTCGGTGCGGTGGGCTTTGTAGACGACTACAAAAAAGTGGTGGAGAAAAATTCCCGCGGCCTGATCGCGCGCTGGAAATATTTCTGGCAGTCGGTCGCCGGCCTCGGTGCGGCGATCTATCTCTACATGAGCGCCACTTCCCCGGCGGAAACCCAGCTGTTCGTGCCTTTCTTCAAGGATGTGGCGATCAATCTGGGACCGGTCGCGTTCATTCTGCTCACCTATTTCGTGGTGGTGGGCTCCAGTAACGCGGTGAACCTCACGGATGGGCTCGACGGCCTCGCCATCATGCCGTCGGTGATGGTCGGCGGTGCTCTTGGCGTAATCGCGTACCTGGTGGGCCATGTGGAATTCGCCACTTACCTGCATATTCCGTCGATCTCCGGCGCAGGCGAACTGGCGGTGTTCTGCGCGGCACTGGGCGGTGCCGGGCTTGGGTTCCTGTGGTTCAACACCTATCCCGCGCAGGTCTTCATGGGTGACGTGGGCGCACTGGCACTGGGTGCCGCGCTCGGCATCATTGCGGTGATCACCCGCCATGAAATCGTACTGTTCATCATGGGTGGTGTGTTCGTAATGGAAACTGTTTCCGTGATCCTGCAGGTGGCGTCGTTCAAGCTGACTGGCAAACGCATATTCCGCATGGCGCCACTCCACCACCATTTTGAATTGAAAGGCTGGCCGGAGCCGCGGGTGATCGTGCGCTTCTGGATCATCACCGTGGTACTGGTGCTGGCGGGTCTCGCGACCCTGAAACTTCGCTGAGAAAAACAGAACGTCAAGAAAACAGAACAGATCGAATGAACCTCATCGCAACCTCAGAGAAAAAAGTGGTGATCGGACTGGGCGCTACCGGGCAATCGGTGGTGCGCTTTCTGCTGAGCCGAGGTATTTCTCCGGTTGTGTTGGACAGCCGTGAGGCACCGCCGGCGCTGGAAGCTTTTCGCACGGAGTTTCCGGGCGTGGCGGTAGAGTGTGGCCCGTTGAAGCGGGAAACCCTGCTCGCGGCAAGTGAAATTATCGCCAGTCCGGGTATCGGCGTGGCAGAACCCGCGATCGCCGCGGCGGTTGCCGCCGGTATTCCGGTGGTGGGTGATATCGAACTGTTTGCACGTGAGCTGGCCAAGGTAGAGCCGACACCGAAAGTGATTGCCATCACTGGCTCCAATGGCAAGAGCACGGTGACCACCTTGATGGGGCTGATGGCCGAGGCCGCCGGCGTAAATGTAAAAGTGGGCGGCAATATTGGTGTACCAGTGCTGGAATTTCTGGCGCCTGGGGCCGAGCTGCCGGAGCTGTTTGTACTTGAGCTCTCCAGCTTTCAACTGGAAACCACTTATTCCCTGGCGCCGGAAGTGGCGACGATCCTGAATATCAGCGCGGACCACATGGACCGCTATCCAAATCTTGGCGCCTACCACCGTGCCAAACAGCGCGTGTATCGCCACGCGCGCCAGATGGTGATCAACCGCGCCGATCCGCTGACTCGCGGCCCGCTGTCCCGCGACAGCATAGAGTGGAGTTTCGGCCTGGATACACCGGATCTGAAGCAGTTTGGCGTGATTAGTGAAGGCGGTCAGCATTGGCTCACAAAGGGTCATGAAAAGCTGATGCCCGCGCGCGAAATGGCCATGGTGGGTAGCCACAACGTGGCCAATGCATTGGCGGCGC
Organism: Microbulbifer harenosus; assembly: GCF_005771435.1. Classification (GTDB taxonomy): domain Bacteria; phylum Pseudomonadota; class Gammaproteobacteria; order Pseudomonadales; family Cellvibrionaceae; genus Microbulbifer; species Microbulbifer harenosus. Next base: position 67,880 of record NZ_VANI01000011.1, read on the forward strand.
TGGCTCTTGGTCATGCGGTGGGGCTACCCATGGCGCCGATGCTCCAGGTGCTGCGCACTTTTGCCGGTCTTGCGCACCGTTGCGAGCGGGTGGCAGATCTGGATGGCATCACCTTTGTGAATGATTCCAAAGGTACCAATGTGGGCGCGACACGCGCGGCGCTGGATGGCCTTGCCGATGGCGAGCGCAAGATCGTATTGATTGCGGGGGGAGACGGCAAGGGCGCGGACTTTTCACCGCTGGCGCAAGCCGTGGGGGCCTTGCGTGGGCTGGTTACTATCGGTGTCGATGGCCCGAAGATCGCCGCGGTATTTGAGGGGCTGGTGTCGCAACAGGCCGCAGGCAACATGGGCGATGCCATTGCCAAAGCCAAAGCATTGGCCAGCGACGGCGATTACGTGCTGCTGTCGCCCGCCTGCGCGAGCTTTGACATGTTCCGCAACTTTGAACACCGCGGCGAAGTGTTCCGCGCGGAAGTCGGTGCATTAGTGCAATCTTCCGGCGGCGGAGGTGCGCATCATGAGTAACGCACCATTGAAGTTGGCCGCGAACGAGCCGATAGATGAATTTGCGTGGGTGTTGCCGTTCTGTGTGTTCGCGCTGGCGAGTATTGGTGTGGTAATGGTGGCGTCCGCGTCCATTGCGTTTGCCGCGGATGTGTACAGTGATCCCTGGTATTTCCTGAAGCGTCACCTGGTGTTTCTCGCCGCGGGTGCGTTTGGCGCGCTTCTGGTGAGCCGGATTTCCCTGGCGACCTGGTCCAACCTGTCGTGGACCTTGCTGTTCTTTGCTTTGGGCATGTTACTGGCGGTGCTGATTCCCGGAGTGGGGCGCTCGGTCAACGGCAGCATGCGCTGGATTGCACTGGGTCCGATTACTGTCCAGCCCGCAGAGATCGCCAAGTTTTGCTGTCTGGTGTTTTTTGCCAGTTTTCTCACCCGGCGCAATGAAAAACTGCGTCACTGGAGCAGTTTCATGATCCCCATTTCCGTACTGGGAGTGGTGGCCTTGCTGCTATTGCTGGAACCGGACTTCGGCTCCGTGGTGGTGATTTCCGGCACTGCGCTGGCGATGGTGTTTCTCGCCGGTGCGCGCCTGCCGCACACCTTTTTGCTGGTTGGTCTGGCGGCCTGCGGCCTGGTGATGATGGCGTTGATCAGCCCTTATCGACTGCAGCGTCTCACCACATTTCTCGACCCTTGGGGCGAGCAGTTTTCCGGCGGTTACCAGCTGACGCAATCGCTGATTGCTTTCGGCCGCGGCGAGTGGTTCGGCGTAGGGCTCGGGAACAGTGTGCAGAAATTGTTTTACCTGCCGGAGGCGCACACGGATTTCGTGTTCGCAATTCTGGCGGAAGAGTGGGGCATGCTTGGCGGCCTGGTGGTTATCGGCCTGTATGCCGCACTCACCTGGTCGCTGCTGCGACTGGTGCGCAAGGCGCTGGCGAAGCAGGCGTTTTTTACCGCGCTGCTGCTGTTTGGCATCGCGGTGCTATTGGCTGGGCAGGCATTTGTGAATATGGGGGTGGCCTCGGGACTTCTGCCCACCAAGGGGCTGACCCTGCCATTTGTCAGTTCCGGCGGTTCCAGCCTGGTGGTGTGCTTTGCATTATTTGCGCTCGCCTGGCGCGCGCAAAATGAATTGAACAGCGAGGTCGAGGCAGACGAAGACAGCCTCGGCAAAATCCGCCAGTTGCCGATCTTCAATCCTCTACAACTGGGCGATAGAAAAGGCGAGAGAAAAACCGGGGAGGCCGCGTGATGGAGCAGTCCGCCAACGCACAGCCCTTCGCGGGCAAGAAATTTCTGGTGATGGCCGGCGGCACCGGTGGTCATGTTTTCCCCGCGCTCGCGGTAGCGAAAGCACTGCAGGCGCAGGGCGCTTCGGTGGAATGGCTCGGCACCATGCGCGGTATCGAATCGCAATTGATTCCGGCGGCGGATATTCCGCTGCACTGCATTACCGTGGAAGGTGTACGCGGCAAAGGTTCCGCGGCACTGCTGAAGGCCCCTCTGCAGATCAGCCGCGCCATTTGGCAGGCCCGCAATGTGGTGAAAGTGGTAAAGCCCGATGCGGTGCTGGGGTTTGGTGGTTTTGCTACAGGTCCGGGCGGTGTAGCGGCACGGCTCGGCGGCATACCGCTGATTATTCACGAGCAGAATGCTGTGGCGGGCACTACCAACCGCCTGCTGGCCAAAATAGCCAGCCGCGTACTGGAAGCTTTCCCTAGTGGATTGCCGTCGGCGCAGCAGGTGGGCAATCCGGTGCGCGCGGAAATTTCCGCGCTTCCGGCGCCGGCGGAGCGGGTGGGCAAGCAGCAGCCGCTGCGGTTATTGGTGCTGGGTGGAAGTCTGGGCGCTGTTGCCATCAATGAGCTGGTGCCGCAGGCGCTGGCCAAAATGGATCTGTCCAAACGTCCATACGTTTTGCACCAGGCCGGTCAGCGCCATCTGGATGTAGCGAAAGAAGCGTACGAGCGCGCCGGTGTGGAAGCAGAAGTTGTGCCGTTTATTGCGGATATGGCGGCGGCCTACGGTCAGGCAGACTTGGTGATCTGTCGCTCCGGCGCACTGACGGTTTCGGAAATTGCAGCGGCCGGTGTGGGTGCCATTATGGTGCCTTTCCCTTTCGCCATCGACGATCACCAGACCAAAAATGGCGAGTGGTTACAACAGGCGGGTGCAGCAAAAGTGATTCAGCAGGACGCGCTGGACGCGGACCAGCTGGCAGCATTGCTGGAAGATTTGTTTGCCGCTCCGGAAAAATTATTGGCCATGGCAGAGGCCGCGCGCGGCGTCGCCCGGCCGGACGCCACCGACCGCGTGTTGGCGGTGTGTCGCGAACAGATGGGGTGTTGATATGTCTCGCGAAATTCAGAACCAAACCAGTGGCGGAAAGACGATGAGTGACCACGGCGACAGTAATTACCAGGTGCCGGCCATGCGCCGTATCCGCCGCATTCACTTTATCGGTGTAGGTGGTGCGGGCATGAGCGGCATCGCCGAAGTCTTGCAGAACCAGGGGTACGAGGTGTCAGGGTCGGACCTGCGCGAGAGCAAGGTCACCGAGCGTTTGCGCAGCCTGGGCGTCAAGGTGCAGATCGGCCATACCGCAGAGAACATTCGCGATGTGGATGTCGTGGTGAACTCTTCGGCGGTCTACGGCAATAACCCGGAACTGGTTGCGGCGCGGGAAAATCGTATTCCGGTGGTGCGCCGCGCGGAAATGCTGGGTGAACTGATGCGCTACCGCTATGGCATTGCGGTAGCGGGCACCCACGGCAAGACCACCACGACCAGCCTGATCGCCTCCATATTTGCCGCAGACGGCAAAGACCCGACGTTTGTTATCGGCGGGCTGGTGAACAGTGCCGGCGCCAATGCCGCGCTGGGAGAGGGCCGTTACCTGATCGCGGAGGCGGACGAGAGCGATGCTTCTTTCCTGCATCTGCAACCGATGGTCACGGTGGTGACGAATATTGATGCAGACCACATGGAAACCTATGGTGGTGATTTCGAGAAGGTAAAGCAGATCTTCATCGACTTTATTCACAACCTGCCGTTTTACGGCCTCGCGGTGGTGTGCGGTGACGATGCCAATGTGCAGTCAGTTATTCCGAAAATGGCGCGCCCGGTGACTACGTACGGTTTCGACGAAGGCAACGACTTCCGCATCAGCGATGTGCGTCAGGAGCCGCTGCGCAGTTTCTTCACTGTGCAGCGTCCCGATGGCAGCGCACTGGATGTTTGCGTCAACGTGCCCGGTATTCACAATGTGCTGAATGCCACTGCCGCCATCGCCGTGGCGAGCGAAGAAGGTATCAGCGATGCGGCCATCTGCGAGGGACTGAAAGGATTCCAGGGGGTTGGCCGCCGCTTCCAGATCTACGGTGAGTACCCGGTCAGCGATGACGCCGCCGCGGAAAAAGTCATGCTGGTGGACGACTACGGTCACCACCCGCGGGAAGTGGCCGCGACCATAAAAACCGTCCGCGACGGCTGGCCTGAGCGCCGTCTGGTCATGGTGTACCAGCCGCACCGCTACACGCGTACCCGCGATCTGTTTGAGGACTTCGTTCAGGTTCTTTCTCAGGTCGACAAACTGGTGTTGCTGGATGTATATAGCGCGGGCGAAGCAGTGATTCCCGGCGCAGACGGCCGCACACTGGCGCGCAGTATTCGCAACCGCGGCCAGATCGATCCGATTTTTGTGGAAAAAGTGGATGAGGTACCGCCGATTCTTGCGGACCTTCTGGAGCCTGGTGACATAGTACTGACTCAAGGTGCTGGCAACGTGGGTGGACTCGCGCAGCAACTGGCGGAATGGCAGCTGGGCGATAAAGCCGGCTCCGGGAAATAACGCAGTCGAAACAATATTGTGGCCAGAGAAAAACCGTCGCAACGACAGAAACAGGCAAAAGGTAAACCGGCACTGCGCGGCGCGCGGGCACGGCCTGACCCGAATGCGGAGCCTCCATTAAGACCGCTGCGCGTGGTACTGCTGGGGGTGTTTTTGCTGACGGTGGCGGCGGGTGTCGGCTACAGCGCACGCTGGCTTTGGCAGCAGGTGCCCGCCGCGGAACTCAGCCGGGTGGATGCGCTGGAAAATGTGCGGGTGAAGGCCCCGTTCCGCGCGGTAACCGAACAGGAAGTGGAAGATATATTGCTGCCGTATTTGCAGCGCGGTTTTTTTTCATTGGATATCGACGGCATGCGTGCAGCGCTGTTGAGTAATCCGTGGATCGTGAACGCGGCGGTGAGCCGGCGCTGGCCAAACGGTGTCGAGGTGGCGGTAGAGGAAGCCGAACCGCTGGCAATTTGGGGCGGAGATCAGTTGTTGATTGCGAGCGGCGAATTGCTGCCGCGACCTGAAAATTTAAAAAACCTGCGCTTGCCGGAGCTTGCCGGCGACGCGGAGCTGGTGGAACGCATTATGGCCCAGTACCAGGCGCTGGCCGGGCTTTTGACCACCAAGGATATGGAAGTGCGCCGCCTGTCATTCGACGATCTGTCGGGCTGGCAGCTGGAACTGGTAAGCGGTATTCGCTTGCAACTGGGGCACGACGAATTGCTGGAGCGGGTAGGCCGCTTCCTGCGTCTGACCCGCGGCGTACTGGCGCCGCATCTGCAGAAAGTGGCCGGGGTGGATACCCGTTACAACAATGCAGTTGCGGTGCAGTGGAAAGAAAAAGACAAAACAGAAAACTGACAACTGGGTGCCTCTAAAAATCGTAGCGAGCGGTTGGCTGGCGGTGGCCGCCGGAGCGGAGGCAGCGGAGTGTATAGCGCATACATGAGCATGCCGAGCACCGCCGGGCGCCGTCAGGCGAACGCGCAGTAGATTTTTAGATGTGCCCAATAAAACAGGTAGATAAAAAGGTGGGTTTTCCCCTGATCCGACATGGCATATGTGGATCGGAGTGACTGTCCAGCGAGGTTGAAAATTCAATGACACAAACAACGGAACCACGCATGGTCGTCGGTCTGGATATCGGTACATCCAAGGTCGTGGCGATTGTCGGTGAGGTGACCGGTAACGGCGAACTGAATATCGTCGGTATCGGCTCCCACCGCTCGACCGGTATGAAGCGGGGCGTGGTGGTGAATATCGAATCCACAGTGCAATCCATCCAGCGCGCGGTTGAGGAAGCGGAGCTGATGGCGGGATGCGAGATTCACTCTGTCTACGCCGGCATTGCCGGCAGCCATATCCGCAGTTTGAACAGCCACGGCATCGTGGCGATCAAGGACCGCGAAGTTACCCAGCAGGATCTGGATCGTGTAATAGACGCTGCGCGTGCGGTGGCTATTCCCGCGGATCAAAAGATCCTGCACACCCTGCCGCAGGAATACCTGATCGACAGTCAGGAAGGGGTGAAGGAGCCGTTGGGCATGTCTGGGGTGCGCCTGGAAGCCAAGGTGCATTTGGTCAGCGGTGCGGTCAATGCAGCGCAAAATATCGAGAAGTGCATTCGCCGCTGCGGTCTGGAAGTGGAAGACATCATCCTTGAGCAGCTGGCTTCGAGCTACGCGGTGTTGACGGATGATGAAAAAGAACTGGGTGTATGCATGGTGGACATCGGTGGTGGCACCACTGATATCGCGGTGTTTACCGGCGGCTCCATCCGCCACACCGGTGTTATCCCCATTGCCGGCGATCAGGTGACCAACGACATCGCCATGGCGTTGCGCACACCGACACCGCATGCGGAAGAACTGAAAATCAAGTATGCCTGTGCACTTGCCAAGCTGGCACGGGAAGGGGAAACCATCAAGGTGCCAAGCGTGGGCGACCGCGCACCGCGGGACCTGTCCCGCCAGGCGTTGGCGGAAGTGGTGGAACCCCGCTACGACGAGCTGTTCACATTGGTGCAGGCGGAATTGCGCCGCAGCGGTTTCGAAGACCTGTGTGCAGCGGGCATCGTGCTCACTGGCGGCTCATCGAAAATGGAAGGGGCTGTGGAACTGGCCGAGGAAATTTTTCATATGCCGGTGCGTCTCGCGGTACCCCAGGGCATTGCCGGTTTGACCGACATTGTCAGCAATCCGATTTATTCCACTGGCGTTGGTCTGCTGATGTATGCGCTGAAATCGGAAGAGAACAAACGCAGTCGCCCGCGCGGCGAAGTGCGCAATGAAAATCAGTGGTGGGACAAGGTGAAACACTGGTTCAGAGGCAATCTTTAACGCGATGCCTTTGGGCGGAAAATAATTACCGGGATCGATAATTAAATTTGGACATGAGCAAAAAAGGGGAACAGCAATGTTCGAACTCGTAGATAGCGTACAGGACAAGCCTGTCATCAAGGTGATCGGTGTGGGTGGCGGTGGCGGCAACGCCGTCAAGCACATGATCGCGTGCGATGTCGACGGTGTGGATTTTATCTGTGCTAACACCGACGCGCAGGCGCTGAAAGATGTGCAGGCGCACACCATTCTGCAACTGGGGAACACCATTACCCGCGGTCTGGGTGCCGGTGCCAACCCGGATGTGGGTCGCCAGTCCGCACTGGAAGATCGCGAGCGCATCGCCGAAGTGCTGACCGGTGCGGATATGGTTTTCATCACCGCCGGCATGGGCGGCGGCACCGGAACCGGCGGCGCTCCGATCGTGGCGGAAATTGCCAAGGATCTGGGCATCCTCACCGTTGCGGTGGTTACCCGTCCGTTCATGATCGAGGGCCGCAAACGCGCGACCGTGGCGGAAGAGGGCATCCTCGAGCTCCGCGACAAGGTGGACTCCCTGATCACCATTCCCAACGATCGCCTGCTGGAAGTACTCGGCAACAAGATCACCATGAAGGCCGCCTACAAGGAGGCGGACAATGTGCTGCTGGGCGCGGTCCAGGGGATCGCCGATCTGATGATCCGCCCGGGCATCATGAACGTGGACTTCGCCGATGTGCGCACCGTCATGTCCGAAATGGGGATGGCGATGATGGGTTCCGGCGCTGCCGTAGGTGAGAACCGCGCCCGCGAAGCGGCGGAGAAAGCGGTGCGCAGCCCGCTGCTGGACAACGTTAACCTGCAGGGCGCGCGCGGCATCCTGGTGAACATCATCACCGGTAGCGAGGAAGGCGGCTGTCAGGAGCTGACCCTGGGTGAATACTCAGAAGTTGGGCAGATTGTGCAGGAAATTGCCTCCGACGACGCCACCGTGGTGATCGGTACCGCAGTGGACGACAAGCTGGGCGACGAGATGCGCGTAACCGTGGTTGCCGCCGGTCTCGGCGAAGCGACCGCGCAGGTGGCTCGCCCCACCAAAGTGGTGGATAACACCAGCGCGCGCCGCGCGGAGACCCGCGAGACCATGCGTCCGGTAAGTAACGCGGAGCCAACCCGGGAAGTTCAGCAGGAGCTGCGCGCGAACCGTATGGACAGTGAGCGCAAGCCGCGTTCAATGCCGCCGCTGAACCCGGATCAGGACATGGAATACCTGGATATTCCCGCGTTTCTGCGCCGTCAGGCTGACTGATCCGCCCCGGGGAGTGGGGGCGGAACATCTGCTCATGTCTTCTCCCGGCCGCAAGGCCGGGTCTCCGCCCTCCTTTTCGGGTGCGGAACCGATCGCCCGGATAAACGGTTCCGCTGGGTCAGGAAGAAGTTATGCATGCAGGGAAGCTCAATGTTCAGGCGAAATTCAGGGGCGCCATGGAAAATACTCGGTGACTGGCAGGTTTTTTGGCAAAAGTTAACACTTGTTAACCTTCGGAAAACCGACAGACGCGTACAATAAATGACAGCTCAGCGCGCTGGTTTGGCGTTGCAGTCTTCGCGCTGGGCTATGCTTGTAAAATCAGAGGCGGATTCGCCTGGCCAGACCCCTGGATATGACTGAAGTTGTATCTGTGGTTTTGGCGGTAGTTTTCTGTTATTATTGCCGGCTCGCTGCGACCTGTGCGCAGTTTACCGACTTGGGAACCTGGATATAGATGATCAAACAGCGCACTCTCAAAAATGCCATTCGCGCCACTGGCGTTGGTCTGCACACCGGTAAAAAGGTTGTTCTGACTCTGAAGCCGGCGCCAGTCAATAGCGGCATCGTGTTCCGTCGGGTCGATCTGGATCCGGTAGTTGAGATTGAAGCGCGTGCTGAAAACGTGGGCGACACCCTGCTTTCCACCACGCTGGTGAAGGGCGACGTGCGCATCGCCACTGTTGAACATCTGTTGTCTGCGATGGCGGGGCTGGGTATCGACAATGCGATTGTCGAACTTTCTGCTCAGGAAGTACCGATCATGGACGGCAGTGCCGGTCCATTTGTTTTCCTTATCCAGTCTGCGGGTATTCAGGAGCAGGCCGCGCCAAAGAAATTCCTGCGGATCAAGAAGCCGGTTACCGTAGAAGAGGGGGACAAGGTTGCCAGCTTCCTGCCATTCAACGGCTTCAAGGTGTCTTTCACCATTGACTTCGACCACCCGGTGTTCCAGGGCCGCAATCTGACATCCTCCGTGGACTTTTCCAGCACCTCCTTCGTGAAGGAAGTGAGCCGCGCGCGCACCTTTGGCTTCATGCATGAAATCGAGTACCTGCGCTCCAAGGGTCTGGTCCAGGGTGGCAGTGTGGACAACGCGATCGTGATCGATCAGTACCGGATCCTCAACGAAGGCGGTCTGCGCTACGAAGACGAATTCGTAAAGCACAAGATTCTCGATGCCATCGGCGACCTGTACCTGCTGGGTACCAGTGTCATCGGTGAGTTCAAGGCGTTCAAATCCGGCCACGCGCTGAACAATAAGTCTCTGCGCACCCTGATGGCGCAGGAAGACGCCTGGGAAATGGTGACGTTTGAAGGCGAGCAGGAAGAGGCGCCAATCTCATACGTCAAACCGATCCTGGCGGTGTAAACAATCAGTAAAGCCGGCACCCAACTGCCGGCTTTTTTACACAATTATTTTTCGTACTTGCCGTGCAATGTGACCCTTGTGCGGAATTGTGCGTTTGTAAACTTTTTGTGTTGCCAATTGCTGTTACATTGGCGGCATCAGGCCAACAGGATGGCCAGGGGCGCAGCAGGACGCGACAGCCCGGCGCCGGATGGGGAGAACAGCCCGAATCCGGTGAGCAAGCAAGACAACAACAAAATGTCGCAGATCTAGCACGCCTGATATGAAAGTAATTCTGGTCAGTGAGCGCGGAGGAATCTCCCGCAGCTTCAATTTTGGTGGACTGAGCAAAGCCCTGCTCAGCCTCTGCCTGCTTGGTCTGCCCGTCGGCGCGCTGTGGATTGGCGTCAACTTGCCGGCGGCGGAGTCCGATGTCTTCGATTCCCGCGCAGTAAAAGCCTGGAACAAAGCCCTGCGCAAGCAACAGGAAGATATCAGCGAGGCCGACCGCCAGGCCCGCGAACAGCTCACTGCGCTGACCGTCAAACTGGCGGAAATGCAGGCGCGCCTTACCCGTCTCGATGCTCTCGGCGAGCGCCTCACCACTCTGGCCAAGATGGACGAAGGCGAGTTCCAGTTTGGCAGCACGCCTGCCGTGGGCGGTCCGGAAGATCCGGGTATTACCGGTGCCGGCGATCTGCCATACCAGCCTCCGGAATTCCTTGCGGCGATCGGCGAACTGTCGGATCAGATCGAAGACCGCCAGATGCAGCTCACCACCCTGGATACCCTGCTGTCGAACCGCCAGTTACAGGACGAGCAGTTTATTGCCGGTCGCCCCATTTCCCGCGGTTGGATGTCGTCCCGCTATGGCTATCGCACCGACCCGTTCAGTGGCCGCCGCTCCTGGCACAAGGGGGTGGATTTTGCCGGCAAGAGCGGCTCCGACGTCGTGTCCGTGGCCGCGGGTGTAGTGACTTGGGCGGAAGACCGCAACGGCTACGGCCAGCTGGTGGAAATCAACCACGGCAACGGCTACAAAACCCGCTATGGACACAACAGTGAACTCAAGGTGAAGTTGGGTGATGTGGTCAAGAAAGGCCAGGTTATCGCTCTGATGGGTTCCAGTGGCCGCTCCACTGGCCCGCATGTTCATTTCGAAGTCTACAAAAACAACCGCCCGGTAGACCCCGCCACCTATATCCGCCGCACCGGCAGATAACAACTATTCTCTATCATTGCGCGGCAGGAGGCTTGCAATCCTGCTTTGGCGCCCGCAGTTTCCTATACGGTTGCGGCGCCCGGCACCTTCCTGTTTACTTGCACCCTTTCACGCGGCCCCAAGCGCCGGGAGCGCGGGTACACTCAGCTTTAATGTGGTTTCTGAATAATGATTGGCAAACTGATAAAGACGGTCTTCGGCTCAAAAAATGACCGCGAACTCAAGCGCATGCGCAAGGCCGTGGCGAAAATCAATGCGCTGGAAGAGGAATACAAAGGGCTCGACGACGCCGCGCTGAAAGCCAAGACCGATGAATTCAGAGCGCGTCTGGAGAAAGGCGAAACACTGGATCAGCTGCTTCCGGAGGCATTTTCCGCCGTGCGCGAGGCCAGCGCCCGTACCCTGGGACTGCGTCACTTCGACGTGCAGATGATCGGTGGTATGACCCTGCACGAAGGTCGCATCGCAGAAATGCGCACCGGTGAGGGTAAAACTCTGGTGGCGACCCTGCCTGCTTACCTCAACGCGCTGGAAGGTAAGGGCGTGCACATTGTGACCGTGAATGACTACCTCGCCAGTCGCGACGCCAACTGGATGCGCCCTGTATACGAGTTCCTCGGCCTCACTGTGGGTATCGTGGTGTCCCAGCAACATCCACTGGAGAAGCGTGCGGCCTACGAGGCGGACATCACTTACGGTACCAATAATGAATTCGGCTTCGACTACCTGCGCGACAACATGGTGCTGCGCAAGGAAGACCGGGTTCAGCGCCCGCAGAATTTCGCCATCGTCGATGAGGTGGACTCCATCCTGATCGACGAGGCGCGCACACCGCTGATCATTTCCGGTCAGGCGGAGGATTCCTCACACCTGTACAGGGCCATGAACAAGCTGGTGCCGCAGTTGCAGCGCGCGGAGGAAGGTGGTGAAGGTCATTACACCGTGGATGAGAAGAGCCGCCAGGTGGAAATGACCGAAGACGGACACCAACTGGTCGAAGACCTGCTGGTGCGCAACGGCCTGCTGCGCGACGGTGAATCCCTGTATGCGCCGGGCAACCTGGGGCTTATGCACCACGTCAACGCCGCTCTGCGCGCCCATGTGCTGTTCAACAAGGATGTGGACTACATCGTGCAGAACGGTCAGGTGGTGCTGATCGACGAACACACCGGCCGTACCATGCCTGGCCGCCGCCTGTCCGAGGGCCTGCACCAGGCGCTGGAAGCGAAGGAAAACGTGCAGATCCAGAGCGAGAGCCAGACCCTGGCCTCCACTACCTTCCAGAACCTGTTCCGCTTCTATCCAAAACTCGCCGGTATGACCGGTACCGCGGATACCGAAGCTTTTGAATTCCGTCAGATCTACGGTCTCGACGTCGTAGTCATCCCCACCAATCGCGAAAAGCAGCGGCAGGACCTCAACGACCTGGTATACCTCACCAAGGAAGAAAAGCTCGAGGCCATTATTGAGGACATCAAATACTGCCGCGAGAAAAACGCCCCGATACTGGTAGGCACCGCGTCCATTGAAACCTCCGAGGAAATGTCGCGCCTGCTGCAGAAGGCCAAGATCGAACACCAGGTGCTGAACGCCAAATACCACGAGCGTGAGGCGCACATCATCGCCCAGGCTGGTCGCCCGGGGACTGTGACCATCGCCACTAACATGGCCGGTCGCGGCACCGACATCGTACTCGGCGGCAACTGGGAAGCGGATGTTGAAGACCTGCAACAACGCGAAGGCCGTGAAGCCAACGCCGAGGAAATCGCGGCGATCAAGGCCGAGTGGCAGAAGCGCCACGATACCGTCATTGAGGCCGGTGGCCTGCACATCATCGGCACCGAACGGCACGAGTCCCGTCGTATCGACAACCAGCTGCGCGGCCGCGCTGGCCGTCAGGGCGACCCGGGGATGACCCGTTTCTACTTGTCTCTGGAAGACAACCTGATGCGCATCTTCGCCTCCGACCGGGTGAAGAACTTCATGCAGATGCTGGGGATGGAGCGCGGCGAGGCCATTGAGCACCGCATGGTTTCCAACGCCATCGAGAAGGCGCAGCGCCGGGTGGAAGGCCGCAACTTCGACATCCGCAAGCAACTGCTGGAGTACGACGACGTCGCCAACGACCAGCGCCAGGTCATCTACTCTCAGCGCAACGAGCTGCTGGAAGCAGAAAGCATCAGCGATACCGTCACCGCCATCCGCGAGGATGTGGTAAACGACCTTATCTCCACCTATGTGCCGCCACAGAGTGTGGAGGAGCAATGGGACATCCCCGCGCTGGAGCAACAGCTGGCGTCGGAGCTGGGTCTGCAACTGCCGGTCAAGCAGTGGCTTGACGAAGACCGCACCCTGCACGAGGAAAGCCTGCGGGAAAAAATTGTTACAGAAGCACAACAGGCCTACCAACAGAAGCTTGCGCGCATTGCCGAAAGTACCGGTGACGCCAACCTGATGCCAACAATCGAGCGCCAGGTCATGTTGCAGGTGCTGGACCAGTTGTGGAAAGATCATCTCTCCAGCATGGATCACCTGCGCGCCGGTATCGGCCTGCGCGCCTATGCCAACAAGAACCCAAAACAGGAATTCAAGCGCGAATCCTTCCACCTGTTCCAGGGGCTGCTGGACAACCTCAAGCACGAAGTGGTGCGTGTGCTGGCTCACGTTGAGCCCATGACCCGCGAGCAGATGGAAGAAATGGAGCAGCGCCGCATCGAAGCCCAGCGCCGCCAGCAGCTGGAGCTGCAACACGCGCAGGCCTCTGCCATGCCGCAGGCGGAAGAGGCCACAGATGGCGAACCGGCCCGCCGCGGCCCGCGCGTCGGGCGCAACGACCCCTGCCCCTGTGGTTCCGGCAAAAAGTACAAGCAGTGCCACGGCAGGCTGACTTCTTCTGCTACCTGAAAACTACTGCGCAGGCGCCTGACGGTGTCCGGCGGTCCTGGTAGGCTGCCAACCGCCCGCTCGCTACGTTTTCAGAAGTTCTTTTTCATTCAAAAAAGGCCCGCGGAGATTTCCGCGGGCCTTTTTGTTTGGCGCATCCCGTTTATATAATTCCGCCCCGTTTGTTCAACTCACAAGGCCAACGATCATGGCGCAGCCACTTCCACAGATTCCCGGTGTCCGTCTTTCCGCCGTTCCCGCCAACATCAAAAACTGGCAGCGCGACGACGTCCTGTTGATCGAAATCGCCGAAGGCGCCAGCGTCTCCGCGACGTTCACCAAGAACGCCTTCTGCGCGGCACCGGTGCTGGTGGCGAAAGAGCATATCCGACGCGGCAATATCCGCGCCCTATTGGTCAATGCCGGCAACGCCAACGCGGCCACCGGCGAGCGCGGCCTGCAGAACGCGCAGCAGTGCTGTGAGGGGGTGGCCGCTGTACTCGGTATCGACGCGGCACAGGTACTGCCGTTCAGCACCGGCGTGATCGGCGAGCACCTGCCAGTGCAGAAAATTCTCGACGCACTGCCCGCCGCTGCCGGCGGCCTGAAAGCCGATGGCTGGGAAATGGCGTCGCGCGCCATCATGACCACCGACACCCGCCCGAAAACCGCGAGCCGCACCCTGGAAATCGCCGGTGAGACCATTTCCATCGTCGGCATCGCCAAGGGTGCCGGCATGATCCAGCCGAACATGGCCACCATGCTGGCTTACGTAGCGACCGACGCGGCTATCCCGCAGCCAATGCTGGACCAGTTGGTCAAAGAGGCGGTAGCGCAATCCTTCAACCGTATCAGTATTGATGGCGATACCTCCACCAACGACGCCTGCGTACTGATCGCCAGCGGCGCCACTGGCGAAGTGATCGGCGATACCCACAGCGACGCCTACGCGCGCCTGAAGGCTGCTATTGTCGAGGTGCATATTGAACTGGCCCAGGCCATCGTGCGCGACGGCGAGGGTGCGACGAAGTTCGTGACCGTGCAGGTGAAGAACGCTGCGAGTTCGGAAGAAGCGCTGCGTGTGGCGTTCGAGATCGGCGAATCGCCGCTGGTTAAGACAGCCATGTACGCCTCTGATCCCAACTGGGGGCGGCTGGTAATGGCAATTGGCAATGCGGGAGTGGAAAATCTGGACACCGGGAAGGTCAACGTGTTCCTGGACGATGTGCAGATCGTGGATGCCGGTGGTCGCGCAGAAGGGTACACGGAGGAGCAGGGGGGGCAGATTTTCCAGCGGTCGGATTTCACCATTACCGTGGATCTGCAGCGTGGAGACGTATCTGAACATATCTGGACCTGCGACTTCTCCCACGAGTATGTAACCATTAACGCGGAGTACCGCACCTGATGGCGGAGGCTGGCCTGAAGAAATGTGTACATGTTGCCGTGGGTGTAATCATCGGCGGTGACGGGCGCATTCTGCTGGCGAAGCGCCCGGACCATTTGCATATGGGCGGGCGCTGGGAATTTCCCGGTGGCAAGGTGGAAGACGGTGAGTCGATCCAGCAGGCAATGACGCGGGAGTTGCGTGAGGAGCTGGATATTGGCGTGCTGGCGATGGAGAAACTCATCGAGGTGCGCCATGACTACGGTGACAAGCAGGTGTTTCTCGATACCTGGTGTGTGACGGAATTTTCCGGTGAAGCGCGGGGTGTTGAGGGGCAGGCACTGGCCTGGGTCACGGCTTCTGATCTCGCCGATTACGAATTTCCGGATGCAAATCAGCCGATCGTGGTTGCGGTGCAACGATGGCTCGGAAAGTTCTGCACTTTGTAGGTATTCATTTCTTCTTAAGCTAGTCCGGTGGCGGCAAAGCACAGGGTGCGGGTTTTCAGGACCGCTGTGAACCCATCCCTGGGCGCTGCGGCGCAAACATCCTGTTTGCGACGCTCCTGAAAACCCGCACCCAGCACTTTGCCTTCGTGTCAAAGTATCCACTTCGTAGATATCAGGAAACGGTTGATCGCTGTCCGAACAGAGCTCAGAAATTGAATTTAAGGCGGAGTGCCGGGGATTTGTTTTCAAAAGCGTCGGCGACACGGACGTCGCCGACGCAGCGTACAGGGATGTATTGAAGGGGGGCGCCTAGCCCGGTTTTGAAAACGAATCCCCGGCGCTCCGCCGCCACCGGCCTAACTAAGCGGGACCACTGGACCCCAAAGAACGTTCAGGGACTGATAAAAATCCCACGCTTGTAGAGAAAGCGCAGTACCAGCCACTGCAGCAGAATCACTCCGACAGCAAGTGTCAGTGCACCAGCAGGCTCGGAAAGGGCAGCGGCAATCCCCCCAAACAGACTCTTACTGCTGTACTGCCAGTTCACCAGACTGGTACCGAGATACACCAGAATGGCATTGCAGCCGATCACCGAGAAAACGTAGGTGAAGGTTTTCCAGTGCCACATATCCACAACAAGGTAAAAAATTCCCAGCAGTAACAGGCTGCAGCCGCAGGTGATCAGCACAAAAGAACTGGTCCACAGCTCCTTATTGACCGGGTACACCCAGTGCCACAGGAAGCCCGCAACAAGGCAGATCACCGCACCGACAAACAGCCCCTTGAGGATCGCAATGTGATCCCCTGCGTGCTTAGCCAGCCAGCGGCCGGCAAACACCCCGAACAGGGCGTTCACCACGGCCGGAATGGTGGAAAGCAAACCTTCCGGATCGTAGGCACGGTGTTGATAGGTGATGCCCGGTAAAAAGTGCTGGTCTACCCACGCATTTACAGAGCCCCCCGGAGTGAAATCGCCGGCGCTGGCTTGCAGCAGCCAGTAGCCTGCGAGAATACCCGCGGCAATCCCATACTGTGTGCGCACGCCAAAATGCCACACGATCATCGCCGCAAAAAACCACGCGAAACCGATCCGCGCCAGCACACTGGCATAGCGTATTTCACCGAGATCGGCGGGAATGCCTGTACCCCAGCCATGGTTGTAAACCACGCCCAGCAGAATCAACAGGACCAGACGCCTAACCGCCTTGCGGTAAACCGGTGCTCGCTGTGCCAGAGGCAGGCCGCTCAGGGATTTGTTGGCGAGACCGAGGGTAACGCCAGAGAGGAAAATGAATAGCGGGAAAATCAGGTCGTAAAAGCTGAATCCGTGCCAGACGCTATGCTGCATCTGCCCGTGAGCGAAATGGAAAATGGACCAACCCGTAAGAGCGAACAGCGGCAGGAACAGTGCCTCGCCGCCGATGATCCAAAACATATCGAAGCCACGCAGGACGTCTACCGAAGCGAGTCGTTGTTTTTTACTGACCATGATTACTACTTCTGAATTCAGTCAACGTTAAAAAATGAGAAAACGCGGCGCGGCTGTGGCCGCTCCGCGAGTGGTGTATACATTTTTGAAATATCAGAGCCCGCAGGGAGATTCCAGTTTCGGGTTCCAGTCCGGCACCGTATCGGTAAATGCAACTTGCCCCGAGCGCAGACGGCGGACTTCTTCCTCGACCTGCTCCGGGCTCAGGACCTGATCAGCAATGTGGTAGACCCAGTCCACTTCCTGCTGGTAACTACGGAGCTCACTGGAGTCGATCAGCCCCTCCTGGGTGAACCACAGGTTGAAGTTGATCGACATCGGCTCTTCCGGGAACACGCGTTCACTGTGCTCGGCGAACGGTACGCCGTCAACGAAATAGCGGAGTTTGTTGTCTCCTGCCTGTAGCACCAGTGTGTGCCAGCCGGCAAAACTGCCGGGCTTGGTGGAGTGTTCGTTGTCCTTTACGAACGGATCCAGTTTGAAGGTTTCCCAACTGGTGGCGAAGAGTGCGTTATCGGGCTCGCCCCAGCCCCCATTGGCGAGGTATTCAAAATCCATCTCGCTGTAGTCCGGGTCCATGTCTGCTTTTAGCGGGCTGATGGTATAGAAAGTCTCGATGATCTGGTCGCCATCCGGTCCGGAGGTCGGTTCATCGCGGAAGAATACTCGCGCGGCGTAGGTGCCAGCGAGGTACTTGCGCTGGTGGCAGAACTGCGTGTGGTTGGTGTTTTCACCACTGCCATCGGTAGAGGAGGTCATGCGCAGCAGGGTATTGCCCGGGTTCTCCGCATCTGTCAGAAAACTGATGCCGTCGCCGGACCAGCGCGCGCCGCTTACGCCGGGGTGACCGGTTTCAGTGCGGGCCTTCCACTGGTTTTTGCTCATTTCCTCTAGTGACTGGTAAGAAAAATCGTCAAAAAATATCTTTGTCTCCGCTGTCTGCAGCACGACGTTTTCCAGATGTCCATTCGCCTCTTCTGTGGCAGTGGCCACATCGCGGCCATTACCG
The DNA here is from genome assembly GCF_005771435.1 of Microbulbifer harenosus. Taxonomy (GTDB): domain Bacteria; phylum Pseudomonadota; class Gammaproteobacteria; order Pseudomonadales; family Cellvibrionaceae; genus Microbulbifer; species Microbulbifer harenosus. The sequence continues at coordinate 85,644 of NZ_VANI01000011.1, forward strand.
CTATCACCACAGCCACCCAACACAAGCGCGCTGATGGCCGCGGCGAGGTAACTGGTGCGAGGAGAAGAAAAACATTTCATGGGGATTTCCTTTTGTTTTTACCACTTCACTAAATGAAAAAAGCCCCGATCGAAACCGGGGCGAAGATAGGAGCATTTCCTGTACAGGAGTTTCCTATTGGTCACAACGCAGAGAGAATTTTAAAAATTACTGCTACCCATCCTGTGAGAGAGGGGACCGGCGCTGCGTCGCCGGCCGATGAATTTGTTTTTCAATGTCAGATTGAACAGACGAAAGACCAGCTACCGTCGGCGGTACCGGGTACCGACTGGGTCCACCAATTGGCCTTGAACACACTGCCGTTGTGGATGATCTGGTCACCGCCGGCGGCGTGGTCACCGCGAGGCCACTCGGGATAGGTGACCAGCCCGGAGGTAGCGCCGCTGGCACAGCTCTGGCCACCGCCCGAGCTACCGCCACTGGAGCTGCCGCCGTCACCACCACCGAGCTCCGCCAGAGGCAGTTCCGGGTGCTCAAACGCCAGCGCGTAAGTGCTGCCGTTGACCGTGGCGGTGTAAGCCTGCGGACCGGAAACCGGGAGATAGTAGTTCAGCGTCAGGTCCCAGCTGTCGCCGTCCGCCAGGTTCTGCCAGGCCGGGAGACTGAGGCGCACGCGGTGGAACTCATTTTCCAGCCCACCCACGTTGCCACCGCCGGCATTGGCACCATCCTCAACTACCTCCAGTCCCGCACCGCTCTGGTCGGTGATGATATTGGAGGTGGAAGTGGGCATATCAAACTCGAATATGGTGCCGCCGGGGAGGGTGCCGCCGGTATTGTTGGTGATGACCAGCTTCGGATTCAGCGGGTAGTTCTGGTCGCCCAGCTTGAAGCCGGTGATCTCGATGCCGATATTCAGCGCTTCTGCAGGCACCGCGCGGTCGCTGCGCAGGTGGCGGTATTTACTCGCGCCGGCGAACTTGTCGTAAGCCAGGGTGGTAAGGGTGTCACCCATGAAGTACTCGCCTTTCGCCGCATCCCAGTCGTAGTCGCCGGCCAGTTCCCAGAACATGATGCCGCCCACACCCTGGTCGATGACATACTGCACCTTTGCGTCCATGGACTCTTCGTCTTCGGTGGAGATGAACACGCTCTTCTGCGCATTCCACAGCCAGGGAGCCTCGGAGACGCTGTCGTAGTTGCGCACGTAAGTGCCCACGAGGGCGTCGTCCGGGTCGTTGGCCGGGTCCAGTCCGTAGTCACCCAGATAACTGCCGAGAATGCCCTGTTGCAGGTTCATGGCGTGCCACATGGGGTTGGAGCCGGCCCCCATTTCGTCGCCGACGCTGTTTTTGTCGTGCCACATGTTGTCGATGCCGATGGCGCCGTTGCCGCACTTGGCGGAGCCGCCGGTGCCTTCCGGACACTGGGACTGCGCAGGCAGTGCCGCGGAGCCACCGAGTCCGCTGGTGCCGCCGCTCACACCCTGCCAGCCGCGGGTGTAGTAGGGGATACCTACATTGATACGGCCGGCGGGCATGGAGCCGCGGAAGTACTTCACCGCCCAGTCGATATTCAGGTAACCGATACCGCCGTACTGGGATGTGCTGTACACGCTTGCCGCCGCCAGTTCCGGGTCGTTGCCGTTGTCGAACAATGCGGAGTTGTGGCCCACATATTCATTCCACGCCCCGTGCAGGTCGTAGGTCATGATGTTGACGTAATCCAGGTACTGGGTGATCTGCATGGTTTCCATGCCGCGCAGCAGGTAACCGGAGGAGGGGGAAGCGATGGTCAGCAGGTAGTGGGTGCCGTCTGCTTCGCCCGCTGCATCCAGTTTTTCCCGCAGCACCCGCATCAGTTCCACATAGGACGCCATCAGGCCGCCGCGCAACGAGTTGGCGATGCCGAAGTCCAGCGGGTTGCCGGCGTCATTCATGGAGGTGGGGTATTCGTAGTCGATATCCACACCGTCGAATCCGTACTGGCGGATGAAGTCGACGGAGGAGTTGGCGAAGGCCTCGATGCCCGCGTGATTGATGCTGCCGTCGGCATTGGTGGTCATGGTATAGAAACCGCCGTCGGCCACGCGGTCGCCGTTCTCATTGAAGTGGCCACCGGTTTCGGCCCAGCCACCCACGGACACCAGGGTTTTCACCTCCGGATACTGTTCCTTGAATTTGGACAGCTGATTGAAGTGGCCTTTGTACGCGTAATCCGGGTCGGTTTCCGCGCCGGCAATACCCGGCCATTCCATACCGGTGGCGGGGTTGCCCGGATCACTGGTGTTGCCCACCGACACGGAGTAGTCGCTGCCCACATGGGCGAAGGCGTAGTTGATGTGGGTGATCTTGCCCCAGGGAATGTCTTTCACCAGGTAGCTGGGCTGGCCGTTGGCGCCGTTACGCCAGCTGGTGAAGTAGCCGATGATACGGCGCGGGTGATCGGCACCCATATCTTCGCGGCCATCGGCGTCGTAGATGTCGCAGTAGTTGGGCGCGGTACCCGGGGTGGTGTAGAGCCCGTCAGGGCGGCAGGGATGTTCGCCGATCACAACCGGCTCGTCGCTAACCTCGATATCCGCGCCGGCGCTGGCGGTAAGCTCGTCGTTGTCGGTGGCGACGGCGGTCACGGTGTGGTCGCCGAGTGTGGCAACCCACTGGGTGCTGTAAGGCGCACTGGTATCGGTGGCGATCAGGTCGCCGTCCACGAAGAACTCCACTTTGCTCACGCTGCCGTCGCTGTCTGTGGCATTGGCACTGATGGTGAGACTGGTGCCGGTGGTATGGCTGGAGCCATTCGCCGGGGACGTGAGGCTGATAGAGGGCGCAACCGGGCCCACGACCACGTCTTCGTCCACGGTGATGGACACCGGTGCTGTGGTGACGGAAAGGTTGTCGTTGTCGACGATACGCGCGGTGAATGTCGCGGGGCCGGCGGCAGCGACGGTCCACGAAGACTCCCAGGGAGCCGAGGTATCGGTTGCAATCAGGCTGCCGTTGACGAAGAACTCTACGGTGGTGACGTGGCCGTCGGGGTCGCTGGCGGAGACGGATATGATAACGCTGTCATTTTGGGTCAAGACAGATCCGTTCAGGGGGGCGGAAATCGAGCCCTCGGGGGGCAGCTGCGGGTCTACGTCGCCCTCGCAGGAGCCGAGCAGCGTCCACTCCTGGTATTGGCCAGAGTACTGTTCCGGATTCTGGTTCTGGGTCCACCAGTTGGCCCTGTAGGTGTTGTTGTTGTACTGGACTTCGGCGCCTCCGGAATAGGAGGCGCCGGCTTGCCATACGGGAAGGCCGGAGCAGTCCACGGCGGCAAAGCAGTGTCCCGCAGCGAGCATGGCGGCGGTCACGAGACCGAGCCGGAGCTTGTTGTTGATCATGTAATGTGCACCTTGCGGAAGATTATTTTTATTGGTGTACGGCGCTTCAACAAACGCACCGCGAAATGACATCGCTGTCAAAAATAGCAATGACACGCGGGGAAAAGCAATACCGCGATTTCACAAAGCCGTCATATTCAGAATTTTGTGCGCCAGTTTCGCCAATTTCCTTCGGATATTGGGTGTTTGATCACACAGACCGCGCCCGTTAGTGTTCGCGTATGGAACTTGTATCTGGCCAGGGGCCTTATTGCGGTGGGACTACATATCCCATAGAGAGTTAGTGGCCATGGACAGAGTGATCCGCTCCTTGTCCTGAATATGTTTGAGGTTTTCAAACACCTCCTTGACCTCTGCCGACTCGATGGAGCCGTAAACGGCGTGGTACAGATCGGAAAAATAGCGGTCGACTTCCTGTCCCAGTTGGTTGATTTCCTCGATGCTGGGTTTGTCGCTCAGATATTGGTTTTTCACCAGGTCGCCGGCGTTCTCCTCATGGGTGTACTGGAGCCAGGTCTGCATCACCTTCTGCTGGGCGACCGCGCCGTAGTTCTTCAGGTTGTTGGCCATGCGCAACTCGTGCTCGTGCAGGTGCTTCAACAGCAGCTGGGTGCGGTTGTCCTGGGCACTCACCAGCAACTGTTGGTAAACACCGGCCATATCCAGATGGAACTTCTGGGCGTTCTTGAGAATCTCGTGGGCCTGTTTGAACGTCTTCATCGCTGCGCCTTCTGGGTGATTGATTTCATTATGTTTTTGCCGGTAGATGCATCGGGGGCAAGAATTGTGTGTCTCCTGCTGCCTCTTCTTATGTTTATAGTGCATATCCGGCGGCGTTCAACTCTTCCATCAGGGAGGGATTCCAGTTCCGCTATTTATTACAGGTATAAAAAAAGCGGCCCTTGAGCCGCTTTGTTATTTCAGGATTGGACATCCCTTACGCTGCCGCAGGCGCCAGATGGAACTGCTCCATCATGATCTGCAGGCGCTTGCGCTGCATTTTGAGGCTGTATTCCAGCTCTTTTACCCGGGTGCGGATAGCTGCGTTCTCCCACTTGCTCACTAAGCGCTCGCGGGCGTTTTCGTAGCGCTGCTGCTGCAGTTCCTTCCACTCGGCGAGAGCCGCGGAAAAATCCTGTGCTTCGCGTTCCAGCAGCTCTCTCCAGCTCTCTTTGTGCTTGGAGTTCTCCAGCTTCTGCTCGGCGCGTTTGAACTGCATGGACAGCATGGCGCGCTGGATGCGCATCGCCGGCACGGTTTTCAGATTGCGCGCCAGCCCCAGCCAGCTGGCGGTTTTGATCAGCCACTTGGTGGGATCCCACTGGTACCAGCGAATGCCATTGCGGTAGTCGGTTTGAAAAATATGGTGGTAGTTGTGGTAACCCTCGCCGAAGGTGAAAAACGCCAGCAGGTCGTTGTCGCGGGCGGTGTTCTCGTCGGTGTAGGGGCGGCGGCCCCAGATATGCGCCAGAGAATTAATGAAGAACGTAGTGTGGTGATTGACCACAATACGCAACACGCCCGCCAACAGCATCATGCCCAGCACGTCGCCGGTCAGCAGTCCCAGGACCAGAGGCACGCCAACGTTCATCGCCACGGTGATCGGGACATAGTGGTTGTGCTGCCACATTACGATCTTATCCCGCTGAAGATCCTTGGCGTTGTCGAAATCCACCTCGCCGCTGGGGTATTCACGCAACATCCAGCCAATATGGGAGAACCAGAAACCGCGCTTGGCGGAGTAGGGGTCCTGATCGTTGTCGTCGCAGTGACGGTGGTGGCGGCGGTGTCCGGAACACCAGATCAGGGCGCTGTTCTGCAGCGCGGCGGCGCCGAACAAGGCGTAGAACAGACGCAGCGACCAATGCGCTTCATAAGTGCGGTGAGACCAGAGGCGGTGATAGCCCGCGGTAATGGAAAATCCGCAAAAGGCGCCCAGAACGGCAAACGCCAGCCACTGGTACCAGTGATAGCCCACCAGGACACCGTACAGCGGAACCAGTACCAGGGCCGCGAGCGCGGTACTGGCAAACAGAATCGTAGTCAGCCAGATGCGGGGAGCTTCGGGAACAGCATTCATAGTTACAACCTTGTTAGAGCCAACAGCGCAGATGCTACCCCAGATACCCCGTACGAACACCTTTCGGAGAGGACCAGGTGATAAATTTTGAGAATAGTTAGTCAGTTAATGTCCAAATGAATGGTTTGTGCGCGCTTTTGGTGCAAAAAAGGAATTTTGCGTTCCGATTTGGGTCAAGCGCTGTCATTTTTTCGTAACAACGCCCCAATTAGCAAAATGCTATCAGCATCAGCCAGATTGAGTTGGATAATATTTGTTCGCAAACGGCCGTTGGAACAGGTTTTCACTGTTTTTTAAAAAGTTGGCACACCAATTGCTTTATCTAGTGTGTAGGCCACTTGGCCTGCGCTCCGGGAATCCATCACGGGTTATGGCATACGAAATAATGCGTGACTTCCCGTTTTCTCTCATCATCGCTATTTTGGGCCCCGCACTGCGGGGCCTTTTTTTATCCGCCGATAAGTGATTCACTTGCTCAATAGTCCGCCGTTTCAGCGGAATCCAAATTCCACAGTACGAGCCCGACGGCAACACGGTGTCGAACCCAGTACCTCCACAACCCACAGCGGTCGGCCTGAACCTTGCCACCCCCGGCGAGCTTGAAGGGTTACCGCCAGCGCAGGCGCTTACACAGGTGCAGTACCTGCACGACCTGCTGTTAAGTGCCACTCGCGGTGTATGGGAGTGGCACCCGGCCAGTGGCGTGCAGCGGGCCACGGGTAATCTATGGTTGCAGCTGCACCGGGACCCGGAGGCCGCGCTTGCCGGCGTCTGGACCGGGGATCTGGCGCTGGTGCACTCAGATGACCGCGACAGCCTGCAGTCGTTGCGCCATCGCCTCTGCCTGCAGGGCAATTTTGTTGATACCACCATCCGCGCATTTGCTCACAACGGGCAGCCGCTCTGGTTGCGGTTGTGGGGCCGCGCCTTTACCGACTCCGCAGGTGAGCGCTTCTTTCTGGGCGGCTGTACCGATTACAGCGAGTCTTTTTCTCCCCGCTCTCTCTCGTATTTTTCCGGCGAGCGCATTCAATGTGCGCTGGATGCCGTTGGCGATGGCCTGTGGGAATGGGATCTGCGCGTGGACGAAGTGGTTCTCGATGCCGCCTGCTGGCGCATGTTGGGTTACACGCGAGGCCCGGAAGACTCGGATGCGCGCACGGCGCTGGCGCGCTGGAAGACCCACATGCAGCCGGACGACTACCCCGAAGTAAAGCAGGCGATGGAAGACAATGTGCGCGAGCAATTGCCACTGGACATAGAGTTTCGCCTGCGGCACCGGGAGGGCGGAGTCGTCTGGGTGCGCTGCCGGGGCAATGTTCAATGCAGCAGTGGGGGGCAACCGATCCGGGTAGTCGGTACGCTGCAGGACATCACCGCGGGCAAGAAAAAGCAACTCCGATTGGAAGAGGAGCTGCGTCGGCTCAAGCAGGAAAACAGCGAGCGCAATACCCTGATCTCCAGCCTCAGCCACGAGCTGCGCACACCGCTGAACGCCATTCTCGGTTACAGTCAGATGGTGGAGCTGGATCAGAGCTTGAATCCTGACCAGCGATTGCGTCTGGGAGAAATCCGCAAGGCGGGGCAGCACATGCTGCACCTGGTGGGGGACGTACTGGACCTGGCGCGCATCGACAGCAGCCGCCTGGCACCGTCTATTGAACCGATACAACCGGCCTCGCTGGTGGCGGATTGTCGCCAGTTGTTGGAGCCGCTGGCAGAGACCCGCAAGGTGAGCCTTACCTTTGAGGCGCTGGGCTGGGAGCGCGCCTATATCCTGGCGGATCGCGTGCGCTTCAAGCAGGTGGTGTTAAACCTGATGGGCAACGCCATTAAGTACAACCGGGAGAACGGGCGGGTCGTAATCAGTTTTGCGCCCCAGGCAGAAGGGTGGTTGCGGCTCAGTGTATTGGACACGGGGTGCGGTATCGCCGCCGACAAACAGGCGCAGGTGTTCGAGCCTTTCAACCGTCTCGGTGCCGAGCGCGGAAAAATCGAGGGCACCGGTGTGGGGCTCGCCATTGCCCGGCAGCTGACGGAAGCCATGGGGGGGCGCATCGGTTTTGACAGCGAAGAGGGGCAGGGCTCGGTATTCTGGATCGAATTCATGATGAACGACGCCCCTCATGAAGTATTGCAGATGGCGGCGCGTCCGGATTACGCACGGATGCTGCCGAGCTGCCGGGTGCTGTATGTCGCCGGCAGGACTTCTGCAGCCAGCCGCATGCGGTCAGTGTTGGCCTCGGTGCACCAGGTGGAAGTCCAGATCGCCACGGACGCCATGAAGGGTATCTTCGCGGCGCGCACTGTCCGCCCGGATGTTATTCTGCTGGACGGCGACCTGCCGGGGGTTTCCCTGCAGGACTTCGCTGCCATTATCCGCGGCGACAGCGCCACCGCGCATATACCGCTACTCGGTATTGTCGATCAGCGCTGCCGGCATGTAGACGTGTGTGTGCCCACTTCCTACGATCTGGCGTCGCTGTCTGAAGGGCTGCGCTACAGCCTTGCATCCAGGGATACCGGAGGCGCTGCGGATCAGGAGAGCAGGTGAAACCAGCGGTTTGTGCTGGATAACTTGTGTTGGAAAAAGAAATCAGGGCATCAGCGATCACATCGGGCTGAGCCTGCCAGACAATAAAAACAAAGTTTCAACAGGAAGTTGTGCTCGATGTCCCTTCACGACGCAAGTGAAAATCTGAAGGCCGGCCGCGCAGCGGTGACCACTCGTCGGCGGGAAATGTTGCTGAGCCAGGCGCTGCTACTGTTGGCGGGCAGCTTTTGTCTGGCCTATTTTTGCAAAAATTTCCTTTCCTTCAGCGATGGCGTCGCCATTATTTGGCTGGCGGATGCACTCGCCATTGCTGCGCTGTATCGGCATGAAGCACGCACCTGGCCGTTGCTGCTGGCCGCGACTTTCAGCGGAAATCTGCTGGCGGCGCTGGCCAGCGGATTGGAACTGTTCATTGCACCTCTGTACTCCCTGGCCGGTGTCGCCGAGGTGGCGGTCGCTGCCGGCATGCTGCGTTACTTCTGCGCGGATGGCGATTTCTTCGGTAGTCTGTGGCGCTGGATCAGGTTCATTTTTTTTGGTGCTTTTCTTTCGACGGTGGTCGGGGCGAGTATCGGCGCCGGCGTTGCAGCTTATTTCCGCAGTTTGCCGTTTGGAGAGGTGTTCCTGCTCTGGTATCTCGCAGATGCCATCGGCATCTGCATGTTTCTGCCACTGATCCATCTGCTTACCAGTGAGCCCAGCGCCAGGGCTTCGTTTGCCCGCGCTGATCTTCGTCTGCTGTCGGTGGGGGTGGGCGCTCTGGTCAGCATCCTGTTACTGCTGTTGGTATTTCCGGATCCGTTCGTATTCATCACGCTTCCGCTGATATGGGCGGCCGCCCGCCTGGACTTGCCGCAGGCACTGCTGGTGATCTTCTCTGCGGCATTGATGCTACTGATGCTATTGATCAATGGTCCGCAATGGTTGCCGGAAAAATTGCGCAACGCGCGCAATATCCTGGATTTTCTGCCGTTGTATGTGGGATTGGTGCCGGCCTACGTAATGGCGGTTACCTCTGGTATCGAACGCAAGCGAAGCCAGCGGATTATTGAGGTGGAGAGCAGCTTTCGCGCGGCTATGGGGTCTTCCCGGATCGGAATGCTGCTGGTGTCGCTGGACAATCGCATCCTCCAGGCCAACCCAAGTTTCTGTCGTTTTATCGGCTATTCGGAAGTGGAGTTGCGCGGGCTCAGTATTCGCGAAGTAGTCTGCTTCGCGGATTCTGCGGCCAGCCTGAACGGGACTGGCCTGCACAATCCGCTGATTGATGTTCAGTTGGGATTCGTGCAGGACGCCGAGTGGCGCTTCCTACGCAAGAGTGGCGAGCGAATCTGGGGCCATTGGTCCTGCAGTCTCGCCCGCGGCGCACGCAATGAGCCGCTATATGCCGTGGTGCAGGTGGAAGACATCGACTGGAGAAAACACAGCGAGACCCAGTTGGCAAAGGCCGAGGAGCGCTGGAAATTTTCCCTTACGGTTACCGGTCAGGTTGTGTACGACTGGGATCTCACTAGCGGCAAAACCTTTTTCTCGGAGTGGCTCAGCAGTGGTGTGGGAATTGAGGCCGCGCATCTGACCAGCCGCCAGGACTGGATTGACCGGGTCAACCCTGAAGACCGCCAGCGGCTGTTGCAGGCTCAGCGCGAGCATTTTAGCGGGCTCGCTCGGGATATCGACTGTCAGTACCGGGTGCGCACGGATTCAGGTTCTGCGCGCTGGATTCACGAGGTTGCTCACGTCATGGAATCCGGTGAAGGTGGCGAACCGCTGCGCCTTATCGGTGTGCTGCGGGATATCACCGACAACAAAAATATGGCGCGCTCGCTGGAGGAGGAAAAAGAACATTTGCAGGTTACCCTGAATGCCATCGCCGACGCGGTGATTGCGACCGATCCACTGCAACAGATCACCTTCATGAACCCGGTGGCAGAGCAGCTCACCGGATGGCCGCTGGGAGAAGTGAAGGGCAAGACCGTCAGCGCGGTGCTGCAGATGGCCAACGGCCGTGACGGCGAACCGGTTTCCTGCCCCGTTACCGAGTGCCTCAGCAGCGTGATGCCGGTGTTCTCCTCCGAGGGTACGGTGCTGCATAACCGGCACGGCAACAGCTACGACGTGAAATGTTCCGCATCGCCCATGCGCACTGGAGGCGGACAGCTGCTCGGTGCGGTGCTGGTGTTCCAGGACGTGACCGAAACCCGCGAGTTGATCCGGCAGCTGCGCTACAAGGCGAGCCACGATGATCTCACCCGCCTGCCCAATCGCGAATCGTTCAAGCGGGATCTGATGGATGCGGTCGCCAGCGTACGCAATACCGAAACGGTGCATGTGCTCGCGTATATGGATCTCGACCGCTTCAAGGTCATCAATGACAGTGCCGGGCATCAGGCGGGTGATGCACTGCTGCGCAATGTGGCGCGATTTCTGCGCGGCGAGTTGCGGGAGAACGACAGCGTGGCGCGTCTCGGCGGCGACGAGTTCGGCATTCTGCTGCGCGATTGCAACAAAGAGCAGGCGCGGCGGCGCTGTGAACAACTGGTACGGAAAATCGTCGCGCTGCGTTTCCCCTGGGGCGGTCGTATTTTCGATGTGGGCGCCAGTGTGGGCGTAACCGAAATCCGCCGCGATAACAGCCAGATTGCCGATCTGATGAGCCAGGCGGATGTGGCTTGTTATTCCGCAAAACACGCCGGGCGCGGCGTGGTGATGTTGTACGAGACTGACAGCAGCGCCGCGGCGGATCAGCACCGCGAAATCCAAATGGCGTCGCGCATTCGCGAAGCACTGGATGAGAACCGTCTGCGCCTGTTCGCGCAGCCCATTGCCAGTGCCGTCGATCCCGAAAGAATCAGTCATTACGAACTGCTGGTGCGTATGGTAGAGGCCGACGGCAGCCTGATTCCCCCCGGCGCGTTTATCCCTGCGGCGGAACGCTACGGACTGATGCTGCAAGTGGACAGCTGGGTGATGAATACGTTCCTGCGCGAGCAGGTAGCTGCCGTTGCGCGGAGCGGCCTGAGTTTTGCCATGAATCTGTCTGCCGAAGCCATCGGAGACAGCACTTTCCAGCAGAGCCTGTTTGCCCTACTGAAGGATTCCGCACTGCCGTTTGACCGCCTGGGGATCGAAATTACTGAAACCGCGATGGTCAACCAGATGGAGAGCGCCAGCCGGTTTGTTGCCACTCTGCGGGAAATGGGCTGCAAGGTGGCGCTGGATGATTTTGGCAATGGCCTGAGTTCCTTCAACTACCTGAAAGCATTTGCCATTGATTACATCAAGATCGATGGCAGTTTCGTAAGGCAGGTGGAATCGAATTTTGTCGACCTGATGATCGTCGAGTCCATCAACCAGGTTGCGCACCGCCTGAAGGCGCGCACCATTGCCGAATATGTGGAAGACGCAGCCACCGCGGAAAGGCTCAACAAAATCGGAGTGGATCTGCTGCAGGGCTATTACATCGGGCGGCCACTGCCGCTTGAAGATTTGCTGGCGGAGAGCGCTGCGGAGTGTGATGTCAGCGAGTATGGGGAAGTCGTCAGGCTTGAGCTGGGGAGCTGAACCGGCCGGGGCCGGTTCAGTACAGGTGTGCGGTAGATTACTAGCGGATCTTGCCCAGGTGCTTGCCCACGATCTGCAGTAGCGGCTTGAAGGTTTTAGGGGTGGCGCACACCAGATTGCCGCTGTCCAGGTAATCGTTGCCACCGCGGAAGTCGCTGATCAGGCCGCCGGCTTCTTTTACCAGCAGCGAACCCGCGGCGATATCCCAGGTGTTCAGGTACATTTCCCAGAAGCCGTCGAAGCGGCCCGCGGCCACATAGGCCAGGTCCAGCGCGGCGGCTCCGGGGCGGCGGATGCCGGCGGTCTGACCGGCAATTTCTTTCAGGGCCGCGAGGTAAGGGTCGATGTTATCCAGCGCGTGACCATTGAATGGGATACCGGTGCCAATCAGCGCACCGTTTAACCCCTGGCGGCTGGATACGCGGATGCGACGGCCATTGAGTGCGGCGCCGCGACCGCGACTCGCGGTAAATTCTTCGCGCTTGATCGGATCCAGCACGACCGCGTGCTCGATCTGGCCGCGGTAGCGGCAGGCAATGGAAATGGCGAAGTGCGGGCAGCCGTGGATAAAGTTGGTGGTGCCGTCCAGCGGGTCGATGATCCACTCGTACTCCGGCTCAGCGCCCTCCTGCAGGCCGCTCTCCTCACCGCGAATACTGTGTTTGGGGAAGGCCTTGCGCAGATGGTAGATGATTTCCTGTTCGCTGGCCTTGTCCACTTCTGTCACGTAATCGTTGCGACCTTTCTCTTCAAACTTCATCAGGTCGCCGCGCTCCCAGGCACGTTCAATCAGTTCACCGGCCTTGCGCGCCGCGCGCAGGGCAATATTCAGCATGGGTTCCATAGGAATTCCGCGATCAGTTAGTGGATTCTAAAAAAGCAGCACCGGGCTTGCCGGGCGGGCGCGATTGTAGGGATTTCTGTGCAATTTTGCTACACTCCGCGCCCGTTTTGTAACACGCAAGTGTAGGCTCGGTAGTCGACCTGTGGCTACCCGACCCTGCCCGTATCCGGAAATCCCCATGGCGACCTCTCCCTCTGAAACCGCAGCTTCCACCGCTTCCCGCTCCGCGCTCGAGGCGCTGGACAATATCCGCGTGGTACTGGTGAACAGCGCCCACCCGGGCAATATCGGCGGCGCCGCCCGCGCGCTCAAAAATATGGGCCTGAGCCAGCTGTACCTGGTACAGCCGCGGGAGTTCCCCGCTGCCAACGCGGTGTGGCGCGCCGCCGGGGCCGCCGAGCTGCTGGACAGCGCGGTGGTGGTCGAAAGTCTGGAAGAGGCGGTAGCGGACTGCGGCCTGGTGGTGGCCACCAGCGCCCGCGAGCGCCGTATTCCGTGGCCGCTGCTCACCCCGCGGGAGTGCGGGGTGCGCGCGGTGGCCGAAGCCAAAACCCACCCGGTGGCGCTGGTGTTCGGGCGCGAGGATCGCGGGCTCACTAACGAGGAGCTGCAGGCGTGCAATTTCCACGTGCACATCCCGTCCAACCCGGAGTACAGCTCGCTGAATCTGGCCACCGCGGTGCAGGTGCTGGTGTACGAGGCGCGCATGGCTGCGCTGGAAGACGAGCGCGGCGAGGCGCTCAGCTTCAGCGACTGGGACCGCCCGCCGGCAAAAGCCTCGGATATGGAACTCTATTACGAACATCTGCAGCTGGCACTGGGCGAGCTGGGTTTTATCGATCCGGACAATCCCCGCCAGACCATGACCCGACTGCGTCGACTGTTCAGCCGAGTGCGTCCAGATGATATGGAGTTGGGTATCCTGCGCGGTATGCTGACCGCGATCCAGAACCATATTTACCGCTCCGGTGGCAAGGGGCGACCCGACTGATTGGTGTCCTGGTGGGGGAATCGCCGGTGATATGCCACAGAGCGCGGCGAGGATAACTAATTGGTATAACTGCCCGCCAAATACCCGACCAGTTCGCTCGGCTATATACTTGACCAAGGTAGTGGGTTATTCCATACTCGCGCCCCGATTCAATGGTGCGGGCTTATCTGGATGTCCGCGGGCCTGAGTGACAGGAGGCGTTATGCGTTTGACAACCAAGGGGCGGTATGCGGTAACAGCCATGCTCGACCTGGCGTTGCACGCGGAGCGTGGCCCCATCAGCCTGGCAGACATTTCCAAGCGCCAGGATATTTCCCTGTCTTATCTGGAACAGCTGTTCTCCCGCCTGCGTCAGTCCGGTCTGGTATGCAGTGTGCGCGGACCCGGTGGTGGCTACCGTCTGGCGCGGTCCGGCGCGGACATTTGCGTGGCGGAAATCATCGACGCGGTCAACGAATCTGTCGACGCCACCAGCTGTGGCGGCAACAGCGATTGTTCCGGCGGGGAGCAGTGCCTCACCCACTACCTGTGGACGGATCTCAGTCGTCAGATCCACGGCTTCCTCAACGGCATCAGCCTCGCGGATCTGGTGGAGCGCTCGGAAGTACAGGAAGTGGCCCGCCGCCAGGATTGCCGCAACGGGGCAGACGGTACGATTGAACAGAAAGTAGCGATTATCGGCGGCTTGCAGTAAGGTGCCGGCCGCCCTGTCAGGCCAATGGGTACTGACCGGCGTTTTTTCGCAGAAAAAGCAGCAAGTGACAGCAGTATGGTGCCGGCAGCAACCGGCGAGTGGAGACGAGAGACTATGAAGCTTCCCATTTACCTGGATTATTCGGCAACCTGCCCGGTAGACCCGCGCGTCGCCAGTAAAATGGCGGAGCAGTTGACCATGGACGGCAACTTCGGCAACCCGGCCTCCCGCTCACACTTGTTCGGCTGGAAAGCCGAGGAAGCGGTGGAAGATGCGCGCCGCCAGGTAGCGGAACTGGTCAACGCCGACCCCCGTGAGATCGTGTGGACCAGCGGTGCCACCGAGTCCGACAATCTCGCCATTAAGGGTGCCGCCCACTTCTACCAGGGCAAGGGCAAGCACATCATCACCTCCAAGATCGAGCATAAAGCGGTGCTCGACACCTGCCGCCAGCTGGAGCGCGAAGGCTTTGAAGTCACCTACCTGAACCCGAAGGAAGACGGCATCGTCTATCCCGAGCAGGTCGCGGAAGCGCTGCGTGAAGACACCATTCTGGTGAGCCTGATGCACGTCAACAATGAGATCGGCGTGGTCAACGACATCGCCGCCATCGGTGAACTGTGCCGCGCGCACAAGGTGATTTTTCACGTGGACGCCGCCCAGAGCGCCGGCAAGATCGACATCGACCTGGAAAACACCAAGGTCGATCTGATGTCCTTCTCGGCCCACAAGGCATACGGGCCCAAGGGTATCGGAGCCCTGTACGTGCGCCGCAAGCCGCGCGTGCGCATTGAGGCGCAGATGCACGGCGGTGGCCACGAGCGCGGCATGCGTTCCGGCACCCTGCCGACCCACCAGATCGTGGGTATGGGAGAAGCCTTCCGTATTGCCAAAGAGGAAATGGCCGAAGAGGCCAAGCGTCTGCTGGCCCTGCGCGAGCGTTTCTGGGACCAGATCAAGGATATGGAAGAGGTGCACATCAACGGCTCCGTGGAGCAGCGTGTGCCGGGCAACCTGAATGTGAGCTTCGCGTTCGTAGAGGGTGAGAGCCTGATCATGTCCCTGAAGGATCTGGCGATTTCCTCCGGCTCCGCCTGTACTTCCGCCAGCCTCGAGCCCAGCTATGTGCTGCGCGCGCTGGGTGTGAACGACGAGCTGGCCCACAGCTCCCTGCGCTTCAGTTTTGGCCGTTTCACCACGGAACAGGACGTGGATACCGCGGCCAAAGAAGTAAGAAAGGCGGTGGAAAAACTGCGCGAGCTGTCCCCGTTGTGGGACATGTACAAAGATGGTGTTGATCTCAGCACCATCGAATGGGCAGCACACTGATTTGCTGCTCAAGGCGGCATTGGAAACGAATTGAGAGGGTACAGTCATGGCCTACAGCGATAAAGTAATTGACCACTATGAACACCCCCGCAATGTCGGTCGCATGGACGACAAAGCGGACAACGTGGGCACCGGCATGGTCGGCGCGCCGGCCTGTGGCGACGTGATGCGTCTGCAGATCCAGGTGAACGACGCCGGCATCATTGAAGACGCCAAGTTCAAAACCTATGGTTGCGGGTCCGCCATCGCCTCCAGCTCCCTGCTCACCGAGTGGGTGAAGGGCAAGACCCTGGACGAAGCGGTGCAGATCAAGAACACCCAGATCGCCGAAGAGCTGGCGCTGCCGCCGGTGAAAATCCACTGTTCCGTGCTGGCGGAAGACGCCATCAAGGCGGCGGTGCGCAATATCCGCGAGAAACGCGGCGAGACGGTGGAAGAAGCCGCGGGTTAAGCCCGGGTTTTCTGCGTTAACCTGGCGGTAAGGAGTAGCAGAGCATATGGCCATTACCATGACCGAAGCGGCCCAGGCACATGTTGCCAAACAGCTGGCCAGTCGCGGCAAGGGCATCGGCATCCGTGTCGGTGTAAAAACCGCCGGCTGCTCCGGTATGGCATATGTACTGGAGTTTGTAGATCAGGCCGAGGCGGAAGACGAAGTGTTTGAAGCCGGCGGCGTAAAACTGGTGGTCGACCCGAAAAGCCTCGCCTACCTCGACGGGACCGAACTGGATTTCGTCAAGGAAGGGTTGAACGAAGGCTTCGCCTTCAAGAACCCGAACGTCAAGAACGAGTGCGGCTGCGGCGAAAGCTTTCACGTTTAACGGAAAACTTTCTGGCAGCAGAAGGCCGGATGCCAGGGCGCATACCGGCCTTTTTGCTATAGAACCTTCGGCAAACTGAAATGAAACTTTCTTTATGAAGCTGCAGCAGAACCATTTCGAAATTTTCGGCCTGCCGCAGACCTATGAGGTGGACCGCCAGGTGTTGACCAAGCGCTACCGGGAGCTGCAGCAGGAGTTCCACCCGGACCGCTTCGCGGCGAAATCCGAGCGCGAGCAGATGTTGTCCATGCAGTATGCGGCGCAGATCAACGAGGCCAACAATACCCTCAAAGACCCGGTGGCGCGCGCGCAATACCTGCTGCAGCTGGCCGGTATCGAGATCCATCCCGAGCAGACCACCGCCGACGGCGAATTCCTGATGCAGCAGATGATCCTGCGCGAGCGCTTGGAAGACGTGCGCGATGCCGGCGACCCGGAAGCGGAGCTGGAAGAGTTAGGCAGTGATGCCGACGAGCTCTTCCGTGCACAGGAGCAGGCTTTTTCCGCGAGCCTGGGAAATCAGGCACTGGATGCGGCCAGCGCCGCGCTGCTGAAAATGCAGTTTCTCGCCAAGTTGCGCCGGCAGATCGACGCGCTTGAAGAAGAACTACTGGACTGAACGTATATAAGTTGTTGAAAGCACTATGGCACTACTGCAGATTTCCGAACCCGGCCAGACCCCCGAACCCCACCAGCGCAAGCGCGCGGTAGGTATCGACCTCGGCACCACCAACTCTCTGGTGGCCACGGTGCGCAGTGGGACGGCGGAAGCTCTGCCGGCAGAAGACGGGCGCGTGATACTGCCCTCTGCCGTTCGCTACCTCGAAGACGGCGTGGAAGTTGGCTACGGCGCGCGCGCCGCCGCCGGCGGCGACCCCTACAACACCCTGATTTCCATCAAGCGCTTTATGGGGCGCGGCCTCGCCGATATCAAACATTTCGGCGAGCAGCTGCCCTACAATTTCGCCGCGGACACGGCGGGTATGCCGTCCATTGAGACTGTGGCCGGTGCGGTGAACCCGGTGCAGGTGTCCGCGGAAATTCTCAAGGTGCTCGCCCAGCGTGGTGCCGAATCCCTCGGCGGCCCGCTCGATGGCGCGGTGATCACCGTGCCTGCGTATTTTGATGAGGCTCAGCGCCAGGCCACCAAAGACGCCGCGAAACTGGCTGGCCTCAAGGTGCTACGCCTGCTGAACGAGCCCACCGCCGCGGCCGTGGCCTACGGCCTCGACAAGGCCGAAGAGGGCGGCGACGTGGCAGACAAGACCATCGCGGTGTACGACCTTGGCGGCGGCACGTTTGATATTTCCATCCTGCGTCTGTCCAAAGGCGTGTTTGAAGTGCTCGCCACCGGTGGTGACAGTGCTCTTGGTGGCGACGACTTCGACCGCGCGGTGGCGGAGTGGATAGCGGTGGAGGCCGGCCTCGGCACCGACCTCGATGCCGCCACCCAGCGCAAACTGTTGGACATTGCCTGTGCGGCCAAGGAAGCCCTTGCCGCGGAAACTTCGGTGCCAATGGCCTACGACCACTGGTCCGGCGCACTGACCCGCGACGGGTTGGCCGAATTGATCGACCCGCTGATCGGCAAAACCCTGCGCGCCTGCAAGCGCGCGCTGCGGGATGCGGGCCTCGATACCGCCGATGTGGAAGAAGTGGTGCTGGTAGGCGGGTCCACAAGAACCCTGCGGGTGCGGGAAAAAGTACAGGAGTTTTTCGGTCGCGAGCCCCACGCGGACATCGATCCGGATCAGGTGGTTGCCATTGGTGCCGCGATCCAGGCGGATGTGCTGGTGGGCAACAAATCCCGCGAGGACCTGCTGTTGCTGGATGTGATCCCGCTGTCCCTGGGTATCGAGACCATGGGTGGACTCACGGAGAAGCTGATCCACCGCAACACCACCATTCCGGTGGCCAAGGCCCAGGAGTTCACCACCTTCAAGGACGGCCAGACTGCTATGGCCATCCACGTGGTGCAGGGCGAGCGCGAACTGGTGAAAGACTGTCGCTCACTGGCGCGCTTCGAACTGCGCGGTATTCCGCCCATGGTGGCGGGTGCGGCGCATATCCGCGTGACCTTTCAGGTGGATGCGGACGGCCTGCTGGCGGTCAGTGCCGTGGAGAAAAGCAGTGGTGTGGCCGCGGAAATCACCGTCAAGCCGTCCTACGGTCTTGAGGATTCCGATATTACCCGCATGTTGCAGGACTCTTACGCCAACGCCGAGGAAGACATCGCCGCGCGCGCCCTGCGCGAGGCTCAGGTCGAGGCGGAGCGCACCCTGGAAGCTATGTTGGTCGCCTTGCAGGAAGACGGTGCGGAACTGCTGGACGAGCGCGAACTCGGCGAGCTGGAGCGTGCCATGGAAGCGCTGCGCCTCGCGCACAACGGCGGCACGCCGGAGGAAATCCGCAACCGTATCGACGCGTTGAACACGCTGTCCGAGCCTTACGCCGCCCGCCGCATGGACAAGTCCATCAAGCGCGCCATGCAGGGCCACAGCCTGGATGAATTTGATAAGCCCTGAGGGCCATTTGATAAGCCCTGAGGGCAGTGACTGAGTGAGAGTTTGAGTTATGCCGAAGATCGTATTCCTGCCGCATCCAGAGCTGTGCCCGGAAGGCAAGGTCATTGAAGTGGAACCGGGCATCACCGTGTGCGACGCCGCGCTGCAGAATGGTGTGGAGATTGAGCACGCCTGCGAAAAGTCCTGCGCCTGTACCACCTGTCACGTGATTGTGCGCGAGGGTTTTGACTCCCTGGGTGAGCCGGACGAGCTGGAAGAAGACCTGCTGGACAAGGCCTGGGGCCTGGAGCCGGAGTCGCGCCTGTCCTGTCAGGCGGTGGTAGATAAGGAAGATCTGGTGGTCGAGATTCCCAAATACACCATCAACCAGGTTTCCGAGCGCCATTAAGGGGGCACACCGATGAAGTGGACGGATATTCACGATATCGCCATCGAACTCGCGGACAACTATCCGGACGTGGACCCGCTTGCGGTCAACTTCGTCGACCTGCGTAAATGGGTGATGGAGCTGCCGGATTTTGACGACGATCCCAACCGCTGTGGCGAGAAGATCCTGGAGGCCATTCAGGCGGCCTGGATCGAGGAAAACAAATAAGCCTCATTTTGCGCGCCGCCTCTTGTAGGAGCCTGCTTGCGAGTTCGCCTGCAAGGCAGGCTCCTACAGGTCGCTCAGCGGCCAAATCAAACAGTACAAACTTCACCCCACTACGCGTATAATCCGCCCTCCGCGAACCGGGATTGGTTAAATAATCGTCAGTTCGCCGTGAGAGAGAATTCAGGGAAGAGCAACTCCGGTTGCTCTTTTCGTATCTGTTGAAAACGTAATTATCTATAAACCTGAAATTGGAGAAAAACATGGCCCTGGAACGCACCCTGTCCATTATCAAGCCGGACGCCGTAGCCAAGAACGTCATCGGTGAAATCGAGAGCCGCTTTGAGAAAGCCGGTCTGCGCATTGTTGCCATGAAGATGGTTCAGCTGTCCCGCGAGAAGGCCGAAGGCTTCTACGCCGAGCACAAAGAGCGTCCTTTCTTCAAGGATCTGGTGGATTTCATGACTTCCGGCCCGGTTGTTGTACAGGTTCTGGAAGGCGAGAACGCGGTGAAAGCCAACCGCGACCTGATGGGCGCCACCAACCCGAAAGAAGCCGAAGCCGGCACCATCCGCGCTGACTTTGCCGAGAGCATCGACGCCAACGCGGTACACGGTTCCGACTCCACCACTTCCGCCGAGCGCGAAGTGAGCTACTTCTTCTCTGCAGAAGAAATCTGCGCGCGTTAATTGCTGATTTCCGGCAATTAACCCTGTAGGAGCCTGCCTTGCAGGCGAATAGTCCGGAGCTCCGAACCGTTCGCCGGCAAGGCCGGCTCCTACAGGCGTACCCAAATTACGCACCGGATCCGGTGCAAGGTGAATCCATGAGCGACGTACAGACAGTGCAAGCTTCTACCGAAAGCGCCGAACGAACCGAAAAAGTAAACCTGTTGGGCCTGTCCGTAGATAAGCTCGCTGCGTTCTTTGATGGTCTCGGTGAAAAGCGCTTCCGCGCGGTACAGGTGCTGAAATGGATTCACCAGAACGGCGCCGACGATTTCGAACAGATGACGAATGTCAGCAAGGCGCTGCGCGCAAAGCTGGCGGAAGTGGCCGAGATCCGCGCCCCCAAAGTCCTGAAGCAGATGGACTCCGCCGACGGCACGCGCAAATGGCTGATCGAAGTGACCGGCGGCAATGTGATCGAGACCGTATTCATTCCCGACGGTGAGCGCGGCACCCTGTGCGTGTCCTCCCAGGTGGGTTGTTCCCTCGACTGCAGCTTCTGCGCCACCGGCAAGCAGGGCTTCAACCGCGACCTGACGGCGGCCGAGATCATCGGCCAGGTGTGGATCGCGTGTAAATCCTTCGGGCAGTTGCAGCCGCCCGTGAAGAAGCAAGAGCGCCCGCGCAAGGTGACCAACGTGGTGATGATGGGCATGGGTGAACCCCTGCTCAACTTCGACAATGTGGTCGACGCGATGAACCTGATGATGGAAGACAACGCCTACGGCATTTCCAAGCGCAGAGTTACGTTGAGCACCTCCGGTGTGGTGCCGGCACTGGACCGCCTGGCGGAAGTGACCGATGTCAGCCTGGCCATCTCCCTGCACGCGCCCAACGATGAGCTGCGCAACGAGCTGGTGCCGATCAACAAGAAATACCCCATCGCCATGCTGCTCGACAGCGCCAAGCGCTATATCGAGAGCATGCCCGACAATCATCGCAAGATGACCATCGAGTACACCATGATCCGGGACGTGAACGACCGCCCCGAGCACGCCGAACAACTGGGCGAGCTGCTGCGTGATGTGCCGGTAAAGATAAATCTGATACCCTTCAATCCGTTCGAGCTGTCCGACTATCAACGGGTCAGCAATAACGCTTTGCGACGTTTTCAACAGATTTTGTTGGACAAAGGCTATACCGTAACCGTGCGTACCACCCGGGGCGACGACATCGCCGCGGCCTGTGGCCAGCTGGCCGGCCAGGTGAATGACCGCACCCGTCGCTCGGAGCGCTACCGCAACGCGGAGCGCCCGGTGCGGATCGTCGGGCAGGCCTGATATTTGCATTGCCGGAAATCGGCGTGCGCCCGTGGTAAACGCACCCGATAACGACAAGGTGAAGCTCGTGTTTGCAAGAATTTCCAGCCCGGCAGTATTGGCCGGACTCCTCCTCAGCCTGTTGCTGGGCGGCTGTGTCAGCTCTGGCCCCGGCAAGTCCGTGGATCTCGACAAGGCGCGGGAGACCCATATCCAGTTGGGGCTGCGCTATCTGCAGAGCGGCAGTGAAAACCGGGAACTGGCCCGCCATCACTTCCAGAAAGCGCTCGAACTGGGCCGGAAAGATCCGCAGGCGCACCATGGCCTGGCGCTGCTGTATCAGGCCGACAAGGAAAATGCCGTGGCGGAGTCCCATTTCAAGAAGGCGCTGCGCTACGACAGCAAGTTTTCCATGGCACGGGTGAACTACGGCGCCTTTCTGTACCAGCAGGAGCGCTACCGCGATGCCAAAGCGCAGTTTCAGGTCGCCTCCGAAGATCTCACCTACAATCGCCGCTCCTATGCGCTCGCCAACCTCGGCCGCGCCGAGTTGCGGTTGGGAGAGAGTGACGCCGCCGAGGCGGCCTTCATGAAGGCGCTTTCTCTCAGCCCCAATATGTCTTTGGCGCAACTGGAGCTGGCGGAGCTCAAGTTTGCGAAGGGCGATTACGCACAGGCAAAGCAGTATCTCGACCGCTACAGCGACAAGAATCGTCAGGTGCCGCAGTCCCTATGGTTGGGGATTCGCATCGAGAAAATTTTTGGCAATCGGGACAAGGAAAGGAGTTACGCCCTGGCGCTGAAAAACCTCTTTCCCTATTCAGCGGAAACGCTGAAGTACCAGCAGATGATGGCCGAAAATGAGCAGCAGTAACCAGATCTCAGACCCGCAGGAAACAACCTCCACCGATACGCCCGCGATCACTGTGGGTATTATGCTCCGGGAGGCGCGCGACAAGGCCGGGTTCACCCGCGACGAACTCGCCCGCCGCCTGTGCATGACCCCGGACAAACTGGAGGCCCTTGAACAGGACGCCTTCGAGCGTTTTGCCGGCACCACCTATGTGCGCGGCTATATCCGCAACCTGTGCAAAGAGCTGGGGCTCGATGCCACCGTGGTGATGGAGGCGTTTGCCCGGCAGATGCCGGTGGAGGTCGCCGCGGAGCCTGCGCGCGCACCGGTGGGTGCGGTGTTATCCAGCCGCCGGGAAAGGCGCCGCGGTTCCTTGTCAGCTCCGCTCATACTGGTACTTGCACTGGCTGCAGGTGGTGGTTTCTGGTGGTTCGATCAGCAGGCGGGGGACGGAAGCCAACTGGTGCGTGTGGATGGCGCCCAGGATCGTGATGACAGCGAGCTGTTGGCGACCGCGTCGAGCTACAGTGCGGAAGTCGATATCAGCGAAGAGGCTGCCGAGGTGGCGTTCCCCTCGGTTCAGTCTGTCGAAACGTCCGAAGCATTGACTGACATAAACGAAGAGCGCGCCGCCGCGCCGGAAGTCGATGACGGGGCGCCCGAGACCGATGCTGAGTTCGCAGATGTTGTTCCGCCAGATGTGGAAAACTCTGCCGCTGAAGCGCTGCACCCTGTTGCGGAGCGCTCGGCGGAGGTACCCTCCGGGGTAGCGCCGGTTGCCGCGGCTGAAACTGTGGAGGCTCCGTCAGAAGCCGGCACTGCGCCGCGTCTGGTGATTTCCTTTCAGGGGGAGTCCTGGCTGGAAGTGACCGATGCAACTGGCTACAAAATGATCGCCAAGTTGCAGCCTGCGGGCTCTACTGTGGAACTGAATGGCCGGGCTCCGTTCAGTGTGATGCTGGGTAATGCCGCAGCGGCCACCATCACCTTTGACGGTCAGGTGGTCGACAGTGCGCCCATCGGCAATCGCCGCACCCGCAAACTCAGCGTGGGTGGCTGATCTGCTTCTCGAGCTGCGCCCTGTAGGAGCCTGCCTGCAGGCGAATAGGACAGAGCGCAGTTCCATTCGCCTGCAGGCAGGCTCCTACAGGGCGTGATTCGGGCATTGGATTTCAGCCGCACGCTGTAGGTTTGCGCCCAATCTCTCTATAATCCTCCCCGTTTTTTACCATTGCTCCCACCCGCTCAATAGCCAACGCAGGTTCTGTTATGCAGTTCGAGTCACCCATAGTTCGCCGCGTGTCACGCCAGATCATGGTGGGCAATGTGCCGGTCGGTGGCGGTGCGCCCATTTCCGTGCAGAGCATGACCAATACCGAAACCTGCGATGTGGCCGCCACCGTGGAGCAGATCCAGCGGCTGGAGAAGGCCGGTGCGGATATCGTGCGGGTTTCCGTGCCTTCCATGGAGGCCGCGGAGGCTTTCGGCGAGATCAAGAAGCAGGTGAATGTACCGCTGGTGGCGGATATCCACTTCGACTACCGCATTGCGCTGCGTGTGGCCGATCTCGGCGTAGACTGCCTGCGCATCAACCCCGGCAATATCGGCCGCGAGCACCGCATCCGCGCGGTGGTGGACAAGGCGCGGGACCTGAATATTCCGATCCGCATCGGCGTTAACGCCGGTTCCCTGGAAAAGGATCTGCAGAAGAAATACGGCGAGCCCACCCCGGATGCGCTGGTGGAATCCGCCCTGCGTCATGTGGACATCCTCGACAGCCTGGATTTCCAGAACTTCAAAGTGAGCGTGAAGGCGTCCGACATCTTCATGGCCACCGCCGCCTACCGCAAGCTGGCGGCCCAGATCGATCAGCCCCTGCACCTCGGCATCACCGAAGCCGGTGGCCTGCGTGCGGGCACGGTGAAGTCCGCCATCGGCCTCGGCGCGCTGCTGCTGGACGGCATCGGCGATACCCTGCGGGTGTCCCTGGCGGCGGACCCGGTGGAAGAGGTGAAGGTGGGCTGGGATCTGCTGAAGAGCCTGCGCCTGCGCACCAAGGGCATCAACTTTATTGCCTGCCCCAGCTGCTCGCGCCAGAACTTCGACGTGGTGAAAACCATGAACGAGCTGGAGACCCGTCTGGAAGACATCACCACCCCGCTGGATGTGGCGGTGATCGGTTGTATCGTCAATGGCCCGGGCGAAGCGAAAGAGGCGGACATTGGTCTCGCCGGCGGTACCCCGAGCCACGCGATCTATGTCGATGGCCAGCCGGACCGCAAATTCAAGAACGACAACCTGGTGGATGACCTGGAAAAACTGATCCGCGAAAAGGCCGCGGCCAAGGCGGCGCAGGAAGCGAGCATCATCGCCCGGGAAACCACCGAGTAATTCAGAAATCCCGTCATCCCGGACCTGATCCGGGATCCAGCTCCGGAACTGGATACCGGCCTGCGCCGGTATGACGAATAGGCAGAATTTTAAGATACACCGTCATCCCGGACTTGATCCGGGATCCAGCCTCGGAACTGGATATCGGCCTGCGTCGGTATGACGATAAGGCAGAATTTTAAGATACACCGTCATCCCGGACTTGATCCGGGATCCAGCCTCGGAACTGGATACCGGTCTGCGCCGGTATGACGCTTGCAAAATGTTAAGGACTTCCGTTGAAAGAACTTCGCGCCATCCGCGGCATGAACGACCTGCAGCCCACCCAATCGCCGGTGTGGCAGTACGTGGAAAGTACCCTAAGCGAGCTCTTCGCCCGCTACGGCTACAGCGAGATCCGCACCCCGATCCTGGAAGCGACCCAGCTGTTCGCCCGCGCCGTGGGTGAGGGTACCGACATCGTCGAGAAGGAGATGTACACCTTCGACGACAAGGGCGGCGACAGCGTCACCCTGCGCCCGGAAGGTACCGCCGGCACCGTACGTGCGGCAATTCAGAACGGCCTGCTGAATCAGCCCCAGCGCCTGTGGTATTTCGGTCCTATGTTCCGCTACGAGCGCCCGCAGAAGGGCCGTCTGCGCCAGTTCCACCAGTTCGGGGTGGAAGTATTCGGCATCGAGGGCCCGGATATCGACGCCGAGATCCTGATGATGACCGCGCGCCTGTGGAAGCAGCTGGGTGTGGCAGAGCATGTCACCCTGCAACTCAACTCCCTGGGCAGCAGCGAGAGCCGCGCCGCGTTCCGCGACGCGCTGGTGGAATACCTGTCGGCACGCAAGAACCAGCTGGACGAAGACAGCCAGCGCCGCCTCGACAAGAACCCGCTGCGAATTCTCGACAGCAAGAACCCGGACACCCAGGCACTGTTGGAAGACGCACCCTGCCTGCTGGACTACCTCGACGACGAGTCCCGCGCGCACTTTGACCAGCTGCGCACCTTCCTCGACGCCGCCGGTGTGGCCTACGAAGTGAACCCCCGTCTGGTGCGCGGTCTCGATTACTACGGCAAAACCGTATTCGAGTGGGTGACCGACAGCCTCGGCGCCCAGGGCACTGTGTGTGCCGGTGGCCGCTACGACGGTCTTGTAGAGCAGATGGGCGGCAAATCCACTCCTGCCGTGGGCTTCGGCCTCGGCGTTGAGCGGCTGGTGCTGTTGCTGGAAACCCTGGAAGTGCTCCCGGATACCCTGGACCAGCAGATAGACGCCTATCTGGTGGCCGTAGGTGATGTACAATCCGCAGCCCTGGCGGCGGCGGAGACGCTGCGCACCGAACTGCCGTGGCTGCGCCTGCAGACGCACTGCGGCGGCGGCAGCTTCAAGAGCCAGATGAAAAAGGCCGACAAGAGCAATGCGGAATACGCATTGATTATCGGCGAAGACGAAGCGGCGGCGGGGCAGGTGACGGTCAAATCCCTGCGTGCAGATGCCGAGCAGCAAACCGTGGCGCTGGCCGACCTGCCGAAAATTCTGCAGGCCTGAGTCAAAGTTTCTCCCTGATCAAGACGTTAAAAAATAAGGCAATAACAATGGCTGACCATTTGACCGAAGAAGAACAGATTGAATCGCTCAAACGTTGGTGGAAAGAAAACGGCACTGGCATCGTCACCGGTGTGGTGCTGGCACTGGCGGCCTACTTTGGTTGGCAGTGGTGGCAGGGCAAACAGCGCGCGGAAGCGGAAGCAGCCTCCAACGTCTATCAGGGCTTTGTCGAGGCGGTGAGCGCCAACGAAGGCCAGCCGGACAACAAACAGCTGACCACCGCCCAATCCCTGGCGCGCGAGCTGAAAGACAACTTCGCCAACCGCATTTACGCGAGCCAGGCGGCACTGCAACTGGCAGCACTGGCGGTGGAGAAAAACGACCTTGAAGAAGCGACCAAGCAACTGCAGTGGGCTCTGGATAACACTAGCGAAGACGCGCTGAAGTTCGTTGCCAAACGCCGCCTGGCAGCGGTGAAGGCCGCCCGCGGTGAAACCGGCGAGGCGCTGAAACTGCTGGAAGGCGATGTGCCCGCGGCATTCGCTGCACTATTCGCGGAAACCCGCGGGGATATCCTGGTGCAGCAGGGCGATAACGACGCCGCCCGCGCCGCCTACCAGCAGGCCCGCGCGCAACTGCTGCCGGAGCAGGCCGCCGGTTCCCGTTTGCTCGACCTGAAAATCGAGAGCCTGGGTGGCGCAGAAGAGCAGACCGATGAAACTCAGGAAGAGCCGCCGGTGTCAGAGTCTGACTCAGACTCTCAGTCAGACAATGCAACCGAAGCAGCAACGGAGAAGGATGCACAATGATCGGCACACACAAGGCGCTTAACCGGATAATCGCCGTGGCCCTGGCCGCGGTGCTCGGAGCCTGTGCTTCCAACGAGGAAAAGGAAGACACAGACCCCGTAGAACTGACAGAAATTCAGGAGAGCGTCCGGCTGCGTGAAGTGTGGTCGAACAATATCGGCGATATCGACGCGCTGCGCTATGCGATGCTGAAACCCGGCATCATCGACGGCAAGGTGATCGCCGCCAACAGCGAAGGCGATGTCTATGCCTTCGACCGCACCAGCGGCAAACGCGTATGGCGCACAAACATTGAACAGTCCATCAGTGGCGGTGTCGGTGTCGGCCTCGGCATGGCCGTGGTGGCGGATTACCGCGGCCGCGTGGTGGCACTGGATTTGAACGACGGCAGCCAGCGCTGGTCCACCCAGTTGAGCGGCGAAGTGGTTTCCACGCCCGCGGTTGGCGCCGGCATGGTGGTGGTGCAGACCGTCGACGGCAAGCTGCTGGGGCTGGATGCCAGCACCGGCGAGCAGCGCTGGCGGCACAACACGGTGTTGCCGGTACTGACCCTGCGCGGCACGGCCAGCCCGGTAATTTCCGCCGGTGTAGTCTTTGCCGGCCTGGATAACGGCAAGTTGATTGCGCTCAGCGCCAGCGACGGTATCAGTCGCTGGGAGCAGCGCGTGGCCATACCCCAGGGTTCCGCGGAACTTGAGCGGGTAGTGGATATCGACGGCGCCCCGCTGGTGCGCGGTGAACTGGTGTTTGCCGCCAGCTATCAGGGCCGCGTGGTGGCACTGTCCCGCGAAGACGGCCGCGGCCTGTGGGCGCGCGATGCCTCAACCAACCACAGTGTGACCGTAGGTGCCGGCCAGGTATTCCTGAGCGGCGCCGACGGCAGCGTGCACGCCTACAATGTGGGTAATGGGCAGATCCAGTGGAGCAACAACGAACTGTTGCGTCGCGAGTTGAGTGGCCCGGCCTATTTTGGTGATGTGGTGGTAGTTGGCGACCTGGACGGTTATCTCCACGCACTGGATCCGAATACCGGCCGCTTTGTGGGCCGCACCCGGATCGACCGCGACCCGGTGCGCATTCCGCTGCTGGCGGATGGTGACCTGCTATTCGCACTGTCGGACGACGGCGAACTGGTCGCGCTGCGCCTGGAGCGCTGATCTGGATTAGTACATGGGCTTCTGTAGGAGCCTGCTTGCAGGCGAACGGTTCAACGCTCTGTTCTGTTCGCCTGCAAGCAGGCTCCTACAAAAGCGAACCAAGACCGCCCGCGTTCTCGCGGGCGTTCGTATTTCTGGCAAAACCATTTTTGCTTTACGTAGACCCGAATTATGTTGCCTGTAATCGCCCTGGTCGGGCGCCCCAATGTGGGCAAATCCACCCTGTTCAACCGCCTTACCAAAACCCGCGACGCGCTGGTTGCGAACTATGCGGGCCTCACCCGCGACCGCAAATACGGCGAAGCGGAATTTGAAGGCCGCAAAATGATTCTCGTCGATACCGGTGGTATCAGCGGCGGGGAAGAGGGCATCGACGCCGCCATGGCCCAGCAATCCATGCAGGCCATCGAAGAGGCGGACTTTGTCCTGTTCATGGTGGACTGCCGCGCCGGCCTCACCCCTGCGGATGAAATGATCGCCGAGCGCCTGCGCGTGCGGTCCAAGCCCACCATCCTCGTCGCCAACAAGGTGGACGGGGTAAACCCGGATATCGCGTTGTCGCCGTTCTATGAACTCGGCATCGGCGAACTCTTCCCCACCACCGCCACCCATGGCCGCGGTGTGCGTGCGCTGATGGAGCGCCTGATCGAGGGCCTGCCGACACCGGAGGAAGAGGAGGAGAAGGAAGAAGCCAAGGGCATCAAGATCGGCATCGTCGGCCGTCCCAACGTGGGCAAGTCCACCCTGGTGAACCGCCTGCTGGGTGAAGACCGCGTGGTGGTCTTCGATCAGCCCGGCACCACACGTGACAGCGTGTACATCAACTACACTCGCGACGATAAGCCCTATACCATCATCGATACCGCCGGCATTCGCCGCCGCAAGAACGTCAAGGAATCGGTGGAGAAATTCTCCATCGTCAAAACCCTGCAGGCGGTGGAAGACTCTAACGTGGTGGTGCTGGTGATCGATGCCAGCGAAGGCCTTGTCGACCAAGACCTGCACCTGATGGGCAGCGTGATCCAGGCCGGCCGCGCGCTGGTGGTGGCGCTGAACAAATGGGACGGTCTCGACCCGGACCATCGCGACTTCATCAAGACCGAACTGGAGCGCCGCCTGCGCTTTGTGGACTTTGCGGATATCCACTTTATCTCCGCTCTGCATGGCACTGGCGTCGGCAACCTGTACCAGTCCATCGAGGCCGCCTACCAGTCCGCCACCGACAAGCTCTCCACCAATCACCTCACGCGGATTCTGCAATGGGCTGTAAGTGAGCACCAACCGCCGCTGGTGAACGGCAACCGCATCAAACTGCGCTATGCCCACGCCGGCGGCAAGAACCCGCCGATTATCGTGATCCATGGCAACCAGACCGACGAAGTGCCGGGCCACTATGTGCGCTACCTGGAAAAGACCTTCCGCCAGGCGCTGGGATTACACGGGACCCCGGTGAAGATCGAATTCCGCACCGGCAAAAACCCCTACGAGGGCAAAAAGAACAAACTCAGCGACCGCCAGAAAGCCAAGAAGCGCCGCCTGATGAAGTTCGTGAAAAAGAAAAAATAAGTACAGGGATTCACACGGGGCGGCGCAATACCCGTGAAGTAAAGGCGTTGAATTACGCACAGGACTAAACTTGCCAGGAAAATATCCTGTAGGAGCCTGCCTGCAGGCGAACCCCCACCGGATGCGGAGCTGGAGCTCCGCACTCCCGTCGAGCCCAATGTAGGAGCCTGCCTTGCAGGCGAACACCCACAGAAAATGGAGTTCCCGTGCTGAATCTCAATAATCCCAACCTCCTGCGCAAACAGTCCTACATCAATGGCGAGTGGCGCGATGCCGACAGCGGCAATACCCTCGACGTCATCAACCCCGCCACTGGCGAAATCGTCGCCACCATTGCCAGCTGCGGCGCCGATGACACCCGCCGCGCCATCGAAGCCGCCGACAAAGCCTGGCCCGCCTGGCGCGATCGCACGGTAAAGGAACGCGCGAAAATCCTGAGGGACTGGTACAACCTCATCGTCGACAATGTCGACGACCTGGCAAAAATCCTCACCGCCGAGCAGGGCAAGCCCCTCTCCGAAGCCAGAACCGAAATCATCTACGGCGCCAACTATCTCGAATGGTTTGCCGAAGAGGCCAAGCGTGCCTACGGCGATGTGATCGCGCCGCCGTCGAAAGACAAGCGCATCGTGGTCATCAAGCAGCCGGTGGGCGTCACCGCCTCCATCACGCCGTGGAATTTCCCCAGTGCCATGATCGCGCGCAAGCTTGCCCCGGCACTCGCCGCCGGTTGCACCTTCGTCGCCAAACCCGCCTCCGAAACCCCTCTCTCCGCCCTCGCCCTCGCGGTACTGGCGGAGCAGGCCGGCGTTCCCAAAGGCGTGTTCAACGTGGTGGTGGGCAAAAGCTCGCGGGAAATCGGCAAGGAAATGACCAGCAACCCGCTGGTGCGCAAATTCACCTTCACCGGCTCCACTGCCGTGGGCAAGCAGCTGCAGGCCCAGTGTGCGGAAACCATGAAAAAAACGTCGATGGAGCTCGGCGGCAACGCGCCATTTATCGTGTTCGACGATGCAGATATCGACGAAGCCGTCAAAGGCGCGATCATCTGCAAATACCGCAACGCCGGCCAGACCTGCGTCTGCGCCAACCGCATTTTTGTGCAGGCGGGTGTGTACGAAGTATTCGCCAAAAAATTCACTGCCGCGGTACAAGCGTTGAACGTCGGCAACGGCTTTGACGAGGGCACCGACGTCGGCCCCATGATCAACCCCGGCGCGGTGGAAGACGTAAAAGAACTGGTGGAAGACGCTTTGAGCAAAGGTGCGAAAGCCCTGAGCGAGGGCGGCCCCAGCGGCCTGGGTGAGTGCTTCTTTACCCCCACGGTGTTGGCAGATGCCAACGACACCATGCGCCTGTTTAAGGAAGAAATTTTTGGCCCGGTGGCGCCGCTGTTCAAATTCGACAGCGAGGAAGAGGCCATCCGCATGGCCAACGACACCGAATTCGGCCTCGCCTCCTATTTCTACGCCCGCGATATCGGCCGTATCTGGCGCGTGGCGGAAGGGCTGGAGTACGGCATGGTGGGCATCAATGAAGGCATCATCTCCAACGAAATGGCCCCCTTCGGTGGTATCAAGGAATCCGGCAGCGGCCGCGAGGGTTCCAAATACGGCATCGACGACTATCTGGAAATCAAATACCTCTGCATGGGCGGAATCTGATCCACTTCGTCATGCCAGAGCGGCTCATACCTTCGTCATGCCAGAGCGGCTCATACCTTCGTCATGCCGGCGCAGGCCGGCATCCAGTAAACTGGCACTTAGCCATCCGTTAACCCCGCAACTGGATCCCGGGTCAAGCCCGGGATGACGGACCCGAATACATGACCATAATCCCCATCGCTACCACCAAGCAATCTCGTCATGCCGGCGCAGGCCGGCATCCAGTAAACTGGCACGCTGCCATCCGTAACCCCGCAACTGGACCCCGGGTCAAGCCCGGGATGACGGACCCGAATACATGACCATAGTCCCCATCGCCACCACCCATTCATGCTTCAAGGAAAAATTCGGTATCCCCCGCCAGCCCCTGTTGGCGGATGCCAGCCGCGCATCCATCGAATTGCTGCCACCGTTCAACGACCCGGAAGCGGTTTCCGGCCTTGAGCAACACAGCCACCTCTGGCTCACCTGGCACTTCCATGACGTCGCCGGCCAGTGGTCTCCCAAAGTGCGTCCGCCGCGCCTCGGCGGCAACAAAAAACTCGGTGTCTTCGCCACCCGCTCGCCATTTCGCCCTAACAATATCGGCCTGTCCGTAGTGCGTCTCATCGAAGTGCGCACGACACCCAACGTAGAGCTGATCGTCGCCGGTGCGGACCTGCTCGACGGCACACCGATTCTCGATATCAAACCCTATATTCCCTACGCAGATGCCGTAGCCGATGCCCACAGCGAACTCGCCGAAGCCGCACCGCCACCCATTGCGGTAAATATTCCCGACGAAATTCTCGCAATCGCGCGAGACTACCGCGACGACTGGGGCACCGACCTGCCGGCACTGATTCATCAGGTACTGGCCCAGGACCCCAAACCCGCCTACCAGCAGCCAGACCCGGAGCGGATCTACGGCATGGCGCTGTGTGGGTACAACCTGCAATGGTGCTATGTAAACGGGGAGATCGAAGTGCTTGGTTTGAATGCGCTGAACCCGGAGACTCAACCGTGAAATGGCGTCGCGGATTTTGGTCGCTGGTCAAATTCGTGCTGTTCGCGGCGGCCATCGTCAGCGTCGTATCCTGGTACCACAGCCGCAACATGCCGAAAGGAGCTGCCCCAGAGCTGGTCGCAACGGATATTCAGGGGCAAGCGGTAAACCTGCAGGCCATGACCGAAGACGGCCCGGTATTGATCTACTTTTGGGCCACCTGGTGCGGTTACTGCCGGGTGGTTTCCCCGGCGGTTTCAGATCTTGCAGACCAGCACCAGGTCATCACCATCGCCCTGCAATCGGGCAGCGCTGACGAAGTGGCCGCTTACCAGCTAAAACACCAGCTGGAATTCCGCACCATCAACGACCCGCAGGGTGCACTTAGTGCAAGCTGGGGGCTGCAGGTGACACCCACCATCGCCATCATCGACCGCGAGGGCAGGGTAAGCGCCGTAACCTCCGGCATGACATCCAAGTGGGGCCTCAAAGCCCGTTTGTGGCTCGCGGACTAAAGCCATAAAACCCTCGTCATACCCGCGAACAAGTCATGCCGGACTCGATCCGGTACGGTATCCAGTCGCTCCGCTCTCCGTCATACCGGCGCACACGTCATGCCGGACTCGATCCGGTACGGTATCCAGTCGTTCCGCTCTCCGTCATACCGGCGAAGGCCG
The DNA here is from genome assembly GCF_005771435.1 of Microbulbifer harenosus. Classification (GTDB taxonomy): domain Bacteria; phylum Pseudomonadota; class Gammaproteobacteria; order Pseudomonadales; family Cellvibrionaceae; genus Microbulbifer; species Microbulbifer harenosus. The sequence continues at coordinate 118,650 of NZ_VANI01000011.1, forward strand.
GTATCCAGCCCCCTCCGGACCTGCTCGCTTTGTATTCATCAGATCAAACTGAGGAGCGTCTTCATCAATCAACCTGGAACCACCGTACCCCAACTATTTTTGCCAGCGTTTTAACGCATTTGTTAATCTTCGGCGAACGCCGGAAATACCGGCTCCAAATCAGTGGAACAACCCCGTACGCAGAAGGAATTTGCCATGGGACAACTACCAGCCGCCCAAACATCCAACGCCCTTCAAGCCTGGGGCAAACGCGACTCCGGCCGAGCTGTCTTCGCCAACGGCAGCCAGCGCCAGATACTCGACAACTTCCGCCAGCTCAGCACCCAGCAGAGCAGTGCCGGCTACCATGCCCAGGCCCTGATCAAAGCCGTCGACAGCCTCCGCGGCGCCGCCAGCCCCGTCAACAGCATGCTCAAACCCAATCACCCCACCCGCCGTTTACTGGTGGCCGGGGGATTTGAGATTGAGTACGAGCTGAACAGTTACTACGGGGATTGCCAGACGGACGTGGAGATAGTTGATATCCGGCTGTTGGGTAAAGATACAACGGAAGAGTTGCGACCAGCGCTGTGGCAGATCAAGCACAAAGGGGACTGGCTCCGAAGTGAAGACCCACAGCCCAGACTAACTGCAACCGAAACCCAGGCCGGCAGCAGCGCCGAAACCGCGCTCAAGGTGGGGATCAATGGACAGTGTGAGAACCTTCGTCACTCCCTAAGAGTTGTGGGCGAACATATCAGCCGCGGCGATAGTAAGAAACTCGAGGATTTGAAGAAAAGCGGCTACCAACTGGTGTATGTACCGCCGGAGAACAGCGCCTGGGCGGTGGGCTGGCGCACCCTGAAGTCCCTGGGCGACAGCGGTAGCGAGCAGCAGAAACTGGCGGCGCGCGTTGTGGCGGCGCATATGTACGAAGCTCACCAGCAGGGGCTGCATGTACAGTGGACCAGCCAGGGCGAGGGCTCCTGGGTGCTGATAGAAGCCATGCGGCACTTGAAGCAGCAAAACATCGACCTGGAGCGGCGGCAGAAGATCTTCCTGAGCGACCACACCCGCAGCCAGTTTGAAGCGGACCGCTGTCGCCGCGCCCTAAAAATGGATATCAGCGATGAAAAATGGCTCAGCTCCTCTGAAGGCCTACCGCAGGAAATTGGAGGTCGCAACCTCGGCCTTGCTCCACTGCTGAGTGAAGGCAACGAGCTGATTCACCATACACCGCGGGGCGAACGGTTGGGCAAAACGGTCAAAATCTGCTGGGAACTCGGTGACTATCTGATGAAAAAGTGGGGGGTAGCCGGAACAGCCGCTGGGCTCGCCGTTGCAACCGGAGGTAACGCCGCACTGGCATTGGCGGTAGTGAAAGCTCTGCACAAGACGACCCCGATGATCGTATCCTCGCTTCCCGGCGCCAGAGATCGCTATTTCAAAAGTACCGGCGACCAGCTGCAGCAAATGATCAACAATCGCAACAAGCGTTGACACAGCCGCGATACGGGATTTCACCATGTTTTTTGCCAATGAAAAGAGCCCCAAGGGGCCCAGCTGGTGCAAGGCGCGCAGGATTGAAAAAGACCTGTCCGGCACCAAGATCAGTTTTGTCGCGCCACCCTTTCGCCCTCCGATATACGGGGAGGGGCGTATGGAGCATCAAGCAGACAGCTTCGATCTGGACAACCCCGAAGTCTGGACTACTTGCGAACGGGAAGGCCGGGATGGCACCAAGCGTATCAGTCACGAGGTGGACATCTGGACCAGCGGCTGGAACTTTACCGGCCGCCCGTTGCTCGACGGTGAAAGCGTTGGTGACTTGAGGATGCAACTCGAATTGCTGGAAACTCGGGACCTGCCGGTAAACAATAGTCTGTTCCAACGTCACGAGCTGGCTCGACTTGCCCAAGACTATTGCGCGAACGACGAATTGGGAACCTACCACAAGGGGCACGCCGAAGACCGCAACCCCTTCGATCTTACCCGATACCAGTGGCCTGACTTTCTTTCTCCAATCAACAGTCAGTGGCTGGACCGCAACGGCGGTGAATGGCTTTATTTTGAAGCTCAACCCTTGTGCCAGCATTCAGATAGATTCTGCTGGCTGCACCCCATCGACCACCAGCGCTGCCTGCGCGTACATTTTTTGGCAACGCGAAACTTGCGCAATTCCGGCAATCCCTACCGCGAGCAGCGGTCACCGCTGGACAACTACCGCCAGCTGATGGAGAAAATCATGGACTCCATGACGGTGGAACTTTCCGAAGCCGCCAGCATCGAGAAGTCCAATATCCACAACACCGATGGTGACTACCCCCTGCCCCATTGCACCGAACAGCTGGTAGACGAAGCCAGACACACCCTCTATATGTGGAGCGCCAAAGGTTATCGGGAAAAAGGCAAAGACCCCAAAGGCGACCACCGCGCCCCCAAGGAAGACGTAGCTGCCTTTATCGACGAGCGGATCAAGCCCAGGCCACTGCCGGGCTGCCTGGCGATTGGTCCCGCGTTTATTGAAAATGACGACTTCGGAGAGCGAGGGTCAAAAGCCGCTGTTGAAATAGCCACTCCTCTCGCGTGGGCAGGAAACCAGCACTGATTGTCGAACTGGAGCTCAGGGCTCCTGATATCAGTGCCGAGTTTTGGTCGGGTCCAAATCGTCACTCAGTACATCGTCGTACACCGGTTGCCCCGGAATCTTGTGACCCTCACTGGCCCACTCCCCAAGATCAATCAGCTTGCAGCGCTCACTGCAGAATGGGCGGTGTGGATACTTCTCGCTCCACTCAATGGGCTTCTTGCAGGTCGGGCAGGCGAGGGTTGGGGTATCGGAAGAAGAGTGGTCAGACATGGGAATTACAACAATCAGGATTGGGAAGCCCGCTGCACGTACTTCGCGTGAAGTGCATCCACCTGGGCATTCAGGGACTCGAGCGAGCCGCTATTATCCAGAATATCGTCCGCCTTTGCACATCGTGCCTCCCGTGAAAGCTGCGCCGCCATGATCTTGCGGATCTGCTCCAGGGTATTGGCATCCCGTGCACTGGCCCGCGCCAGCTGCATCGCCTCTGGCAGGTCTACCACACAGATCCGCTGCACCAGTTCAGACTGGCCGGACTCAATCAGCAGCGGGGATTCCAGGATTGCGTAGGGTGCGGAGTGCGTTTGCGCACTGGCCGCCAGAGACGTGACAATTTCCTCGCGGATCAGCGGGTGCGTCAGCTGCTCCAGCCAACGCCGCTCGGTGGGATCATCGAACACCAGCTTGCGCAGTACCGCCCGGTCGAGCGTGCCATCCGCCTGAATCACTGACGGCCCGAAATGTTCTTCAATGGCAGCCAGCGCCGGCCGCCCGGGCTCGACCACCACCCGCGCCGCCTGATCCGCATCCACCACATTCACCCCGTGGTGCCGAAAGCGCGCCGCGGCGGTGGACTTGCCGCTGCCAATGCCGCCAGTGAGGCCAACGGTAAACCTGGGCGTACTAATCTTCTGTCACCTGCTTTTTAAGGGGCTGAGAGGGGGATGGTTTGTAAGTAATCGCGCCTTGACGCTATCCCAATCCGAGCCAGGATTGTTGTCTACTTCGTATGCGGCCAGCCGTGCCTCCAGATCTGTTCTCAGGGACGATACCAGTTCCGTTTCCCTCTGTTCCGGCACTGCACTGTCCTGAGTTTTATGCCGCATTGAGCTCAAGCCTTTGAACCCTGTTCAACTGAACATGCTTTCTTGCTTGCCATAAGTCATAGGCATCCTGCATCGCCAACCAGCTTTCCGGGCTGCGTCCGAGGGCCTTGGAGAGCCGTAGCGCCATTTCTGGGCTTACACCACTTTGGCCTTTTAGCACCCGATTCAGCGTTGAGGCCGCCACATCAAGCTTTACGGCTAAAAAGCGACAGCTGATGCCGAAGGGCTCCATATAGGTAAATTGGATGAACTCGCCGGGGTGGGGAGGGTTGTGCATGGTCATCAGTGATAATCCTCATAGTTCAGGATATAGACATTGCCATCACGAAACTCAAAGGTCAGTCGCCAATTACCATTTACGGTGATTGACCAAATACCTTTTCTTTGTCCTTTTTTTTAATGGATGTAGCCGATAGCCGGGAATGTTCAAATCGTCAATGCTTACAGCGGTATCCAGCGCCACCAGTTGCATCCGAAGTTTTGGGGCGTGCTTGGCTTGAATACCAGATTTCACGCCACTCCGATAAAAGCGCTCTATACCTTTATGCTTGAATGACTTGATCATGTGAACGATTGTAGCGTAGTGCGCAACACGCAGCAATGCCGTCAGCCACTCAGCCCGGATATACGGAAATACCACCCCACAATCTGCTCCCCCCACAGCATGGCAATCCACGCTGCGCCGGCCAGATAGGGCCCGAAGGCGATAGGCAGATTCTTGTCGCGCCCGGAGATTAGCGTCCAGGTAATGCCCACCAGCGCGCCCACGGCCGCAGAGAGTGGAATCACCAGCAGCACCGACTGCCAGCCAAACCAGGCACCGATGGCCGCGAGAATCTTGAAATCCCCCGCGCCCATACCCTCCTTGCCAGTCACCAGCTTGAACAGATGAAACACCGCCCAGAGGGACAGGTAACCGACAATGGCCCCGATCACCGCATCCTGCAGAGGAACAAACACACCCCAGATATTGATCAGCAGCCCCGCCCACAGCAGTGGCAGGGTGATATTGTCTGGCAACAGCTGCTTGTCGAAATCAATCCCCGTCAATGCCACCAGTGCCCAGGTGAAAAACACCCCCGCCAGCGCCTGCCAGGTAAAGCCCAGTTGCCATACAACAATGGCCGTCAGAATACCGGTCACCAGCTCCACCAGCGGGTAGCGCTTGGAAATTGCGGTACCGCAGTGGCCGCATTTGCCGCGCAGCCACAGGTAACTGAGAATGGGGATATTTTCCCACGGTTTGATCACTGTCTTGCACTTGGGGCAGTGGGAGTGGGGCAACACGAGATTGTAGATTTCGGAAAGTTGCTTTTGCTCCTCGGCGGAGGGCGACTTTTCAAAATAGCTGTAGAAATCCCGCTGGTATTCCCGCTCCATCATGATGGGGAGGCGGTGGATGACGACATTGAGGAAGCTGCCGATGAGCAGGCCTAAAATAAAAGCGCTGCTAATGAGCAGCGCTGTGTGGGATGTAAAATATTCGAGCATGTTGTTCTTTTAAATCACGTTGCCCAAGTTAAAGATTGGTAGATACATGGCAACTAACAAGCCGCCAACCAGTACCCCAAGTATCGTCATGATCATGGGCTCAAGCATAGTAGTAAGGTTGTCCACCAAATTGTCTACCGCCTCTTCATAGAAGTCAGCGGCCTTACCCAGCATTTCGTCCAATGCGCCGGACTCTTCACCGATCGCGGTCATCTGCACCAGCATATTGGGATACAACCCCGAATGATTCATCGCCGTGTTTAGTGGAATACCTGTGGCTACTGAGTCGCGGATTTTCAATGTGGCTTCTTCATACACGACATTACCGGTAGCACCAGCTACTGACTTCAATGCATCAATGAGTGGAACACCGGCCGCAAATGTAGTGGCGAGTGTGCGAGCATAGCGCGCAGCAATGGAGTTGTAGGTGATCAATCCCAGTACTGGGATCTTGAGCATCATTTTGTCAAAAAACTGGCTGACATTTTTGTTGCGCTTTTTGATCTCCAGTGTTCCCCCGATACTCACCGTCAACCCGAAAAAGGCAAGCAGCCAATACTCTTGCATCCATTCGGAAAGGCCCAGAACAAATAGAGTGAATGCGGGTAGATCTGCGCCAAATCCGGCAAACGTTTGTGCAAATTGAGGTACGACTTTAATCAGCAGGATGGCCGTAACAATGACGGCAACCAACACTACCGCGATAGGGTAGGTCATGGCCTTTTTGATTTTTTTCTTCAGGGATTCAGTTTTTTCTTTGTAGGTAGCGATCCGATCCAGCATGGTTTCCAGCGCACCGGATTGTTCCCCGGACGAAACCAAGTTGCAAAAGAGATCATCGAATTGCAGCGGGTGCTTGCGCAGAGAGTCCGCAAATGATGTGCCGGAAGCAACGTCATCCCGTATTTTCATCACCAGCTCTTTCACCCCTGCATTGTCAGAGCCGTCTGCAACAATTTCAAAACTCTGCACCAACGGCACACCGGCTTTCATCATGGTGGCCAGCTGGCGGGTAAATAGTGCGATATCGCCGGGTTTGATTTTTTTTGAGCCGGAAAACAGTGATTTGGGTTTTTTCTGCACACGATTGGCAATAATTCCCTGGCGTCGCAGTTGCGCCTTGATCAGAGCCGGGTTAGAAGCAGTGATTTCCCCTTCGACCTTATTGCCCTTGGCATCCACACCTTTATATATGTAGGCAACTGCAGCGGCGGCTTTGGCCATGGTTTGATTCCCAATTTTTTAATCAATTCTTCAGGCTCGGTGCCTGTAGACTTATTTAGTCTTTGGTTACCCGGTTGGCTTCTTCCAGGCTGGTAACCCCCATAACGACCTTGCGCAATGCGGAAATGCGCAGGTTGTTGAAGCCTTCTTTTTTCGCCTGGTCGGCAATCTGAATGGAATTACCGCCCTCCATTATAATGCGCGAAATTCCATCGGTAATGCGAACTACTTCATACACACCCACGCGCCCCTTGTAGCCCTTGGAGCAGTGCTCACAACCCACCGGCTGGTAGATCTGCCATTCGGATTTGGGGATGGTAACCGTATCGAAGCCTTCTGCCTTCAAAACCTCTTCAGGCAAATCTGCAGGCTTCTTGCACTCCCCGCACAATCGTCGCGCCAGGCGCTGCGCAATAATCACGCTCACCGAAGTGGCAATGTTGAAGGTGGGAACTCCCATATTCATTAATCGGGTCAGCGTTTCTGGGGCCGAGTTGGTGTGCAGGGTAGAGAGTACCAAGTGCCCGGTTTGCGCTGCCTTGATGGCGATCTCCGCCGTTTCCAGATCTCGGATCTCCCCCACCATTACGATATCCGGGTCTTGCCGCAGGAAAGAGCGCAGCGCCTCGGCAAAATTCAGCCCCACCTTGTTGGAGACGTTGACCTGGTTGACCCCCTCGAGGTTGATCTCCACCGGGTCTTCCGCGGTGGAGATATTGCGCTCCGCAGTGTTGAGGATATTCAGACCAGTGTAGAGTGACACGGTTTTACCGGAACCCGTAGGCCCGGTAACCAGAATCATCCCCTGAGGTTGTGCGAGCGCATCCATATAGATCTTTTTCTGGAATTCCTCGTAACCCAATGCGTCAATGCCCAGCTTGGCAGAGGAAGGGTCCAGAATCCTCAACACGATCTTTTCTCCCCACAAGGTGGGCAGGCTGTTTACGCGGAAGTCTATGGCCTTGGTCTTGGACAGCTTCATCTTAATACGGCCATCCTGAGGTACACGTCGTTCGGAAATATCCATTTTCGACATGACCTTTAGACGCGCGGAGATACGGGTGGCGAGCTGGATGGGCGGGCGGGCGACCTCGTGCAGAATCCCGTCGGTGCGCAGCCGCACCCGGTAGAGCTTTTCGTAAGGTTCGAAGTGAATATCCGAGGCGCCGGTGCGAATCGCATCCAGCAACACCTTGTTTACAAATCGGACTACGGGTGCTTCGTCGCCGCCTGGCTCACTTTCGTCATCGCGGTGGGGCTCGCCAGACTCCACGTCTAGGCCGTCGAGACTGTCATCATCCAGACCTTGCAGGCCACCACCGACATCACTGTTATTCAGGTAGTTTTCAATGGCCTTGGCCAGCTTGTCTGTTTCAACCAGCACCGCATCGGTATTGAGGCCTGTGTTGAAGTTGATCTCGTCCAGCCCCGCCAGATTGGTCGGGTCCGCCACAGCGACAAACAGCCGGTTGCCCCGCTTGTATAGAGGAAGGGCAAAATGCTTGGTGATCAGTTTTTCATCAACGATATCCTTGGGGAGCAAGTCGAAGTTATAGCTGGAGAGGTCGAACAGCGGCGAGCCAAATGCAGCGGAGGCAATATTGGCCAGCTCTCGGCTCTTGATCAGCTTTGCGTCCACCGCATGTTGGGCAAAACTGTGCCCCTCGCGCTTGGCCGCTTTGATGGCGGACTGGGCGGTGGCCTCATCCAGGGCTTTGTCGAGTACCAGCCGCTTGGCTAGGCCGCTCAGGGGAGTGCTGCTCATAGAACTTGTGATTACCGTGCGCCGGGAAGTTTTTACTTTTGTTTGAAGGTTGGGCGTAAGTATCTGGAAGCACAGGGAAAATTTGGTGCTGCCAGCTGGTAGGCCAATATAGCGAATATAGCCGCACCCGCCAATGATCCCTTTGAGCTCGATTCTCAGCCTTGTGAACTCGGTAGCCTGGCAATAAGGCGATGTCCAAAGAATAAATGCCCTGCGCGCTTAGATCCCAGGAAGCTTGTTCTCAGTCGGGCGCATATGAAAGGAGATTTCTGATCTCTTGGGTGAATCCCTGACAAATTGCGTCACCGAACTTTGCCTTTTGAGCAATAAATAGGTTGTTCGCCTGTTTTTCATCCTTTTTTTGTATGGCTTTTCTCTCAAACTGGCTTTTCAGGGCAATTTTCACGCTTGCGCGATTTACCACATTGCGGGTATCGTAAATCCCGATTTCCTCACGGGATTCATCCAAAAACAACAGTCTGTATGGAGACGGTTACAATGAAAAAGCAACAGGGCTTTACTCTTATTGAATTGATGATCGTTGTTGCGATCATCGGTATTCTGGCTGCGGTAGCAATTCCGCAGTACCAGACTTACGTGACTCGTTCAGAAGCGACTTCTGAAGCGACCAACGCTATGCGTTCACTGCAGGTGGCTGTTTCCGAGTACACCTCGCGCTACTCGAAAGTGCCGGCTGACTTCGCCGCCCTGTGTACCGATGTCGGGTTTTGTAAGGCGGATGGTAAACCTTTCGCAAAAGCTGACCTCGCAGTAGGCCGTGTTTCCGAAATAGATTGGACCAGAAGCAGCGATACTGCTGGTACATTCAGCATTAAATACACTACCTCTAATAAGAATCTGAATGATAAGATTCTTGTTGTCAGCGTTGCAGTGAATGCTCAGGGTACCGTTTACTACTACACTGATAAGACCAAGCAAGGATCGGGTGGCATTGAGGCCCGTTACTTGCCGCAGATCGGTAAGGCACCGGCCTCTGGCTCCGGTGGCGGTGAAGGTGGCGAGGGATAATCTAGTCGTTTCAGGCTAGTCGAGGCTCCCTTAGATTTGATCTGCAGGTATTCAGCTCGCGATTCTTGTCTAGGAGCTGCTCCCTGAAAAAGCCCACATCATTTGATGTGGGCTTTTTTATTTTCGCTGGACTGGGGCAAACGTAAAATGCAACGATTTTGCACCTAGCGACTGTGGCAGTATTTGAGGTTGATTTGAGTGTTCCAGCTGGCTCTGTATTTATTGGCTGTAGTAGCCTCGTGCGTTCAACGATCCAATTTCCACTGCCAGTGGTGCGTGAATAGGGAGCGGCAGATGGTTCGCCATCGTTCGAGAGGTCGCTCAAATGCTCCTGCAAACAGATAGCAGGTCGCTATTGTAATCAGCAGCAATATAGCATCGCTCGTCCAGCTGGAGTATTGGGGGAGAAATAATACGCAGAGGAGCTGCATTACAGGAAAGTGCACCAAATACAGCGAAAAACTGCCGCCGGAGAGCCAGGCGCTCACTGATCGGGAAAGCTTTGTCGGCTGGTAATTGCGTGTAAGCCCGGCCACTCCCATCAGATGTAAAGTAACCAGGAGTCCGAGGAAATTGTTCCACAGAGGCTCATCAGAAAACCTCAGATCAAAATAGGGATGGAGTGGATCTGTGTATTCCCGCAGCGTTGCGGGAAGGCTTGCGGCAAGAGCTGCTAGGTATATTACTGCTGTGCCAATCGAGAGTCCCAGAGAAGCGTTGCGACCAATTGTATTTCCATTTTTAATGAATGCGTACAGAGCAACACCCATTAACCAAGTGGGCATCAGTAACAGCACGTTGGGACCAAAAATCAATGTTCCCGCAGTCAGCAACAAGACTCTGCGCGTTCCGCGTAAATAAAGTGACACGGCAAACAGAGCGTAATAGGCGGCTTCATAACTGAGAGACCAGTAGGGACCGTTCGTTCCCATGCGGGTTACCATGCCCGTCCATTCGTTGGAAAAGGTGAGCCCTCGAAGCAGGGTTTCCGGCAGCGAGAGCGGGTTGTAGTACCAAAAATCGTAACCTTCCGGGGATATGTAGGCCCCGAGTCTGTCCAGGGCAAAACCAAGAATCAGCGCCGGTAAAGCCACCGAAATCAACCGCGTAATCCGGTCGAATGAAAACTGTTTCAGGCTACCACTGGTTCTATCTGCAGCATGTGCGATCAGTAAGCCGGAAAGTACAAAAAATACAATTACTGCATCGCTTCCCAGGTTGAAGTCCCGGACCCAGGCCCACCTCCCTTCACTGAAGCGCGGGTAGCCGAAGTGAGAGAGTAAAACGATAAGTGCGGCAGTAAATCGCAAGTAGTGGAGGTATACGGACAATCCTGTACTGATCATTCTATTTGAGCCTTGCGAGTCAGTTGCTTTTTTTGCCGGAAGAAAAATGCAGGCGAAGAATTTTGATTCTGATTTGTTTCAGCTGCTTGTAGCTATCCCGCAAGGGGATTATCAAGGCCGCAGTAAGGTTGCTATGGCGTTGATTTAGGGAGATTCCCGCACTGTTTGCGAGGCCAAACTTGAGTTCTTCCCGTTCTGGAGGGATATAAAGGGTGTTGAAAAGCCAGTCCCAGATTGCAAAAACCTCTCCATAGTTTTTATTGAAGTGCCTGGGATTTATGGAATGGTGAATCTGGTGTTGTGCTGGTGAAATAAAAATATGCTCCAAAGTGCGGCCATAGCTTAGCCAGATGTGCGAGTGACGGAAGTTTGATCCAATCATATTGAACAGGAAGTAGCCAACATTGATCCCTAGGATCATGGCATAATCCGCCGGGATCTGCAGTGCCAGATGCACGATCCCCTGGAAAATACCGATCAACACGCCTTTATTTATACTTGCGATCAAATCGTATACAGGGTGCTTTCGATATACGGTAATCGGGTTTAAAACCTCGGCTGAATGATGTAGTGAGTGGAACGGCCACAAAATACGGTTTTCGTGATGAACGCGATGCACTATGTAGGTTGCTAAATCGGCTACTAGCAGTAACGCTATGGCCTGCACAAGCGGATGCAGGTAAACATCCTGGTTGGGACCGGGAGCGGCGGCCATCTGCATTGCGATATGCGTATTCAAAAACGCGAGGTTAAAAAAACCAATGCCGGTGAGTAGCCTGTTCACCATGAACACTTTTAGGTCCACGAGCGTAGACGGGTGACGGTATATGGATTTCGGCAGTAACCAAGAAAGAAATGGTTGTTTGATTTTTCTGTGGTGGTATATGGCGTACCCAATAAAAACCGTCGCTACTAGGTAAAGCGGCCATAAGCGTGTTTCCGGCCCGGCAACAATGTGTGAGATATTACTCCATATGTCGTACAGGTGGTTGAGTGTGGCCATTTATTTTTCTCGGGTAAAGCACCGTGCAACATTTTTTCATTAAGGCCAAATGAATGCAATGTGAGTAGGAGTTAAGTGTAGGGGTCAAATCTTGGTGCGCCGAGCGAAGATCAGGCGCAGAGGCGGTCGAAAGATAGGGAAGTCATTTGACGGAAACTGTGCATCGGTTTCCCGTGGGTGCAAGTCCCACCCGGGCAAGGCTGGTCACCACCCGGAAGCGAGTCTTGGACTGCCACTGGCGACGCTGGTGGTTAAGCGTAGACAGCGAGCCAGTAGGCCATGGTGATTGAGCACCGAAATGACCCTCTCTGTGGGCGCCGATGGTTTCAAGATGACGGAAGGCACCAGCGGGCTCCTCGAGCCGACCTGAGGAGCCGGCCCACCGGTGTCTGAGAGCCTGGTATGCTGGCAAGGAAACTCTGGGAACTCAGGAGATCTGTCCGTTCCTTGGCCTAGAGCCGCCTGAGGGCAGGCGCGAAAGAAATAAGTCCAGGCGCTACGCAGGGTACGGAGTGTAGCGAGCGAACGTAACCGCTCATTCTACGGAGCCATTGCCCCCAGTTAGGGGTCTGCCCCCAGTTAGGGTCACAGTTAGGGGTCAAATCTTGACATAACAGTATTCCGGTCTACTTTTACCCTATGAGCAGACCTTTACGACTGGAATACCCCGGAGCCTGGTACCACGTGATGAATCGCGGTTTGGCCCGACAGAGCACATTTCTCGACGCGGATTGCTATTCCGCGTTCCTCGATACTCTGGCAGAAGCGCACCGACGATTCTCCGTTCAGGTTCATGCCTATTGCTTGATGGGCAATCACTACCATCTTTTATTGCATACCCCCGAAGGCAATCTCAGCCGCGCGATGCGGCATATCAATGGTGTGTATACCCAGCGTTTCAATCGCTTACAAAAGCGAGATGGGCCCTTGTTCCGCGGTCGATACAAGGCAATTGTGGTTGAAGCCGATAGTTATCTGCTTTCCCTTACCCGCTATATCCACCGCAACCCGGTGGAAACGCGGACGCCATTGGTCGCATCGCTGCAAGAGTATCCGTGGTCCAGTTATCCCGCATACCTTAATAAAGCCCGTGCGCCGGAGTGGCTGTATCGCGATTTTACTTACGAAGCGCTGGGGCGTCGGGATAAATATCGCGGTTACAAGGCCTATGTGGAGCAGGGGGTGGATGAAGAACTGGCAGAGTTTTATGGCCGGCAGCGCAAGTATTCCGTGTTGGGGAGTGAGGTTTTTCGGGAGCGGCTTTTAGGCGGTGACAAGCTCGTGTCTGCGGAAGTGGCCAGTCGCGAACTGGTAGTTCGGCCACCGGTTTCGGGGGAGAATTTAGTCGAACAGGTGGCGCAGGTCTTTGGCTGTTCACCCGCTGAGATTCTTGCCCGGTCGAGGCCGGGCCGTAAGGGGTATAATCCGGCGAGATCGGTGGCGATGTGGCTGTGTCAGGATCGCGCGGGGCTCACGTTGCCGCAAATCGCTCGGCTGTTTGGTGGAATCCACTACAGTGCGGTTTCCCAGTCCGTTCGCCGTATAAAGACTCGGATGGCGGAAGATGAGGAGCTGCAGTCGCTGGTAGATCGGGTTAGTCGCGGAGTAATAGTTCGCTGCAATGCCTGACGAACTGCCCGAGTTTCAGGTACTTCTTCTCAGTGATCACTTCCTGTATCAGCTCCCAGTCCAGGTTCAGATAGTCGTGGACAATGGCATTGCGCATGCCTACGGCGCCTTTCATTTCTTGAGGGGTTACGTCGTCTAATGGCTGGTTTTCCAGTAACTGAATAATGCTGCTGGCAGCCTCGGTGCGTTCCGGGAGCTTGAGCTTTCTGCTGGTATGCTTGGCGGCACCAATGGCGGCTTCTACAAGAATTTGCAGGCTGCGTTCGGCAGCGGTGCGTTCCAGGAGCCCGAGGGTCTGCTTTTCACTGATCTGCTTTAGCAGCCTTGAGTGGATATCCACCTGTTCATTTATTGCATCGCAATAGGCTTGGTAGTTCATGCCTGCTTTTCCTTGTGCGTTTCCGCCTTATGCCAGCAGTGATCGTTCCAGAGTCCGTAAATTCGGTTGGTTTCCCGGCAGTAACGCAATTCATCCTTGATCAACACGGGATGGCCATCTTCGAGAATATTGATGGCGAGGGGGATCGGGGCAAGGCTGATATCGACTACTTGCACGGGGTGCCCCAGTTGCGCGGTAAGGTCTTGTGCCATGATTTCTGGCAGTAGGCGGCGTTCTGAGTAAGTTTTTTCGAAATTGTTGAGGGCGACGGCAATGTCAATATCGCTGTCGTCTCTGTATTCGCCGCGGGCCCGGGAACCGTAAAGCCAGGCTGCGGCGAGACCGTCTTGTTGCGACAGGAATCGGCGGATTTGTTCCAGGTATTCGTGCTGTCTGTCCCCGGTGCCTGTGGTCATATTGGCTGAGTCTTTCATGGGTGGTGTTAGGGTGTTCTAGGGTATTTGACCGTGCGGGTCAAGTCGAAAGGTGGTGGTCAAACTCTACCTCTGCCGTTTATTGTGTGTATTGAGCGGCTTTATCCTGTGGTTACTTGGTACCCGGAGACTACAATTCGTCGATGAAGCACCAATCACGAGGAGCTGCAGTCCATGGCCATCCCCTCCCGCACTCTGGAAACCGAGTTTCCCGATCTCGCCGACAGTATCCGCCATCTGATTCAGGACAGTATTCAGTTCAAGAATAACCGCGACGTTTACCACCGGCTGGATAAGGCTATCCGTGGGCTTGAGGAGCGCGGTGTGGCTACCGATGATGAGCATTTCCGCGAGCTGAAAACCCAGCGTGCGCGCTTGAAAGACCAGCTATATAGGCAGGCCAAGAATCATCGGCATTAGTTGGACCGGGATCGACAACACGGGTCTATAAAGTAGAGCCCGGCTTGCCGGGCGGTTTGCCAGCCTATAACCTGCCAGAGCATTTTTTACCGCACCTGGCGCCTTTTTATGGAAATAATTTTCTCGGACCCGATGGCACTGCTGGTGCTGGTGGGGATTGCCTCAATTGCCTGTCAGTACCTTGCCTACAAGCTCAAGCTTCCCGCGATTCTCCCGCTGTTGTTGACCGGCCTCGCCCTCGGGCCTGTTGCCGGGGTGCTGGACCCGGATGCCCTGTTTGGCGACTTGTTGTTCCCGGTGGTGTCTCTGGCGGTGGCGGTCATCCTGTTTGAGGGGGCGCTGACACTCAAGTTTTCCGATATTGCCGGGCACGGCAGCATGGTGCGCAATCTTTGCTCGGTCGGTGTTCTTGTGACCTGGATGATCGCCACGCCCGCCGCTCACTATGCGCTGGGGATGCCGCTGCATCTGGCGGCGCTGTTCGGGGCGATTGTCACGGTGACTGGGCCTACGGTGATTGTGCCGATGCTGCGCTCGGTGCGCCCGAATGCGCGCATTTCCAATATCCTGCGGTGGGAGGGGATCGTGATTGATCCTGTGGGCGCGCTGCTGGCGGTACTGGTTTATGAGTACATCGTCGCGACCCACGGTGCGTTCGAGCATGCGTTGCTCACTTTCTTGAAGGTGATGATGATCGGCTTCGGGCTCGGTTCACTGATGGGCTATTTTCTGGGGGCGCTGCTCAGGAAAAACTGGGTACCGCACTACCTGCGCAATACGGCGGTGCTGACCCTGATGCTCGGTGCCTATGCCGCGTCCAACCTGATGACGGAGGAATCGGGCCTGCTCACGGTGACGGTGATGGGCATCTGGATGGCGAATATGAAGAACCTGGATGTGGATGACATTCTGGAGTTCAAGGAAACCCTGAGTGTGCTGCTGATTTCCGCACTGTTTATCCTGCTGGCGGCGCGGCTCGAGTTTTTCACGCTTGCGCAGCTGGGTTGGGGTGCGCTGGTGGTACTGGCGGCGATTATATTTGTGGCGAGGCCTGTGGGGGTTTTCCTGTCGTCGCCCGGCTCCGGTCTGAGCTGGCGCGAGTTGGCGCTGCTCAGTTGGATTGCACCGCGGGGTATCGTGGCCGCGGCGGTTTCTGCGCTGTTTGCACTGAAGCTCGATACGCTCGGCCTGCCGAAATCCGAGTTGCTGGTGCCGCTGGTTTTTTTGGTAATTATTTCCACGGTTGTCCTGCAGAGCCTGACGTCCAAAACGGTAGCGAAGTTGCTTGGGGTGCGCGCGCCGTTCCCCAGCGGATACCTTATTTTTGGCGGCAGCAAGTTTGCGCGCATGTTGGCGAAAGACCTGCTGGACAAAGGGGTTCCGGTCAGGATTGCGGATACCAACTGGGATGCCATTCGCGAGGCGCGCATGGACAATATCCCCACCTATTACGGCAATCCGGCTTCGGAGCACGCGAGCCTGACGATGGATATTTCCACGGTTGGCAAAGTGCTGGTGCTGTCGCCCTACCGGCAGCTCAATCCGCTGGTGACGTTCCATTTCGAGCATGTGCTGGGTAAGGATTCTGTGCTCGGTTTGCATGAGGGCGTGCAGGAGGAGCGGGCCAGTCATCGGATGTCGGATGAGTACGCGGAAAAACTCTCGCTGTTTTCCGAGCACGCGACCTATGGACGCCTTGCCAGTCTGGTGGCGAAAGGTGCGGTTATCCGCACCACGCATCTGACAGAAACATTCACCCTTGACGATTACAACCACACCTACGGCAACCGCGCCACGCGCCTTTATGCGGTAGACCCGCAGGGGAAGATCCATATCTGTACTACCTCCCATGAGTTTGCCCCCAAGGCCGACTGGCGGATTGTCAGCCTGATTGTGCCGGAGGCCGAGCTGACGTCGCCCGAAAGCAGTGTGCCGCCGGCATTGAATGAAGCTGCCACCGGGTGACCTGTATTTCTGGCAGTGTGTGGAGAGTGATTGGGCTTGGAATGCGCTGCCGTTAATGAAAATTTCTGATGCTCTGGATGTCTTCCCACGCCAGGCAGCGTAATTTCTGCCCCACAAGATGGATCACCGAAAGCTGTTGTTCTCCCGGGCTGGTACTGATCTGCAGACGGCCTTCTACCAATAGAATATTTCCTCCTTTGATCTCCGCTCTGTAGCGTTTCTGCACCTGCTCCCAGAGCACCACGTTCACTACACCGGTCTCATCCTCAATCGTCAGAAACATGACCCCCGATGCGCTGCCGGGCCTCTGCCGGCAGGTGGTGAGGCCGAGGATTTTTACCGGCTGGCCATCCCTGCAGTTGGGCAGGTCGCAGGCCCTGATGAGATTGCGGTACTGGTGCTGTCTGCGCAGCAGGGCGATGGGGTGTTCATTTAAGGTAAGCCCGGTGCTCTGGTAGTCGCTGTAGGTGTTGTATTCGAGAGTGACCTCTGCGGGGAGACTGTGCGCTGCCAACTGGTCCAACTGTTGGCTGAGGGTATCCCAGGTGGTGTGCTGACGGTTTTGCGAGAGCCCCTGAAATGCATTGGCGCTGGCGAGAGCGGTGCGCTGTTCGGGATGCATGGGGACACGTTTGTGAAAGTCTTCCATGCTGGTGAACGGGGATTGTTCACGTGTGCTGGCGATGACTTCCGCGGTAGTTTCCTGCAGTGCGGGGATGAGACGCATACCCAGGTGCAGGTTTGGGGTGCCTTTTTCGTCATACCGGCGCATGCCGAGACGCATGTTTGGTGTCCCCTCATCGTTATACCGGCGTATGCCGGTATCCAGAGGGTGGGCCGGGGACTGGGGGCTGGATCCCGGCGTTCGCCGGGATGACGATGGGGGGAGTGCCGGGGCTGGTGGGGAGAATTCCAGGCTGTGGTGCCAGTGGCTGTGGCGCACATCGATGGGTAACACTTTGACGTGGTGGCGCTGTGCGTCGTACACCAGTTGTGCGGGGGCGTAGAAGCCCATGGGCTGGCTGTTCAGCAGTCCGCAGTAGAAGGCGGCCGGGTGGTGTTGTTTGATCCACGCGGAGAAGTAGGCGAGCAGGGCGAAGCTGGCGGAGTGGGATTCCGGGAAGCCGTAGGCTCCGAAACCTTTCATCTGCTCGAACAGCTGTTCCGCCAGTCTGCGGTCGTAGCCGTTGGCGAGCATGCCGTTGACCAGTTTCTCGCGGAATACCAGCAGGTTGCCATTTTTGCCCCAACTGGCCATGGCCCGGCGCAATTCGTCTGCCTCACCGCCGCTGAAGCCGGCGGCGATCATGGAGAGCTTGATGACCTGCTCTTGAAAAATCGGCACGCCGAGGGTGCGTTCCAGCACTGGTTTCAGGCTTTCATGGGGATAGCGCACGGGCTCCAGTTGCTGCTTGCGGCGCAGGTAGGGGTGCACCATCCCCCCCTGGATCGGACCCGGGCGGACAATGGCGATTTCAATCACCAGCTCGTAAAAGGTCTGCGGCTGCAGGCGTGGCAGCATACTCATTTGTGCGCGGGATTCGATCTGGAATACACCGACGGTGTCGGCGCGGCACATCATGTCATAGGTTGCTTTGCAGTCTGGGGGGATGTCCTGCAGCGTCATTTTCTGGCCGTACAGGGCCATATAAGTGAGGGACTTGCGCAGAGCGGTGAGCATACCGAGGGCGAGAATATCCACCTTCATCAGCTTCAGGTCTTCGATATCTTCCTTGTCCCACTGGATGATGGTGCGGTCTTCCATGGCGGCATTTTCCAGTGGTACCAGTTCGCTGAGCGGCTGCTGGGTGATGACGAAGCCGCCCACATGCTGGGACAGGTGCCGTGGGAATCCGTGAATCTGCTGCAGCAGGACGGGCAGCATTCTGCCCGCGGTGCCGGCAGGATCGACACCGGCTTTCTGCATCTGTGCGGGGAAGTCGTCCAGTGTGTCCCACCAGGTGCGCTCCGCCTGTAAGCGCTCGATGGTGGCGGCATTCAGCCCCAAGGCCTTGCCGATATCCCGCAGGGCGCTTTTGAAACGGTAGGTGATTTTGGTGGCGGCGAGGCCGGCGCGCTCGCGACCGTACTTGCGGTAAATGTACTGGATGACTTCCTCGCGCCGCTCGTGTTCGAAATCCACATCGATATCCGGTGGTTCGTTGCGCTCGCGGGAAATAAAACGCTCGAACAGCAGGCCGATTTTGTGTGGGTCGATCTCGGTGATAAACAGGCAGTAACACACCACCGAATTGGCGGCGGAGCCTCGCCCCTGGTAGAGAATGTGCTGGCTGCGGGCATATTGAATGATGTCGTGAATGGTGAGGAAGTAGTGCTCGTAGCGCAGGTCTGCGATCAGTGCGAGTTCGGTCGCGATCTGTTGCTGGATATGGGGGGCGGGGCCGTTGGGCCAGCGTATGTTAATGCCTTTTTCCACCAGTTCGCGCAGATACGCGCTGGCATTTTTTCCGGCGGGAAGTACTTCCGCGGGGTATTGGTAGCGCAGTTCCGATAGGCTGAAGTTGCAGCGCCTGGCGATGGCGGTGGTGTTGGCGATAGCCTCTCTCGGATACAGGCTGGCGATTTCTTCCAACGAGTGCAGGTAGCGCTCGGCATTCTGTTCCAGCCGGTAGCCCAGCGCATCCAGCGTACAGTTGTGGTAATTGGCATTGAGCACATCTTGTAGCGGTTTGCGGCTGCGGCTGTGCATCAGCACGGCATTGGTGGCGACCAGTGGCAGATTCTGAGCGTGAGCAAATTCGACCAGCTGCTGTTGCCGCAGGTTCTGTTGCGGCTGCAGACGGTTGTTGAGGGCGATGTAGAGTCGCTCATGGAAGTGCGCTTTCAGTGTCTGTGGAATTTCCAACGGCGTGGTGGATGGCAGCCACAGGCATAGGGTGTGTTTGCTGTGATTGAGTATGTCGTCGAGGCCAGTGTGGTATTGCCCTTTTTCCGCCCGCAGGCGCGAGGTGCTGATCAGCTGGCAGATTTCGCTGTAGGCGGCTTTGTCGGGCGCGAGCAGGACCAGTTGCTGACCGCCCTCTGCAAGCCGAAAGAAGCTGCCGCAGATGAGCTTTAGCCGGCTGCCTTCTGTCTCCAGCTTTTGCAGTTCGGTGTAGGCGCGCACTACGCCGGACATGGAGCACTCATCGGTAATGGCGATTGCCTGGTAACCGAGTGCATGGGCGGTGGCAATCAGCTCCTGTGGGTGGGAGGCACCCTGGAGGAAGGAGAAGTTGCTTTGACAGAAGAGTTCGGCGTACTGCATTACCGTTGAATATCTGAGTCGTCATACTGGCAAGTGTGTGTCATACCGGCGCAAGCCGGTATCCAGTGGCTGGTGCTGTGGCTTCGTTGGCCTCTGCTGCTGGATCCCGGGTCGGGCCCGGGATGACGGTGGTCGAGTATTTGAGCCGTCATAGTGGCGGATGTCCGTCATACCGGCGCAGGCCGGTATCCAGTGGTTGGTGCTGTGGCTTCGTTGGCCTCCATTGCTGGATCCCGGGTCGAGCCCGGGATGACGGTGGTCGAGTATTTGAGCCGTCATAGTGGCGGATGTCCGTCATACCGGCGCAGGCCGGTATCCAGTGGTTGGTGTTGTGGCTTCGTTGGCCTCCATTGCTGGATCCCGGGTCGAGCCCGGGATGACGGTGGTCGAGTATTTGAGCCGTCATAGTGGCGGATGTCCGTCATACCGGCGCAGGCCGGTATCCAGTGGCTGGTGCTGTGGCTTCGTTGGCCTCCATTGCTGGATCCCGGGTCGGGCCCGGGATGACGGTGGTGAGTAGTGCGCGCTAAATAATGTCGTAGTAGATGTCTCTCCAATCCGGGTTTTGGCTCTCTATCAGGTTTAACTTCCAGCTTCGGCGCCAGTTCTTAATGGCCTTTTCTCTCCGGATAGCTTCTTCCATAGAACTGTGCATCTCAAACCAGACCAGAGTTTTGACTCCATATTTCAGGGTAAATCCCTCTACAAATCCTTCTTTGTGTTGCCAGATGCGCTGTATCAAATTCGATGTGACACCGGTATAGAGCGTGCCATTACGCTGGCTGGCAAGCAGGTAGACGCAGGGCTGCTTGGCCTGGTTATGAATAAACCCCATGCAGAAACCAGTCCTCCGACGTCAGATCCTGAAACACCCAGTACAAGCTCCCCTGGGGGCCGCGGGCGATGTAGTAGTCGCGGGCGTGGCGGTGGTGTTGCCACCAGTAGCCGTCGATGCGCTCGGGGCCTTGCAGCAGTTGCAGCTCGCCGTCGTAAAACAGGCTGTGATCCCGCTGCTGGATTCGGTCGGGCCGCGACAGCAGCCAGTTGGGGCGGGGAGCGTTGATCGGATGCAGCTGGTGCCCGCGCGGTTTGCTCTGTAGGTTGAGACTGTCGGCGCTGGCCCAGGCTTGCTCCGGCAGGTAGCTTTCCTTGAGGGTGACGCCGGAAAGGGCCTGGTGGCCGAGGCGGGCCTTGAGTTTGTCGATCAGCTGGTAACTCTCGTGCTGGTTGCCGCTCTCCTCAAAAAAATCCTCCCGCAACATCGTTGTTTCCAGTGGGCGCAGCTGTTTGCAGCGCAGTGCCAATGCCTGCACCGGCTCCTTCAGTTCTACCCGCTCCAGTTGCAGTTTGGTCAGCGCAATCAGCCGTTGGGGATCGAACAGCGGACGCGAAAGTTCCACGTTGACTACCTCGGCCCCGCGGCTGCCGTAGTCCAGTATCCAGTACAGGGTCGGGCTGTACAGCTGGCGCCGCTGCAGCTGCCGGCAGAGTTCCCGCACCAGGCGGCCGGCGGGGAACAGCAGCTGTTCGCTATTATCCAGTGGGCTTGGGAAAAAGAGTTCGCTGTGAAATTCTGCGGGCGGCTGGTAGCCGGGCACCGGGTCCGGGCGCGAGCCGTTGAGGCGGGCGAGGTAGTCGATAAAGTCGCGTCCGAAGCGGTTGCCTACTTCCGAGAGGGGAATGGCGAGCAGTTGGCTGACCCGTTTTATGCCGCAGGCATAGAGTTTGGCGATGGCCTTGTTGCTACAGTCGAGCAGTTTGCTGGGGGCGAAGCTGATCCACTGCTTCCATTGCTGGGGGCTGGGTGGAGTGCGGGTCTCCGCCAGCCACTGGCGGTGCTCCGGCAGCTGGCTGAGCAGGTGGGCGGCACTGGGGCTGTGGCCGAGGCCCATCCGGTGGGTGATGCGCATTTTGTGCAGTTCCTTGCCGAGCTGTTGCAGCAGGGGGGCGAGGCCGCCCTGGGCCTTGAGACTGCCACCGAGTTCCAGGAACAGGCAGGCAGGGCCTTCGCTCAGGGCCTTGCTGTCGGGATTGCCAATACGGGGTGAGACCACGGGAGTAAAACCGTAGGCCCACTGGGCCAGTTGCTGCAGCAGCTGGGCCTCCCGCTCGGTATCCCGCTCCAGTAGCTGCAGGCCCGGGCAATAGGCACAGGCGGTGGCGATGCTGAGTCCCGGTTCTATGTTGAGGGCGTGGGCGGCGAGGTTGGCTTCTATGATGAGATTGCTCTGGGATACGGCCACGGGTGCCGTGTCACCGGCGCGGTGGGCGCGGGTGAGGGCCTCGAGGGAGAGTTTGGGCAGTTGGATGCAGAGCCAGAGCATTGTCGATTCCTGATTCGCACTTGTAGGAGCCTGCTTCAGGCGAAGGGCTACTGCGTACTTCTCTTGTTCGCCTGCAAGGCAGGCTCCTACGGGTGGTTGGTGGTTCTGTCAGTGCAACGGTTGGTCCCGGCGGGTCAGATCCGGGTTGCGGGCCAGGTGCAGGCGCTGGCCGGATTTGCCATTCAGTTGCTTCAGCAGCTGCAGGGCCAGCTGTTTGCCGTCGCTGTGCAATTGCAGGCGCAGAGCGGCGGGTGAGGGTGTGCTGGCGCTGGAGCCGGGGCGGAAGTGGAAGTGCAGGCCGCCCCCCTCTCGGGCGGCGAGCTGCAGGCGGCGCAGATCTTTGTCGGCTAACGTCTCCCGGCCCTGCCAGCTGACCAGCGCACCACAGGCACCGGACTGCAGGGCCTGTTCTGCCGCCCACAGCTGATCCCGCTGCCCCCGGGGGTGAAGCAGCAGCAGTTTTTCCAACTGTACCCCGGCCTGTGCCAGTGCCGGCGCATAGGGGATGTGGGGTGGGTTGAGCAGGATCACCAGGCGGTTCTGCCGGGTCATTTCCGCCAACGCTGGCAGGATCAGGCTGACCTCGCCGATACCGGCCTTGTCGACCAGCAGCTCGGTACTGGCGCCGCGGGGCCATCCGTGGCTGGCGAGCAGTGCGTCGAGACCGCGGTAGCCGGTGCTGATACCGGTGCGGGGTTGGCGCTGGCGGCTGGCCAGCTGCCAGATATCCGGCCGGGTCAGCAGCTGTTGCAACGGTTGTGCTGGGTGAGCGGCGGTCTGCTCACTTAACGGCTTGTTTTGCATGAAGTTTTCGGCGTTGTTCACGATCGGCTCGCTCCGCGCTGGCTGTTCAATCCTGGGTTACTGGTTGTCCATACAGTGAATACTGTCAATTTATACAGTAGTTGTTCGGGAGCGGCAAGTGGGGATAGCAGGAGGAATACCGGGGGCGGTTGCAATGGCTGACACTTTTTTGCACAGGGCAAAACGGCTATGATTCGGCCTCTTTTTTATGACCAGACATTTGTGCAAATCGAGGGGGTAGGGTGAGTATCAAATCCGACAAGTGGATTCGCCGTATGGCTGAAAGCGAGGGCATGATTGAGCCCTTTGAACCGGGTCAGGTTCGCCACGGGACATCCGGAGACCGGCTGATCTCCTACGGCACGTCCAGTTACGGTTACGATGTACGCTGCGCCAACGAATTCAAGATTTTCACCAACGTACACTCCGCTACTGTCGATCCGAAGGCATTCGACCAGGACAGCTTTGTGGATGTGGAAGGCGATTACTGCATCATCCCTCCGAACTCCTTCGCTCTGGCCCGCACCGTGGAGTACTTCCGTATCCCGCGTTCGGTACTGACCATCTGCCTGGGTAAGTCCACCTACGCGCGCTGCGGTATCATCGTGAACGTGACCCCGCTGGAGCCTGAGTGGGAAGGGCATGTGACCCTGGAGTTCTCGAACACCACCAACCTGCCGGCGAAGATCTACGCTAACGAAGGCGTGGCGCAGATGCTGTTCTTCGAATCCGACGAGATCTGCGATGTGTCCTACAAGGACCGCGGCGGCAAGTACCAGGGCCAGCGCGGCGTGACCCTGCCAAAGACCTGATCTTAAAATTCCATGACCGACTTCCCCACCCAGGCCGATGTACTGATCATCGGCGCCGGCGCCGCCGGCCTGATGTGCGCTTCGGTGGCGGGCAAGCGCGGCCGCAGTGTGCTGGTGCTGGACCACGCCAACAAGGTCGGCAAGAAAATCCTGATGTCCGGTGGCGGCCGCTGCAATTTCACCAATCTGTATACCGCGCCGGACAACTTCTACAGTGCAAACCCCCACTTCTGTAAATCCGCCCTGGCCCGCTATACCCAGTGGGACTTTATCGCGCTGGTGGAAAAACACGGAATTCCCTATCACGAGAAAACCCTCGGCCAGCTGTTCTGCGACAACAAGTCCCGCGACATCGTCGACCTGCTACTGGCGGAGTGCCGCGAGGCGAAAGCACAGATCCGTACCCGCTGTGAGATACAGCGTATTGAACCACTGCAGACGACGGGGTTCGAGGTGCACACCTCGCTTGGCAAAGTGGTGTGCGAATCCCTGGTGATTGCCACCGGCGGCCTGTCGATCCCCACCATGGGTGCCACCGGTTTTGGCTACGAGGTTGCCCGCCAGTTCGGCCACAGCATTGTTCCCACCCGCGCGGCGCTGGTGCCGTTTACCCTGAATAAACGTTCACTGGAGCGGCAGCAGGAGTTGCCGGGTACTTCACTGGCAGTCACCGCCCGTTGTGGCGCAGGCAGTTTTCACGAGCAGATGCTGTTTACCCACAAGGGGCTCTCGGGGCCTTCTGTATTGCAGATTTCCAGCCATTGGAAAGAGGGGATGCCCGTGGCGTTCGACCTGGTACCGGGGTTGGATTTGTCCGAGTGGCTCATGGAACAGCGCGGTAAAAAACAGGAGAGCTTTTTGCATACAGTACTGAGCGAGTTCTGGAGCAAAAAGCTGGTGCAGTTCTTCCTGCTGAGAAATGGCCTGCAGAGCAAACCGCTGAAGCACTACGGTGACAGTGAATTGCGTATGGTGGGAGAGAAACTCCAGACCTGGACATTGATTCCCGAGGGTACCGAAGGCTACCGCACCGCGGAGGTAACTCTGGGGGGGGTAGATACCAATGAGGTGTCGTCGCGCAGCATGGAAAGCATGAAACAACCGGGACTGTATTTCATCGGCGAAGTGCTCGATGTGACTGGTTGGCTCGGCGGTTTCAATTTCCAGTGGGCCTGGGCTTCCGCCCATGCGGCTGGTGGTGAAGTATAAATTCGGTTTGGTAGAAGCCTGCTTGCGGGTAAATATTGTCGGAGCTCGATGGGTTCGCTTGCAAGCAGGCCCCCAGAAAAGCTCGTAACGGGAATCCGGGTATGGGTGATGTCATTCCTTTCAAAAAGAAAACAGCGTGGGAGAAGCACAAAGGCAGTAGCCTGTGTCGCGACGGTTTCCACAAATGGAAGGTGGTGACCGAGCGTAAGTTCGATGTGAAACAGGGAAAGCTGGTAACGGAATACCGCTGTCAGCGGTGTGGACAAACCAAGACCAAATTACTCTAGACTTCCCGTCATACCGGCGCAGGCCGGTATCCAGTAATGTAATAGGGCAGAAAGCATCGAGACCTTTCTGCCGCTGGATCCCGGATCAGATCCGGGATGACGGGGAATTTTCTACACAGGTTTTGAGCGCCGTTTACGCTTTCGTTTACTGAGTGTTATTTTCCTTCGGCGCGGCAACACCCATTTCTTCAAGCAGATTATCTGCGTGGTCCACCTTCTCCATCACCCACAGCATATATGCCACGTCCACATGGATGGCGCGGGTGTTGTCGTTGAAGTCCCAGTCGGCATTGATACTGTCGTAGGTGCCGTCGAATACCAGGCCGATCAGTTCACCTTTACCATTCATGGTGGCGGAGCCCGAATTGCCGCCGGTGATGTCCACGGTGCTGAGGAAGTTCACCGGTACCGAGTTCAGGCTCTCTTTGTAGAATCGGCCGTAATCCTGGTTCTTGATGGCATCCAGCAGTGCCTGGGGAGCATCGAACGGGTCTTCGCCAGTGTACTTAGCCTCGATGCCGCGCAGGGTGGTGAAGGGCACAAAGCTATCTTTACCGTCATTGCCATCGGCGGGGCCTTTAATGGTGCCAGCGGGTGGGGTGTAACCTTTTACCAGGCCGTAAGTGAGACGTAGGGAGCTGTTGGCATCCGGGTATACCGGTTTTCCCTGCTCGTTATAGTAGGCGATCAGGAGGTCCATATATTTCGGGCGAACTTCGGCAAACTCTCCATCCATCGCCTTGGTACGCTGTTCGATCGCATAGCGTTCGTCGTAAGTGGCGACTGCCAGCTTGATGAACGGATCGTCGCTCGCGCGAAACTCCTCCGGTGATTTTTTCATCCACGCCAGACGGGTTTTGGTGTCCGTAAGGCCGGTTTTTTCGTACATGGCTGCGAGCTTCTGTTGCAGTGCATCACCGCTCAGGTCGCCAGCGAAATACTCATCGAAACTCTTCAGACGCTGATCCTGCGGCAGCGCGTTGTAACGATCGATAAAATAGGTCCAGATGACCTGATCCACCGCCGGTGTAAAGTTGCGTTCGATACGCTGAAGGCTTTCGGTAAAGCGCGTCATATCGCGATCCTGGTATCCCGGCTCTCGCTCCATATCCGGTTTCTGCTTCTCCAGGCTCAGACGGTACAAACGCTGTGCGGTGCTGAGCATGGCGGAGCGATTCATGTAACCGAGTAGCAGGTCGCGCTCTTGTGTCGACTGCTCTTCGTTGATCAGCTTTTTCAGATCGCTGATAACGGAAGCGTATTTTTTCTTCGCTTCCGGGTTGGCTTCGATCCACGCCTGCAGATCTTTTTCCAGCTGTTGCTTGCGGGCGAGAAGATCGCTGCGGTTATAACCCTCCATCATACCGGTGAAGTTTTTGGCGTAGTTATTCAGACCCGCCACCAGGCTTGCATATTTAAGCGCGGCATCCTTGTCGTTCTCGGTGGCTTTGCTTATCACTTCCGACCATTCCGCCAGTACTTTCTGCATGGTGGGGTAGTACCAGCTGAAGTTGTTGCTGACTTCTTCCGCGGTGCGGTAGCGGTTGGTGCTGCCCGGGTAACCGGCCACCATCACAAAATCGCCTTCATCCGGCCCCTTGGTGGCCACTTTCAGGAAATGTTTCGGCTTGTAGGGCACGTTGTCTTTGGAAAAGTCCGCAGGTTTGCCTTCCGGGCTGACATAGGCGCGCAGGAAGGAGTAGTCGCCGGTATGGCGGGGCCACATCCAGTTGTCGATATCGCCACCGAACTTACCGATGGACGCCGCCGGCGCGTGTACCAGGCGCACGTCGCGAATCGCCAGTTGCTTGATCAGGTAATAGCTGGCGCCGCCGTAGTAGCTGTATACCTCGCAGCGGTGGCCCGGGTCGGATTCGCAATCGGCCACCAGGGCTTTCTGTGCGTCTTCAATAGCCTTGAAGCGGGTGGCGCCGTCCATGTCGTCGCTGAGTTTGCTGTTGATCTTATCGGTGACTTCATTCATGTCCACGGTGACATAAACACGGGAGCCGGGGGCCGCGGGCAGTTCCTCCTCCAGTGTCTTGGCGAGGAAGCCGTTGGTTAGCAGATCGTTGTCTTCGGTGGAGTTATAGGAAATGGAGCCGTAGGCGCAGTGGTGGTTAGTGGCCACCAGGCCCTGCGGCGAAACGAAGGATGCGGAACAGCCGCCGAGGCTCACCACGGCATTCATCGGGAACTGGGTGAGATCCGTCATGGTTTTGGGATCGAGTTCCAGTCCGAGGCTTTGCAGCTTATCGCCGAGTTCTGGCAACTGGCGGGGCATCCACATGCCCTCGGTAGATACGTTGTCTGGTGTACTGGCGACCGTGCTTTTTGTTGCGGTAGAGGGAGTGGAACCGCGGGATGACGTGTCGTTGTCCGCGGGTTTGCCACAGGCGGCCAGCAGGGCGATGCTGAGAGCCAGCCCGAGTTTGTGGGTGATTTTGTTGTCTGTCACGGTGATTCCTTCGCTGTAGGCGGGATTAAACGTGTTGCGTTCAAAAAATGTACGGCCGAAACTTGCGACCATGTATCCAGGATGCTGCCACAGAAATTACTGTGTAAGAATCCTTGTTGAGATTGGGGGTGAACTCAACGGGATAAGTCATCAGCCCACAGTGTAGAATGTGTACCGAGTTGTGGTGAGAAACGCGGGGAGCGGAATGATGTTCGAAAAGCAGGATTTACTGGATATCGCCCGTACGCCCATGCCATTTGGCAAATACTCCGGACGTCCCCTGATCGACCTGCCGGAAGAATATCTGCTGTGGTTTGCGAAAAAAGGCTTTCCTGGCGGGAGGCTCGGTCACCTGATGGCGATGACGCTGGAAGTCAAAATCGAGGGGCTGGAAGGACTGATCAAACCCCTTAAGGTCTAGTGAGTAGATGTGCAGTGAGCCCGTCACGCGGGCCCACTGCTGACAGTACTGAACGCCTAGCGTTCGTAAACGCGACGACCGCGGCTGTCGTAGTAATAGCGTCTTTTCTTCTCGCGGTCATACAGCCAACCGCCGACGCCACCCAGTGCCGCACCCACGGCGGTACCGCCGGGACTACCAGAGATCAGCGCACCGGTTACCGCGCCGATGCCGATACCTGTGCCCACACGGCGGTCGGTATCGCTCATGTTGGCACAGCCCGCACCGGTGAGGCTGGTTGCCAGTACCGTCACCAGTCCCAAGCGTTTGATTGATTGCATCTGCATAAATACCCCTTCACTGCGATCATTTGAGGACCAGCGAGAATGGTCTTCGACCACTCTTCAGCCTGATCGACTGACGTTAGTCGGAATCAGTGTATGGTCGCGTTTTCGCCACCACAAAAATCTTTGCGGTAGATATTTAGCGTATGTCGCGCGGCGACGATGGGGTAAGCTCGCCCATGCCGGGTCCGGGCGGGGCTTGGAAATGTAGTGAAACGTTGTCGGGAAGAATGGAAAAACGCTATGTCGCAACCTGATCTCACGCTTGTACAGGTGCCAGAGCCGAGCCAGGTTCGCAGCCGCCAGGCCCTGGAAAGGCTGTTGATGGCCGGTGAAGAGCTGCTTGCCACCAATCAGTTTGAAGAAGCCAGTGTGGCGGAAATTGCGACTCGGGCGGAGTCTTCCGTGGGGACTTTTTACCGGCTGCTGGGCGACAAAGACACTCTCTCACAGCTGTTGCTGCAACGGTTCATGCAGCGGCTTGCGGATGCCACCGCGTCACTGCGCGGAGCCGGCGCAGACTGCCGTGACCTTGCCGAGGCAGTGCGTCTGCTGACAGACACCTATATTGATGTCTATACCGGGCGCCGCGGAGTGCTGCGTGCGGTCATATTACGGGCCTCCCGCAGCGCGGCTTTTCGCGACCGGGTACATCAACTCAATACTCATATTTCTTCGATGGCCTGCGATTGCCTCGCGCCGTTCATGGATCAGGTGCTGCACGACAATCCCCGCCAGGCCGTGGCCTCCGGCGTGCAAATGGTGCTGGGGGCGCTGAACCAGCATACCGTAACCGGGACTCTTGGCGAATTGCCGGCGGAATCTCTGCGGCGGGAAATCGCCCGGCTGCTGCTGGGCTATCTGCGCGGCCCGCGCTAACGCTTTCCCGCGTCTTTTATTGATCCGGCATTGATCCGGCAAGACATGTCGCCGGATTAACGTGGCAGGCGCAAATCTCCACCTTTGATGAATTGCTCCCGCTTGCATAGGGCGAGCCGGTGGAGTAATCTTTCGGTATCGGAATTCGTATTCCGATTTCGTTTTTGGGGTGACCTTAAATGGATAGCCCCAGCGAGAGGAGGCCACCGCGGCCATCGGTCGAAACGAAGCGCTACAGGCGAGACATGGCCGGGGCACACAAGCCTCGTATAAGAATAACAACCGTGATGTGAGACCAATCCATGCCGTATTTTTTCCGTGACGGTCGCAAGCTGCAGTTCTCCGACACCAGGGGGCAGGGCGAGCCCCTGTTGTTGCTGCATGGTCTGGGTTCCAGAGGCTCTGACTGGCAGCCGCAAATAGCAAGCCTTGCCAGTGAGTTCCGCATACTGACCCTCGACTTTCCCGGACACGGTGAAAGTGCCCCCGCGGCGGGACTTGTCACCATGGAGGTTCTCGCCGCCGATGTGCTGGCACTGCTGGATCATCTCGCTGTTGATCGCGCCCATGTGGCCGGGCTCTCCCTCGGTGGCATGGTGACGCTGCAACTGGTGGCCAGCCACCCGCACCGTCTGCGCACGGTAACCGTAATCAACTCCGGGCCCGGCATGAAATCCGGGCGCTGGCGGCTGTGGCTGCTGATAGCGCTGCGCGCCTTGCTGATCCGCAGCTGCGGATTGACGGCGCTGGCGAAACGCATCGCACCGAAACTGTTTCCCAACCCCGCGCAGCAGGCGCTGCGGGAAGAGTTCCTGCAGAGTATTGCCGTCGCTGACAGAGGCACCTATCTCAAGATCCTGCGAGCGATCGGGCGTTTCAACGTCTGGCCGGGCATAGCCGGCAGTTCGGTACCTGCTTTGATTCTGTCGGCAGACCGGGATTACACACCGATTGCCTACAAGGCTGCCTACACCGCCGCGATGGGAAATGCGCAACTTACCGTTATCGAAAATTCCGGCCACGCCTCACCGATGGATGCACCGGACCAGTGCAATCTGAACATCCGCACATTTCTGCGCACACACACTGCGAAGGAGGGCGCTGTGATAGCGCAGGTGACCGCCAACTGATTTCAATCATAAAAATAGCGAGAGAGGAATTGGGTATGACTGATAAAAATAATGCAGTACCTGGATTTCAAAGAAACGTGCTGCCCCTGGCCATTGCCGGCCTCGGCTGCATTAGTGCGATGGGCGCTCCTAAGGTCTGGGCTCAGAGCGGCCTTGATACGCAGAAGAATGTACAGGCAATCGAGGAGATCGTGGTTTCCGCGCGCCGGCGCGATGAATCTCTACAGGAAGTGCCTCAGGCAGTCAGCGCCATCAGTGGTAGCGACATGCTGATTGCCGGCATTTCCGACCTGACTGACCTGCAATCCCAGGTGCCGGGACTCACCGTCTATCCGGCCCGCGCCACCAGCTCCACGGTAACAGCATATATTCGCGGCGTAGGACAGTCGGATCCCCTTTGGGGAGTCGAACCCGGGGTGGGAATTTACGTGGATGACGTCTACCTGGCGCGCCCTCAGGGAGCACTGCTGGAAATGTTGGACGTAGAGCGCGTGGAAGTTCTGCGCGGTCCTCAGGGTACGCTTTACGGGCGCAATACCATCGGCGGCGCTATCAAATATGTCAGCCGTCCCATTGGTGAGGACACGGAATTTGCGTTGCGGACGGCACTCGGCAGCTATAACCAGCGGGATATTGCCGCGTCAGTCAGTACACCGGTGACAGAAACGCTTTACGCAAGCCTGGCAGTGGGATCGTTCGAGCGCGACGGATTTGGCAAAAACCGTCTCACCGGTGTCGAAGTCTCCGACAAACAGCTGTACGCCGGTCGCGCGGTGCTGGAGTGGCGTCCCGACGCACACTGGTCTGTGAACCTGGCTCACGACGTGGTCTATGATCGTTCTGCGGTACCCGGCGCCCAGCGCATGCTGGCGAATGGCATTGAGTCTTTCTTCAGTGGTGAAGCGCCGCTGCCGGTCAGCGATCATCGTTACGATGTGGATAACGGCTTCGCCAATCAGAGTAATGATACCGACAATTCCGGGACCGCTGTGACCGTCAGTTGGCAGGGCAACGACCGCTGGTCATTTAAATCCATCACCGCGTACCGCGAAGGTGAATTCAAACAGGCCATAGATTTTGACCTGGGCCCCTATCCAATCGCCGATGTGGATGGGGAACAATGCGACGATCAGCTGAGTCAGGAATTCCAGTGGCAATACAGCAACGACGGGCTGAGTGGAGTGTTCGGGCTCTATCTGCTGGATGCCTCTGCCGGTGGTGAGATCCGCAATCGCTTCGGGTTGCCAACCGTACTGGTCGCACCGGGATTTGAGTCCATCATCGGGCCGACCGTCGCGCTCTACGGCGCCAGTGGCGGCAATGTGGACACAGACGCGGCAGCGTTGTTCGGAGACCTCAGCTATGACCTGACCGACAGCACTGCACTCAATCTGGGGGGACGCTTCAACCGGGAGAAGAAGCGGGCGGTAGTGCTCAACCAGAATATGGCGGATGCAGACTTCACCACTCCCAACGGACAGGTCACTGCAGATTTCGACGCGGCAGAAACCTGGACGGATTTTTCTCCGCGCATCGGTCTGGACCACCAGTTAAACGAAACTACGCTGGTTTACGCCAGCTACAGTGAGGGGTTCAAGAGCGGTGGTTTCAATATCCGTGCGAACACCGCACAGGTGCCAGACTCAAAAAATCCCTATAAGCCGGAGGAGGTCGCCAGTTATGAGTTCGGTATCAAAGCCGATATCAGCGAATCCCTGCGTGTGAACGCCGCGGCCTTTTATAGCGATTACGAGAATATTCAGCTCAGTATCTTTACTGGAGTGGATACCACCGGTGACGGTAACAAAGACAGCTTTTTCGGCGATTTTACCAATGCCGGCGCCGGTGTGATCCGCGGTGCGGAACTGGAATACCAATGGGTACCGAGTAGCTATTTTGCCCTGAGTGGCAACGCCACCTGGCTGGATGCCTATTACCAGGAATACATTTCCGCGGACGTGAACGTGGCCGATGAACAGAAGTTTACCAACACCCCCGAACTCGCCTACACAATCAATGGTGACTTCAGCTTTGCCGTCACCACGTGGGGAAACATCGACGCACGCTTGAGCTACAGCTACCGCGATGACGTCTATCCGACCACGGATCTCAGCGACATGGTATTTCAGAAAGCTTACGGGCTCTGGAACGCGACGGTGGTATTTACTCCCGTGTCGGAAGGCTGGCAACTCGCCCTTGAGGGCCGAAACCTGAGCGACGAGGAATATCTCAATACCGGTTACGACCTGCGGCCTTCGGGCTTCCCCATCGTGAGTGGTTTCTACGGTGACCCTCGGGTGTGGGCGCTGCGCCTGAGCATCGACCTCTGACACTATCCCCGGACCCGCGCAGGTCATGGGGGCGAAACTGGTATTGCCAGGAGCGAAAATGGGGTGTGGCGAAACCCTGTGCACCTTGATTCGTGAAGAGCAGGTTAATGCGGCCGCAGGAGTGCCGACAGTTTGGTTGGCGCTGCTGCAGTACCTGCGCGAAACCGGTCTGGACATTCCGAGCCTGCAGCGTGTCATTGTTGGCGGTGCGGCATGTCCATGGTTGATCATGCAGGAGTTTGAAGAGCGGCATGGAGTCTACACCCACCATGCCTGGGGTATGACGGAAACGAGCCCGGTGGGTACCTTCAATGGCTGGCTGCCGGAGAGTCTTCCACCGGAAGAGCGAAAAGCCCGTCGGCTAAAACAGGGGCGCGCCGCATTCGGGGTGGAAATGCGTATTGTCGACGACGGCGGCAAACGCTTGCCCCACGACGGCATAGCTTTCGGCGCATTGCAGGTACGGGGCCCTTGGATTTGCGAGCGCTACTTCAAATCGGAAGTTTCCGCACTCACCGCCGACGGTTGGTTTGATACGGGCGATGTGGCCACCATTGATCCCGATGGTTACCTGGGAATTACCGACAGAACCAAGGATGTTATCAAGTGCCCGCATAGACGCGTCCATATCCAATCAACCAGTGGTCATCTGACAACGTGTTGCCGGATGACCACATCACTTCTGCGAGAAAAGCACCAGGCAACTTTCGGAATTTTCTGCCGTCGCAGGGAAATCGAAACGAGGAAAAAATAATGAATACCTTCCCAGTTGCACCTCAATGGATGTATCGCTTAGCCTTACGAGTGATAAAGACACTTATATTCATTGGTTTATTCTATGGCAACAGCCAAATAGTCAATGCTGCAGACAGTCAGGCTTTATTGCGCAATATTTCCTCCTTGGGTGGTGCGCAGGTTCAGGGTGTTGCCGATGAACACAATACCCAGTCATGGCGGGGAATCCCATTTGCTCAGGCGCCAACAGGGGACTTGCGCTGGCGCGCACCGAGAGACCCGGTTCCCTGGAGCGGTGTTCGCGACGCGAGTCAATTCGGCAGCCTATGCCCGCAGCTCGGCAGCTTCTTTGGCGACCCGGACCCCGCAACCTTTGACCAGCCAATCGGCAGCGAGGACTGTCTTTATCTCAACGTATGGCGGCCGAAAAGCAGCGCCGACAATCTACCAGTACTGTTCTGGATTCACGGCGGTTCCAACCGATTTGGTGCCGGATCCGAGGTGCTCTATCACGGCGCCAGTTTTGCACAAAAGGCCAATGCGGTGGTGGTTACCATCAATTATCGGGTTGGCAGTCTCGGTTGGTTCTACAACAGCGCACTGGCAGAAGGGAACCCGAAGGACGACTCGGGCAATTTCACCACCTTGGACTTGATCAAGGGGCTGGAGTGGGTTCGCGACAATATCGAGGAATTTGGCGGCAATCCGAACAGTGTCACCATTGCCGGTCAGTCTGCCGGATGCATCAATGCCTGGGGGTTGTTGCAATCGCCGCTGGCCGATGCACTGGTGGATCGCATGCTTTGCATGTCCGGCTTACCAAACGCCTACCCGAAAGCGTTGGGACAAGTGCAATCCAACGATGTGATTGACCGGCTGCTCATAGAGAATGGATACGCGGTGGACAAGTCGTCTGCTGTACAGTTTCGTCTGCTCCAGAGTGATGCCTGGATTCGGGAATTTCTTCGCAGTCTGCCGGCAGAAGCCGTTGTGCGGCATACACCAAGCCCAGTGGTGATGGGGCATTTCACCGATGGGCATGTAATTCCGTGGGCCGGTTATGCGGATCTGATCGCCGGTGGCTACCACAAGGTACCCATGATCCTCGGCACGACCGGCGATGAGGGAACGCTGTTTGCGGGCGCACTCGCCGGCTATCTGAAACCCTCGCTGGCAGAACTCTGGGACATGGCTATTTACCAGAATCCGGAAAACCTAACGGTAACGGATATTATCGAGCCTGATCTCTACCCCACGTATTATCCGGTCCATCGCACCCTGAGCTTGGCGGTCGATCTGACTATCGACAATATCTGCCGCTATCTGCGCTTGATGCAGGGCGATATCTATCGTTACAACTTTGAATGGGACGACGCGCCGCCGCCATGGAAAGAGAGTTTCGGTGCCATTCATGGCATGGATCTTCCGTTCCTGTTTGGCAATTTTCCCGGTCCCGATCAACCCGACTTTATGCGCTATATGATCACCGCTGAAAATCAGGCGCAAAGACAGCAGCTATCCGATAAATTCATCCGCTACATTGCCCAGTTCATGCGAACCGGGAATCCAAACAAATGGTTTGATGGGCTGCCTGAATGGTATGACTGGTCCAACTTCTGGATTTACCAGAAACGTCTGATTCTCGACAACAACTTGCATACGAATTCTCACGATTTTTGGCTCTCCGACGTAAACAATGCGCTAAACGAGCTTGGTCAGGCCGAGCGGCAGCAGGCTGAGAGTCTGATGTCACATTTCCAGGTACAACTGGAAGAAGCGAACGTAACTTACCAATA
Source organism: Microbulbifer harenosus (assembly GCF_005771435.1). Lineage (GTDB taxonomy): Bacteria > Pseudomonadota > Gammaproteobacteria > Pseudomonadales > Cellvibrionaceae > Microbulbifer > Microbulbifer harenosus. The sequence goes on from NZ_VANI01000011.1 coordinate 153,786, forward strand.
GGGCAGTTGCCGGAAATTTCATGACCTTCTCCGGGCTAGAGAGCTTGCCCATGGCCCGGAGCTATTGGGAGATTGGAGCTGAAGTTCCTATTTCCTCAAGAAGGGCGCCGAGCGCCATTCATTCCCATCCCCAAATATTCCAGACAACATATTTATCTTCGCTCTTAATTTCACCATTCAAAAGACGACAGAGCATGATAAAAGCGTCATTCACCACATAAATACATCCCTCATAAAAAAATACTTACTAACCTAGATGTGATTTTCTCCCAAGAAAGGCATCGTTAAGTCTATTTCTGTCATGTTTTTCATTGGAACGGGTTTTTAAGGTGGTTGATGTGCCAGCCGAGGCTTCGGTTGACGGACTGCCGGACGGTTCAACTGAAAATGTACTGGAAATGCATTGCGTTGGCGTGGGCTTTTCTAAAGTCGTACCTATTTCAGGTGAAGTAAGAAACATTCAAATAGTGAGGTGTGAGATCGGTGAGCAGGATGCAAGCCCATTACATTGAAAAGGCCAGTGGTGAATTTGTTTCTATAGACGCAAACAACATTGTATTGAATTCGCCCGGGCTGATTAAGTTGCCACTCTCAAAGGAAGAGATAGAAGTCTTCTTTCGCTCCGGAGATGATCTGGTCATTTACCTTGAGTCTGGTGAAGAAATAACCATCGCAAACTTCTTTTCGACAAGTGACGCTGGGTTAAGAAGCGACTTGTTTCTAGAAGATCCCCAGACCGGAGAGCTACAACTTGCGAGTTACTCCGCAGACGGAACTGTCTTCTCACTGGCCCAGGCCAGTGGCGCAGACATTGCCAATACCCTCACTCAGGAAGAAGAGGAAGACGATGATCCCTTAATCCCATTCTGGCTTTGGGGAGGATTATCGGCCCTCGGAATTTACGGAATTAAGGAAGCTGTCGACGACGACTCATCCAGTGCACCACCTTTTGAACCTTACATACCTCCACCTGAACCTATTGATCCACCTCCAGCGCCGCCTCCCGTAGACGGTGATGCGGATGCAGATTCCGACGCTGACGCGGACGCGGATACTGACGCCGATGCCGATGCCGATGCCGATGCCGATGCGGACGCCGATGCGGACGCGGATGCCGACGCGGATGCGGACGCGGATGCCGATGCAGACGCCGATGCCGATGCTGACGCGGATGCGGATGCGGATGCGGATGCAGACGCGGATGCCGATGCGGATGCAGACGCGGATGCAGACGCGGATGCCGATGCCGACGCCGACGCGGATGCCGATGCGGACGCCGACGCCGACGCCGATGCGGACGCAGATGCCGATGCCGACGCGGATGCCGACGCGGATGCCGATGCGGATGCCGATGCCGATGCGGACGCCGACGCGGATGCCGATGCCGATGCCGATGCGGATGCCGATGCCGATGCGGATGCCGACGCCGATGCGGACGCGGATGCCGACGCCGATGCGGATGCGGACGCCGACGCAGATGCCGATGCCGATGCCGATGCTGACGCGGATGCGGATGCGGATGCGGATGCGGATGCGGATGCCGACGCCGATGCGGACGCCGACGCAGATGCCGATGCCGATGCGGACGCCGACGCAGATGCCGATGCGGACGCCGACGCAGATGCCGATGCGGATGCCGATGCGGATGCCGACGCCGACGCCGATGCGGATGCGGACGCCGACGCAGATGCCGATGCCGACGCGGATGCCGATGCCGATGCCGATGCCGATGCCGATGCCGACGCCGACGCAGATGCGGACGCCGACGCAGATGCCGATGCCGACGCGGATGCTGACGCCGATGCCGATGCCGATGCCGACGCCGATGCCGACGCCGATGCCGACGCCGATGCCGACGCCGATGCGGACGCCGACGCAGATGCCGATGCCGATGCCGATGCCGATGCGGACGCGGATGCCGATGCGGATGCGGACGCCGACGCAGATGCCGATGCCGACGCGGATGCTGACGCCGATGCTGATGCCGATGCCGATGCCGATGCCGATGCCGATGCGGACGCCGATGCGGACGCAGATGCAGATGCCGACGCAGATGCTGACGCGGATGCTGACGCGGATGCGGATGCGGATGCGGATGCGGATGCGGATGCGGATGCGGATGCCGACGCCGATGCTGACGCGGATGCCGATGCCGATGCGGACGCGGATGCCGATGCCGATGCGGACGCGGATGCCGATGCCGATGCCGATGCGGATGCCGACGCCGACGCGGATGCGGACGCAGATGTCGATGCATTCGATGACTTAGCCACGGCGATAGTCAATCTCATTCCGACTTCGACGAGTGTCGACCACGGCAGTGTTGAGTATCTACTCGGAGCTGGTGTTTCCCTTGCAAGCCTGGATCTGCAGGCTACCGTGCTGGGAACAAATTCGCTCAGCTTTGAAGTGGTCCCGGGGCACGAGCAGGATCTGACGTTCACATTCGATGCATTACTTGATGTCAGTCTGCTGGGCGATTACCAGGTCGTTGTTCAGAAGTGGGACGAACAAGCAAATGAATGGACCACGATTGATGGTTCCTCACCTGGGGCGACAGTTCTGTCGATCGGTGTTCTGGATGACGATTCGTTCGGTGTTGAACAAGAGCTGGATGCTGGGCTGTACCGCGCCTTCCTGACGTATGAAGGGGTTGGAGTCTCGGTATTGAGTTCCCTGTCAGTCGCGGGAACGGATTACAACTACACGGAAATCGCAGGTTATGAAACCGAGGTGGCAGCCGGAAATGTGATTACCGATGTAAACCCCGACGGTGAAGTGGATGTCGTCACCCCGAATACGGTAGTCCAGAGTGTCAACGGAACCAATGTGACGGGCGATGCGACCAACATTGTTGGACTTTATGGAACGCTCAGTATTGATCCAGACGGCGACTACGTCTACACACCAAATGAGAGTGCGGATGGTATCGGTCAGGTGGATCAGTTCGAGTACACGCTGTATGACCCGGACAGTGACACTACCGCTACGGCGACTCTTTATGTCAGGATCGATAGTGAAAGTGTGGAGCTGACCTGGGACGAGGTCGAGTGGCGTGATCCGGCTACGGTACAATTCTCAGTTGTCGATGATTCTTCCTCCGCAAGTATCGAGTGGCAGAATGTTACCGATGACGAGTACTTCGACGAGACTGGCTCGTTGCTGCTCAGTGGTGGTCTGGGGCAAACAAGCACCTACACCAGTGATAGCTTCGAAATCACGGATGACATGTTGGTTGCCGGTAGCATTGATGTATCCGTCCTGCTCGCGGCGCTATCAAATGGTGAGGTCTTCCTGGAAAGGGAGGTCAGCCCTGGAAACTGGGAAGTAGTAGCCAGTGATAGTTTCAACATTATCGTTGGCGGTCTCGGGGTGGTGGCTTCAATTGACTTGTCAAATGTCGCCTTCACCGCAGGTACTTATCAGGTTCGGGCGACGTTAAGTGGTACGCTTGTTAACGTCTCGGCTGATGTCATAACAAACGTTGATGTTACCTACCTCGATGAGTATGTGGTCACTGATACAACTTCCTCTGAAGGCAACCTGCTCACAAACGACGAGCTTGGGTCTCCATTTACCATACTGCAAGTGTCCGAAGATGGCGTCGGCAACTTTGTGGATGTGACCGGTACGGATGTTGTAGAGGTTACAGGTACCTATGGAACCTTGTCCGTTACCGCCGATGGCAACTATGTCTATACGCCAAGTACGTCTGCTGCGTACTTTACTGAGCCGTATGACGAAGTGTTTGTCTATCGTCTGTTGCTCCCGACTGGGGAAACCGCGACAGGGCAGCTTACGGTAACGGTCGATCCGGAAGGTGTGGGCATTGCAAGTCTGATAGAACCGCTCTCGTCGGATTCCATGTCTATGGCGCTCGTCGATGATACTGAGGCATCAACCGACGACGATTTTGCGCTACAAAGCAGCGAATCCGGTCTGGAGACGCTCTACTGGCAAGGCGGTGAAGGTGTTGTTGCTCTGGGAGACTATGGTGGCGACTTCAGTGGTATCCAGGCTGTGGATCTTGATCAGGATAATGCCGTAACGCTTTCGGTTGGTCTTGAAGATCTGCTTGCTATTTCCGGTGGAGAGCAAGTTCCGCTCTACATTACCGGCAATAGTGAGGATACAGTGGATACGCTGGGTAACTGGACCGCATCGCAAGCAGGTTCTGCGCACGGTATCGACTATGACATCTACGTGTCTGAGGACGATCCAACGCAGGAACTTTGGGTGCAAACCGGCATCAGCGTCGTCTGATTGCCGCACATTAAAAAGCCGGGCCTAATGGCCCGGCTTTTTTTTGCTTCGTTGTTTTTTGCTAGTTCAGTTTCACGATGTCAGTTCAGTTCAGTTCAGTTCAGTTCAGTTCAGTTCGCTGGCTCTGGTTCCAGCAGTTCTTTGACCAGCAAGTGCAGGCCGCTGCCATGGGAGCCTTTAAAGAAAAGGAGGTCTTCGTCGTCAATGGAATTTAGGATTTCATGTTTGAGCTGTGATGAATCCTGATAGGCAGCGCTATTTATTCCTTGTTCTATTAGGGTTTCATTGATGCTCCCGATTTCCTGGCCCAGCAAGAGCACCCGATCTGCACCTGTTTCTGTGATGTGGGGGACTAAATCATGGTGAAATTGTTTTGACTGCTTACCCAATTCGCGCATATCTCCGAGAACCAGTATTTTTTTTGCGGTATGGCGCGATAATTTTGTTTCCCCGGCGAGGCGTAATGCGGCCTTCATGGATGCGGGGTTGGCATTGTAGGCCTCGTCAATGAGATGGACCTGTTTCCCTTGTATTTGTACCCGAGAAAAATCACCGCGCCCGGGCAAAGGTTTGAACAGGGGCAGTAATGGCAGTGCTACTTCAATATTCAGCCCAAGCGTATGGATGGCGGTAAGGCATGCGAGGCTGTTAATGGCCATATGCCGCCCGCGGGCCCCGGGAGTGAACTCAATGTCTCTACCGTTCGCACTTATGACGGTTCTCCCTGTATCTGCTGTGTAGTCCTTTAGCCGAAAGTGGCTATGAGGGTGCTCGCCAAAGGTGGCCACCCTTAGCTGGTGTTTACGCGCTTCGGCTTCGATGATTGGCCACTCTGGAATATCCCTGTTGATAACGGCAATACCGCCGGGTTTCATTCCCGAGAAAATACGGCTTTTTTTTCTGGCTATTTCTTCCGTATTGTTGTGGTACTCAAGGTGGGCGGGGTGGATGTTGGTGATCATTGCCACGTCGGGCCTGGCGATGGCAGAGTTCAGTTGCATGTTGCCTACCGCCATTTCCAGTACAGTAAATGGTGCATTCCATGGGATGGAGGCCAGGTTCCAGGATATGCCTAGGGGAAGATTGGCATTGTGCTCGGTTTTTCCGATGGTTCCCCAGGCACGTAGCAGGTGATGAAGCAGCGCGACCGTGGTGGTTTTACCGGAGCTGCCGGTAATACCTATTATCTTCCCTTGGATCTGGCTTCTTGCGTAGCGGCCCATATTCAGAATGGCATTTCTCAGGTCGGGAACCCGCAGTATTGGCGTCGAGTCTGGGAGAGAAAATTCCGGGTCATCGGTAATGACTGCCTGCGGTTTATACGAAAGTGTATTCAGGCGATGTGGGGGAATGAATCTGTCTCCATTTTTCGGCCTCACTACCACGATATTCCCGGGGCGCATGCCTGGGGGGAATATACAAAGACCAGTGGCTCGCCAGGTGGGCGATTGGGGCGGTGTTATCCAGCTGCCCGAGGTTGCGCTTACGAGATTTTCCGTATTCCAGTTGTCCGATACTGTTGCGAATCCAGTTTGACTTGCTGTGGATATAGCGCGTGTGGCGTTTTGTGTGCACTTGTTCTGGAGATAATTTCGATAGGCGACGAACCCAGAAAGGTAATGCTCCACATCATCAATTCGGACGCGGAAAGCGTGGTGTCTGATAAAGAAACTACCAAGAATCTTTCCTGGTTTTTCGAAGTACATGGCGTATTCCGGCCAGAAGTGGCCGTTTAGCAGATAGTGGGCTCGATACTCAAGGGCCGCATGAAATTTTTCCAGGTCAACGCGGGCGAGTAGATGGCTGAACGTATTCTTCTGCTGCATTCGGGTCAGCATGCGCTCGGCGGCCATCATCAATTCCAGAAGTGTTGGGAATGTGGTGATGCGCTCCAGCACAAAATCCAGATACTCGGAGAAATTATCTATGCCGAACTGGAAATATTTTTCCTCCGGCCGATAGAGTGTCAGCTCATTGACGCAGTAGCTCAGCCAGTGATCATGTGCTCGCCAGTGCTTGGCTTTGATAAAGTGCTCAAACGCCTTTTCCACAGCGGTGAGCCAGCGGTCGTCTCTTGTCAGTCCGTAGAGCCTCATTAACCCAAAGGCGGCCTCACCGTCGTAGTAGATAATGCGAAACTTTTCCTTGACCGCAAGTGAAGGGTATTCCAGCACGTGAACAAATTTTCCGCTCTGAGGGTCCTGCATGTGGCAGATTCCCAGCGCCAGTTGTTCCATCAGGGTGAGAAATGCGTCATCGCCGGTCAATGTGGTGTACTTTACGAGTGCGAGAAGGCAAACGCCATTACCTCCCAGCTTTATCTCTCTGCTGCTCTCGACTAAAAATGCGGCGGTGGAGCCGTTGGGAAGTCGTGCGGTTTTGATCAATCGGCTAGTTAGATATTCCAGCGCCTGAAGAATGGCTGACTTGAGACCTTCGTCGCCGGTGACTTCCCAGGCTTCCAGCATCGAGTAGATACTGCTGGCGTGACGGAGGTTGTTATAGGCCGCAATCGGTCGGTCGAAACAGGGGTGCCAGCCATAGCGGAATTGACCGTTCTTTTTCACTTGGCTGGCGAGGTATGTGCTGCTGTCTCTGATTAGCCGGTATACACAGTCTTCATCGAGTTCCTGGATGATTCTGCGCCCCGCATCGCGATTTGGTCCGTTGAGTGGTAAAGGTCCTTCTGTGTTGCTGCAAAAGATTCCTCTGGTAAACAGCAGGTACACCGCTCTCTCAGGAGAAAAATCCAGCTTTATTTCCGATCCATAACGCTTCTTTGCGTAAATGATGAAATTCTTTTCATTGATGATGGCATGAGTGATCTGGTTGCCACCATAGAGCATCGCATTGGCATTCAACTCTGGTTCGAGAAAGCTGAATTTGAAGTCTGGATCAAGTGCGATACCGCGGCGGAAATAATTGCGCTTGGTTATCTCCAGTACATCTTTTAGTTGCCTCCAGGTGGATTCCCGGCTAGTGAAAACCCAGTCAACCCGCAGCCAGCAAACATCAAGCTTCTCGGTTTCCGCCAGTTCCAACGCGCAGGCCTGGCCTTCCTCCCAGGCCTGGAGAAAGCTTTGCCCTTGTACGTGGACGACGCTTGCCCGACGTTGGCTGTCACAAAGGGAAAAATACAGGGTATAGGGTGGGCGCAGTCTGGAAAGTTCCTGCTCTACGGAGGGACGAATGCGGGTGAGTAGTTCTGTTAATGACATGGCTTCCCTGCCTTTTATTTACATTTTTATTCACTGGTACGCGGCTACAGGCGCAACTTCGCACATCGCGTCTATTATAGTTCCTGCTCTGTATTTGGACGGGAGTGGCGCGAAACTATACTTGTATTGTCCCGGGAAGACTCCCCCATCGCGAGACGAGGTGGAGTGCCAAGAAGAAGCGGTCCGTAACGGAGACTGAACATGACCGTAAATAGACCCACAGCGGGTAACCACTGGTCTGAGATTGATTTCAGCGAGTGAAAAAGCGGGAAGTTTCAGTCAGCTTGATTGGGTAAATGGGGTGAGCGGTCGATATTTATCGGCCGCTTTTCTTTTGGCGTCATCTTATGGCTGCTATATAGGGGATCGATGCCCAGGCACGATCTGGGTCCGATTTCGCGAGAACTACCGCGCCACAAGCCGGCTTCCGGGTGTGACTTACCTCTCAGGACTGCCTTAGAAGGCTGGTCAACACGACCTGTACCGGAGTATTGTGAAAACTTGATGACATCGCTGTCATTTTCTTGATAAAAATGACAGCGATGTCATTGTGCCCGGGTCACAGCGGGCACCAGAGGTACCTGTTCTCAGAACAGACAAGAAGTACCGGCATGGAGGTAGTTATGCCGTTCAATCGGGGGCAGCGAAGCCCGTTGAGGTATGACGGAACAACACTTCGTTGCTCTCATTGATATAGATCCTGATCAATACAAAGATAACGACAAGGTGAACATCAATGAAAGGGCTCACACCAAGCCACTGGCGCCGCGCACTGTTAGCGCTCGGCCTAGCCAGTTCTTCCGTCATCGCCGCACCGGGCGCCCCCACTATCGACTGGATGGAAACCAGCTTCGCCATCATCGAGGTGGACGACGCGGCCACCGCTTACGAGCAGCTGGTTACCATCCACGACTATGCCGAAGTGCCGGTGTCCTGGTCCAAATGGTCCGGCGATGCAGCGACCAAAGCGCAATACCTTCTGAACGGACAGGTGGTGCAGGAACAGAGTATCAGTGGCGACGGAACCCAGACCGGCAGCGCGACCCTGCAGGTTGCGGAGGGCGGGCAGTATGAACTTCAGGTCGCCCTCTGTAACGACGACGGTTGCGCCACTTCCGCCGCGGTCGACATTGTGGTGGCGGACACAGACGGCAGCCATCTGGACCCGATAGTGCTCACTGCGGGTGAAAACAACCAGCCCTATACCAACACCAGTGGTTCCGTGGTGGGCACCTATTTTGTGGAGTGGGGTGTGTACGGGCGCAAGTTCTCCGTGGACATGATTCCCGCCTACAACCTGACCCATATCATTTACGGTTTCGTACCGATCTGTGGCGGTGACGGTATCAATGACAGTCTGAAGGAAATTGAAGGCAGTTTCGCGGCGTTGCAGCGCTCCTGCAGCGGCCGCGAAGATTTCAAAGTATCGCTGCACGATCCGTTTGCCGCAGTACAGAAATCCCAGAATGGGCAGACCTATTCCGATCCCTACAAGGGCAACTTTGGCCAGTTGATGGCGCTGAAGCAGGCCTATCCGGACCTGAAAATATTGCCGTCCATTGGGGGCTGGACCCTGTCCGATCCGTTCTTTTTCTTCGGCGATCCGGCCAAACGCAAGACGTTTGTGGACTCGGTGGAGGAATTTATCCGTACCTGGAAATTCTTCGATGGTGTGGATATCGACTGGGAATATCCAGGCGGCCAGGGCGCCAATCCGAATCTCGGTGATGCGTCCACCGACGGCGAAACCTATCGCCTGCTGATGCGCGACCTGCGTACGATGCTCGACGAACTGGAGCTGGAGACCGGCCGTGAATACCAGCTGACCTCCGCCATCGGTGCCGGCTCCGACAAGATCGAAGATGTGGATTATCTCGATGTACAGCAGTACATGGATTACTTCTTCGTGATGACCTACGACTTCTACGGTGCATTCAGCCTGGATACGCTCGGCCATCAGACCGCGCTGTATGCGCCGGCCTGGAGGCCCGATACCGACTACACCACCCACAATGGTATCCAGGGCATGCTCGCCAAGGGTGTTGATCCGGGCAAGCTGGTCGTGGGCGCGGCCATGTATGGCCGCGGCTGGACCGGTGTTAACGGTTGGACCGGCAGCGACCACATGACCGGCACGGCCACTGGAGCGGTTGCCGGCACCTGGGAGGCGGGTGTGGTGGACTATCGCGATATCGTTGCGCGCCTCGCCACCGGTGAGTGGGAAGAGTATTACGATGCGACCGCCGAAGCGCCGTACATGTTCAAGCCGGGAACCGGCGACCTGATCACTTACGACAACCGTCGCTCCGTACTGGCCAAGGGCGCCTATGTGCAGTCAAAAGGCCTCGCCGGTCTGTTCTCCTGGGAGATTGACGCGGACAACGGTGACATCCTGAATGCCATGCACGAGAGCTTGGGCCATGGAGACGGCCCGCAAAATCGCACCCCGACCGCGCGCGCCGGCGGTGACCAGAGTGTGAACAGCGGTGCCGTGGTGACTCTGGACGGCGGCACTTCCAGCGATCTGGATAACGACCCGCTGACTTACCACTGGGAGCAGGTGTCCGGCGAACCGGTAGATCTGCAAAACGCGCAAAGCGCCGCCGCCAGCTTTACCGCACCGAGCGTAACGGCCGATGCGGAACTGGTTTTCGCGCTGACCGTTACCGATACCAGCGATGCCAGCAACACCGATCAGATCACCGTGACCGTGCTGGCGGATCAACCCAATCGCGCGCCCAGTGCGCATGCGGGCGACGATCAGATCGTGGTTACACCGGCGACGGTAACCCTGAACGGCAGCGGCTCCAGTGATCCTGATGGCGATGCCCTGACCTACAACTGGACTCAGATCTCCGGTGCCGCAGTAACCCTCAGTGACGCGACCGCAGCAAATCCCACGTTCTCTGCCACGGAGGTTGCCGCCAGTGCGGAACTGGCGTTCGCACTGACCGTCAGCGACGGCAGCCTGAGCGATGAAACCCCGGATCAGGTCAGCATCTTCCTACTGCCACCGGAGGCCAACACACCGCCGGAAGTATCCGTGCCCGCCCTGGTGACGGTAGCGGAAGGTGCAACGGTTTCTGTCACCGCAACCGGAACCGACGGTGACGGCGATGCGTTGACCTACACCTGGTCCGGTATGGCTACAGGCAGTGGATCGAGCATCACCATCACCGCACCGCAGGTCGAGCAAGACACGGATTTCACCCTGAGCGTAACCGTCAGTGACTCCATTGATAGTGCCAGCGCCGACGTGATCGTGCGGGTAACCAACACCGTTATCGGCGATGGCTGTGAACTCAGCGACCCCAATGCGGCGAGCGTGCCGGCATGGCAGTCCGGCGGTACTTATCTCGGTGGCGATCAGGTGAGTTATGAAAGCCTGGTCTGGGAAGCGAAATACTGGACGCAACAGGAGCCGGGCTTTACGTCCGCAGACTGGAACCTGATCAGTGAGGTGGAGGTGCCCTGGAACGCCAGCACCGCCTACAGCGGCGGGGCAGAGGTCAATCACAACAACCTGCGCTACCGCGCCCAGTGGTGGACCCAGGGCGATGAGCCCGGAGTAAACAGCGTGTGGGTGGAAATCGGACCTGCAAGTTGCCATTGAGCCCTTTATGTAAACGTGTGGTATTGCAGTACACAGGGGGCGCATTCGCGCCCTCTGTTTTTCTTTCAGCGAATAACTCAAATAAAAGGAACACATCATGAAAAGAAGTCTGCTGAGTATTGTCGCCCTCGGGCTGCTTGCCGCAGAGGCCGCTGCGGTGGACTGCAGCGCGCGCCCGAACTGGGAGAGCAGTGCGATCTATGTGGGCGGGAATGCCGTTCAGCATCTGGGCAACGGCTACACCGCCAATTACTGGACCCAGAACAATAACCCCGTGACCAACTCCGGAACCTGGGCGCACTGGAAATACGATGGTGCCTGTGACGGTAGCTCGTCCAGCTCCTCGTCCAGTTCTTCCAGTTCGTCATCGAGTTCCTCCAGTTCGTCTTCCTCCAGCTCCTCCTCCTCCAGTTCCAGCGGTGGTTCCGGCGGCGGCTTGTGTACCTCGCTGCAGTATGTTGCTGGTACCAGTTACACCGCCGGTCAGCAGGTGCAGAACGTGGGGCTCGAATTCCAGTGCAATATTGCCGGCTGGTGTTCATCTTCCGCGGCCTGGGCCTACGAGCCGGGTGTGGGAATGCACTGGCAGGATGCCTGGAGTCAGGTTGGGGATTGCGCCGGCTCATCCTCCAGCTCATCTTCCAGCAGTAGCGGGGCTAGCTCGTCCTCCGGTTCCTCTTCCTCTGGCGGTAGCTCGTCAGGTGGCAACAGCGGCCTGCTGCCAAAACACGCGCTGGTCGGTTACTGGCACAACTTCGACAATGGCTCTGGCCTGTACCGCATCAGCGACGTGTCCGATGTGTGGGATGTGATTGTTGTGGCTTTTGTGGACGACGCAGGTAACGGCAACATTGCATTTAATCTGGATCCGGGCCTCGACAAGCAACAGTTCATTGCCGATATTGCGGCCAAGCGCGCTGCCGGCAAGATCGTCATTGCCTCTTACGGTGGTGAGAAGGGCACTGTGACGCTGAACACCGATGAGAATGTGGCTAACTTTGTCAGCAGCACCGCCGCGATGATTGACGAGTACGGTTTCGACGGTATCGACATCGATCTGGAATCCGGCGCGGGCGTGATGCACGGTGCACCGGTGATCCAGAACATGGTGAAGGCGGTCAAACAGTTGAAGCAGCTCTATCCCGGCATGTACCTGTCCATGGCGCCAGAACACCCCTATGTTCAGGGTGGCTACGTGTCCTACACCGGCATCTGGGGTGCCTACCTGCCGATGATCGATCAACTGCGCGACGATCTGGATTTACTGCATGTACAGCTTTATAACAACGGCGGTCTTGCCACGCCTTACAATGGCTCGGCCTACGCGGCGGGCTCAGTGGACATGATGGTGGCGTCCGCTTTAATGCTGATTGAGGGCTTCCCGCTGGGTTACGGTAGTGCGGGTTTCTTCGAAGGGTTGCGACCGGATCAAGTTGGTCTGGCGTTGCCATCCGGACCCAGCGCCGCAGGTAGTGGCTTTGCCACCACTGCGGATATCAACCGTGCACTGGACTGCCTGACCCAACAGCTGAACTGCGCAACTCTGACACCAAGCCAGGCCTATCCATCCTTCAATGGTGTGATGACCTGGTCTATCAATTGGGACATGCACGATGGTGGTATTTTCTCCGGCCCCGTGGGCAGCCATGTGCACAACCTGCCGTAATCGAGTGTTGTGATTACGCCGATGTGTTAAAAAAATCCCCGCACCAGTATGCCGGTGCGGGGATGGATGTATGCTCTCATGCCACGGGCACCCCGTCGGTCAGTGTTCGCGGGCGCCAAGAGCTCGATTGATGACGCCCGCCAGTCTAACGCCGCCCTGGCGCAGGCGCTGTTCAACAAAGGCCCGGTTGCGCTGGTAGTAGTCTTCCCCCAGAAATTTCTCCGCTGTGTACGCATAACTGTGTGCCAACGCGTGGGACTCTGCCGCCCACTCTTCGCTATGGCTGCGCTGCCAGGCTGAACGCTGCGCCTCGGTGATTTCCCATTGTTGCCGTTGGGCATACTTCCTCCAGTCTTCTGCAAAACCGGCGGGTAAATAGACGTCCCATAACGCATGCAGATTGGTGGGGAATCCGAAGAACTGCACTTCTATATCATTGCCACCGCGGTCCTCCCGCAGTCCGGTGTGCATCGGTTGGTGCAGGTCGCCCACAAAATGGGCAACAAACAACAAGGCCTCTGCGCGCTCGCTCTCTGTGGTATCCGGGCTGCGCAAAATTTCTTCATATTTCTCCAGTGCTTTCACAATACAGCCCGCGGGCGGGCAGTCTCTGGCTTCCACGTAGCCGTGCCAGTCGCGTGGAAGGTTGATGTAGTGCAGTGGTGCCGTCCATTTGTATTGCTCATCGTGGCGAATACGGTCGGCCCAGGTACTGGCTTCGGCCAGCCCAGGTTCCCCGGCAATCTGCAGCAGTTCAGTTACCCGGGATTTCACCTCCGGTTGCAGAAAGCCCCAGGCAATTTCTCCCACAATCTGGTGGCCATTGTCACCCCACGCCTGCGCATTCGCAGCGCTCAGAAGCAGAGAGAGGTTGAGGAGTATCCCGGCCAGGAAACGTTTTTCTGACTTCACTTTGCGCCCCCTTTGTCATTTTTGGATTCCCTATATTACTCGCATTCCGTCATAAAAAGCTGAACAAGCGGACAGGTTTTTGGCATGAAAGTTGCTGGATCATTTTTATGTTGTCCTATTGGTCAACATTCTGGAAGTTTTAACGTCGGTGTCACATTTCTCGCCGAGAATCTCGCCACACCGACTTCCGCCGCCAACGGTGACGACGGATACGGATAACGACAAACATCGAATTACAACGACGGTCGTTGTTAAGGCCATCTGACAATGAGGAGAACTTCATGAAACGCAGTCTTTTCCCACATGGACTTTTGTCTGTCGCCGTGATGTCGGCGATGGGTGTGGCGCCGATGGCCATTGCTCAGGAAACCAGCACCGCCATTCGCGGTATCGTGACCGGTGCGGATGGCCAGCCAGTGGATAATGCCAAGGTCATCGCCATTCATACCCCGTCCAACAGCCGTCGTGAAATTCTCTCCAGTGAATCCGGCCGCTTCAGTCTGAATGGCCTGCGTGTGGGTGGGCCCTACACTATCCGCGTGGAGTCGGACGAGGGCGAAGAGGTTCTGAATGACATCTACCTGAGCCTGGGCTCACCGCTGACTCTTCCCATTGACCTGGGTGCGTCAGGCCCTGAATTGAATGCGGTTGAAGAGGTGGTCGTGGTTGGCGAGGTTCAGACTTACACCAACCGCGGTTCCAGTGGTGTCTTTGGTGAAGATCAGATTGCGAACACCGCCACTTTCAGTCGTGACATCAAAGAGGTGATTCGCGCCAATCCGCTGGCGTCAGTCAGCCCTGATGGCGTCGAGCTGAGCATCGCCGGCAGCAATCCACGCTACAACTCCATCACCATCGACAGCGTGGGCATCAACGATACCTTCGGCCTCAACTACAGTGGTTATCCTACCACCCGTCCACCCATTGCCCTGGATTCCGTGGAGCAGCTCTCCGTTGAGTACGCGCCCTTCAATGCGCGCAAGGGCAAGTTTTCCGGTGGCAATATCAATGCCGTAACCAAGTCCGGTACCAATGAGTTCCATGGCAGTGCATTCTTCGAATCCGTGCCCTGGACTGGAACTGCGAAAGACGACAAATTGTCAGAAGACGGCTCGGTAACTGAGTACGATATCGACAACGAAGAGGAAACTGTGGGCCTCACGTTCAGCGGCCCCATCCTTCAGGACAAACTGTTCTTTTTCACTTCCTATGAAAAATGGGAAGAGGAACTGGTGTTCAATTACGACCTGGACTCGCTGGCCGGACACCAGGTTACTACCGCAGAGCGGGACCGGGTTCTGCAGATTATGCAGGATGTATACGGCGTGAGCGACGGCATCGGCGCGGCGCCATCTCCCGATAGCGACGAAAAACTGCTGGTAAAACTTGACTGGAACATCAGCGACGACCACCGCGCCGACTTCACTTACAACAAGCAGGAAGGCAAGGCCGGTCGCAACTACACCGATGACAATGGAACTCTCCGCCTCTCGTCCAACTTCCGCGTAGCCGCGGAGGACAACACCTTCTACTCGGCACACCTTTTTTCCGATTGGAGCGATGCCTTCAGTACCGAGGTGAATCTTTCCTACAAGGACTATGCGCGCAGTTCCGTGAACAGTTCCAACTGGGGAGAAATCAATATCCAGACCGAGGACGGCAGTATTGTTGCCGGCCAGGACGACAGTTACCAGGCGAATGAACTGGCCAACGAGGTCTGGACCTTCGGTGTGCATGGCACCTATCTGGCGGGTGATGTCCAGTACCGTTTTGGTGCGGAAATGGAAGACACCTGGAACTACAACCTCTACGGCCGCAATGCCGACGGTACCTGGTACTTCGATAGCATCGACGATTTTGAAAATCAGGTTATCGGCGACTTCACCTATGGCAATGCCTACACCAATGATATTCAGGACATAGCCTACGACGTCAGCGCTACCACTTACGCCCTCTACGGCGAGGCTACTCTGGAACCCTTCGCCGGTTTCGAACTGGTGGCCGGTTTGCGCTATGAAACCCAGTCTGTCGACAGCACCCCGGGTCTGAACCAGAACTTCCTGGATACCTACGGTTATGCGAATACCGAGAACCTGGACGGCCGCGATATCTGGCTGCCGCGTGTCGGCTTCACCTGGGACCTGCGCGACGATCTGACCCTGCGCGGCGGGGTGGGTCGATACAGTGGCGGTACGCCGTTGGTGTGGATTTCCAATGCCTACACCAACGATGGCACCACGCTGGACTCCGTTACTCTCAGCAGCCTGGATCCGGGTTTGGTGGATTTTACGCGTGTGCCCCAGTTGGCCATGGACGCCTTGGCCGCCGGTACCGGTAGCACCAACAACATAGATCCCAACTTTGAGCTGCCATCGGACTGGCGCTATCAGTTGGCCGCGGACTACGCCTTCGATATTCCCGGCGTGGGCGAGGATTTCAACTGGACGACGGAACTGACCTACACGGACCGCCAGGACTCCGTGTACTGGCGCGACCTGTCGCGGGTAGACAGCGGCAACAGAACCGTGGACGGGCGCATTATCTGGGACAATGTCTACACCGGCACTGAGCTTGAAGGCAACTACGATCTGGAACTGACCAACGTGGACGATGGTGGCCGGAGCATCATCTGGACCACCTCACTGGATAAGGCCTTCGACAACGGTCTCTCTTTCAACCTGTCCTATACCAATCAGGACATTACCGAGGTCAACCCGGGCACCAGTTCCACCGCCACATCCAACTACCAGTACGAGGTGACGGAGAACCGCAACGAACCGCTCGAGGGTACGGCCTACTACGAAGTAGAACATCGCTTTGTGCTGAACCTGGGCTACCGCACGGAATTTGTGCCTGGTTACGCCACCAACTTTAACCTGTTCTGGGAGCGCCGCTCCGGGCGCCCATTCTCCTGGGTGCTGGGTTCTTATCGGGATGACGATCTCGGCGACCAGAGCGCGTTCTACCAGTCTGACGTCTACCTGCCCTATATCCCCACTGGCGCGGACGATCCCGCGGTGGATTTCGCCAGCGGTCTGAGCTACGAGGAGATCATGGCATTTGCGGAGGCGGCAGGTGTGGCTGGTTATGCCGGTGGTTATGTCGACAAGTACTCCGGCACCCAACCCTGGGTAACCACCATGGACCTGGCCATTACTCAGGAAGTGCCTGGGTTCCTGCCGGAGCACCGCGGTATCCTTTACTTCACCATCGACAATTTCGCTAACCTGCTGAACGATGACTGGGGTAAGGTTTACGACCTCGAGTTTCCGCAAAAGCTGCTGTATGACTACGACGTAAACGCGAATGGTCAGTACGTCTACCATGCACCCTTTGGTGGCACGAATGATGATGGTTCCCTGAATGCCAACAACTATGGCCGGTTCCGCGCCGAGCAATCCACCTGGCGTGTGAAACTGGGCCTGAAATACAACTTCTGATCACGGTATCCGTCATTGCTTCAAAGCCGGCGCATCAGCGCCGGCTTTTTTGCTTGAATCCCTGCAGGGACCGCACGGTTCCAGCTTCTTAACATTCCGCATCAGAAAATCACAACCATTCCGGAGCAACCATGGCCAAACAGAAACTACATTCGCAAGGCATCGGTTTTTACACAGCATTGCTGGTGGCACTGCTACTGATTTCCGGTTGCACACCTGAAACGCCCGCAGCGCAATCCGACGAGCCTGTGCGCCTCACCCTGTTGCACACCAACGACAATCACGGCCGCTTCTGGCCCAACCAGTACGGCGAGTACGGTATGGCCGCGCGCAAGACCCTGATCGACAGAATTCGCGCGGAAGTGGAGGCGGATGGAGGCTACACCCTGCTGTTGTCCGGTGGCGATGTGAATACCGGTGTGCCGGAGTCCGACATGCAGGATGCCGAACCGGATTTCAGAGGCATGAGCCGCATGGGGTACGACGCCATGGCGGTGGGCAACCACGAGTTTGATAATCCACTCGAGGTCATCAGGAAACAGCAGACGTGGTCCAGTTTTGATTTTCTGTCAGCGAATATTTACGACGGCAGTGGCGAGCGTCTGTTCAAACCCTACCGGATTTTCAATAAAGGTGGTGTACGTATCGCGGTCGTCGGACTGATTACCGAGTCCACCCGTTTTATCGGCAACCCGGAATACGTCGAGGGGCTTGAATTTGTCTTACCGGAAAAAGAGATGGCCACGCTGTTGCCAGAACTGAAGCGCCAGGCGGACGTGGTGATCGCGCTCACTCATATGGGGCACGAGATGCAATCCATCGGTACAGATGTCGCCCTCGCCAAAGCCGTCGATGGCATCGACCTTATCGTCGGCGGCCATTCACAGCAGCCGGTGTGCACCGATAGCGAGGGCGCGTTGCTTGCGGATTATCAACCGGGAGCGCCCTGCAAGCCCGACTTCGAAAACGGCACCTGGATCATGCAGGCGCACGAATGGGGAAAATATGTCGGCCGCGCGGACCTGGTCATCGAAAAGGACTCTGTTCAGCTCGTCGATTACCAGTTGATTCCCGTCAACCTGAAAACCGGGCGAGATGAACATGCGGAAATGGTCCAGGCCAGTATCCCTCCGGATGCGGAATTGCAGGCCTTTCTTCAGGACTTTCAAGACAAAGGCGGCGAAGCCTTGCGCCAGGTCATTACCCGTGCGGAAGCAACCTTTGACCGCCGCGACAAACGCCGTCCCTCCAACGTCAGCCCGCTGGGCAGCCTGATCACCCAGGCATTCAGGCAGTTTTCCCGCGCGGATATCGCCATTACCAACAGCGGTGGTATTCGAGACAACCTGTATGAGGGCGATGTCACGGTCAAATCGCTGATGCAGGTCATGCCCTTTGCCAATACCGTCGGTTATGTGGACTTAAATGGCGAAGAGCTACAGCAGTATTTCGAGGCGATCGGACTGTCGGGTGGCAACCAGCGTGGCATACAGTTTTCCGGTATGTCGTTTACAACCGATGGAGACATTATTGTCGGCGATGAAAACCAGCCGCTGGACCCGGCAAAGATATACCGACTGGCGACAAACAGTTTCCTCGCCGCCGGCGGTGATGGTTATCCGTCTCTATTGGATAAGCCAACCTATGTGAACAGCGGGGTTGTGGACTTTACCACGGTGCAGCAACTGCTGGCCGGAAGGGAGAGTATATCGCCGGCACAATTCTGAAGCATGTTGCCGCCGATGGCTTTGAGCGGAGGTCCCGCGAGCGCGGGGCTTCTCTATGCTGTCAGACGGCGGCCAGCTCTTTACCCAATGCATCCGGTTCCCGGGCGGTAAAGCCGCGGGTTTCCAGTGCAAAGGCAACTCGCAGGCACAGGTCTTCCCGCCAGGGCGCAGCGATGATCTGAACACCAATCGGCAGGCCGCTTTCTTCATCCAGCGTTGGCACCACACAACTCGGCAGACCGGCAGCGGAAATGGGCTGGGTAAAGTAACCCAGGTTCGCACGCAGGGGTTGTGCTTCGCCCTGGATGGTCAGGATTTTTTCACCCATGCGGGGCGCCACACAGGGCGTGGCCGCGGCGACAATCACATCCACATCACGGAATACTTCCGCCGCTTTTCTGGCGTACCAGTGCCGCACCTGTTGTGCGCGTGCATACCAGCTGGCCGGCAGCAGGGCGCCGGCGATAAAACGATCGCGGGTATCCGGATCAAAGTCCTGGGGGCGAGTGCGCAGACGCGGCAAATGCAGACGGCTGCCCTCCACATTGGTAATCAGGTAGGCCGCACAGCGGCCCTCCTGGGTGCCGGGTATCTCCACCTCCGATGTGCAATTCAGCGCGCGGCAGACTTTGTCTACCGCACGCGCCGCCGGGGGATAGCTTTCCAGAGAAAAGTAGCCGCCGGCGCGTCTGATTCTCAGGTTTTCCAGGCCTCGCTCCAGTGCGCCGATACAGTCCAGTGCCGGCCGGTCGGCACAGGCGTGGTCACTGTTGCTGTAGCCTTGCATTACGTCGAACGCGAGGGCCAGATCGCGGCTGGTACGCGCCATGGGTCCCAGGTGATCGAGACTGTCGCTGAAAGGATAGGTGCCGCTGCGGGGCAGGCGGCCGTATGTGGGTTTGAGGCCGAAAATTCCGCAGAAAGAGGCGGGCACACGGATCGATCCGTTGGTGTCGGACCCCAGTGCCAAAGGCACCAGCGTGCCACCCAGCGCGCTGCCGGATCCGGAGGACGAGCCTCCGCTCATACGCGCGGTGTCCCAGGGGTTGGCGCAGTTGCCGTAGTGCGCGTTTTCGCCGGTAAAGTCGTAGGCGTATTCCCCCATGCCGAGGGCGCCGATCAGTATTGCCCCCTCCGCTTCCAGGCGGCGGATCAATAGCGCATCGTCCCGTGCGGGCGCGTGGTCGGCATTGATGGCGGAGCCTGCGAGCGTGGGGAGGCCGCAGATGTCGAACAGATTTTTTACCGCGAAGGGGACGCCGGCGAGCCTCCCCGGCTTTTTTCCCCGCGCCAGTTGCGCGTCGATGTGTGCTGCCCGCGCCGTCGCCCGCTCCGCCAGCACGGCGGTAAAGGCGTTCAACGCAGGGTTCATTCGGGCGATGCGCGCGAGGAACATATTCACCACTTCGCGCGCACTGAAGTGGCCGGCGCTGACCCCTGCGGCAATATCTCCTGCGCTGGACAACGGTAGATCACTCACGATGTGGTCTCGGTAGTTGTGCGCTCCCCACCGCTATCCGGCGTGAACGTGCCGGCCAGCACCAGGCTGTCCGGGTCCAGGTCGGCGGCCTCGATAATATCCGCCATACGCGCTGCATTCGCCAGGTGCAGGCAGACACCGGCTTTCCACTCCTCGCGCACGGGAATATCTAGGATTGTCTGCATTAATTCCAGGTAGGCCGGCGGATCAATAGCATTTTTATTCGGCATGATTTTGTCCTTTGCGGTGAATCAATCCACGCCATCGCACAGCAACATATCGCACTGATAGCTGTTGTTCCGCCGCATATTGTGAATATCCGCAAGCGCGGGGTCCGCGAGCCAGGCCTGGGCCCTTTCGCGGCTCGGATACTGCATGATCACAATGCGCTCGGAAGACCAATCGCCGTCCAGCGTCTGCGGTTTACCGCCGCGTACCAGGTAGCGGCCGCCGTAATGCGCAACCGATGGGGTGATCAGCTCGATATAGCGACGGTACTCGTCCGGATTCCTGATTTTGATATCCACGATAACGAATGCGCTCACAGCGGTCTCCTTAACGTACTTCGCCGCAGCGCGACGGGTGATGGTGCTTGTGCCAGTGTCGGGCGACGTCCTCGCGCCGGCAGACCCAGACTGCGGACTTTTCCCCAATGTATTGCAGGAAGCGCTTCAGCCCCTGCAGCCGCCCGGGGCGGCCGGCAAGGCGACAGTGCAGGCCTATATTCAGCATTCTGGGATGGCTGGCTCCCTCTTCGTAAAGGGTGTCGAAAGCGTCCTTCAGGTAGGTGAAGAACTGTTCACCGGTATGGAGTCCCTGTGCGGTGGCGAAACGCATGTCATTGCAGTCCAGGGTGTAGGGAATTACCAGGTGAGAACCATGGGCCCCGGGCGTCCAGTAGGGCAGATCATCGGCGTAAGAATCGGAGTCGTACAGAAAGCCGCCCTGTTCCTGAATCAGGCGGCGGGTATTCGGGCTGTCGCGTCCGGTGTACCAGCCCAGCGGACGGCTGCCAGTGACCCGCTGGTGTGTTTCAATCGCCAAGGCGATCTGCGCGCGCTCTGTTTCCTCTCCCATAAACTGGTGGTCGATCCAGCGGTAACCATGGCTGGCAATTTCCCACCCCGCGTTCAGCATGGCGTCCACCGCCTGTGGGTTGCGCGCCAGTGCCATGGCGACGCCAAAAACCGTGACCGGAAAATCAAAATCAAGGAACAGCCGCCACAGGCGCCAGAAGCCGGCGCGGCTCCCGTACTCATACACGGATTCCATACTCATGTGGCGCATGGGATAGGCGCGGGCACCTATGATTTCCGAGAGAAAGGTTTCGGAGTGTGTGTCACCGTGCAGTACGCAGTTCTCCGCCCCCTCTTCGTAGTTGACGACAAACTGCACCGCAATACGGGCGCTACCCGGCCAGCGCACCAATGGGGGCTCGATGCCATAGCCGATCAAATCGCGCGGGTAGGGGCTGTTCATGAGGTGGCTCCAAATCCACGTTTACGCTGATAGACCGAATGCAAAAAGCTGACCAAGTGGATAATTTTTTTACGCAGGCTCACTCGTATTGTAGAAGAGCGACCGGGCGGCTTCGTGGTGCCGGAGCGGCGGATGTGGCATTGTTGTGCATCGCCTGCTACAGCGTCTTGTTCCTGTGCGTGGGGGCGGCCATTCGAAGCGGCGCCGTGGTGCGTGATCAGCGGCGTTGCAACGTCGATCCTCAGCAACAGAAAAGTTAACCGTTTGGACAGGATTTGGCGCAAATGTTGCAGCCTGCAACAAAGCACAAACTCGCGCAGCGTATACAGAAAGGCAGCCAAATGGAAATCGTTGGGAATTATTCATGACAGAAATTGCCTTCACTGCCCCGCACTTCAAAGCGACCGAAGCGGGAATGGAAATTCTGCGGCGCGGTGGCTCGGCGGTGGATGCGATGGTGGCCGCCGCGGCCGCCGTCGCGGTGCACTACCCGCACATGAACAGTCTTGGCGGCGATGGTTTCTGGTTGATCCAGCGCAAGGGCGAAGCGCCCGTAGCCATCGATGCCGCCGGTTGTGCGGCCGCGGCCGTCGATCCTCAGTGGACCCCGCCGTACCGCGGCGCCGGCGCCGCGTTTACCTCTGCGGGCACCGTAGCCGGTTGGGAAGTGGCGCGGACTTATATCGGGCAATTTACCCAGCTTGAGCCGTTGGAAACCCTTTTTGCCGAGGCGCGCCGGGGCTGTGAGAACGGCATCGAGGTGACCGACAGCCTGGCTACTGCACTGCGAATATGTGAGGGTGAGGGCTGCGGGGATATACGACAACTTTATTACCCCGATGGAAAACTTCCGTCTGTGGGCGCGCGGCTGTGCAATCCGCGCCTGGGACAACTTTTCGAACGGCTCGCGGCGGAGGGGCTGGACGGCTTTTACCGCGGCACGCTGGCAGAGGATATCGGCGCGGCGCTTGAGTGTGCCGGCAGTTTATTGCGGGCAACAGACTTCTACGATTACCGCGCCCGCCTGCAATCACCCCTCAGTGTACAGATCTCGCGCGCGCAGTTGTTCAATCTCGGGGCGCCCACTCAGGGTATTGCATCGCTGCTGACTCTCGCGATTTACGACCAGCTGTATAAGGCATCCTGGAGTGAACTGCAGCGGGTACACCACCTGATTGAGGCCACCAAACAGGCCTTCCGGGTGCGCGATCGCGAAGTGGCTGATCCGGCCTGCCTGAGCGAACAGTGGGATCAGCTGTTGCAGCCCGGGTATATCCGCGGGTTGGCCGCGGAGATCCGGGGGGACAGGGCGCAACCCTGGGGCAAAGTGGCGGAGCCCGGCGATACCGTATGGATGGGAGCGCTGGACGGCGACGGCACACTGGTAAGTTTTATCCAGAGTATCTACTGGGAGTTTGGCTCCGGGCTGGTGCTGCCGGAACTGGGGCTGGTATGGAACAACCGCGGCCTGGGCTTTTCCCGCGATCCTTCTTCCCGCAATTGTCTAGCGCCGGGGAAAAAACCATTCCACACACTGAACCCGGCGATGGCAAATTTCGCCGATGGCGGTCGCGCGGTCTACGGCACCATGGGGGGCGAGGGGCAACCGCAGACCCAGGCAGCCGTTTTTACCCGCCGTTTTTATCAGGGGCTGCCGCTGGCGGACGCCATAGCCGAGAGCCGCTGGTTGTTAGGGCGGACCTGGGGCGAGGCGTCTGTGGATCTGAAAATGGAACAGGCGCTCTACCAGCGGATCGGGCCGCAGCTTGCGGCATTGGGGCACGAGATACGGCCGGTGTCGAATTGCAATGAAATGATGGGGCACGCCGGCGGTATTTACATTGATGCCAGCGGTCGCGTCGAATGTGCCACAGATCCGCGCAGCGATGGCCTGGCACTCTGTGAAACCCTGGGTTAGAGAAAAGACGGTTAGATTGATGTCGAAAAAAATATTTTCCATTTTCTCAGCGGGAATAATTTACCGCGCAGCCATGGCATGAGTACTCAGTGATGTGGAATCCCGGCAAGCAGAATATGAACGGCTTCGTGCCTCCGCCCCGGCTGCTGATGGGCCCCGGGCCCATTAGCTGTCATCCGCGCGTACTGCAGGCCATGTCACAGCAATTGGTGGGCCAGTTCGATCCGTCCATGACCGCGTGCATGAACGACACCATGGCTCTCTACCGCGATGTATTCCGCACCCGAAACCACTGGACGTTTATGGTGGACAGCACCGCCCGCGGTGGCATAGAGGCGGCGCTGGTGTCTTTGCTGAAACCTGGCGAGCGTGTGCTGGTACCGGTAATTGGCCGTTTCGGCCTACTGCTGAAGGAAATTGCCGAGCGCGTCGGCGCCGAGGTGCATTGCATCGATGTCGAGTGGGGGCGTGTCGCCGAGCCCGGGCAGGTGGCAGCGGCCATTGATCGTTTCAAACCTCAGCTAGTTGCGCTGGTACAGGGAGACACGTCCACAACCATGTGCCAGCCACTTGCGGAAATTGGCCAACTATGCCGGGAGAAGGGGCTGCTCAGTTATTGCGATGCCACGGCGTCCATCGGAGGCAACCGGTTCCTGACCGACGAGTGGGGTATTTCCGCGGTGTCTGCCGGCCTACAGAAATGTCTCGGTGGCCCGTCCGGCATTGCGCCCATCACTCTCAATATAGACGCGGTGGAAAGAATCAACCGCCGCCGTCATGTCGAGGCGGGGATACGCGCCAGCCACCACCGCAATGCCGCCGGTGCGCGTATCGGCTCGAACTATTTTGACCTGGCGATGATCATGGATTACTGGGGGGAGGAGCGGCTCAATCATCACACGGAGGCAACCAGCATGCTGTACGCCGCGCGGGAGTGCGCGCGCCTGTGGCTGGAAGAGGGGGGCGACAACGTCATCGCTCGACACCAGCGCGCCGGCGCCGCCATGGCTGCTGGTCTTGAAGCCATGGGGCTGCGGTTGTTCGGCGACTCGCATTACCGCATGAACAACGTGACGGGCGTCTATATTCCACTGGGTGTGGATGGCGAAAAAGTCCGCGCGCAACTGCTGCAGGAGTTTGCTATAGAAATCGGAACCTCCTTCGGGCCGCTGCACGGGCGCATCTGGCGCATCGGCACCATGGGCTACAATGCGCGCATTGACGCGGTGCTGCAGACACTGGCGTGCCTGGAACAGGTGCTGCTCCTGAACCGGGTAACGGTCAATGCCGGCGATGCCGTTGCCGCGGCCCTGGATATTTTCAAATCGTAGAACCTGCCTGCCGTGGACCCGGCAAGCAAAGATTTCGTCTGCAGGGGGATGGCCACAAGTTGCGTGTTTTTTAGGAAACCATGATGATAAGCGAACAAAACCGTTTTGAAGATTGGCTCCGTGCTGCGCCCAAAGCAGAACTGCACCTGCACCTGGACGGTACCCTGGGAGCGGGTCGCCTGCTGCAATTGGCGGATAAAAACAATGTGCCGCTGCCCTACAACACACTGCAAGAACTGGAAGCGGCCTATCATTTTGAAAACCTGCAGAGCTTCCTCGATCTCTATTATCTCGGTGCTTCCGTGCTGCGCGAGGAAGAGGATTTCTATGCGCTGATGATGGATTATCTGCTGCGCTGCCGGAAAAACAATATCGTGCATACGGAAATCATGATCGAACCGCAGACCTACCTGCCCAACGGTATCGACTTCCCGGTGTTCATGGCCGGATTCCAACGCGCGGTGATGGAGGCCCGCAGCCGCTGGGGGCAGTCGGTGCAACTGATCCTCAGTTTCCTGCGTCACCTGCCGGAGTCGGCGGCTCTGGATGTGCTGGACAAGGCCGAAAACTACCGCGATGACTTTGTCGCCATCGGTCTCGCCAGCAGCGAGCAGGGCAACCCACCACAGAAATTTACCGAACTCTATCGCCGTGCCCGGGAGCGCGGCTATCGTCTCACCGCTCACGCCGGAGAGGAGGGGCCGCCCGCATTTATCCGCTCTGCACTGGAAGACCTGACGGTAGAGCGTATCGACCACGGTGTGCGTTGCCTGGAGGACGACACATTGGTGGAGGTGCTGCGTGAGCGACGCATTCCTCTCACTGTCTGTCCGCTCTCCAATGTGCGCCTTTGCGTGTTTCCCACAATGAAGCAGCACAACATCCTGCAGCTGTTGGCGCGCGGATTGGTGGTGACAGTCAATTCCGATGACCCGGCCTATTTCGGTGGCTATTTGAACGACAACTTCATCGCTCTCCACCGTGCGCTGAATCTCAACCGCAGCCAGGCACTGCAGATGTTGCGCAATGGCTTTGAGGCGAGCTTCCTTGCGACGGCGGAAAAGTCGGAACGGTTGAAAAAACTCAACGACTTTGCGGAGGCGTCGTGAGTGTCGGGCGACTACTGCAACGCTGTGAACTGCTCGCATCCATTACCGCTATCGAAGGTGGTATTTGTCGCACCTACCTCACGGAAGAGCATCGCCGCTGCAACCGGCAGGTGATGCAATGGATGCGGGAGGCCGGTATGGAAACTCATACCGACGCCGCCGGCAACTGCTGGGGCCACTATGCGGGCAGCGATATGGATGGGCAGACTCTGTTGCTCGGGTCGCATCTGGACACGGTTCCAGGGGCCGGCCGTTACGACGGTATCCTCGGTGTGCTGGCAGCCATCGAGGTCGTTGCGCGTTTCCATCGTCGCGGCAGGCGCTTTCCTTTTCATATCGATGTGGTGGGATTTGCCGACGAGGAGGGGAGTCGCTTCGGTGCCACCCTGTTGGGCAGTCGCGCCGTCGCCGGTCTGTGGGATTCAGCACTGTTGGCGCTGTGTGACGCTGAGGGTGTATCCATGGCCGAAGCGTTCGTCGAGTTTGGTCTCGACCCCGCAAAGGTTGCCACGACCTCCCGCGCTGGCGCGCGGCTGCTGGGATACTGGGAGCTGCATATCGAACAGGGACCGGTGCTAGAGGAACTCGATTTGCCACTGGGGGTGGTGAGCGCCATCGCCGGCGCGCGACGATGCCTGTTTACACTGCAAGGCAGCGCCGGTCATGCCGGTACGGTGCCTATGACTATGCGCCGCGATGCGCTATTGGCGGCGGCGGGTGCCGTGCAACTTGTCGACGCGGTCGCGCGCCGCTGTGGCGTGGTGGCAACCGTTGGAAACATCGAGGTGTGGCCGGGTGTGGTCAACGTGATTCCCGGGCGCTGCGAGTTTACTTTGGATATCCGCAGTGGCGAAGACCAGCTTCGCGACCGCGCACTGGCGGAAATCATAGACGGCATTGATGCCCTCTGTGATCGCTCGCAGGTGGCGGTGACGTATCGCGAGATTCACAGCGCAGCTGCGGTGGCTTGCGCTGCGCGGCTGCGCGAGGCCGGCAGCCGCGCCCTGGCACGCTGTGGGCTTCAGGACTTTTCCCTGCCCAGTGGCGCCGGGCACGATGCCATGGCCATGGCAGCCATAACCGATGTGGGTATGCTGTTTTTACGCTGTGCGGGGGGAGTCAGCCACCACCCGGAGGAATCCGTCGACGCCGCCGATGTGGCGTTGGCACTGGATGTGCTCGAGGCGGCGGTGGAGGAGACGTGGGAGCACGCCTGATCTCTTGCGCCGAGGTGAATTGCTATTTGAGAACGCCATGCAGGATCAGGCGAATTACATCCTCGATTGCTTCTTCCCGTTGCACTTTTGTCAGGCGCTTGTTGTCGTTCAGAATCCGGATTTGGTAGTCGTAGTCGGCGTAGTATTGCGTCGTTGCCCAGATCATATTCAAAAGGCTCTGCGGACTGACCGCCTGGATTCTGCCTTCGTCGATCCAGGACTGTATCCGCTGAAGCACGGTGACATCGCAGGAAATCAGCGCCTTGCGGATCTCTTTGCCCATTACCGGGCCGCCCTGAATAACCTCGAGCGCCCACATCCGGGAGCCCTTGGGGCGAGAAAAGGAGTGCTCCATTTTTGCTCGAATATAAGAGCGCAGCACTTCCTCCGGGTCTGATGAGTGATTGAATATCTCTGCATCCTTCTCCCAGCCTTCGAGAACATCCCGCAGTACCACGGTATAGAGATCGGCCTTGGTCTTGAAGTAGTAGTGCACATTTGCCTTGGGCAGACCGGCCTTGTCGGCGATTTCCTGGGTGGATGTTCCGTTAAACCCTTTTTCCGAAAAGAGCACTTCTGCCGCGGCGATAATCTGGCGGGTGTTGGCTTCGCGAATGTCTGATTTTCTTGCAGTGCCGGGCTTTTTTCTGTCGGGCATAAATGTCTGGCCATACTGGGAAATGATAGCGGGCCATTCTCTCACAAGCGCCCGCAAGCGGCTATTTGGTGGTGCCGAACAGGCGATCCCCCGCGTCGCCAATGCCAGGCAGGATATACCCTTTGCTGTTGAGCTCCCGGTCCAGGGCCGCCGCGTAAACGGTGACGTCCGGATGTCTTTCCGCGAGTACGGTCAGCCCTTCGGGAGACGCCAGCAGGCAGATAAAACGGATGTTCTTCGCTCCGTGGCGCTTGATTTTGTCGATGGCAGCACAGGCGGAGTGGCCTGTGGCCAGCATTGGATCCACTACCAGGCAGAGTCGGCTGGATAATTGCTTGGGCGCCTTGAAAAAATATTCCACCGCTTCCAGTGTCTCGCTGTCCCGGTAGAGGCCGATATGACCGATGCGCGCGGAGGGCACCAGTTCCAACAGTCCGGACAACAGCCCGTCGCCGGCGCGCAGGATGGAAAAAAAGCACAGTTTCTTGCCCGAAAGCGTGGGCGCTTCCATTTCTTCCAGCGGCGTCTCGATGTTTTTGCTGCTGAGCGGCAGGTCTCTTGTTGCCTCATAACCCATCAGCAGGCTGATTTCTTTCAGCAGAAGGCGGAATTTTCCGGATGTCGTCTCGCGATCCCGCATGATAGTCAGTTTGTGCTGAATAAGCGGGTGGTCGATCAGTACGAAATTATTGTTCATTTGTGTATGCCCCTTGTTATTCCAGTTTATCTCGGGCCGGCAGCCAGGCGGGTCGCCGGAGCGTCAAACGGTGATTATCCGGGCCGGGTAGTATTCGGGCGCCACCCCCGGTGCAATAGAGGATAGCAGGGTGGTCACCATCGCCCGTTGACTGATTGTCGCGGCGGACTCTACCAGTGCACAACGTGCAAGCTTGCGGGAAATATCCTGTGCGGCGCCGGGGCCGCATGCCATGCGGAAATTGGACAGCGCGGCGTGTAACGGCGACAGGCCGGGATTGTGCGCGGCATTTTCCGCATAGCTGCCGGAAAATATTGAGCCATCTTTGAACTGCAAGGCACAACCGGAATGGTTGCCGGTATAGGGCGCATAGGAAAAACACGCCGCGTCCAGTGCCCTTAGAATCAGGTGGTCGCGGTTATCTCTTTGCAGCCTCAGCGGTTGAGGCGTGCTGGTCGCCGCCATCATATTGCCCTTCTGGCCGAGATCCATGGGGCCGAATGCGCCGGGAAGCAGTTCGGAAATATCCAGTTCGCAGTGATTATTTCGGGGGCCGCCGGGAAAGAGAATGCTCAGGGTGCCGCAACCGTGCAGTTCGTAAAGAAACTGCCGGCAGTGACCGCAGGGCGGAGCGGATACTGCCAGGCTGGTCAGGCCGGGTTCGCGATTCGTCCAGGCGTTGGCTACCGCGGCCTGCTCCGCGTGGAGGCTGTAGCACAGCGCCTGCTGTGGGAATTCCATGTTGGCCCCCAGGTAGAGCGCGGAAAATCCATTGCTGTTGCGCCGCTGGCCACGGGCAACGGCGCCGACACGGAAACTGGAGACCGGCGCCACCCCAAAAGCCGCCGCCAATGGCACCAGCTTCAGCATCAGGGTTTCGCTGTCTATGTCCAGATCCTCGCAGATACGGAATACCTGATCCGCGCGCATGACTCCGCTGCCGGCTACCTGTCGCAATTCCATGTGAAGCCGCGGGGGGAACTCGTTTAGTGCTGCCCCGATACTCGGGCAGTTATCTTGCCAGTTGGTTTGCATGTCGCTGTCGGAATTACAGGGAGGTAAAAAATCCGGCGAGCGCTGCGCTCATCAGATTGGCGAGGGTGCCAGCCAGGACGGCTTTCAGCCCCAGCCGCGCGATTTCCGGCCGGCGCAATGGCGCCAGGCTGCCGAGACCACCGAGCAATATGGCGATGGAGGAAAAGTTGGCAAAGCCGCACAAGGCAAAAGTCACTACAACCTGAGCGTGGGGAGACAGTGCCTCTTTGTGACTGACGAAATCCGCATAGGCGACGAATTCATTAAGTACCAGCTTTTGCCCGATCAGACTGCCGGAAGTGATGCTTTCCGACCAGGGAATCCCGAGGATATAGGCAATGGGTGAAAAAACGGCGCCGAGGATGCCCTGCAAAGTCACTTCGGGCAGACCGAACCAACTGAAAACACCTCCGATGGCACCGTTAATCAATGCGATCAGCGCGATAAAGGCGATCAACATGGCGCCGATATTGAGTGCCAGTTGCATGCCACTCAGCGCACCGCTGGCTGCGGCATCAATGACATTGGCAGGGCGATCGCGCTCGTCAAAGACAATGTCCCGCGGCGTATCCCGCAGACTCTCCTCCTCCGGAATCATCAGCTTTGCCATCAGCAGACCGCCCGGTGCGGCCATGAAGCTGGCGGCGATCAGGTATTTCAGATCGACGCCCATATTGGCGTAGCCCACCAGCAGCGAGCCCGCGATAGAGGCCATTCCTCCCACCATCACCGCAAACAACTCTGAGCGTGTCATTCCGGCAATATAGGGTCGGATAATCAGGGGAGCCTCGGTCTGACTGACAAATATATTGGCGGTGGCGGATAGGGATTCGGTATGCCCGGTGCCCAATACGCGGTAAAAGAAGGTGCCGATAACGCCCACAATCTTCTGCATGATGCCCAGGTAGTAGAGAACGGCTACAAGCGACGAGAAAAAAATCAGAACCGGGAGCACGTTAAAGGCAAAAATAAAACCGAGTTTCTGCTTGCCCAGATCACCGAACAGAAAGCCGATGCCGGCGTCCGCGTAGTTGATGACATGCTGGACGCCCTCAGACAGCGATGCGAGGGCGGATTGCCCAGCGGGTATATAGAGTACAAGGGCGGCAAAACCGGCCTGTATGGCGAAGGCTCCACCGACGGTGCGTAGCTTGATGGCTTTTCGGTTTTCCGAAAACAGAACTGCGATCACCACCAGGGCAAACATGCCGATCACACTCATATACGTGCCTGCTGGAGCTGCCTGATGCCACTTTACTCTGGTTCCAGAGCGGGGAGCAGACAGCTCAGGTTATTGATTATTTTGACCTTGGTGTGGACGCCGAAATTAGCAAAAGCGGATTATCCGGTCAATTTTCCAGGTTTCGCAAGGGCTCTGTGATCACTCGCGGAACTCCGTACTGAAAATGCAAAAAGTGGACCAGTTGGTTAGGATTGAACTATGATGTTCGGGCCGAGAAAAAAGCTGCAGTAAAACTGTAACAAACAGGGATCGAACAACAGGGATCATACGAAGATGCTGGCCCAGGAAATCATTCACGCGAAACGCGAAGGTAGTGCCCTGTCTGCGCGGCAAATCGATTTTTTTGTCAAAGGCATGATGAATGAAAGCATTACCGAAGGCCAGGTGGCGGCATTGGCGATGGCGGTTTTCTTTCGCGGTCTAGAACGTCCCGAAGCGGTTGCGCTGACACGGGCCCTGCAGCATTCCGGCACCACGCTGGACTGGTCGGCTCTGGACCTGCCAGGGCCGGTGGTCGACAAACATTCTTCCGGCGGTGTCGGGGATAAAGTCAGCCTGATGCTGGCGCCGATGCTCGCCGCTTGCGGTACTTTTGTGCCGATGATCTCCGGCCGCGGCCTCGGCCATACCGGGGGCACCCTGGATAAAATGGACAGTATTCCCGGTTATAACACCAGTCCGGACATACCCACGTTCCAGCGGGTGGTCCAGCGGGCCGGCTGTGCCATTGTCGGCCAGACAGCGGAACTGGCTCCCGCGGACAAACGTCTCTACGGTATCCGCGATGTAACCGCTACGGTGGAATCTGTACCCCTGATTACCGCGTCCATTCTTTCCAAAAAACTCTCCGCCGGCCTCGACAGTCTGGTAATGGATATCAAAACCGGCAGTGGTGCATTCGCGGACAACTTCCCCATGGCGATAGAACTGGCTACCAGTATCGTCGAGGTAGGTCGCGGGTTGGGGTTGCCGATTTCGGCACTGATTACCGATATGTCCCAGGTTCTCGGCCCAACCGCCGGTAATGCACTGGAAGTGCGCGAAGTCGTCGATTACCTGCGCGGCGATTTTCGCGATCCGCGTCTCCACCAGGTGGTCATTGCACTCGGCGCCGAGCTGCTGCAGTTGAGCGGTCGCGCCGACGGACTTGGAGAAGGGGCTGAAATGATGGAGCGGACGTTGGAAAGCGGTGCCGCCTGCGAATACTTCGCTAAGATGGTGGTGGAGCTGGGAGGCCCGCCGGACTTGCTGGATCGCCCCGATAAACATCTGGCCTGCGCGCCAGTCGTAGTGCCCGTATTTTCTCAAGATGTTGGCAGCATTGTTGAAATTGACGTGCGCGCTATTGGCAATACCGTGGTCGAACTGGGTGGCGGTCGCCGTCGCGCCTGTGATCCAGTGGATCACCGGGTCGGCCTGAGCGACATTCGCGCCCTCGGCGACACCATTGATGCCGGCACACCGCTGGCGATGATCCACGCGGCCAGCGAAGCAGACGCGGAAAGAGCCCGGTTACGTCTGTGCCGCGCGTTCCGTTTGGGCGAGCGCACCGATGTGAAGCAACAGCCGGTGATCCTGGAGCGGCTCGCCGGGTGCGGAGTCTGTTGATATGTCCGCGATCGCACCGGCCCAGGCTGGCGAGGCACCGCGCGCGTTTATTCTGGTGATGGACTCCGTGGGCATCGGCGCAACGGCCGACGCCGACCAGTTTGGCGATGCCGGTGCCAACACCCTGGGGCATATTATTGCCGGTTGCCGCCGCGGGCAGGGCGATCGGGAAGGTCTGCGCCAAGGCCCGTTGGCTATCCCCAATTTGTTGCGTCTTGGACTGGGGCATGCCCTGAAAGAGTGCGGCGGTGCCGCCGTCGCCGATATTGAATTGCCTCCCGCCGTCGCCGCGGCCTACGGCCATTGCGCCGAAGTCAGCGCCGGCAAGGACACGCCAAGCGGCCACTGGGAAATAGCCGGCCTGCCGGTAACCTTCGACTGGACCTGTTTCCCCGACACTGTGCCCGCTTTCCCAACGACACTGACGGATGAGCTGATCCGCCGCGGTGGTCTCCCCGGCATTCTCGGCAACTGCCACGCTTCTGGCACCGCGATTCTTCGGGAATTGGGTGAGGCGCATATTCAAAGCGGTAAGCCAATCGTGTACACCTCGGCGGATTCGGTCGTGCAGATCGCCGCCCATGAAATTCATTTCGGTCTTGATCGCCTGCTGTCGCTGTGTGAAACGGCGCGTGTGTTGGTGGACCCGCTGAATGTTGGCCGCGTCATTGCACGCCCCTTTGTCGGCGACAGTGCCGACGCGTTTGCACGCACTGGCAATCGCCGCGATTACACCACACCGCCGCACGGGACCACGCTGCTGGATCAGTTGCAGTGCAGCGGCGGTCAAGTCGTGGCGGTGGGCAAAATCAGTGATATTTTCGCCGGAAGGGGAATCGGAAGAAGTATCAAGGCGCACGGCAACATGGCCCTGTTCGACGCCACCCTTGAAGCTGCGGACGAGCCGCCGGAGAAACCGACACTGGTGTTCACCAATTTTGTCGACTTCGACACCCTCTACGGCCACCGCCGCGACCTGCCGGGTTATGCTGCTGCCTTGGAGGAACTGGACCGCCGTTTACCGGAACTGGAAGCGCGGTTGCGCCCCGGCGATATTGCGGTGATTACCGCCGACCACGGTTGCGATCCCACCTGGCCCGGCAGCGATCACACCCGCGAGCATGTCCCCGCACTCTTTTTTGGCCCTGGTATCAGTCCCGTCCGCCTTGGGCGGCGGCACAGCTTTGCGGACATTGGCCAGACCCTGGCAGAGTTTTTCCGGCTGCCACCTCTCAGCAGCGGCTGCTCTTTTTACTCACGCTTGAATTCGAGCGGAAGGCAACACGGATGAGTCAGAAAATGGCATCCACTCCAGACCCACACTGTTTTGCCAACCCGGGTGTACCGTTCAATCCCGAGTGGCTGGCGGATATCCATATAAACCGAAGCGCTGTGGAGCGTCGCACAGCTTGCCTTGTCGCGCGCCGTTCACTGACAAATCAATGGCAGACGGCCTGGCTGTTGAAAGCAATCAGCTGCATCGATCTGACGACACTGTCTGGCCAGGATACACCCGGCCGCGTGCGCCGCCTCTGTACCCGGGCGCGAGCACCGCTACCGGAAGTCTTGCAGAAAGCATTGGCTGTTGAATCGCTACCGCTGACCACGGGCGCCGTCTGCGTTTACCACCAGATGGTGGAAACGGCAGTGCGTGCGCTGGAAGGTAGTACTATTCCGGTGGCTGCCGTTTCTTCCGGCTTTCCCGCCGGGCTCTCACCAATGGAAACCCGCATCGCGGAAGTCACTGCCTCCGTTGCCGCTGGCGCGAGGGAAATTGACATTGTCATTACGCGCGCTCATGTACTGAACGGCGATTGGGAATCCCTTTATCGGGAGGTGCGGGCCTTTCGCACTGCCTGTGCTACGGCACACATGAAAACCATCCTCTCCACGGGCGAGCTCGGCGATCTTAACAATGTTGCCCGGGCTTCCATGGTGGCGATGATGGCGGGCAGTGACTTTATCAAGACCTCCACCGGCATGGAGTCCACTAACGCGACGTTGCCGGTGAGTCTGGTGATGTTGCGCGCAATTCGCGATTACTACATGCGAACTGGCTACCGGGTCGGCTTCAAACCCGCCGGCGGTATCACAACGGCGCGAGCGGCGCTTCACTACATGCTGCTGGTGAAAGAGGAATTGGGGGATGCATGGCTGACGCCGGCACGGTTCCGCTTTGGTGCCTCAAGCCTGCTGGGGGATATCGAGAGACAGCTGTCGCAGGGGAATGCGCTGTGCCCCTACGCTGGCGCGGAGGCGGGTTACTGATAACCCGACACATTATATTGCCGGTGTAACAGGCTGTTTTTCAGCAGCTTGTTAAAGGTCAAATCAGTGGAAGCCACAATATGCAGGTTGCGGAAATTTTTACCACCATGAGCTACGGTCCCTCCCCCGAGAGTACGGCGAATGTCGATACCTGGCTGGAGAATCGCCGGGATGGTTTTGGGCTGTTTATCAACGGCGCATGGTCTGCATCGGCGAAATCCCTGGACAGTGTTAATCCGATCAATGGTAAGCCATTGGCGAAGATTGCCTTTGCCGACGGCGCCGACGTGGATACTGCGGTAAAGGCGGCGCGCGCAGCACAACCGGCCTGGGAAAGCCTGGGTGGCCACGGTCGCGCCCGTTATCTCCACGCCCTTGCCCAGTTGCTGCGAAAACGCATGCGGGAATTTGCCGTGCTGGAATCTCTCGACAGCGGCAAGCCAATTGGCGAAAGCAGTAATGTCGATATTCCCCTTGCCATTCATCACATTCACCAGCATACAGGTTGGGCGCAATTGTGTGAGGCGGAGTTTCCCGAGCGTCGCGCGCGGGGTGTTGCGGGCCTGATTATTTCCTCGGATTACCCGTTGCTGATGGCCGCGCAGACAATCGCTCCGGCGTTGGCCGCCGGCAACAGTATCGTGCTGAAACCTTCGGAGAAGAGCAGTCTTTCGGCGCTAATGTTTGCCGAACTGTGTGAGGAAATCGGTTTGCCGCCGGGAGTGGTCAATATTGTTACCGGTGACGGTTCTACCGGCGAGTACCTGACGGATCATCCCGACGTTGACCAGCTTACTGTTGCCGGCTCTGCGGCAGTGGGCCGGAAGATTCGATATCGCACCGCTGGTAGTGGTAAAACACTGGCCCTGGATCTGGCGGGGCAGTTGGCATTTATTATTTTCGACGATGCCGATCTGGACAGCGCGGTGGAAGCGCTTGTGGATGCCGTCTGCAGCAATCAGGGGCGGCCCGGTGCAGAGCGCGTGCAACTGCTGGTACAGGAAAGCGTAGAAACGCGACTTTTGGAAAAGCTTCGCACGCGGGTAGGAAAACTGCGTGTGGGGGACCCGCTGGATCACAACACCGACCTGGCTGACAGTGTGGATTCGGCCCGGTTTGAGCGCGTCGCCGGCACGGCCGACGATAGTATTCACGAGGAACTTTTCAGACCGCTACTCAGCGTGATGAGTTTTCGTCTGCAATCTGAGGCAATGGAGCAGGCCAATCGCGGCAGTTATCACCAGACGGCCTGTGTGTGGTCGGAAAATATTGACCGCGCGATAGATCTGGCCACTGGGCTCAATGCTGCGACCGTGGGAATAAACTGCCACACCTTTTCTGTGTTCGGCGGAGAAGGCGTACGCGACCAGCTGGAAAAATACCTGCGCCCGCGGCGCGAATTTTCATCGGGCGACGCCGCCGCGGAGGAAATGCCCGCAGCCGGAGCAGCGGAAGGCGCATTCACAGAAGATTTACTTCCGATAGTCCGCGTTGGCGACTCCGGTCAGGCGGACATCCAGGGTGCGGTGAGCGCTGCAGCCAGAGCCGCAAGTGGTGTTCCCCGCAGCGGCATCCGTCGCGCGCAGGTGCTCTACCGATTGGCGGAGAATCTGAGTGAGCGGGCGGATGAGTTTTGTTGGCGTCTCGCGCGCGCCACCGGTGTAGCCGAACAGGCCGCAAAGCGTGAGGTCGACGCGAGTCTGGTGCGCTTTTTTACCTACGCTGCCTGGGCGGACAACTACGACGGCGCTGCCCGCCAGTCTGTTCAGCGCGGTATAGCGCTGGCGCTCAACCAGGCGATAGGAGTAATCGGTATTGGCTGCCCGGATCACCAGCCACTGCTGGCACCGATCTCGCTGGTGGCACCGGCACTGGCTATGGGCAATCGGGTGGTGTTGGTGCCATCCGAAGGCAATGCGCTGGCCGCGCCCGATTACCGTCGCCTGCTCGAACAGATACTGGCGCCTTCGTGTATTCCCGATGGCGTGGTCAACATCGTCACCGGTGCGCGCGACGAAATACTGCGGACGCTGGCCGCTCACAAGCAGGTGAATGGTATCTGGTATTTCGGTAGTGCGGTGGGCAGTCAACAGATCGAGCGGGCCGCCGCGGAGACCCTCACTCACACCTGGGTAAACGGCGGTAAATTCCCCGACTGGTTTTCCCGCGATGAGGGTGAGGGCCGGCACTTTCTGCGCGAGGCCAGCCGGGTCAAGAATATCTGGATTCCCGGCGGCGAATAACGTCGGCTCACTGTCCCCAGATGGACTCCACGTACTCCGGATGATCAATAAAGGGATTGCGGTTGCCCTGGAAGTAATATGCTGCGTTGTTGCGGTCGATTTCCCAGGCGCTAACCGGGTCGCTATTGTGCCAGTCGATCAGGAGTTGCACGGCCCAACTTTCGAACACCCGGTTGCTGGAGCCGTCCAGCATGGCGTCGCCGTAGCTGCTGTTATTTTCCCAGCCGGCGATGACATCCTGGTAGCGCGTGGCCATGTAAAAATAGGCTCTGGCCAGGTCGCCTTTGAATTCATCAATGGGTTCGAACACCGTACCGGTATAGCCCTGGCTTGACTGACCGCTACCCAGTTTGCTGCCGTTACTAGAGATGACGCTGATGCTCGCCACCTCTCCAAAGGGGTAACTGCTGCGCATGGCATTGACATAGCCGTCGGTGGCAAAAATGTGGTGCACGTCGGTATTCATCGGCGCTATGGCACCGCCAAACCAGGCGCGCGGAAAACTGTGCTCGCGGTTGTAGCAGTCGCCCTCGCCACTGTAGTTGCCGCACTGGTCGTTGATTGGCGTGTAATTGTAGGAATCACTGCCGCTGGGACGCTCCGCGTAGATGTCCAGGATGGAACCATCGTTTTCGTAGTAATAATCCAGATCGTTGGCCGCGTAGAAATCCCACAATTCTCCATAGGCGCGGGCCGTGTGGCCCTGGATGATGTTGTGCAGTGCCGTCTTCAGGGTATAGCCGCTCAAGCCACTGGCAGATTGGTAATAGCTGCCACCACCGCTGGAACCGCCACTCCCGGAGCCACCGCTGCTGGAACTGCTACTGCTACTGCTGGAGCCCCCACCGCTGGAGCCGGCCGGCCCAAAGGCATCCACGTAAACCACTTCCGAACCATCGAATCCCGACTGGTCGTAAAAGCGCAGCCCTACCTCAATGGTGCCGCTGCTACTGGCGGTGTAGCTGTAACTGAGCTGTTGCCACTGGCCTGTCAGCGTGTGGTTGGAGTAATCCAGATAATTATCGACGTAGAGCCGCGCGGCGACATGTCCCTCGGTATGGCGGACCCACACGGAAAAATGGTATGTCTGACCAGCACTGACAGCGACGGTCTGGCGCAGATCCGTTGATGCCTGTGTGCCGGTTGTCACCCTCACCGATGCAGCTGACGCGCCGCTGTAAACGGCGGATGTGGTCTGGCTGACGTCGATGCCAGCGTCGATCGTCGTCCAGCCGTCGGGACTGCCACTGGTCCAGTATTCAAAATCGCCGTTGGTTACATCCGCATTCGCCCACTGACTGAATGCCGCTAGAACTACAAACGCACCAAGATAATTTTTCATTACTATTTTCCTCGGGGTGAGTATTAACAAACTGTTAGCGCACCAGCGAATGGTTGCACAAGCTGTTGTGAGGACGACTGGGACTCCCACCGGGTTGTCGCTCCAGCTGGCCGGTTGGTGCACTCAGCGAGGGAACGCTGAGAATGCCCGTGACAATAACGCGCCTATGTGACAGCAACGGGTGCGTTTTTTTTCAAGGTGATGAATCCGGAAACGCTGTTTTCTGTACTGCCATTACTTCATCCGTTTCCAGCGCGGCAATCAGCGCCATCCGCTCCTCTTCGCTCATACCCGCGATATTGCCCAGCGGCATATAGCGGTTGCGCAGGGTTGGCAGGATTCTGTCGCGCGCGGCCAGAACCTGCTGCGGGGTGTCCAGCCTGAGCCCCAGTGGGGCGGCGCTGAAGCCCGGCTCGGTGGGAACTGCGGAGTGGCAGCCCTGGCAGTGCGTTTCCACCAGCGACATGGGATTTCCCAAAGATTTCCGCGCAGTGGGCAATGAAGAATCTTGAGTTGTCGGGGCAATGTTTTTCTGCGTCTGGGCAAGACCCAAGGCCAGCAGCAGGGTGCCGGCGGCAGCGACTACGAGGATGTGGAACTTTAACTGGCCGCGGTGGCGGAGGTTGAAAAAATGGCGGACGTAGGCGCCGAGGGCGACACAGGCAATCAGTGCCAGCCAGTTGAAGCGGTGCCCATAGAGAAACGGGTAGTGATTGCTGAGCATGCAAAACACCACGGGCAGGGTGAAGTAGTTGTTGTGCAGCGAGCGGCGCTTCGCGGCCAGCATGGGTGCGGCAGCCGGCTCTTCGCCGGCATCGAGCGCGCGGAGAAATCGCTTCTGCGCGGGGATGATGCCGAAAAACACGTTGCCAGCCATGATGGTGGCAAGCAGTGCACCCAGCTGCAGGAAGGCGGCGCGGTCGCTGAACAGCCGGCTTGCGAGCCAGCAGGCGATGGCGACCATCAGCACCAGCAGCCCGTTGAATAATTGCTGGCTGCGCGGGTGCAGGAAACGAAATAACAGTTCGTAGCAGAGCAGACCGGCGGCGAGATACAACAGACTGGCGATGACGGCGACCGTGGGCGTTGCCGGCCACTTACCCACCTGCCACAGGTACAGGTCTGCGCGTCCATAGTAAACCAGTGTCAGCAACAGGGCGCCGCTGACCCAGGTAGTGTAGGCCTCCCATTTGAACCAGTGCAGACGCTCCGGCATGACGGGCGGCGCCAGCCGGTATTTGCCCACCTGATAGATGCCGCCGCCGTGAACTGCCCAGAGCTCTCCCGCCAGGCCCCTGGTCTTCCCTTTGTCATCCGGCACTTCCAGGTGATTGTTCAGCCAGACAAAATAGAAGGACGCACCTATCCAGGCGATGGCGGCAATCGCGTGAAGCATACGGAGCAGCAGGTTGAACCAGTCGTAAAACAGGCTTTCCATCGGTGATCTCCTGACATTTCTTATTGGCCATGTGGACGTTGACCGGAATGGCGGAACTATTCGCTTGGCAATCGAATAATGCGCGATGAACTATTTGATCGTCGTCCTTGAAATGCCGGCAAAAGTGCGTGGATTCCCTTGTATTTCATTGCCGGGTTAATACGCTGCGGGAGTAAATTGCCACTCCTGATCCGATGATTGTCGGTAACCAGGGCGCGCACTCTTGCCGATGGCCACACCAGACACATACGCGCGCTCGATGATGCGTTCATCCCCCATGCTCATATAGGCGAACAGTTCCTCGCGGATATTCCGGCAGTGGCGCAGCCGCTCGCGCAGCAGCGGTACCCGGCTGCCATTGAGCAGCAGCAGATCCGCCTCCTTTCCCGGTGCCAGATTGCCGATATACCGCTCCAAATGCAGAGCGCGGGCGGCGCCCAGGGTGGCCATGTAAAAGGCTTCGGCGGCACCGAGGGCGTAGTCCTGGAGCTGGCAGACCTTGTAGGCTTCCCCCATGCTCTGCAATTGGCAGAGGCCGGTGCCGGCGCCCACATCAGTGGCCAGCGCCACCGGGATCCCACGCTCGCGCAGCTGTTGCAGCTCCAGCAGGCCGCTTCCGAGAAACAGGTTGGAAGATGGACAGAAGGCGACAGCAGCGCCCGCGTCAGTCAGGCGCTGTTGTTCCGATGCGGTCAG
Organism: Microbulbifer harenosus; assembly: GCF_005771435.1. Taxonomy (GTDB): domain Bacteria; phylum Pseudomonadota; class Gammaproteobacteria; order Pseudomonadales; family Cellvibrionaceae; genus Microbulbifer; species Microbulbifer harenosus. Next base: position 194,387 of record NZ_VANI01000011.1, read on the forward strand.
GTGGATGCAGTGGGCATAGACACTGCGCTCGCCGTGCAGGCCATAGCGTTCGTAGATGTTCAGATAGTCGCTGGCCTCGGGAAACAGGGTGGCGGTCCAGGCGATTTCGTCGCGGTTTTCACTGAGGTGGGTCTGCAGCCACAGGTCGGGGTAATTCCGCAGCAGCTGGCCGGCCACGGTCAACTGAGCGCGGCTGGAGGTGCCGGCGAAGCGGGGGGTGACGGCGTACCCGAGCCGCCCGCGGCCATGCCATTTTTCGATCAGGGCTGCGGACTCCCGCAGGGCGCGCTCCGGTGTGTCCAGCAGGGCGTCCGGGGCGTTGCAGTCCATCAATACTTTGCCCGCGATCAGCCGCATACCCGCACGTTGGGCGGCCTCGAAAAGGTGCTCGGTGCTGTGGGCAAAGCTGGTGGTAAATACCATGGCACTGGTGGTGCCGTGCGCGAGCAATGCATCGATGAAAAAGTCGGCGTTCTGCCGGGAAATTTCCTCATCGGCGAAGCGCAGTTCCGCGGGAAAGGTGTATTTTTGCAGCCAGTCCAGCAGTTTTTCGCCGTAGCTGCCCATCACCGCAAGCTGCGGCGCGTGCACATGCGCATCGATAAAACCACAGCTGATCAACGCATCGGGTCTGTGTTCGGCGGTGCTCAGGTCGAGGCCCTGCTTCGCGGCGCGGCGCGCATCGTCGAGCAAGGTAATATGCCCGTCGGCGAAGCCGATCACGCCGTCCTCGAAATATTCGAGGGCGCTGTCCGGGGGGCCGGCAATGTCGTCGCGAAAGTGGACGATGCGGCTGCGCAGCAGGGTTTGCTTCAATTCGGGTGCCTTTCGAATGTCATTTTTCCGTTCTCTACTCGCTGGATTTCTTTTTCAGCTTCCGCGGTAGGTGGTGTAGCCATACTGGTTCAGCAGCAGCGGCACATGATGGTGGCGGTTGCGGTCGATAACCATGAACTCCAGCGTTGCCCGGGGGAAAAAACATTCCCCTCCGTATTTTTCGAACCAGGGTTGCAACTGGAACACCAGGCTCCAGTGCTCGGGCACCAGTTCGAAGTCCTTACCCCATTGCTGGATGCGACCGTCGCTGTCGGTTTCCGCGATGGCGAGCGGCAGCCCGGCGCAGTGCAGCTCCACGGTGACACCGGCGGCGGGCAGGCCCCGGTGCAGATCGAGAATATGTGTGGTGATCGGCGCTTTGTGCATGTGAGCTGTCACTTTCCGGTGTCTTCTCCAGGGTCATACGGCGAACAATTGTCCCAGCCGCAGCTGGGTGATTTTTGCCTGTTCGTCGGCGGCGTTGCGAATCTCCTGCTCGCGGCTGTTGGCAATGCGGGACTTAATAGTGGCGAGCATTTCCCGCGCGGGTTTTCCGCTGGCGCAAACGATGAAAATAAATCCAAAGGTTTCGAAATAGGCGCGGTTGAAGCGCTGTAGTTCTTCAAGCGTGGATGCGTCTGCAAGCGCAACCTGGCCCTGCTCGGCACTGGTGAATTTTTCCTGCAACCGCTGCAGATCGCCGATGCGGGGGTGGGCGGCAAAGGCTTCGAGGTAATCGCCCTCGTCGAGATAGGCCCAAACTCTTGCGGCGATATTCTGCAGTTGTTCGACGCTGGCGAACGGCGCGAATTCCTGAACCTGATCCGCCCAGCGGTTGCAGTAACAGCAGTCGAGCAGCTGGCGCTGTCGCAGCCGCGGCGCAAGCTGATTGAACTGTTCGAGAGTGTATGGCGTCACTGACGTTCCCTCTCTGGTATTCCGACGTGTTCCACGCAGGCTTCGGGTGTGCTGTTCAGGCTGTTGCGCAGGGTTTTCCAGTCAATGCCGGTGGATTTGTTTTTCGTGCCGGCGCTGAGCCGGTGTTTCTCCGCGAGTAGCTGTGCGGCGATGGATATCGCCACCTCCGCAGGCTTTTTTCCCGGCACGTGCGGCAGGCCCACCGGGCTGTGGAATCCGTCGATCTGCTCCGGTGAAAAGGACTCGCTGGCCAGGCGGTGGCGAAAACGCTGGGCCTTGGTGCGCGAGCCGATCATACCGATATAGGCGCAATCACCGCGGTCCAGCAGCGCACTGAGAAGGCGGTAATCGAGGGCGTGGTCCTGGGTCAGGATCAAGGCAAAGGCCGCGGCCGGCATCTGCGATACATATTCCACCGGGTTTTCCAAAAAGTGTGTCTGCACGCGACCGTCGAGGTCGTTATCAAGCAGCGCGTCATTCACGAGTTCCGCGCGGTTGTCGACGCAGTGCAACTGCCACTGCAGAGGGGCCAGGAGCGGCAGTAGAGCGCGGGTTACATGACCGGCGCCGAAAATATGCAGCTGCAGTTCGCTGCCGGCAAAACATTCGAGCAGTACCGTGACGCTGCCACCGCAGCACTGCCCGGCGCGGGATGACAGCGGAAAGTGTTCCAGTCGCTGCCGCTCGCGGCCCTCTCTGATCAGCTCGCGGGCGCGGGCGATCACCTGGAACTCCAATTGGCCGCCACCCAGGGTGTCGAAGCTGTGGCGGGCGTCAATCACCATTTTGGTACCGCTGTTGCGCGGCGCGGAACCCCGGGTGCTGAGCACCGTCGCCAGCACCCACGGGTGGCCGCGGCGACGGCGGTCGGCGGCGGCCTCGAACCAGGGTATCTTGCTGATCACGATTGTGCCTCCGCGAAATTCTTCGCCGCACGGGCGCAGAAGTAGACTTGTTCCGGTGTGGCGGGTACACCCAGGGGAGGGCTGAAGCGGTAATCGGCGAGACTGGCGCAGGCGTCGCGCAGGGCGCACCAGACGGAGATGGCGAGCATCAGCGGCGGCTCGCCCACGGCCTTGGAGCGGAAGACGGTTTCTTCGTCTGCTTTCCCTGCCAAATGGGAGCGGTTGAAAAAATCCACATTGAAGACTTCCGGCACATCGCCGGCCGTGGGAATTTTGTAATTGGCGGGGCTGTTGGAAAGGATCTGCCCGCGTTCATTCCAAAGCAGTTCTTCACTGGTGAGCCAGCCCATGCCCTGCACGAAACCACCCTCCACCTGACCGAGATCGATGGCTGGATTCAGCGAGTCGCCAACGTCGTGGAGTATGTCCACTCGTGTCACCCGGTATTCGCCGGTGTAAAGATCCACCTCCACTTCGGAAGCGGCGGCACCTGTGGCGAAGTACAGGAAGGGACGGCCGCGGGCCGCGGCGCGGTCGTAGCCGATTCCGGGGGTGCGGTAGAAACCTGTTGCGGACAGGGAAACCCTGGCCAGGTAGGCGCCTTTGATCAGTTCGTTGAAGGGTATCGCGCGTTCGCCAATCCAGCACTGGTCGTCGCGGATGCCGATTTGTTCAATGTCGGCGCGGTAGGTTTCGGCGGCGTGTTCCAGCAGACGCTGTTTCAGGGTATTGACGGCATTCAGTGCTGCCATGCCATTCAGATCGGTGCCGGCGGACGCAGCGGTGGGGGAGGCGTTGGGTACCTGGTCTGTGGCCGTGGCGGCCACATGCACCCGCGCCAGGTCTACACCGAATCCGCGCGCGACGATTTGCGCAATTTTTGTGTGTAACCCCTGACCCATCTCGGTGCCACCGTGGCTGACGTGAATACTGCCGTCGGCGTATATGTGCAGCAGTGCGCCGGCCTGGTTGAGGTGTTTTGAAGTAAACGAAATCCCGAACTTTACTGGCGTGAGCGCAATGCCTTTTTTTATGCGTGCACTGGATGCGTTAAAGGCGCGAATCTGCTGGCGTCGATTGCGATAGTCGGCGGTCTGTTCCAGCTGTTCGATCAGAGGCAGCAGTTCTTCGTCCAGTGTCTGGCCGTAGGGGGTGGTATTCCTGTTACCTCGATACAGGTTACGCTTGCGGACATCCAGCGGGTCGGCGCCGAGCGCGCGGGCGATGTCGTCCAGCATGGCCTCGGCGGCGACCATACCCTGTGGGCCGCCAAAGCCGCGGAAGGCGGTGTTGGAGACGGTGTTGGTGCGGCAGCGGTGACCGCTGATACGCGCCGCCGGGTAAAAATAAGCGTTGTCCGCGTGGAACATGGCGCGGTCGACGACACCGTCGGACAGGTCTGCGCTGTGGCCACAGAGCGCCGCCAGGTCCATCTCGACGCCGCGAATGACACCATCCCTGTCGAACCCCACGCGATACTGATTCCAGAAGTCGTGGCGCTTACCGGTCTGTGTCATATCGTCGCGGCGTGGCATGCGGTATTTCACCGGGCGCTGGTTGCGCACGGCGAACACCGCGGCCATGCAGGCGAGTGCAGCGGCCTGGGATTCCTTGCCACCGAAGGCGCCCCCCATGCGCCGCACTTCCGCCTGCACCCGATGCAGGGGCACAGCGAGTACCTGCGCTACCAGTTTCTGCACCTCCGCCGGATGCTGGGAGGAACTGTAGACTCTTACACCGCCGTCCTCGTTGGGCACTGCAATGCTGATCTGACCTTCCAGATAAAAGTGCTCCTGGCCGCGCAGGTAGATGTCGCCCCGCAGCTGGTGGTCGGCATTGGCAATGGCGGTATCGACGTCGCCGCACCTCAGGGTTTGGCTCGGCAGCACGAGGTCTTTCTGATTCAACGCTTCCTGCACCGACAGGCGAGGCTGTTGCGCGCGATAGCGTACTTTTACCTGTGCGCAGGCACGCCGTGCGGCCTCCAGGGTAGTGGCGGCAATCGCCACCACCGGCTGGCCAACATAATCCACGCACTCGCCGGCCAGCAGCAGGTCGCCGTGGAATACCGGTGACACATCCGGGCTGCCGGGAATATCCGCCTGGGTAATGATATCCACCACACCGGGCGCGCAGCGCGCGGCATCGAGTTCGATATTTTCGATCAGTGCACAGGCCTGTGCCGCGCCCACGGTCGCCAGGTGCAGCATGTCCGGCGGTTCGGGAATATCGTCCAGGTACTGCGCGCGGCCGGTAACCTGTTTGTAGGCAGACTCATGGGCGACGGTCTTCTGAATGCCCGCATCTAGCGTGTCAGCACGCGCAAGCGCCTGCGGCAGTCTACGCATGGCGTACCTCCGCCGCGCGTTTGCCAATCCTTTCCTGAAGCAGACTCTGCCAGGCGCTGCGCAGCAGGTTTTGCGCGATCTGCATTCGGTACGCCGCGCTGGCGCGGACGTCGCCAATGGGCTGCAGGGTTGTGGCGATGGCGGCCAGCGCGGTGTTGAGAGCGTCTTCATCTTCCAGCGCGCGCCCGAGCAGGGCCGACTCGGCGGCTGCAACCCGCGCCGGGGTCGCCGCCATTCCTCCGAAGGCAATACGTACCTCGGTAAATACTTCGCCGTATTTGCCGGCACCGGTGCGCAGCCGGATGGCCGCCATAACCGCAGAGATATCATCCTCGCGGCGTTTGCTGACTTTGTACGCGCGGTGGAAGTCGCTCAGAGTGCGGGCCGGGAACCGGATCTCGGCCAGGTACTGCGCGCTCCCAAGCGCTGTTTTTTTGTAACCGCGGTAAAAGTCCGACAGGGGCATGTGATACTCGTTACCCTGTGCATCGGCGAGGGTGACGAGAGCATCCAGCGCGAGTAGCAACGGCGGGAGATCCGCGATGGGCGAGGCATTGGCGATATTGCCGCCGAGGGTGCCGCGGTTGCGGATCTGGCGCGAGCCAATGCGTTCGAGCAGAGTGCGGATACTCGGGGAGCGATCGGCAAAAAAAGATTCCATCTCGCGGTAACTCAGCGCTGCACCCAGGTGAATAAAACCGTCGCGCTCGTCGATACGGTGCAGCTCCGCCACCCGTGACAGGTCAATTATTGTGTTGAGCGGGCGGCAACGTTGGGTGACTTCCAGCATGAGGTCGGTACCGCCGGCGATCAGGTGCGCGTCGGGATTTTCGGCCAGTGCCTGCTGCAGCTCTTTTCGATTCGTTGGCTGGAAGTAACCCGGCGGCGTTTCGGTGTGGCCGATACTGGCCAGTTGATCAATTTGCGCTTGTGCGTCGAGGCGGTGCGACTCGTCTGATGTGTGCACTATTTTCAGACCCGCGTCGATAATCGGCCTATAACCCGTACAGCGGCACAGGTTGCCCGAGATGGCCTCGCACACCTGTGTGCGATCCGGTTGCGGGCCATTGTCGGTGAGCAATTGCTGATAGAGGCCGGCGAGCGACATAACAATACCGGGGGTGCAGAAGCCGCACTGAGAGCCGTGGTGTTCCAGAATTTCCCGTTGCGCCGGGTGCAGTCTGCCGCTGTTGGACAGGGATTCGATGGTGACGAGATGGCGGCGGTTGGCGGCGGCCAGCGGGGTAATGCAGGCATTGACAGCGCGGTACCGGACACGCCCGTCCTCAAGCGCGCCGAGCAATACGGTGCAGGCACCACAGTCGCCCGAAGCGCAACCCTCCTTGGTGCCGCACAATCGCCTGTATTCGCGCAGATAGCGCAGCAGGGTGGTGTCTGCGGCAAGCGCGTTTTCCTCGACGAGTTCGCGATTCAGAACAAATTTCACCGGTGGCTCCTGCTGCCCGTGTTCACAGAATCCGGAAGGTGTGCTTCCGTTATCCAGCACTCAAGCAAAAAGCTGGCCAAGTGGACAGGTTTTTATGGGCGGCGCCATCCCAAGGCAAGGGTCGCCTTTGTACTCTGTGGGACTGTTTCCGGTGACTGGAATTTTTGTCGCGTGCAATAGCATCCGGACCGACAAGCACAGCATGCAAAAGTTGACCAGTTGGTTTAAAAATTGCAACAGATGTAGAGAACGTTGGAACAACAGTTGGCACTTCGGTGAACGAATATGCAAAGAGTGGTGGAGTACTTCAACTTGGGGCCGGCGGCGTCGGTGAGCGGGGCCCAGCCTGCAGACTTTTGGCGCCGCGAGCTACTCGCGGGGCTGACGACCTTCCTTGCCATGGCTTATATCACCGTGGTCAATCCGGCCATGCTCGCCGAGGCCGGGATGGACTTCGGTGGGGTGTTTGTGGCCACCTGCCTGGCGGCGGCATTTGGCTCGATTCTTATGGGCCTGCTGGGTAATTACCCGGTGGGACTGGCGCCGGGTATGGGCCAGAATGCCTTTTTTACCTACGCCGTGGTGTTGGGCATGGGGCATCCGTGGCAAACAGCACTGGGGGCGGTATTCCTGTCCGGGATACTGTTTGTTGCGCTAAGTCTGTTGCCATTTCGCGAATGGCTGATCAATGCCATCCCGCGCAATCTGAAATTGGGAATTTCGGCGGGCATCGGGCTGTTTCTCGGGATCGTAGCGCTGAGCAACGCCGGCGTAGTGGTCGACAATCCGGCCACGCTGGTGTCTCTGGGGGATCTCACTGCATTCGGACCGCTGATGTGTCTTATCGGTTTTGTCGTAATCGCGGCACTCGCCCAGCGCGGTGTCAAAGGGGCGGTGGTGATCGGCATCGTTGCGGTCAGCGCCGTGGGCTGGTTGCTGGGGGAAGTGGAATTCAAAGGTGTGGTGGCTTTACCTCCCTCGCCGGCACCGGTACTGATGCAGCTCGATATCGTCGGGGCATTGGATATTTCGATGGTCACTGTGATTCTCACCATGCTGCTGGTGGATGTATTCGACACTGCGGGCACTATGGTGGGGGTGGCCAATCGGGCGGGGCTGGTACGCCCAGACGGTTCGCTACCACGCCTGGGCAAGGCGCTGCTGGCAGACTCCGGTGCCACTTTGGGGGGCGCGCTGCTGGGAACCTCCTCCACCACCAGTTATATCGAGAGTGCCGTCGGCGTGGAGGCCGGCGGCCGCACTGGTGTAACGGCTATCGTCTGCGGAGTGGCATTTCTGCTGTGCTTGCTGTTTGCGCCACTGGCGCAGAGTGTGCCGGCTTATGCCACCGCTGCCGCGCTGTTATTCGTAGCCTGCCTGATGGCGCGAAGCCTGGCAGATCTGGACTGGGGCGACCACAGTGAGAGTGCGCCGGCAGTCGTCACGGCGCTGGCAATGCCACTGGGCTATTCCATTGCCGATGGTATCGGCCTTGGATTTATTGCCTACACAGGAATCAAGCTGCTCAATGGTCAGTATCGTGAATGCCCGCCAGTGGTTTATCTGGTGGCTGGTATCTTCGCGTTGAAATTTGCTTTTCTGTAAGGGGGCAGGAAACCCTGCTGCACAGCGCCGATGCCCGTCAGTTGTCTTGGCTGACGGACATCAGATCTCTGTGGTGCCGAAACTGGCAGCAGGGACTACAGCGGGAAACGGATTACCACACCGCCCATGGTCTGACCCAGCTCGAAATCTTTACGGGGGCTGTCTACATGTTCGTTGTGACAGCTGACGCAGGCTGGGGACACCGCCACGTCGGGATAGATCGCGGTAAAATACTCGGTATCGCCGAGCTTCTCGGTACCGTAGAAATTATTGCCGGGATTCTCCACGATAAATTCAAGTCCCTGGCGTTCCAGATCTGTGCGCGGCTTATTCTGGCTGTTGATAGCCCATTGGGAGAGTAGTGCGTAATTGAAACCGGCGCCCTGTTCCGCGACTCGTTCAGAACCCATACGCAGCATCTGCGCCGGTAGCGGCAGGGCTTTGGTGTCTTTCCAGTGCTCATCCGCCTTTATCACCCCTTCTTCATTCTGCAGGCGGTTGACGACATTGTTGGTATAGGCGGCACGGTCAGCTTCAATCACTGCGAAAATGGCATCCGCCATTCGCTGTGGCGCGATGCCCTGTTGTTCTCCGCAAGCGGTCAGTGCCGCAGTTGCAGCCAAGATGAAAGCGCGAATACGCATGGTTTCCCCTCCTGTTGGGATTACTTGTTGGTTTTTATTCGGGCAATCCGGTCACGGATCAGGTTGAACGTGTCATGACCTTTTGATACTGGTGAACGAAAGTTACTTTTCAACTGGCGCTCATCCGCCAATACGGCCACTGAAAATTCCACGCCGTGGCAACTGAGGCATACCGGCAGCATTTTTTCATTGGGCTGCAGGTTGTGATTCTGATTGTGGTTTATTGCAATTCGACCATTGTTTTCTTCCCGGGGAAGGTGGCAGCCTGCACAACTGACGCCTTCGGCCGCGTCGGATTGCCAGGCTTTGAAATGCGCCGAAGCGCGATAATTGCGGCTGTGCTCGTCATCATGACAGCCAAGGCAGGCTTCTACCGCAGCGAAGCGCATGTCCAGTTCATGCGCACCATGACAGCTTGTGCAACTCAGTTCGGTACTTGCCGCCGGTTGCATGGCAATTTGGGCTGCAACTGGAGACATGGCGCCGACGGTACGCCTGAACTCCTCCGGCAGTTGCGAAGAAAATCTCAGACCGTGTTTGCCTTGTGTGAACGTTTCTCGCTGCTCGGCATGACAACCTCCACACATTGTGACAATTTCCGCACTGGTGAATTCGGTCTGGTTGTCCACATGGCAACTACTGCAGTTGGTGTTGGTAAGAGCATGGGTACTGTCCGCCCAGGCATGTCGAATGCCTGTGAGCGTTTCCGGCGCAACGGACTCTATTTCCATGTCCATATCGTGCGCGGTGAGTGGTCTGCTGTCGGGATGTGTTTTCTGCCATTCAATTACAAGCGTGCGTAGCGGCAGCTGTGCATTCGCCAGTAGATCCGGGGTATCTATGCGCTCTGCGAGGAAATCCTCATAGAGGAAGCGGTTGTCGTGGTAGTTGTGGCAACCCGCGCTGGCACAGGTGTCAAAGCCGAAGCCTGCGTGGCTTGGCCGGTCCTCGGCGATGTCACTGTGGCAGTGCACGCAAAAATCTCCGGCCAGGGTCACGCCCATTTCGTGGGTGATCTCCGGTTTGTGCTCGGTATGGCAGGAAACGCACAGACGTGCATCGAGGTGCGCCAGTAGGCCGGCATTGCGGGGGTCGAGAAATTTCTTGCGCGGGTGGCTGTCGTTGGCTTGTACCAGTTCCTCCGCATGACAGTTAAGGCAGGCCTGTTGCATAAAGTCCTGGCCGGCAAAGCCGTCGCCGTGGCAGGTGGTACATGCCAACTCAATCTGGTGATGGCCGTGGCTGGTTTCCCCGCTGAGAAAAAATGACTTGTCTGATGCTTCGAGATTGTAGGTGATCAGTGCGGCCACGATCAGTGTCACGACCAGCCCGTAATGCCAGAACTTGAATTTATAATTTTTCATCTAGAAGTAATAAACGGCGAAAATATGATAGAAGAGCAGAACCGGCAGGGCCCACAGCAAAGCGTAATGAATACGTGACCACCACTTTCGGTGTTCGCGCAGCTTCATGTCTGTCCAGTGATGATTTCTGGCCATGAATACACCCACCAGGGATCCGGTGGAGGTGGCCGCAAGAAACACCAGCATAAGCGCCAGATTCAGGTTTTCCCCCAAGCGAAATCCTGTGTGAATCATGAGCACCATAAGTGCCAGACAACCGATGATACTGTGCACATAACGCCAGTGATCAAGATGTCCGAGATCGCGATTTTTCAGGCGTTTGCGCAGGCTCAGGCTGGCCGTTAGCAGGCACAGTGTTAATAGCGAATAGCCACTTACCTGTTTCCAGAAATTGTCGTACCACATGTTTTTCAGGAACCAGCTGACCTGAACACTTCTGCTGACTTCCGGTGCGGGTACGAGTGCGGCCAGTGCAATCAATAACAGCGACAGCAGAGAGACCACCAGAATGCCTCGCGCGTGACGCATAACAAGATTGGGCGCGGGGACATCGAGCAGTTCAGCGACAAATGGGCGGCAGCTTCCGCACACTGAACCTGCACCGGTTTCCGCTTCCAGATCGTGCAATGTGCGCTTGCCATTGGCGATGGACTTGCAGATTTCACCTTTTGTCACGCTGTTGCATTGGCAGACAAGGTAGCTGTCGGGTTGTTGTTTTATTCCCAGTGTGGCCTGGTCTTGCCACAGATTGCCATGTTGCTGGAATTTTTGCAGGGCACTTCTGGAAATACTCTCGCCGTCAACGATCGACTTGCCGATACGCAGTCGCTCTTCCCACGGCCCGACTATAGTAGCTCCAACCAATTTACCCTCGCGCACCTGCAGTTCCCGGCACAACCCCTTGAAGCGGTTTTCATACCGGTAAAGCGTGGTCTGTCCGCAGGCGTCGGGCGCTGTCTGCCCAAGCAGAGCACAGGGAATATGCGCGATCTTCAGCTCTATGTCCGTGCGGCTTCCCGCGTAACCTGGAGTAGTGGATGTGTCGCCGGAAGTGCAGATATGACGGCTGCAGATTTCCGCCTGCTCGAAACCAGGGCGGACCAACTGATAAATGCGATGGTCATACTCCGCGCATTCGCCTATGGCATAGATATCCGGATCGCTGGTCTCCATGTACTGGTTAACCTGGACACCGCGGCTGGTTTCCAGCCCACAGTCTTTTGCCAGGGTGACTTCCGGAGTAATCCCTGTGCAGAGAACAACCGCGTCGACCGCAAGTGATTCGCCATTGGAGAGCTCCGCCTTCTCCAGAAGAGATGTGCCGGTCAGGCGCGTTAAATGCACATCACACTTGAGCTCCACCTGCATGGCGAGCAGCGCAGACTTCAGATAGTTTTCCGATGAACTGCTTAGCTTGCCGCCGAGCAAGCCAGCGCGTGCCAGCAACGTCACCTGATTGCTTTGTGTTTTCAGTGCGGCGGCTGCCTCCAGGCCCAGAGCCCCAGCGCCGACTACGAGAATAGATTTACTGCGTGTGCGCAGCTCGGTTAGACGGCGGGCATCGCGGAAGCTGCGGAAGGGAATGACGTTGGGCAGGTTGACGCCCGGGATATCCGGAATCAACGGGCGGGAACCAGTGGCAAGGATCAGTTTGGAATAGGGCTGGGGCGTACCCGCTTCGTCGTAGACGACTTTCCGCTTGCGGTCGATACGTACAATTCGCCGATTGCGGAACTCAGCGAGACGGGAGTTCTTCTTCTGCTGAACCGGATTGGCGAGATCTTCCTGCGATGCATCGCTGGATAGATACTGCGATAGCCTTACCCGGTTATAGGGAGGCTCATCTTCTTCACCGATCAGTACCACTTGGGTGTCGGTGCTGTGTTCCAGTAACTTCTGGGCGCATCGCACGCCCACTGGACCAGCCCCGACAATAACGTAGATCGGGTATTCTGTATTTCGTGCGGCATCCTGTTCCTGTGCGCCTGGCCGCTCTTTTTCAAAAGCTTCAGTCACTGATGTCGCCTCCCGAGTACCTCTGTGCACCCGCCATGCGGGTAATCCCTCGAGTCATTACCAAATCCAATTTTTTGTATTTATTATGATTTCACGGTCAAGCTTGTAAAAGTGTTCGACAGCCCTCTTCTATCAGCGGAATCATCAGCGGGGAGTTAATTCACAGATCACGACGGATGGTAAAGAGTATAGAGTTCTCTTTCTTCCAGCGAGACTCTTCGGGTGAGGGCCTCTCCGATCTTTTCGTAATCGCGTTTGAAATCCAGCAGCATTTCCCTGGTGAAAACATCGCGTGAATAACGCTTGCAGAACTGAACTACGGCGTTGGCGATATCGTTCATGTCTGTGCGGAAATCTTTCACAATCTGCAGAGTATGCGAGTCATTAGTGAGCGACTGCTCCAGGTAAACGTAAAAACTTACATTCTCCTTGATAAGGTGTGCCTGGAATGTGGACTTGAATGCTTTCAGTAACTCGGCGATTTTGCGGAAATCTTGCCTTTCATACCCTTCGGACCATATCTGCTGATAAATCCGGATAAGTTCATGGTGGTCACTCTTCAGTGCCATGATGAGAGTGGGATCATAGCTGATGGTGCGGCCCTGAACCTGAGTACCACTTGTGCCTGGGCTGCTGTTGCTGTCCTGGGGCGTAGTGCGGGACTTGCCAGAAAAAATGCGAAACATTATTTGAGCCTTAATTGGGGAACGGAGTTCGTGTTGTTGTTGTTGTTGTTGAGGCTTCTTTTGCTTGTCGTTCAGGTTATGGATTCTGCCGCGCAATGGCGTGAAATAAACCTTCTTTTGGGGGATATAGTCCAGTTAATTTTTCAATGCGAGAATGCTGTCACAGTTTTGTCGGGCGTGAAATGCAGCAAGCGTAGAATAAATGCCTGTTTTACGTTTTTTTTACGCTTAAATTAATTACAAGCGTACCACTTCGGCTGCTTTCAACGCGACGGGGGGCATTGCGCTGTACTGGTATACAGGCATATAAAGGGAAGCAGTTTTCAGAGCCACAAAAAAACCCGGCATGTGCCGGGTTCTTTGAACGTTCTCGTTAGAGCCGGATTAGCGGTCTTGGGGAGCAACGTAGTCGCGTGCGGTGTAGCCAGTGTACAGCTGGCGCGGGCGACCGATCTTGTACGGGTTGGAGATCATCTCGTTCCAGTGCGCGATCCAGCCGGCGGTACGGCCGGTGGCAAAGATCACGGTGAACATGTCGGTGGGGATCCCGATGGCCTTCATGATGATGCCGGAGTAGAAGTCCACGTTCGGGTAGAGTTTCTTCTCTACGAAGTACTCGTCTTCCAGGGCGATTTTCTCAAGCTTTTTGGCGATGCGCAGCAGCGGATCGTTCTCGGCACCCATGGCACCCAGAACTTCGTCACAGATGCCCTGCATTACGCGGGAGCGCGGGTCGAAGTTCTTGTACACGCGGTGGCCGAAGCCCATCAGGCGGAACGGATCGTTCTTGTCTTTTGCTTTTGCCACATACTCGTCGATGCGGCTTTCGTCGCCGATCTCTTCCAGCATGTTCAGTACCGCTTCGTTGGCACCGCCGTGCGCCGGGCCCCACAGAGTGGCAATACCGGACGAAATGCAGGCGAAGGGGTTGGCACCGGAGGAGCCCGCGAGGCGGACGGTGGAAGTGGAGGCGTTCTGTTCGTGGTCCGCGTGCAGCAGGAAGATCACGTCCATGGCCTTGGCCACCACGGGGTCGATCTTGCTCGGCTCACAGGGGTTGCCAAACATCATGTGCAGGAAGTTCTCGGAGTAGCTGAGGCTGTTGTCCGGGTACATGAACGGCTGGCCCTTGCTGTGCTTGTAGCACATGGCGGCCAGGGTTGGCATCTTGGCAATCAGGCGATCGGCGGAGATTTTGCGGTGTTCGGGGTCGGTGATGTCGAGGGAGTCGTGGTAGAAAGAGGCGAGGGCGCCGACCACACCACACATCATGGCCATCGGGTGCGCGTCGTAGCGGAAGCCCTTGAAGAAGTTGACCAGGGATTCATGCACCATGGTGTGGTTCATGATGCCGCTGACGTACTCTTTCTTCTGTTCGACGGTAGGCAGTTCGCCGTTCATCAGCAGATAGCAGGTTTCCAGGTAATCGGATTTTTCCGCCAGCTGCTCGATGGGGTAGCCGCGGTGCAGGAGTACACCCTTGGCGCCATCGATGTAAGTGATCTTGGACTCGCAGGAGGCAGTGGACATAAAGCCCGGGTCGAAAGTGAACAGACCTTTGCTTGCCAGGCTGCTGATATCGACAACGTCGGGGCCGACGGTACCGGAGTAGACCGGCAGGTCGAGTTGGGCGTCGATACCGTCGACCGTGAGTTGAGCTTTCTTGTCGGACATTGTGGACTCCTAAAAACTATTCTGTTGCCAGCTTTTTTAATTTCCACACAAACCACTGAAATAATTCAGCGATTCTACGGCCCGGAGAGGGGCGCGTTCCGCGCTCATCTGTGATCACCTTTTTATAGGAAGGTGTATCGCAGGCGTTATATGTGCACAGACAAAACCCGGGAAGTGCCGGATTCTGCGGGCTCGGAGGGCCTTCGTTGGCGGCATCCGGACGCGGATATGGGGCTAGCGGGCTTTTGAGCGCGGCCAAACTTAAGTGCCGCGCCTCAAATTGTCAAACCAAATCGGATCGGTTGACCCGCGGGCGCACCGCAGGATCTGTTGCTTGTGGCGCGGGTGGCAGGGAATTTGCCTGTGGGGGAGGGGGTTCTGGCGCGTAAATTCGGTTCCTCTGCTGGGAGGATGAAATACGCGATTCATACCTTGGTCTGTGGTGTGGCGTGGAATGCTACTGGTATAAAGCCTGCCGCAAGGGCCGCGGTTCGTTGTGTTTTGAAATTTGAATGCCTATAATCCGCGCGGCTTGCGCCGTGGTAAGGCCACTTTGTACAAGACCTCGCCAGGTTGTGTGGATAGTGATCAGCAAGCTCGCCCGGACTACTCGAATTTAACGGGCGCCCCGTCTTTCAGGGCAACAAGGTGTTTTTCCTGTGAAAAAAAACAGACCTGTCAATTTAGACATTTCTACCATTAATCTCCCTGCACCAGCGTTGGTTTCGATTCTGCACCGTATTTCCGGTGTGGTGCTGTTCGCTGTGGTTGCACTTCTTCTGTGCATGTTGGATTCCAGTCTGGAGTCTGAGCAGGGTTTCCAGAAAGTAGCCGAGTTTTTTACCAGTGTTCCGGCAAAGCTCGTACTGTGGGCTTCCCTCGCTGCGCTCATTTATCACCTGGTCGCCGGTGTACGTCACCTGATCATGGATATGGGTATTGGTGAGAGCCTGGAAGGTGGTCGCCGCGGCGCCATCATCGTACTCGTGCTTTCTGTTGTACTCATTCTGCTGGCGGGGGTCCTGATATGGTAAAGGCAGTCACAGGTTTCGGTCGCAGTGGTCTCTACGACTGGTTCATTCAGCGCGTCAGTGCCGTGGTACTGGTGGCTTATACCCTCTTTATAGTGGGTTTCATTTTTCTATCCAAAGATTTCGGCTACGCCAGCTGGTCCGCGCTGTTTGAGCAGCGCTGGGTGCGCGTATTCAGCCTGATCGCCCTGATCTCCACAATCGCTCACGCCTGGATCGGTCTCTGGTCCGTGGTGACCGACTACCTCACCAACCGCATGATGGGTGGCAAAGCCACCGTGCTGCGTATTCTGGTGGAGGTGCTGTTGGGCGCTGTTGCCGTGTTCTATGCGGTGTGGGGCATTGAAATTCTGTGGGGTGTGTAAGACATGTCGAATATGCGAACAATTACCTTTGACGGTATCGTAGTTGGCGGCGGCGGCGCGGGTATGCGCGCAGCCCTGCAGATGGCCCAGTCCGGTTTCAAGACTGCGGTGATCACCAAAGTATTCCCGACCCGTTCGCACACGGTTTCCGCCCAGGGCGGTATCACCTGTGCGATCGCCAGTGACGATCCCAATGACGATTGGCGCTGGCACATGTACGACACCGTCAAGGGCTCCGACTACATCGGTGACCAGGACGCGATTGAGTACATGTGTTCCGTAGGCCCGGAAGCGGTGTTCGAGCTTGAGCACATGGGTCTGCCGTTCTCCCGTACCAAAGAAGGGCGTATCTATCAGCGTCCGTTCGGCGGCCAGTCCAAGGACTACGGTCGCGGCGGTCAGGCAGCGCGCACCTGTGCGGCGGCGGACCGTACCGGTCACGCCCTGCTGCACACCCTGTATCAGAACAACGTCAAGCACAACACCGTATTCCTGAACGAGTGGTTCGCGGTGGACCTGGTGAAAAACCAGGACGGCGTGGTTGTGGGTGTGATCGCCATTTGTATCGAAGACGGCGAAGTGGTCTTCATCAAGTCCAAGGCGACCGTATTCGCCACCGGCGGTGCCGGCCGTATCTTCGCGTCCACCACCAACGCGCACATCAATACCGGTGACGGCGTGGGTATGGCCCTGCGCGCGGGTGTACCGGTGCAGGACATTGAAATGTGGCAGTTCCACCCCACCGGTATTGCCGGCGCCGGTGTGCTGGTCACCGAAGGTTGTCGCGGTGAAGGCGGCTACCTGATCAACAAGGACGGCGAGCGTTTTATGGAGCGCTACGCGCCCAACGCCAAAGACCTGGCGTCCCGCGACGTGGTTGCCCGTTCCATGGTGCTGGAAATCCTCGACGGCCGCGGTGCCGGCCCGAACGCCGACCACGTGTTCCTGAAACTGGATCACCTGGGCGAAGAGCTGCTGCACAGCCGCCTGCCGGGTATCTGTGAACTGGCCAAGACCTTTGCCCATGTGGACCCGGTCAAGGAGCCGATCCCGGTTGTTCCCACCTGTCACTACATGATGGGCGGTATCCCGACCAATATTCACGGCCAGGCCCTGACCCAGGATGTCTCCGGCAACGACCAGATCGTCGACGGTCTCTTTGCCTGTGGTGAGGTTGCGTGTGTTTCCGTACACGGTGCCAACCGTCTGGGCGGCAACTCGCTGCTCGACCTGGTGGTGTTCGGTCGCGCTTCCGGCCTGTTCATCGAGAAGGCCCTGCGTGAGGGCATCGAGGCCCGCGAAGCGAGCGATTCCGATATCGAAGCGGCGATGTCCCGCCTGAATCGTCTGGAAACCACCAACAACGGTGAGAAAGCCTCCGATCTGCGCACCGAGCTGCAGAACGTCATGCAGAACCACTTCGGTGTATTCCGTCGCGGCGACTACATGGCCGAAGGCGTGAAGAAACTGGAAAGCCTGCGCGAGCGTATCGCCAACGTGCGCCTGGACGACAAGTCCCGCGCGTTCAATACCGCGCGTATCGAAGCGCTGGAACTGCAAAACCTGCTGGAAGTGGCGGAAGCCACTGCGATCGCTGCGGAAGTCCGCACCGAGAGCCGCGGCGCCCACGCCCGCGAAGACTTCCAGGAGCGCGACGACGAAAACTGGCTGTGCCACTCCATGTTCTTCCCGGCGGAGAAACGTGTGGGTAAGCGCGCGGTCAACTTTGCGCCCAACACCGTGCCCGCTTTCGAGCCGAAAGCGCGTACCTATTAATTCGGGAGCGGAAAGAATATGTTGAAAGTAAGCATCTACCGTTACAACCCGGAAACCGATTCTGCGCCCTACATGCAGGATTACGAGCTGGATACCCAGGGCAAGGACCTGATGGTGCTGGACGTACTGGAGCTGTTGAAGGCCCAGGACCCGTCACTGGCATTCCGTCGCTCTTGCCGTGAGGGCGTGTGTGGTTCCGACGGTATGAACATTTCCGGCAAGAACGGTCTTGCCTGTATCATGCCGATCTCCCAGGCGGCCCCCAAGGGCAAGCTGGTACTGCGTCCGCTGCCCGGGCTGCCGGTCATTCGCGACCTGGTGGTGGACATGGAGCAGTTCTACACCCAGTACAAGAAGATTGAACCTTACCTGCAGAACAGCACACCGGCTCCGGCCATTGAGCGTCTGCAGTCGCCGGAAGAGCGTGAAAAGCTGGATGGCCTGTACGAGTGTATTCTCTGTGCCTGCTGTTCCACTGCGTGTCCGTCTTTCTGGTGGAACCCCGACAAATTCATCGGTCCCGCGGGCCTGTTGCAGGCTTACCGCTTCCTGGCGGACAGCCGCGATACCGCCACCGATGAACGCCTCGGCAAACTGGATGACCCCTTCAGCGTATTCCGCTGCCACGGCATCCAGAATTGTGTGAATGTGTGCCCGAAGGGTTTGAATCCCACCCGGGCCATTGGCCATATCCGCAATATGCTGATAACCCGCGCCGTATAGCGTGGGTTACCCCACCAAAAATAATCACAATTAGGCCGACAGCAGCGCAGGTGTCAGGCCTATACGAAGAAGGGGAGGTGTCTTATCAGCACCTCCCCTTTTGTGAGTGAAAAGACAGGAAAGAGCGGCGCGGAATTTAAAGGGTGCGCGTCGTCAATTGAGGTAGGCATTAATGCACGAAAGCACTATGGAGGAGCTCTGGCGGACTTCGCACATCTCCGGTGGTAACGCCGGATACGTGGAAGACCTGTACGAGACCTATCTGCACGACCCAAGCGGTGTACCGGAAGAATGGCGCAGTTACTTCGACAGTCTGCCACGAGTAAACGGCGGTGATGTCTCACATGCCGCTATTCGTCAGCATTTCGAACTGTTGGCGAAGCATCGTACCCGCCCGCTGTCCGCCCCTGGCGCCGGCTCTGTCAATATCGAGCACGAGCGCAAGCAGATCAAAGTTCTGCAGCTGATCAATTCCTACCGCCACCGCGGCCACAAAAAGGCCACCCTCGACCCGCTGGGCCTGATGGCACGCGAGCAGGTGCCGGATCTACAGCTGAACTACCACGGCCTCACCGAAGGCGATTTCGACACCACCTTCCAGACCGGCGACCTGTTCTTCGGCAACGGCGAAGCGACCTTGCGCGAGATCGTTCAGGGCCTGGAAAAAACCTACTGTGGAACCCTCGGTGCGGAAATCATGCACCTGTCGAATCTCGACGAGCAACAGTGGTTCCAGCAGCGTCTCGAGCGCAGCCTTTCCAAGCCCAGCTTCGGCAACGACATCCGCGTGGAAATCCTGCAGCGCCTGTCCGCCGCAGAAGGCCTCGAGCGCCACCTGGACTCCAAATACCCCGGCACCAAACGCTTCGGCGTGGAAGGTGGCGAGAGCCTGATCCCGTTGATGGACGCCCTGATCCGCCGCTCCGGCACCTACGGTGTGAAGGAAGTGGTGATCGGCATGGCGCACCGCGGCCGCCTGAACACCCTGGTTAACATTCTGGGTAAAAATCCGGCGGACCTGTTCGAAGAGTTCGAAGGCAAGAAAACCCTCGATACGTCCGGCGACGTGAAATACCACCAGGGTTTCTCCTCCAACGTGATGACCCCCGGTGGGGAAGTGCACCTGGCGCTGGCCTTCAACCCCTCGCACCTGGAAATCTGTGCCCCGGTGGTGGTTGGCTCCGTGCGCGCCCGCCAGGACCGCCGCGGCGACAGCACCGGCGAGAAGGTGATGCCGATCAACATCCACGGTGACGCGGCGTTTGCCGGCCAGGGTGTGGTGCAGGAAACCCTGCAGATGTCCCAGACCCGCGGCTACTACACCGGCGGCAGCATTCACCTGGTACTGAACAACCAGGTGGGCTTCACCACCAGCAAGCGCGAAGATGCCCGTTCCACCGAGTACTGTACCGATGTGGCGAAGATGATCGACGCCCCGGTGCTGCACGTGAACGGCGACGATCCGGAAGCGGTGGTGCTGGCAGGTCTGCTGGCGGTGGACTATCGCTACGAGTTCAAGAAAGACATCGTTATCGATCTCGTTTGCTACCGCCGCCGTGGCCACAACGAGACCGACGATCCCTCCGGTACCCAGCCGCTGATGTATCAGGCGATCCGCAAGCAAAAAACCACCCGCACCCTGTATGCGGAAAAGCTGGTGGCGGAAGGCATCCTCAGCAAGGATGCGGCGGACGCGCTGGCGAACGATTACCGCGAGAAGCTGGACCGAGGCGAAGACGTGGCCACAGGTCTTGTGAAAGAGCCAGACTCCTCCATGTTCGTGGACTGGACGCCATTCCTGAACCACGAATGGACCGCCGAGGGCGATACCGGCTTCCCGCTGACCAAACTGAAAGACGTAGCCAACCGCATGACCACGGTGCCCGATGGCATCGTGATGCAGCGTCAGGTAGCCAAGATTTACGAAGACCGCCGCAAAATGGCCGGCGGCGGCCTGGAACTCAACTGGGGTATGGCGGAAACCCTGGCCTACGGCACACTGCTGGAACAGGGCTACATGATTCGCTTTACCGGTGAGGATGTGGGGCGCGGTACCTTCTCCCACCGCCACGCGGTGCTGCACAGTCAGAAAGACGGCCAGACCTACATTCCACTGCAGCATATGTATGATGGGCAGCCGCGATTCGACATATACGATTCGCTGCTGTCTGAAGAAGCGGTTCTGGCGTTCGAGTACGGTTACGCCACCACCACCCCGAAATCCCTGGTGGTTTGGGAAGCCCAGTTCGGCGACTTCGCCAACGGCGCGCAGGTGGTGATTGACCAGTTCATCACGTCTGGTGAGCACAAGTGGGGCCGTATGTGCGGTCTGGTAATGCTGCTGCCGCACGGCTACGAAGGGCAGGGCCCGGAGCACTCCTCCGCGCGTCTCGAGCGCTTCATGCAGCTGTGTGCCGAGCACAACATCCAGGTGTGTAACGCCACCACCCCGGCGCAGATTTTCCACCTGCTGCGCCGTCAGGCAATCCGTCCGATGCGCCGCCCGCTGGTGATCATGAGCCCGAAGTGGATTCTGCGTCACAAGCTCGCGACCTCGACCCTGGACGAGCTGGCCAACGGCACATTCCACAACGTCATCCAGGATCAGGGTGTCGATGCCGCCAAGGTGAAGCGACTGATCCTGTGCTCCGGCAAGGTTTACTACCATCTGCTGGAAGCGCGCATGGAGCGCGAGCAGGAGGACGTGGCGTTCGTGCGCATCGAACAGCTGTACCCGTTCCCGGACGACGAATTCCTGGCCGCGGTTTCCGCATTCAAGAACATCGAGAGTGTGGCCTGGTGTCAGGAAGAACCGATGAACCAGGGCGCCTGGTACTCCAGTCAGCACCACCTGCGCCGCCTGCTGAAAGAGGCGCACCCGAAGCTGGAGCTGGAATACGTCGGCCGCGCGGCCTCCGCTGCACCGGCGGCGGGCTACATGTCCACGCACCTGGAAGAACAGAACAAGTTCATCAATGAGGCGCTGACTGTCAACTAAGGCAGCAGTACAACGAAGAGCATGGGGCCGCGAAAAATGAAAAAGGTTTTTCCGGCGCCCAACAGAAATCTCAGGAAACAGGACCAATGACCATCGAGATTAAAGCGCCAACTTTCCCCGAATCCGTTCAGGACGGCACCGTTGCCACCTGGCACAAACAGGCAGGGGAAGCCGTGTCCCGCGATGAACTGATCGTGGATATTGAAACCGACAAAGTGGTGCTGGAAGTTGTTGCGCCGGCAGACGGCGTCCTCAGTGAAATCATCAAGGGCGAGGGTGAGACCATCCTCTCCAACGAAGTGATCGCCATTCTGACTGAAGGTGCCGCCGGCAGCACTGCTGCTCCGGCTCCGGCTGCGGAAGAAAAAGCCGCTGCGCCGGCACCGGCTGCTGCCGGCAGCGACAAGATCGCCATGCCGTCCGCTAAGAAAATGGCGGCCGAAAAAGGCGTGGACCTCGCTTCTGTCGAAGGCAGTGGCAAAGGCGGTCGCGTGCTGAAAGAAGATGTGATGAAAGCGGGCTCCGCGCCGGCAGCGGCTGCTGCACCGGCTGCGGCTGCTGCGCAGGTAGCGGTCGCCCCGGGCGAACGCGTCGAGAAGCGCGTGCCGATGACCCGTATGCGCAAGCGCATCGCCGAGCGTCTGCTGGACGCGTCCCAGTCCACCGCCATGCTCACTACATTCAACGAAGTGAACATGAAGCCGATCATGGATCTGCGCGCGAACTACAAGGACCTGTTCGAGAAGACCCACAATGGCACCCGTCTGGGTTTCATGGGCTTCTTCGTAAAAGCGGCGGTGGAAGCGCTGAAGCGTTACTCCGCGGTGAACGCGTCCATCGACGGTGACGACATTGTTTACCACGGCTACCAGGACATCGGTGTAGCGGTTTCCTCGCCGAAAGGTCTTGTGGTGCCGATCCTGCGCGGCGCGGAGAACATGGGCCTGGCGGACATCGAAAACAACATCCGCGATATGGGCCTGCGCGCCCGCGACGGCAAACTGTCCATCGAAGAGATGACCGGCGGCACCTTCACCATCACCAACGGTGGTGTGTTCGGTTCCCTGCTGTCCACCCCGATCCTGAACCCGCCGCAAACCGCCATTCTGGGTATGCACAAGATCCAGGATCGCCCGATGGCAGTGAACGGCAAGGTGGAAATCCTGCCGATGATGTACCTGGCGCTGTCTTACGACCACCGCCTGATCGACGGCAAGGAAGCGGTTGGCTTCCTGGTAGCGATCAAGGAAATGATCGAAGACCCGGCGCGCATCCTGCTGGAAGTGTAATTCCTGCAATTTGAATTAGATGGAGCTGTGGCGGCTCTGCTGCCGCTGGTCTTTTCCGGGACACGCCGTGAATACATCCCTGTAGGCTCTTCCGCGAGTGATCCGGCCGCTTCAACGCGGCGCCTACGGCCCATCTCGCGGAAGGTCCCGGAAAAGACCAGCGGCACCAGAGCCTTCGCATCGAAGCACTGTTGCTTTGAAAGAATTAAGCCTGCAATCACAGGCATCAGCGGCAAGAAGACCGCCTCAGGGAAAGCCGGGCAGATCCCCGGCGATGTGGATATGAATCCGCATTCGTTGAATCCACTCAAATTTGGAACAGACCATGTCAGAAAAATTTGACGTAATCGTAATCGGCTCCGGCCCCGGTGGTTATGTGGCCGCAATTCGCGCAGCGCAGCTGGGTCTGAAAACTGCCTGTGTTGAAAAATGGGTAAACAAAGAAGGCAAGACCGTCAACGGCGGTACCTGTCTGAACGTGGGTTGTATTCCCTCCAAGGCGCTGCTGGACAGCTCCTGGAAATACCACGAAGCGAAAGACGCGCTGGAAGTTCACGGCATCGAAACCGGCAAGGTAAAGATCGATGTCAAAAAAATGATCGAGCGCAAAGAAGGTGTGGTCAAGCAGATGTCCGGTGGTATCTCCGGTCTGTTTATGGCCAACAAGGTGACCTCCATCCAGGGTACCGGCAAGCTACTGGCTGGCAAGAAAGTGGAAGTGACCGATAAAGACGGCAAAACCACCACCTACGAAGCGGACAACGTGATCCTGGCTTCCGGTTCTGTTCCGGTGAACATTCCGCCGGCGCCGGTAGACAACAAAATTATCGTCGACTCCACCGGTGCGCTGGAGTTTACCGAAGTACCGAAGCGCCTTGGCGTAATCGGTGCGGGTGTAATCGGTCTCGAGTTGGGTTCTGTTTGGAACCGCCTGGGTTCCGACGTGGTTGTACTGGAAGCCCTCGACAGCTTCCTGGCCATCATGGATCAGCAGATCGCCAAAGAATCCCAGAAGATTTTCAAAAAGCAGGGCCTGGATATCCGCTTGTCCTGCCGTGTGACCGGCTCCGAGGTCAAGGGCAAAGAAGTTGTTGTGACCTACCAGGACAAGGACGGCAACGAGCACCAGGAAACCTTCGACAAGCTGATCGTGTGCGTGGGCCGTCGCCCCTACACCGAAGGTCTGCTGTCTGAAGACGCCGGTGTAAAACTGGACGAGCGCGGTTTCATCTACGTCAACGACCTGTGCATGACTTCCGCACCGGGCGTGTGGGCGATCGGCGACGTGGTGCGCGGCCCGATGCTGGCCCACAAAGCGTCTGAAGAAGGCGTGGTGGTTGCCGAGCGCATCGCCGGTCAGAAGCCGATGATGAACTACGACGTGATCCCGAATGTGATCTACACCCACCCGGAAATCGCTGCGGTTGGCCGCACCGAAGAGCAGGTGAAGGCCGACGGCGAACCCTACAACGTGGGTGTGTTCCCGTTCCTGGCGGTTGGCCGTGCGGTTGCTGCCAACGAATCCTCTGGCATGGTGAAGATCATTGCCCACGCGGAAACCGATCGTGTACTGGGCGCCCACATCGTAGGCCCGAGTGCTTCCGATCTGGTGCAGCAAGTGGCGATTGCGATGGAATTCGGTTCCAGCGCGGAAGACATCGGCATGACCGTATTCGGTCACCCGACCTTCTCCGAAGCGGTCAAGGAAGCGGCGCTCGCGGTCAACGGTCACGCCATCCACATGGCAAACCGCAAGAAGCGCTGATCAACGCGACTCGCATGTCGGGGTGGATACAGAAATATCCGCCCCGGTTTCATTTCAGAGCCCGGATTTGTAATGAAGCACTTCGGGGCTTTGTCTAAAGGTGCAGAGCAATCTGCAATTGGTAAACACATTTCAAATGTGAATTGGTATTGACTATGAACTTGCATGAGTATCAGGGCAAACAACTGTTTGCAGCATACGGATTGCCGGTTTCCAAAGGCATTGCAGCGGAAACCCCGGCAGCGGCAGCAGCGGCAGCAGACGAAATCGGCGGAAACAAGTGGGTTGTAAAGGCCCAGGTACACGCCGGCGGCCGCGGTAAAGCGGGCGGCGTGAAGCTGGTGGACTCCAAGGCAGAAATCGAAGAATTTGCCAAGAAGTGGCTGGGCAACAACCTGGTAACTTATCAGACAGACGAAAAAGGTCAGCCGGTTTCCCGCATCTTGGTAGAAAGCTGCACCGACATTGAACAGGAACTGTACCTGGGCGCGGTGGTAGACCGCTCTACCCGTCGCATCGTTTTCATGGCCTCCACCGAAGGCGGTGTTGAGATCGAGAAAGTTGCGGAAGAGACTCCGGAAAAAATCCTGAAAGCCATCATCGACCCGCTGGTAGGCGCTCAGCCTTACCAGGCGCGTGAACTGGCGTTCAAACTGGGCCTCGAAGGCGACCAGATCAAGCAGTTCACCAAGATCTTCCTGGGCCTCGCCAAGATGTTCAAAGAGAAAGATCTGGCCCTGCTGGAAATCAACCCGCTGGTCATCACTCCAGAGAAGAACCTGCACTGTCTGGATGCCAAGATCGTGATCGACAGCAATGCGCTGTACCGCCACCCGGATCTGCGTGAAATGCACGACCCGTCTCAGGAAGACGCCCGTGAAGCACACGCTGCCAAGTGGGACCTGAACTATGTAGCGCTGGATGGCAACATCGGCTGCATGGTGAACGGTGCTGGTCTGGCCATGGGTACCATGGACATCGTGAACCTGCACGGCGGCAAGCCGGCCAACTTCCTGGACGTTGGCGGCGGCGCGACCAAAGAGCGCGTAATCGAAGCGTTCAAAATCATTCTGTCTGACGAAAATGTGAAGGCAGTTCTGATCAACATCTTCGGCGGTATCGTGCGCTGCGACATGATCGCAGAAGGCGTGATCGGCGCAGTGAAAGAAGTCGGCGTTAAAATCCCGGTTGTTGTGCGCCTTGAAGGTAATAACGCCGACCTGGGTGCCAAGGTACTGAGCGAAAGCGGCCTGAACATCATCGCAGCGACCAGCCTGACCGATGCTGCAGAGCAGGTAGTAAAAGCCGCGGAGGGTAAATAATCATGTCCGTATTGATTAACAAAGACACCAAAGTAATCTGCCAGGGCTTCACCGGCTCCCAGGGTACTTTCCACTCTGAGCAAGCGATTGCTTACGGCACCAAAATGGTTGGTGGTGTAACGCCGGGTAAAGGCGGCCAGACTCACCTGGGCCTGCCGGTATTCGACACCGTGAAAGAAGCGGTGGAAGCCACCGGTGCAGAAGCGTCCGTAATCTACGTTCCGGCGCCTTTCTGTAAAGACTCCATCCTGGAAGCCGCCAACGGCGGCATCAAGCTGATCGTGTGCATCACCGAAGGCATTCCCACCATGGATATGCTGGACGCGAAAGTGAAGTGCGACGAGCTGGGCGTACGCCTGATCGGCCCGAACTGCCCGGGCGTGATCACTCCCGGTGAGTGCAAAATCGGCATCATGCCGGGTCACATCCACAAGCCGGGCAAAGTGGGCATCGTTTCCCGCTCCGGCACCCTGACCTATGAAGCGGTCAAGCAGACCACCGACTACGGCTTCGGCCAGTCCACCTGCGTGGGCATCGGTGGCGACCCCATCCCGGGCTCCAACTTCATCGACATTCTGGAAATGTTCCAGAACGACCCGCAGACCGAAGCGATCGTAATGATCGGTGAGATCGGCGGTTCTGCGGAAGAAGAAGCGGCTGCTTACATCAAGGCAAACGTCACCAAGCCGGTGGTTTCCTACATCGCAGGTGTTACCGCTCCTCCCGGAAAGCGCATGGGCCACGCTGGTGCGATCATCTCCGGTGGTAAAGGCACTGCCGACGAGAAATTTGCTGCTCTGGAAGATGCCGGCGTTAAAACCGTGCGCTCCCTGGCACAGATCGGCGACGCACTGAAGGAAGTAACCGGCTGGTAATTTCCCGCTGCGTGTTTGCTTTCGAAAACGGGTCTCATTGAGGCCCGTTTTTTTTCGCCTGAATTTTGGCCCGGGAATGAAAGAGACCGATGCTCGAGCGTTCCATTTCGTGCCAGTTTTCCCGCGGATTTCTGACTGCGCACTTTCCCGAACCCCATTTTAGTGGCACTTTTGACCCATGGATTCAGGTCTCACCATTGGAGGCGAGCTTGTTGTTTCGATGGTTTTTTTTATTGGTTGGTATTTCATCTATCTGGAACTGTAGTGCAGATTCCGGTGCGGCAATGGTTTCGGTCAAGGAAAAGGAAATGTTCGGAAAAGTAAAGGAAGAAACGTATGTGATTGCGTCTCCATTGAGCGGAGTGCTGTTGCGGGATGGCAAGCCGATGCCGAATGCGCGTCTTTTGCGGCGGTTAACATGGAATGGCAATGAAGAGGGGGTTGTACAGGAGTTCAGAACCGACGAGGAAGGACGCTTTGAATTGCCAGTGCACGAAGAGGGCTTGAGTTTGAATTTCCTAACGCAGTTTGTGGCTAAGTCCACAGTTTATGTGGCGAGCGAAGCAGATGAAAACATGATCTGGTATAGCAGCAAATTAACCCCCGAATTGAATTCCGAGATTGAAAATCCTGTTGTGGGATTAACTTGTGATATGGCTGATGATGAGGTCATTGTTCACGGTAGAGAGTCCAGTGTGCCTAACATTATGACGCGCTGTCGTTGGAGCTCAATGAAGAAGGCGTAGTCGGAAATAAACAGATATTACTTAAAAACAAGGGTGATTAAATGGAAGTTTCGCCAATTCTCTCGGCTGATCTCGCGGAAGGGGTTTACTCGGTCAATAAAAATGATCCAGTTGCATTGAAGATTTTCTTGTCTGCTTCAGCATTTTCTCAAAAGGTCAAACCCAGTGTCCTCACTGCGTCGGTAGGTGGTCGGTTACTTCGGGCTGCCAAAGATGGATTCGGGGTATGCGCACAAGGTGGAGGCGATTACCAGGGGCACGTATTTCTCGTATTTCGTGGAACTACCGAAGCCAATAATAAGGCTGATTTTGTAACCGACGCACGCATCGGCATTACAATCTCCAAAACGGGCCTGCCGGTCCATATTGGTTTTAATCACACCTTCAACAGCATGCTCCCGGATATCCGTGATTTTTTGGCAAAGGCGGATATCACCGGGCCCGTACATTGTATCGGACACAGCTTGGGCGGCGCGGTGGCGTCACTGGCGGCGGATTGGGTATCGAGAAATACATCGCACCCGGTACGCCTGTATACCTTTGGGGCACCGCGCGTCGGCACAGACTGGTTTGTGAACCGAACGACGGTCTCCATCGGGCGGGAGAATATGTACCGCGTATACCACAAGACCGATCCGGTTCCGATGGTTGCGATGTATCCCTTTATGCAGGCTCCCTACGGCTCGCCTGGCTACTTTATTCATTCTTCAGAACTCGCGCTCACGGGCGCCGCTCACAAGATGGGTAAATATATCGCCTCGTTAAAAAGCAAATCCTGGGAGCAGGTGGCGGATGTGCCGGATCAGCCATATCTCTTTGATTCTGCAGTGGAGGACTGGCTCAAATCCAGAAATTGGGCCAGCGCCGATAGCCCTGTTTTCTGGCAATGGGCGGAGGCGGCGCTGCGCTACGTATTAAAAAAGGTCATCGTGGTTGTCGCCTATTCATTACAGACAACCTTTGTGGGCGTGCTAACGGTCGCAGACAAACTCGCCATTATCCTGGAAAAAGGACTGCATCTCGCCGAGCACATCAGTCTCTGGGTGGAATTGCTGATCCGTAAACTGCTGCACGCACTCGGAATGAAAGTGGAAGCCAGCAAGGAGGCAATCACGCGCTCGCTGATAAGAATAGTGCTGGTCCAACTAATGGAAAAAGCGAATCGCCAGGCCCGCAACGCGCTGAGGAATCTGTGAGTTTTCTTATTTTGCTGGGGAAGCTGCTGGCTTCCTTCCTATTAGTAATGGCCGTACTGGTCGGTGCCCTGATGGCCAACCCGCGCTGGCACAGTGGAAATTACCGGCCGGCTGCGGGTTTTGCCTCGGGGTTTATCTTTTTTATTGGTGGTCTGTCAGGGCTCTATTACCTGTGGGTTTAGTGCCCGCATTGCCGCCGGCCTGATTGCCTTCTTCCCGCAACTCGCGTGTGGGGCGGACTTCTATTGAGCCATAGCGCGCCGGCGGAATCTTCCCGGCGAGGGCAATGGCTTCATTGAGATCCCGCGCTTCCAGCATATAGAAGCCGGCGAGCTGTTCCTTGGTTTCCGCAAAGGGACCATCCGTGGTGGTGATGCGATTGTCCCGCATGCGCACCGTGGTTGCGCTGCTGGTGGGTAGCAGGGGGCTGCCGGTGATGAAGTGGCCATTGGCAGTGAGGCTGGCAACACACTCCATACATTCCCGATTCAGGACATCCCACTCCTGCTGGGACATACGTTCCATGACCTTTTCATCGTAATAAACCAGCGCCAGATACTTCATGGGTTGCTCCTTGGATTAAGTTGAAGTTGTCGTGCGTTTGCAGTTGTTTCTCTAACTGGTCGATTTGCGGCCATCGAATTCGACAGGGGCGCAAAAAAATATTAAGACAGGTTTAATTCTCAGCCAACTCCGCCAATCGGCGGTGGAGGAAGCGCTGTTCTGGTCCCTGCTGGGCCAGTGTAAGTGCGCGCTCGTAGGCGGCGCGCGCGTCGTCAAGATGGCCAAGGCGTCGACACAGGTCCGCACGGGCGGCGTGGGCCAGGTGATAGTCACTGAGCGCACCGCGGGCGAGCAGGGCATCGATGAGTTGCAGCCCTTGCTCGGCGCCATCGCGCATGGCGATGGCGACGGCGCGATTGAGTTCAACGATGGGCGACGGATAGCGCTCGAGCAGGGCGTCATAGAGGCCGACGATCTGCTGCCAGTCTGTGGCATCCATGTTAGGTGCTTCCGCGTGAACCGCGGCAATGGCCGCCTGCAGGGAATAGCTTCCGAAGCGACGGCTGCCCAGTGCGCGCAGTACCAGGCCGATGCCCTCGCGGATCTGCTGCTGGTCCCACAGGGTGCGATCCTGCTGTTCCAGCAGAATCAGGTCCCCCTCGGGGGAGACGCGGGCGGCGCGACGGGAATCCTGCAGGAGCATCAGTGCCAGCAGGCCTTCCACCTCAGGATCCGGCAACAGCTGACACAGCAAACGCGCGAGGCGAATGGCTTCGGCGGCCAGATCGTGCCGGAGCAGACTGTTGCCGCTGGAGGCGGAATAGCCTTCGTTAAAGATCAGATAGATCACGTGCAGGACCGACTGCAACCGCTCGGGCAACTGTTCCGGCTCGGGAACTTCGTAGGGAATCCCGGCATCGCGAATTTTTGCTTTTGCACGCACGATGCGTTGTGCCAGGGTGGGCGTGGACGTGAGAAACGCGCTGGCAATCTCTTCCGTGGTCAGGCCACACACTTCCCGCAGGGTCAGTGCCAGCTGCGCCTCCGGTGCGATGGCGGGGTGACAGCAGGTGAAGATCAACCGCAGGCGGTCGTCCTCGATCCCCTGTTCCTCCTCGTCCTCTGTGGCCAGCTCGGATTCCAGCTGCTCGGCGATATCTTCATAAGACACCGTAAAGCGCGCCCTGCGGCGAATCTGGTCGATGGCTTTGAAGCGTCCAGTGGAGACCAGCCAGGCGCGCGGGTTGTCGGGCACGCCATCGACAGGCCACTGGGTGAGCGCAGCAGTGAAGGCTTCGTGCAGCGCCTCCTCGGCCAGGTCGAAGTCACCGAGCAGGCGGATCAGGGTTGCCAGTACGCGGCGGGACTCGGTCTCATAGAACTGGTTGAGCCAGGTTCGGGTTACCGGGGGCATAGATTCGCTCTTGTTATGGGCGCTGGTGCCGGTGTTATTGTCGATGTTCTTGCCGACGTGGGCGTTCAGATTCTGCAATGTTCCCGCAGAAATGCCACCACTTCCTGCTGATTTCCCCGGAATAGAATACGGCTGCCATTTTTCTCCAGCTGGTAGTCGTACATGGGATCGTAGTAGTCGTGCAGCAGGGCCGCGATCCACTCGCGGTGCTGGTCAACGGTGCCATCGCGCAATTGCTGGGTGAGTGCGGAGTGCATGATGGTATCGAGTTTCTGGTAGCGCTCTCCCCCGAGGCGACGGGTGATGTTGGCGAGATTGTTGCGCAGCGTCTCGGCAAATTTTTGCGCGCCGATTTCACCTCCGAATGTATTCTCGAACTCCGTGCAGAGATCGATCACGTAGTCTTTCAGAATGCGCTCTATCCGGCTCTCCCGGCTGTCTTCCAGCCACACCAGCGGGCTCGTTTGCATTGCCCGGTGCAGAGAGAGCGGCACCGAGCAACGGCCGATCAGGCGGCTTTCGTCCTCCAGCACAAATCGGTTGCTGCCGCTGTGGCGTTGTTTGAGAACGTCGATGGCGAGGGCATTCTCAAAGCCGATCTGCGGCGGTTGCGGTGAAGCTTTTTTGCCAAAGCTGGAGCCGCGGTGATTGGCGTGTCCCTCGAGATCTACGGCGTTATCCAGTTGCGCGAGTACTTCGGTCTTGCCGGTGCCGGTCATTCCACCTACCAGGGTAAAGTCGCACTCGCGCGCGGCGCGTTCAATTTCCTCGATCAGAAAATGGCGCATGGCTTTGTAACCGCCGGTAATGCGGGGATAGGGGATACCCGCGTCATATAGCCACTGCTGAGTGATCTGGGAGCGCAGGCCGCCGCGAAAGCAGAACAGGTAGCCATCGGGGTGGGTGCGTGCAAATTCCGCCCAGGCATCCACGCGCGCCTCTTTCACCTTGCCACCGACCAGTTCGTGGCCCAGGGCAATGGCCGCCTGTTGGCCCTGCTGCTTGTAGCAGGTTCCGACCTGCTGGCGCTCGCTGTCCGTCATCAGCGGCAGGCTGACCGCGTTCGGAAACGAACCCTTGTTGAATTCCACCGGTGCGCGCGTGTCGATCAGCGGCAGGTCATGCAGGAATATTTCCCGATAGTCGGCGCTGTCCTGTCTCAGGGGCGGCGGGCTCATACGACGATTACCGCGGGCGCTTCGCTATTACTCTTTGGCCCCAGCGTTCCTATGGCGGTGAGTGTCAGATCGAATTCGGCGGCCGCCGCAAGGAATTCCTGTTCGCCCTCTGCGGCGACGGCCACCAGCAGACCACCACTGGTCTGCGGGTCCGCGAGCAACAATTTCTGCTGTGCGTCCGATAGCTGCACCCTGTGCCCATAGCTGTCGAAGTTGCGCCCGGTGCCCCCGGGAATACAGCCCTGTTGCAGATAGTGCTCGACACCCGCAATTCGCGGCACCGCATCGAAGTTGAGTCTTGCGGTGAGCCCGCTGCCGTCTGCCATTTCCACCAGGTGCCCCAGCAGGCCGAAACCGGTGACGTCGGTCATGGCTTTGACTCCGTCGATGCGCGCGAAGCGGCTGCCGGGGCGGTTCAGGGTGCACATGAGGTCGCGCGCGACGCCCACATCCTCCGGCCTCAGCTTGCCCTGCTTTTCCGCGGTGGTGAGTATGCCGATACCCAGTGGCTTGGTGAGGTAGAGCCTGCAGCCGGCGCTGGCGGTGTCATTGCGCTTCAGCCAGCGCCTTTCCACAACGCCGGTGACGGCGAGGCCGAAAATGGGTTCGGGGGCGTCGATGGAGTGGCCGCCCGCCAGCGGGATACCCGCCGCGTCGCACACCGCGCGACCGCCGCGAATCACCTCCCGCGCCACTTCCGGCGGCAGCACATTTACCGGCCAGCCGAGGATGGCGATGGCCATCAGCGGGTCGGCGCCCATGGCGTAGATGTCGCTGATGGCATTGGTGGCGGCGATGCGGCCGAAGTCGAAGGGATCGTCGACGATGGGCATAAAGAAGTCGGTGGTGGATACCACGCCGCGCGTGTCATCCAGCGCGTAAACGGCGGCATCATCACGGGAGGCGTTGCCCACCCACAGCCTGGGGTCGTCGATCTGGGAGCCGCTGCCGGCGAGAATCCGGTCGAGCACTGCGGGGGATATCTTGCAGCCGCAGCCGGCGCCGTGGCTGTACTGGGTCAGGCGAATGGCGGCGGGGGCTGCCGCAGCGGCTGGTGATTGACTCATATGGGCTCCGGCGGATGACTATGGCGCAAGTTTACTGGCTTGAGCCGGTGGATTTCATCCGCAGCGTTCCGTTGTGCACTATGTTTTTGTCTGTTTCTGCCCGCGCGTGCGGGCGGCGCTCCCGCAGGGAGCGGAGTCACAAATGAAATAGGCCGAAATAAAACGGAAACAGACGCGGAGGAACCAGCCGAGTGAGCAAAGATAAATCCAATCGCACGACCAACGATGCCGGCAATCCTGTCGCCAGTGATGAATTCTCGCTGACGGTCGGTGCTGACGGCCCCATCCTGCTGCAGGATCACTACCTGATCGAGCAGATGGCCAATTTCAATCGCGAGCATATCCCAGAGCGCCAGCCCCACGCCAAGGGCTCCGGTGCCTTCGGCCATTTCGAAGTCACGCAGGATGTGAGTGCCTACACCAAGGCGGCGGTGTTTCAGCCCGGTACCAAGACCGATACGCTGATCCGCTTTTCCACCGTGGCGGGAGAAAAAGGCAGCCCGGATACCTGGCGCGACCCGCGCGGCTTTGCCCTCAAGTTCTACACCAGCGAGGGCAATTACGATCTGGTGGGCAACAATACCCCGGTATTCTTTATCCGCGACCCGATGAAATTCCAGCAGTTCATTCGCTCGCAGAAGCGCCGCGCGGATTCCGGCCTGCGGGACCACGACATGCAGTGGGATTTCTGGACCCTGTCACCGGAGTCGGCACATCAGGTTACCTGGCTGATGGGGGATCGCGGCGTACCCAAAACCTATCGTCACATGGACGGCTTCTCCTCCCACACTTACATGTGGGTCAATGCCAAGGGCGAGCGCTTCTGGGTGAAATACCACTTCAAAACCGACCAGGGGATTGAGTTTCTCACCCAGCAGGAGGCGGACCGGATCGCCGGAGAGGATTCCGATGCGCACCGCCGCGACCTGTTCGAATCCATCGCCCGCGGCGACTATCCGAGCTGGACATTGCGGGTCCAGATCATGCCATATGAGGAGGCGAAGAATTACCGCTTCAACCCTTTCGATCTCACCAAGGTCTGGCCCCACGGCGACTATCCGCTGCACGAGGTGGGCAAGCTGGTGCTGGATCGCAACCCCACGGACTTCCACACCGAGATCGAGCAGGCGGCGTTCGAGCCCAGCAATGTGGTGCCCGGTATCGGCTTCAGCCCGGATAAGATGTTGCAGGGCAGGGTGTTCTCCTATGCCGATGCCCACCGCGCGCGTATCGGCGTCAACTACAAGCAGATTCCGGTGAACCGGCCCAAGTCCCCGGTGCACAGCTACAGCAAGGATGGCGCCATGCGGGTGGAGAACGTCTCGGATCCGGTTTACGCGCCGAACTCCAAGGGTGGGCCCAGCGCCAATCACACTTACACGGAAAAGTGGGAGGCGAGCGGCGAATTCATGCACGCGGCCTACACCCCGCATGCGGAAGATGACGACTTTGTACAACCCGGCGTGCTGGTGCGGGAGGTGATGGACGACGCGGCGCGGGACCGCCTGGTTTCCAATGTGGTTGGGCATCTCAAGGCGGGCGTGTCCGACGAGGTCCTGAAGCGCGCCTTCGAGTACTGGCGCAAGGTGGACAAAGACGTGGGAGACCGCATTGAGCAGGGCGTGAAGAAAAAGTAAGGCGATGTGGATGATCGGGACGCGCCCGATCCCCCGGAAAGCTGGGCCAGGAAACTGGCCCTGGAACTTCAGCTTGTCTGATTCAGGTCGTCGAACTGGTCGATCTGGCGCACCATCATTTCCGCCGCCTTGGCGGTGTTGTAGTCCATCACCAACTGCGGTTCATCGGTAAATACACCGTCGACGCCCATGGCGGCGACGAGATGCAGGTCGTGGCCATTGTTGACGGTATACACGTAGTTTTTCAGCCCCCGCCGGCGGCCGTCCGCGATCATTTCCTGGCAGACGAAGTCCAGCCCTAGATGTTGGGAGTAGGCCTGCAGTGGCTCGGTGCTGGCGGCGAGGTCCAGTGGCACGCCATAGATAAGCACACCACGGCGTACCTGCGGGATCAGTTTGAGGCACTCGTGAATCTGGCGGTGATCGAAGGACGACAGGATGTACTGTTCGTAGCTGGCACCGTTGTCGCGGATGTAGGACTCGAGTTCCCTTGCGGCGAGCGCCGCGCAGTTGGGTCCCTTTAGCTCGATATTGAGCTGTACGTTGTTGCCCACCAGTTCCAGCACTTCCCGCAGAGTCGGTACCTGTTCGCCGCCGGGTAGCAGCATCTGGCGCAACACTGCAGGGGCCACCTCCGTCAGCAGCTCCTGGCCGGCGAGCAGTCGGCCCAGGCGGCGGTCGTGCTTCACGATCAGTTCCCCACCCACATTCCACACATCGATCTCGACGCCGTCGATATCAAATTCCAGCGCGTGGGTGATGGCCTGCAGGGTGTTTTCCGTGGCCCGTTTCGGGTAGCCACGGTGGGCAAAACAGAAGAGCGTATCGGTACTGTACATTTCGACGTCCACGGTTGCGGAGGCCTCCCAAGGGTGTACCAGAAGTATGAATGTGAGGTTACAGCGACACAAAGCCGTCGCCGTCAAATTCTACCGTGACTAGGGGGGTATGGCGCCAGAATGTACCGAAGTGGGGTATATGACCCTTACTCGCCCGCCAGCGCCCGGTAGCGGCCGCGGTGGAAGATCAAAGGCTCGCCGCCGCTGGCGGAGAATTCCAGTACCTCACCGAGCAGGATGGTGTGGTCGCCGCCGTCGATGTTCTGTGCGCGGCGGCAGTGGAACAGGGCGGCGCAGTCGTCCAGTTGCGGGACATTGCCCGGGCCTGCGTGCCATTTCACCTGTCCGAACTTGTCGGCGCCACGGCCGGCGAACAGGTTGGAGACGTGCTGTTGATCGCCCTTCAGTACGTGCACCACAAAACGCTCGCACTGGGTGAAGGCGGCGTAACCCAGCGAGCCGCGGTCGATGCTCCACAGAATCAGCGCCGGGTCGAGAGAGACGGAATTGAAGCTGTTGACAGTCATGCCCACCGGTTTGCCACTGGCGTCGAGAGTGGTGACCACGGTGACGCCGGTGGCGAACTGGCCCAGGGTGTCGCGCAGGGCGCGGCTGCGCTCCACCGGGGACTGCTCGGAACTGCCAGAATGGTCAATGCTGGCCTGGGCTGCGGAGTTGCTGGGTACCGTCATAGATCGATCAAAAGTTGTTCAAATTTTGTGCTGGCGGCCATTTTACGGGAAAAATGCCCGCGTTGCGTGATTTTCTTTGGACGCACCGGCTATGGGGGTAATAGCCGGCGCGTGCAGACAGCGCAAAACGGTGCAGAAGACTGCCGGGTCTTCAATCCATCAGGGGCGCGCAGCGCTTGCTGAGGGCGTCGCGCTCGGTGATGGCGTTGCCGGTCAGGGCAAATCCCAGCAGTTTGCCGGCGCCATCCAGGAACTCGGCGCGCACACCGGCAGCGGTTGCTGTGACTTGCCATTCTCCCTGGCTACCGTGCCGCGGCGGGCACACCACGGTGGGGCGCAGAGTTGTTTTCACGGCCACCGGCAGGCTGCCGTAGTGCACCGGAGTCGGTGTTCCGGTGAGGGTCTGCGCCAGGGCGCGGGCGCTCTGGGTGAGCGGGGCGACAAAGTAGAGACTGTGGCCGTCCACCTCGGCACAGTCGCCCAGAGCGAAGATATTGGCGTCGCTGGTGCGCAGTTCCCGGTCGGTGACGATACCGCGGTTGGTGGCGATACCCGCCACGTCAGCGAGGCCGGCGTTCGGTATCAGACCGAGCGCGGCGAGGGCGATGTCCGCTTCGATGATCGTGTCATCCCCGCTTGGGCCACCCGCCAGCTGCGCGCGGATACCGTCGGCGCGGCGGGCAATGGACGCAACGCCAGCGCCGAAGTGGAAGCGCACACCGGCCTGCTCGAGGGTCTGCTGGATATCGCGTCCCGCGGCCTCCGGCAGCAGGTTGGCCAGTGGCCAGGGTTGCAGGTCCACCAGATCCACCTCGTAGCCCGCCTGCACCAGGTCGTTGGCAAATTCGCAGCCGATCAGTCCGGCGCCGATCAGCAGCACGCGTTTGCGGTTGGCGAGAGCGGTGCGGAAGCGGTGGTAATCCTCCAGGGTGTTGACCCGGAACAGGCGCGACAGGCCGTCGCCTGCAATGGCGGGCAGAGGTGCACAGCTGGCACCGGTGGCAAACACTAGGCGGCCATAGCGCACTTCCGAGCGAAGGCCGCCGTTGTCGGAGACCAGGGTCAGCAAGCGGGACTCGCGGTTCACATCGGTCACATGGGTGTGCACCAGAATTTCCGCGTTCAGCTCCCGCGCCATGTCCTCGGCGCTGGCGGTGGCCAGTTGCGCCGGCGTCTTGCCGTGGGCGAGGGACGCGGACAGCAGCGGTTTGGAATAGAAGGTGCCGTCGTCGCCTGTGATCAGAAGCAGCGGCGTACGCTGGTCCAGCTTGCGGAATTCCTTCGCCAGGTGATAGCCGGCGAGGCCGGTGCCGATGATGACCAGCGGATCGGTGTCGTCCAGTGCCGGCACTTCCTGAGGCGGCGGCAGTTCTTCCGCTTCCGGCTGGCTCACCAGCACCATGTCGAAGTCTTCCTTACCCACGCCGCACTCGGGGCAGGTCCAGTCGTCGGGGATGTCTTCCCAGCGGGTGCCGGCGGGGATGCCTTCTTCCGGAGCGCCCCGGGACTCGTCGTACACCCAGCCGCACACCATGCACTCCCAGATGCGGCCGGCAGCGGCTTGAGGCTTGGCGGCGGCCGCGGGTTTGCTTTCCACGGCGGTTGTGGCCGCGGCTTTCGGCGCTTTGCTGACGACCGCGAGCATCAGGAATTCGTCTTTGCTGGCGCCGCACTCGGGGCAGGTCCAGTCGTCGGGTACATCTTCCCAGCGGGTGCCCGGGGGAATGCCGTCGTCCGGCGAGCCCTTGGCCTCGTCGTAAATCCAGCCACAAATCTGGCATTCCCAAACACGAAAATCGGACATGAAAACCTTTTATCTACAAAGTGGTGTAAATCGAGAGGCTGGGGAGTGTAGGGAAAAACGGGGGGAAAGTTAACTTGTGGCTAACGCAAACCGGTAGCCACAAGGGAAACGGCTTGAGTCAGTCCTTGGTGGGCTGGGCCAGGTTGGTGAGCGCGCGGTGGTAGATGTCCTGAATCTGCGCGGTGTTTTCCACTGTGACCTGCAGATCGTTGACCAGTCCGTTGGACAGGCCATAACACCAGCCGTGGACCGAGAGGTTCTGGCCGCGCTCCCAAGCGTCGCGCACCGGCGTGGTCTGGCACACGTGGATCACCTGTTCCAGCACATTAAGCTCACACAACAGGTCCACCCGGTCCTCTTCCGGGAAGAGTTCGATCAGGGTGTGGTGTTTGTCGCGCACATCCTTGATATGGCGCAGCCAGCTTTCGATCAGTCCCAGGCGGGTGTCTTCCAGCGCTGCGCGCACACCGCCGCAGCCATAGTGGCCCACCACCATGATGTGTTTGACCTTAAGCACCTCCACCGCATACTGCACCACCGACAGGCAGTTCAGGTCGGATGGCACCACCACATTGGCCACGTTGCGGTGTACGAAGAGTTCGCCGGGCAGCAGGTCGACAATCTGGTTGGCGGGCACGCGGCTGTCGGCGCAGCCGATCCACAGGTACTCGGGGGACTGCTGTTCTGAGAGTTTGAGGAAGAAATCGGGCTTTTCCCGGCGGGTGGCTTCGGACCACTCGCGGTTTTTCTGGATCAGGTCATTTAGCTGTGACAAAGCAATCATTCCGTCGTGTGCATTGACCGCGCAGGATAGCGTTTTTGGGCTGGCGCGCCAATGCAGTGCCGCGGCAAATGAAACGGGGCGGCGGATTCTGTATCGAACGCCGGTATCACATCTGCTAACCTGCCGCGTCATCGGATGTTCGCCAGCCAACCAATCCAGTCGTTCAGTGAAAGGAGAGGCCTGATGGGTCTTCGCAATACCGTGCTCCGCCGCCCGCGCCGTCTGAACAAACACAATGCCACGCTTTCGCGCCGGCGCCTGAAGATGCGCTGGCTGTTGGCCCAGCGCGCCCGTGTGCGCAATTACCGCCGCTTTTTTCACACCCAATGCGAAATTGCCGCGCTCGCCGAGACCAAGCGGCAGGCGGGCGAACAACAGCAATGACTTTCGAAAAACAAGTATTGGAGACAGAGGTTTGACGATTCAGGAAAACGCGCAATTGGAAATGGTGCTGGTGGATTACCGCGATCAGAAACAGGCCGCCGATCTGTTGGCCTTGCTGGATGAGTACGCGCGAGACCCCTTTGGCGGCGGCGAACCACTGCCGGATATCTGCCACCGTGAACTGGTCGAGCGGCTCGCCGCTTTTCCCGGGGCATTTTCCGTCATCGCCTATCGCGGGGAGCAGCCGCTGGGGCTGGCGAACTGTTTTATGGGGTTTTCCACATTCTTGTGCAAACCGCTGGTGAATATCCACGATGTCGTGGTGAGTGACGCGGCGCGCGGGCAGGGTGTGTGCACGCGGCTACTGGAAAAGGTGGCGCAGGAAGCCCGCGAGCGCGGCTGCGCAAAGATTACTCTGGAAGTGCTGGAAAAAAACCACCCCGCCCGCGCCGCCTATCGCAAATGCGGTTTTCGGCCCTATGCACTGGATGAAGAGTACGGGCAGGCGGAGTTCTGGCAGCGCTATCTGTAGCGCTGCCAGAGAATAGATTTAACGGTTCAGCAGACCTTTGATCGCGTGCGGCAGGTCCGCCGGGAAGATGATGTTTTTGGCATTGTCGGACGCGGAGAGATTTTCCAGCGCGCCGATATAGCGCTCGCCCAGCAGATACATCACCGGCAGCTCCTTGTCGCTGATCGCGCGGGTGACGCGCTCGATGGCCTCGCGGCTGGCATCGGCGAGAACGATCTGTGCCTGCGCATCCCGCTTGGAGGCTTCAAGACGGCCGTCCGCTTCCAGGATTGCCGCCTGCTTTTCACCTTCCGCACGGGTCACGGTCGCGCGGCGCTGACGTTCCGCCGCGGCCTGTTCTTCCATCGCCTTCTGCATGGTCGCCGAGGGGTTGATGTCCTGAATCTCAACCGTCTTCAGATTGATGCCCCAGTCCGCGATAT
This sequence comes from Microbulbifer harenosus, assembly GCF_005771435.1. Taxonomy (GTDB): domain Bacteria; phylum Pseudomonadota; class Gammaproteobacteria; order Pseudomonadales; family Cellvibrionaceae; genus Microbulbifer; species Microbulbifer harenosus. The sequence goes on from NZ_VANI01000011.1 coordinate 234,153, forward strand.
CGTCGGAAATGCCTTCCTTAAGCTTCGCCTTGATCAGGTCGCGGGACGACAGCGCCGAGTCCAGTGACATTTCACCGACGATGGAGCGCAGTGCTGTCTGTACCAGATTCTGAATGGCGATCTCGTAATCCTCCACCCCGTACACGGCCTTCTCCGGCGACACGATATTGATATAGGCCACCGCGTTGGCAATGATCGTGGCGTTGTCTTCGGTGATTACCTCCTGGGAGGGAATATCCAGCACGATATCCTTGGTGGTCACCTTGTACGGCACCTGATCCACATAGGGAATAATGATATTCATACCCGGGTTCAGGGTGCTGTGGTATTTGCCCAGCCGCTGCACGATATGTTTGGAGCCCTGGGGCACAATCCGCACACCCATGCCAATGGTGACGATCACCAGAATCACCAGTGCGACTACTACAGATAATCCTTCCACGTTGGTTTCCCCCAAAAATCGGAATCGAAGTTGTTTGATAATGATGGTTTTATGACGGTGGTCAGCGGGTTCTCAGTGAGGGCTTACCACCAGGGTGTTGCCTGAAATATTGATGACCTTCACCCGCTCGCCAATGGCGATTTCACTGGTGCTCATGAACGACCATTCGTCCTCGCCGAGGATCGGCGCCGGGAAGCGCAGACGGCCGCGGGGTTTGCCGATATTCGATTCGATCACCGACCCCACCTGGCCGGTGAGCGCTTCCATCGCCATGCCGGAGGTGGTGCGGTCTTTCCAGTTGGGTTTGATGAATTTCAGCCACAGAAATACCAGAGCGGCCGACATTCCCGCCCACAGCAGCAACTGCGCGGCGATGGGCATGCCCACCAGTATCAGCAATACCCCCATGGCAAGTGCGGCGAGTCCGAACCAGAACAGGATAAATCCGGAAACAAAAATTTCCGCGGTGACCAACAACAGCCCGAGAACGAGCCAGTGCCAGTAAGCGATATGCGTATTGAGCCATTCGAGCATGTGGTCCTTCCCCCTGAATATTTTCCTGGCAAGTGTCGCTGTAACAAATTGGTAGCAGCAAACCCGGCGATTATGCCCGAAAGTTGTTCCGCACGGGCATCTCGTGTGTTGATGGCGAAAAGGCGCAGGCTTGGTGTGCCGACTCACGGGGTTTTCCCGTTCAGCAAATATTCAGCTTGGTGATACTGGCATCCTGTGTTCAGACCCAACAAAAAGTTCCCGCAAACGTCATAAATTCGCAGCAAATCCGTATGCCTGTGCAATACTTTTTGTATGCGAAAGCGCAAGAAAACATGCATCAAACTTGTGCGTGTGCACCGATCAAATCACTTTCAGCATCAAGAGAAATCACGGACGAAGATCTTATGCGAATGACTGCTAACCTGGCCCAGGGCCGCTACCAATACAGTTGCGATGGCCGAACCATGCCGGTGCATGATGACTGGCAGCTGGGGCGCGATGCAAAGGGCAATCTGGCGCTGGTCGCCCGGCGGTTGGTGGGCGACGAAGGGCACGGAATGGAAGTGCGTGCGCTGATGGCCGCGGGCCTGGTCACCGAGTGTCGCGTGTTGTGGAAAGATGAAATGGGCGAGGTTAATGCCCGCTATCGTCTCGCTCCCCGCGCCGGCGAGGTACCTGCTATGGGTTCCCCCATCGAGGCGGAGTGGGCCGGTCCCAACGGGTTGCAACAGAGTGTGCTCGACGGCGACAACCGGCTGCTGTTTCCGCTGATGCGGATTTTCATGGGGCCGCTGTTGCTGCGCCTGTGTGATATGGAGTTTGGCGTGGAAGTGGTCGCACCGGATATCGTCGACCCCTCACAGCGCGGTAAATTGTTGGCGCCCCGGGTGAATCACCGTCGCGCGGCCAGTTTGCCCGGCGATGCCAATATCCAGGGCGTTCACGATCTGGGGGCGGATATCCGCGTGTTTTCCTACCTCGGCGACGAAGCGGAGCGCGACGCGCATTGCTTCGTAGATCGGCGCGGCCTGCTGGTGGGTTACGACTGGCCGAGCAGCACCGGGCGCCTGTGGCAGGTGCGCCTGCGGGATCTGGAGTGGTCCCCGGAGCTGGTTTCCCTCTGTTGAGACGAATACGCTTCGGGCACAGATCAGGATCTGACCCGTTGCACAACTCTGGTTAATAAAGCGTGTACACTGGCACTCTGCATCTGTTCAGGAGCGCCTGTTTTGTCTGCACCGCGTCGTTATTTCCCTCTGATTCTGTTGCTGTTGTGTAGTGTCCAAATTCTGCCTCACGCTGCCGCCCAGGTGGTTGAGCCACCAAATGACGCGTTGCCACAGGAAGCAGAAGGCGGCGCCGACGAACCGGACGTCGAGCTGCTGCAGATGGACGATTCGCTGCAGAGTGAGGAGACGCGCCAGCAGAACTGTCTGCGGGAACAGCTGGTTACCGCACCCGCCAATATCACCCTGGAAGAAATGCGTATTCGCTGCAAACTGGCGGTGATACGCGACAATCCGCAAGCGGAGACCCCGCTGTTTGCCACGGTGCCGGAAGCGGAACCGCTCTCTGAAGGAGAAGTGTTGTTCAGTGAGCGCGCCAAGGCCATTCGCGAAGCGGCAGAAAACCCGTTTACTCTCGCATCCCACAAGGTCAACTACCTGTTGCCCGTCACCTACAACCCGTCGCCCAACAAGGCGGGCCTTGAAGGCGAATTGGTGAACGGCGAGCCCGTCGATCTGGATTCGATAGAGGTGCAATTCCAGCTCTCGGTGCAGGTACCGGTGTGGCGGGGATTTCTGGGTAAGGCGTCGTTCATGAGTGTCGCCTACACCAACCGCTCCTTCTGGCAAGCCTACAACTCCGACGATTCCTCACCGTTTCGCGAGACCAACCACGAGCCGGAGCTGATCATGACCTGGTTGAACGATTGGACAGTGTTCGGCTTCCAGAATGTCGCCAACCAGCTCGCCGTCAATCATCAGTCCAATGGCCGCAGCGAACCTTATTCCCGCAGTTGGAACCGTATTTACGCCAATTTGGTGTTTGAAAAGGACGAGTATTTTCTTGCGTTCAAGCCCTGGTACCGCATTCCCGAAAAGCGCGAAGACGACGACAATCCGGATCTCGAGTATTACCTGGGACACTTCGAACTCACCGGCGGCGTGGATCTGGGGCAACATGCGGTGTCGATCATGCTGCGCAACAATCTGCGCTCCGACAACAAGGGCGCGGGTGAGCTGCGCTGGAGTTTCCCCATGGGGCGGCGGGTGCGTGGCTACGTGAAGTACTTCAACGGCTACGGCGAGAGCCTGATCGACTACGATGAATCGGTACAGACCCTGGGGATTGGCTTTGAGCTGGCCCGGGGCACCGGAAGCTGAAGCGCCCTGCTGAAAATCTGCAAGGTCCAAGGATGGGATTTGACGACACCTACAAACTGAGCGCCCATGCGGTAATCACAAATGATGCCGGTGACGTGCTGCAAGTGCGCGCTACTTACGCCGACAAATCCTGGGGGCTGCCCGGCGGCGCACTGGATCTCGGTGAAACCATCCATGAGGCGCTGCACCGGGAGTGCCGTGAGGAACTCGGGCGTGACATCGTCATCGACTATCTGAGCGGCGTCTATTACCACCGCGTATACAACTCCCACGTGTTTATTTTTCGTGCACACTTTAAGGGCAATGGCGAAATTCGCCTGTCTTCCGAGCATTCCTCCTACGATTATTTCCCACTCGTCGAGTTAACCCCGGTACAGCGGGTGCGGGTAGTGGATTGCCTTCAATTCAGCGGTGAGGTGCGCAGCGCAAAATTTTGACTTGCGCTGTATTTGTGATCACAAATCCGATATGGTTCGGGTTTAGTGGAATGAGGGGGCAGATTGCCGCCGGCGCCATCTAGCGCCTTTTCCCTCCTTTTGCTTCCACCTTCTATGCTGAAAGATAAGAAGAAATGTTATGGATCTGGAAGTGACGATGCCTGATCTGGGCAACCTGAGCGAGCAGCGCCAGCCACTGGAATGCCGCGTGGCCCTGGTGAGCAGTGATCGCGAGCTGAGTAACAGTTGGGTGAGTGCGCTGAACGCCACCGCCGCGCAACACGAAAACCCCCTCGGGCTGCGGTTTGAGGCGGTGACCGTGGGGGCAGTGGAGAAGCGCCTCCTCAACGAGGACAAGCTGCAGGCACTGATCATCGATGGTGGCAGCAGTCCGGACGAGTTGAAGGATGCGGAACTGCTGGCCGATCGCATGCACGACCTCCGCGCGCAGCTGAATGTCTTCCTGGTGGCGCAAGATTCTTTCTTGAGCGACCAGGGCGGGGCGCCCGCGTCGGTACGCAAGCGCTTTGACGAGCTGTTCGATCGCCGCGAGGGCAACTTCAACCACATGTTCCGCCTGGTGCAGGCATTCATTGCCCGCCGGGCCTCCACGCCCTTTGCCGATACCCTCAAGGAATACGTGTTTTCCGCCCGCGATGCCTGGCACACCCCCGGCCACTCCGGCGGCGACAGCCTGCGCAACAGCCCGTGGGTGGGGGATTTTTACCGTTTTATGGGTGAACACGTGTTCAATACCGATCTCTCGGTATCGGTGCAGGTGCTCGACAGTCTGCTGGAGCCGCACTCGGTGATCCAGGAGGCGCAGGACCTCGCTGCCCAGGCCTTCGGTGCCGAGCACACTTTCTTTCTAACCAATGGCACATCCACCGCCAACAAGGTGGTTATCCAACAGATCCTCGGCGGCGGCGGCAAGATCATCGTTGACCAGGCCTGCCACAAGTCGGTGCACCACGCCATTGTCATGAACCGGGTGGAACCGGTCTATCTCAAGTCCACCCTGCATCCGGAATTTGGCATCTACGGCCCGGTGCGCCGCGCGGATATCGAACAGGCGCTGGATGACCATCCGGATGCGGGGCTGCTGGTCATCACCTCCTGCACCTACGACGGTCTGCGCTATGACCTGAAGCCGATCATCGACTATGCCCACGAGCGCGGTGTGAAGGTGTTGATCGACGAGGCCTGGTACGCCCACGGCTACTTCCACACCGAGCTGCGCCCCACCGCGCTCGAATGCGGGGCTGATTACGTCACCCAGAGTACCCACAAAATGCTGTCGGCCTTTTCCCAGGCGAGCATGATCCATGTGCAGGACCCGGATTTCGATGAATTCCGCTTCCGCGAGAATCTCAATATGTACGCGTCCACCAGTCCGCAGTACTCGATGATTGCGAGCCTGGATGTGGCCCGCAAACAGATGGTGATGGAAGGCTACGGCTGTCTGCGCCATTGCCTGCTCATGGTGGAAACCCTGCGCCGGGAAGTGGACGCCACCGGCGTGTTCCGCGCGCTCACCCGCGAAGACCTGATCCCGGCGCCGCTTGCCAATGACAATATCTGTCTGGACCCCACCAAGGTCACCATCGATGTCAGTGCGAGCGGTTATTCCGGTAAGGAGATCCAGGTAAAACTGTTCGACCAGTTCGGCATTCAGGTGGAAAAAACCACCTACAACACCGTTACCGTGTTGGTGACTCTTGGCAGTACCGAGAGCAAACTGCTGCGTCTGGTGCACGCACTGAAAGAGCTGGCACGCAACCCGCGTCGCCGCAGTCATATCAGCGCGTCGCGTCAGCTGCCGGAGTTCACCCAGCTGAACTGTCTGCCGGCGGATGCCTATTTCGCCGAGACCGAAGAGCTGCCGCTGATGGACAACGGCGTGGTGGCCGAGAAAAAACTGGTGGGACGCACCTGCGCCGATGAAATCGTACCCTATCCACCGGGGATTCCCGTGCTGGTGCCAGGGCAGGAAATTTCCGCGCAGATTGTGCAGTTCCTGCAGCAGCTGTTACAGGGGCAGAACACCACGGAAATTCACGGGTTGATTTTCCGCTCCGACGAGCCAATGTTGCGTGTTGTGAAGAAAAACTAAACTCTCGCGCTGATACCGCTCTCGCTATTTGGCTTCGTATCCTGACCATTTTCCGGGCTCCTCGTTAGAGGGGTCTGTTGATTTATGGTCACTTTTCTCCGTGTTTTATGACGAATCGTCAGCACTCCTGATTTTCTCGCAATCCCCTTGTATTCAATCTTGCGCCAGGCGGTAGGCGCAGCTATAGTTGCGCCCGCTAAACAAGGTGCGAATGATAATGTTTTGCGTTTAGTTGTGCGCATTGGCGCGGGTATGCCGCTCGCACATTCCGGCTTTCTCACACAATTCCATCGGAGCTGATATGTCACTGCGATCACCTGCGGCTGCCCGTTTTCTGGCGGCGTCACTTCTGTTTGTCGGTATTGCCGAGGCCAACGCCGAGCGCGCGGCGCGGCCGGGGGTAAAGGAAAACCTCGAAGAAGTGGTGGTGACCGCCACGGGTCTCTCCAAAGCGAGTTCGGCGACCAAAGCTGGTATTCCCATCATTGAATCGGCGCAGACCGTGTCTGTTATCAGCCGCGAAGAGATCGACCTGCGCGCTGCCTCCACCATCGCCGATGCCCTGTCTTACACTGCCGGTGTGCAGCCCGAGGCGTTCGGTATCGACAGCCGCACCGATGAAATTTCCGTACGCGGTTTTGGTGCCGGTGGCTTCTCTAGCAACAGCAACTTTGTCGATGGCTTGCGCCTGCCGGCCGGTGGCCAGTGGACCCGTTTCGGTTTCGATACCTTTGGCCTGCAGCAGGTGGAGGTACTGAAAGGCCCATCCAGCGTGCTCTACGGCCAGTCTGCGCCGGGCGGTATGGTGAACATGGTGACCAAGCGCGCAGATGGCAACACCACCCGTGAACTGTTGGTTCAGGGCCAGGGTTACACGGACCTGGACAATTTTTCCGGCCGCATCGCTTCCGATTTTGGCGGCAATCTGAATGAAGCCGGCACCGTCAGCGGGCGTCTCGTCACCGTCGCCGAAGACGGCGGCAGTCAGGTGAATGACGTCGACAAGAGCCGCTACTACCTGTCGCCGAGCGTGACCTGGAAACCGAGCGACGCCACTACCTGGACCCTCCTGACCCAGTATCAACGGGACGAGGGCGGCTCCACTTTTCAGTTCCTGCCGGCACTCGGTTCACTGGAGTCGTCTAACGGTCAGTACATCGAAAACGACGCGAATATTGGCGAGCCGGATTGGAACACATTTGACCGCGACCAGTTGCTGGTGGGTTCCTTCCTTGAGCACGATATCAACGACAGCCTGACCCTACGCAACAATCTGCGCTACACCCACATTGAAACGCTTTATCAGGTCACCGTGCTGTCTGGCAACACCATTGCCGATTGCTCTGCCACGGCTTTTGGCGACCAGTGTATCGACGGGCAGACCATCGGCCGCCGCGCCGTGCAGGGTGATGGCGAGAGCGACGGCTATGCCGTCGACACCCAGCTTGAGGGCCGTTTCGATACCGGCAACCTGCAGCACACCGTGCTCGGTGGCGTCGACTACTTCCATACCGAGTGGGAGCACTTCCGCGATCTGGTGAGCCTGCCGGGCCTGCCCCGCGGTCAGGTCGACCCCCTGTGGGACATCTTCAACCCCGAGTCCCGCGGCAGTGGCACCTATGTGGACAATATGAATCCGCAGGTATACAGCGCTGCGGTGAGCAAGCAGAGCGGCGTATACCTGCAGGACCAGATCAGCACCGGCAAGCTGCGTTTCAATATTGGCGGCCGCTACGACTGGACCGACGATACCAGCACCAATCTTCTGACCGGGAGCGAATTTGAGACCGAAGCGGATGCGTTCACCTGGCGCACTGGCGCGGTCTACCTGTTCGACAATGGTTTCGCGCCCTATGTAAGTTACTCGGAATCGTTTCTGCCGCAGCTGGTCGATCCGTCCAGCACTTTGAACGGCGTGCTGTTCGACCCGACCACCGGCGAGCAGATTGAGGCGGGGCTCCGTTTCCAGAGTGGCAACAATGTCTACGTAAGCCTGGGTGGTTTCGAGATAACCCAGCAGAATGTGTCCACCCCGGATCCGAACGGCGCCCTGTGCGGCAATTCCACCTGCCGCGTACAGACCGGTGAAGCGCAGGTGCGCGGAGTAGAGCTGGAAGGCCGCGCGGCGCTCGCGTCCGGCACCACCCTGATCGCCTCGGCCTCGTGCCTGGACGCCGAGGTGACCAAGTCCAACGATCCGATTGTTGGCAACACCATGCCGCAGGTGCCAGACATGCTGGCGTCGCTGTTTATCGACCACCGCATTGAGCAGGGCGCGCTGGCGGGGCTCGGATTCGGCGCCGGCGTGCGCTACACCGGTGAGAGTTTCGGCGACACCAATAACACGCTCGAAATCGGTGATTACACCCTGTTTGACCTGCTGGCCCGCTACGACTTCGGCGTGGCGCGTCCAGAACTGGATGGCGTATCCCTGTCGCTGAATGCGCGCAACCTGAACGATGAGCGCTATGTGGCAACCTGTACCGCCACCGCGGCCTGTTACTACGGCCAGGGCCGCGTGGTGACCGCGCGTCTTCAGTACCGGTGGTAACCCGCAGTAAAAGAAGCCTGACACTGCACCCTCCGTTCTGGCTGTTTAACTTCGTCGGGGATATTGCGAATTAACAAGGGAATAACCCAGTGACAGTGCTACTTCTGAGTTCAGCTGCATTGCTAATCGCGCTCGGTGCGGGGCTGTTGTACCTCGCCAGCCCGAATCAACGCATTTTTTCTTCTGTTCTGCCGGCGCGCCCTCTGTTATGGGCCGGACTGCTACTGCTGGCGCTTGCGCTGGTACTGCTGCTGCAGTATTCCGGCACCGCAACATCGGTGTTTATTCTTCTCACCGGTGTGATGTTCACGTGGACCATTCCGCCGATGGTCATTGCTTACCTTCGACACAAGCGGGAGGTGCAATCGTGAGCGCGAAACTGCCCAAAGCACAGCAGCTCTCCAGTGCCAACTGGTTCGGTAAGGCGAGTGCCGGTGTGATTGCCGGTTTTATGCTGACCCTGGCCATATGCGGATTACTGGCCCACTTCGGGCCACTCGACGTGGGGTATTTTTCCGCACAGTCGCAGATCAGCATGTGGCTGATGTCCCCGGTGTGGGGGCTGATCATGAGTTTCTGCTTTCTGTTCCGTAACGGCGTGCACGCCTGGGCCTGGTTGGGTAGTGGCAATGCGGTTCTGTGGGGGCTGCTGTTGGGCAGCCAGTATCTGGTGGGGCAGGGCGGATAATCGGGTAGAGAATCATGAAGATACGTAGCGACATTGTGCGCATGTACCGCGACATCCACAGCTGGGTGGGTATTGTCTGCGGGCTTGCACTGTTCATCGCGTTTTATGCGGGCGCCATCACCATGTTCGAAGCGCCGCTGAAGCGCTGGGCGTCACCGCCGATGCATGTTACCGAGCACACACCGCTGGAGCGAACTCCGGAACTGGTGGAAAAAGTGCTGATGGAATACCCCAAGGCCGCGCTCAATTACGACATCACACTTGCACCAGACCTGGAGCGGCCGGCGCGCATGAGCTGGAACAGTGGCCCGCGCGGTAGCGGCACCACTTACTACGCAGAACTCGCGCAAGACGGCTCCCTGCTGGTACACAGTGAGGGGCCAAGTGCGGTGGGCCAGTTAGTGGATGACCTGCACCGGCAGATCGGGATTCTGGTGGACCACGATATCGCCATGCCGATCATGGGCATCATTTCGTTTTTGTATTTTATCGCGCTGGTATCCGGTGTAATCGTGCTGCTGCCGACGCTGGTGAAAGACCTGTTCATCTTGCGTATCGGAAAAAATCTGAAACGTATGTGGTTGGACTTTCACAATGCACTCGGACTGTTCAGCCTGCCGTTCCACATCATTATGGCGCTGACTGCCGTGGTGTTTGCCTTCCACGATCAGTTCTACGATGCCCAGGGCGCACTGCTGGCAAAGAACGATCGCATCGCCATGGAGGAGCACGCAGAGCTACACCGCAACCAGGTGCCGCTGAACCCGCAGCAGATCGTGGCGCGTCTGAAAGAACAGTCGCCGGACTTTGAGCCCGTGTATATCAATTATCACTACGAGGAAGACCACGGTGTTGAGATGCGTGTGGCGGGCAGCAACCCCCGTTACGGCATGCGCGGCGCGACGTTCGGTTTTGCCGGCGTCGACGCTTACACCGGCGACCTCACCATGACCGGCTACATGCCCGGTGAGCAGGACGGCTGGTTTGCCACGGTGACCAGTTTCTTTGCACTGCACTTCGGCAACTTCGGTGGCAACCCCGTGCGTTGGGCGTACTTTCTGCTCGGGCTTGCAGGCGCGGTATTGTTCTACACCGGCAACCTGCTGTGGATCGAGACCCATCGCAAAAAGCGCCGCAAAGGGTACGAGTATCTTGATGTGCAGCAGACGCGCGCGTCGAAAATTCTGGGTGCGCTGACGGTGGGTATTTCCCTCGGCTGTATCGCCGGCATCTCTTCTACCATCGCCGCCGCCAAGGTGCTGCCACAGTGGACGGATGCAGTGGGCGCGTGGCACACCGGGATTTACTATGCCGTATTTTTCCTGTTCAGTGCCTGGGCATTCATTCGCGGTGCCGCGAGGGGGGCGGTGGAGCTACTGTGTGCATCCGCCATCGCGACACTGCTGATTCCTCTGGTGAGTCTATTTTCGGCCTTCCTCCCCGGTTTTGGTTGGAACCACGGCGGCAGCAGTTATCTGATTGATATCGTGGCTGTCATTGGTGCCGGCAGTTTGGCATTGCTCGCGCGCAAAACCCTGCAGCGGATTCACCGTGCGCCGGAATATAGCATCTGGTATGTGGGCACTGACGAGAGTGCACAGTCGGCCGGAGCAACTGAACCGGAAACTGACGCGGTGAACGTCGCTTCCAGCCCGACCTGATGGAACGACGGTATCGAGGCTGAAACGAAAAAAGCTGCGCTCGGATGAACACAGCTTTTTTGAAAGAATATCGAGATCGGGCATTACCTGCGCCGATCGGACTTCTAATGCTTCGCCAGTACCCGCACAGGTTGCTCCGCAAAAAACGGAAGCTGGCTGGCGGGATCGATCACCTCACCGTTCTGACGCAGCTCCCAGTGCAGGTGTGGGCCTGTGGCTTTGCCGGTGCTACCCACCAGACCGAGGATCTGCCCCTGATTTCGCTGAACTCGGCTCGGCCTAAGTCTCAGTTTTTGCTATCGGAGCCGCTGTGCTCTCCAATCGCGTAGCGGATGCCTCCGAGAATATGCTGCAGAAACAGTGGGTCCCGATAGCTCTCCCCGGTATGTCCGCCGGCGGTATAGAAAGCGCGCCCGCCGTCGTACTCGTGATACCAGGCGATGGGGTGATTCTCCCCGTTCTCTCCGCCCTCATAGGTGGACTCGTCGAGCTTCATCAACACCCGGATATCCGGGTTCACGGATTTGAAGTTGTACCACTCGTCAAAGCGCCGCCAGCGGTTGCCCTCCAGTTCTGCCTGCAAAAAACCGGTGGCCGGGTGCTCGAAATCCACCACCACCTTCTCCGCCTCCTGCTGTTGCGGATGGTTGGCAAAATAGGCTCCCACCAGCTTGTTGTACCAGGGCCACTCGTATTCCGTATCCGTGGCGGCATGAATTCCCACAAAGCCGCCGCCGGAACGGATGTAGTGCTCGAAGGCCTTGCGCTGGCTGTTACTGAAAATATTGCCGGTGGTATTCAGAAACACCACCGCGTCATAGCCAGCCAGTGTGTCGCTGTTGAAGAGTGCCGCGTTCTCCGAGATGTCCACCGCTAGCCCTTCTTCCAGCCCTAATTCCAGCAGGGCTTTTTTGCCAACGATAATGGACTCATGGCGCCAGCCATTGGTTTTGGAAAAGACCAGGATTCGTTTTTCCGCCGCGGTTTCTGCGGCCTGCGCAAAGGCGGGTGACAGCAGAGCGCCGATGGCCAGGGCGACGGCAGAGGGGGAGAGCCATTTATTTTTATTCGGCATTTTGGTTTCCTCGGGGCTTTCATTGCGTTCAGTAGCGCAGTCTCTCAGAATAGGGCCTTGAATTGAACATGCCTCGGGAGAAGAGTGCTTTGTGAGCCGTCGCCCGTTACAACGCTTCTGCTGGCTGGCCCTGGCCTGGTCTTCCCTGGGCCTGGCGGTGGCTGGCGCCGTCTTGCCTCTGCTGCCCACAACACCATTTCTGTTGCTGTCGGCCTGGGCTGCGGCTAAAGGTTCTCCGCGGCTGGCTCACTGGCTGGAGGAGCACCCCCGATTCGGACCGCTTCTGCACGCCTGGCGCACCCAGGGGGCTGTACCTCTCTCGGCCAAGATAACGGCGTTGGGGTTGATGGTGTTTAGCTGGCTGACGCTCTTCTGGCTCGGAGCGGGCTGGATACTGCTGGCCATGCTCGGCCTGCTGTTTGCCACCGCGGGCACCTGGCTCGCAACCCGCCCGCTGCCGGGAGAGTGAAGATCCCGCTCGTCCTTTACGATAATGTCAGGGGCCAATTAGGGCCTGAGTCACGGCTCCATTTAAACTTGCCAACTTGAAGGCAGAAGCCTTGAACAATCATGTTTAAACAGTTGTCGACATTCATCTCTCGAATAGCCTCTTTACATCGACACAGGTTACTCAGCTATGGAGCCGGGGATGTGGTCGCTCCCATGGTGGCTTGGGGCCTGTACCTGATTGCCCTGACCTGCTACTGCCTGGTTTACAAGCAAGTCCTTTTGTCCAGCCCTGTCAACTGGGCGGTGGCCTGGGATACCCTGGGTTGGGCTTGCCGGGAATGGGGGGCGTGGTTGATTCTCACCCCTGTTGCGCTCAGATTCTTGCGATGCTACACCCATGCCGGTGACAAGTCGGTCGAGCCGTGGCTGGGGGTGGCTGTGCTGCTGATTGTTGCCCTGCTGATCAGAATCAGTCTCGATCTGATGGCCAAGACAGGAGACGAAATCGCTAGTCTGGTCATTCTGTTTCCACGCTATCTGGTGGCGTCTTTGGTGGTGCTGCTGGTGTGGCGCTTCTACCTTTGCCCCAAGGCTGTCCGGCGGACTTCGACAACCCCGGACGCAAACGAGGCCACCGCATCGGAACAGTGCCCAGAGTCTATCCTGGTGAATAAAGGCAGCGGCCTAACTCTGCTGCCCATTAAACAGATCCAGTGGTTAAGCGCATCCGGCAACTATGTGGAAGTGCATTGCGAAGAAGCGAGTTATCTGGTTCGTTCAACCATGCAGCAATTACAACGAAAGCTGCCGGCAGACAGCTTCCTGCGCATTCACCGCTCTTATATCGTCAATCGGGAGGCCATCAGCCAGATCACCGCGCGATCATCGGGAGGTGGCGAGGTTCTGTTGAACAACGGGAAAACACTGGCCCTGAGCAAGAAGTTCCGCCGGGAATTGCAGCAGTTCAAGCTTCAGTAACGGGCTTTTCGGCATGCGTTTCCGCCGCCTGTCTGATGGCCTTTCGAATACGGGTATAGGTGCCACAACGGCAGATATTGGTCATGTTGTCGGAAATTTGCTGGTCCGTCGGCTGATTGATGCGCTCCAGCAGCGAAACTGCCGCCATGATCTGTCCGGCCTGGCAATAGCCGCACTGGGGGACGTCCTGATCCAGCCAGGCCTGTTGCACCGGATGTAACTGCCCTGTGGGCGCCAAGCCTTCGATGGTGCGGATCTGGCTGCCCTGCAACTGCCCGACGGGTAACAGGCATGAGCGTACTGCGGTGCCGTTAATATGTACTGTACAGGCACCGCACTGACCTATGCCGCAGCCGAACTTACTGCCGGTCAAACGCAATTTTTCGCGAAGAAACCAGAGTAACGGCATCTCCTCTTCGCCCGGGCCCACTTCGACCTCTTGCTGGTTCACGGAAAAGTGAATGGCCATAGTTAAATCCTGATGTGCTCTGAAAATGGCATGCGGCGCAAACGCAGGCCGCTGGCGGCAAAAATGGCGTTGGCCAGGGCCGCCGGCGCGGGTGGGACGGGGGGCTCGCCCACACCAGTGGGTTCCCTGTCGCTTTCGATGATTTCTGTTTCTATCTCAAGTGGCGTTTCCCCCATACGCATCCAGCGCAACTGGCCGAAATTGCGGGTCTGCACCCGGCTGTCTTCGATGACGGCTTCATTGAACAGTGCGGCATTCAAACCGTCGATAAACCCCCCTTCCATTTGCGCGCGGATATGGTTGGGGTTGACCGCAAAGCCGCAGTCAATAGCACCCCAGGCCTTTTGCAGGGAAAGCTGTTTGTTGTCATCCACATGCACCTGCAGCACAAAGGCCACATAGGTGCCGAAGGTAACGTGCCCGGCGATGCCCAGCCCTTCTCCCTTTTCCAGCTTCCGCCCCCAGCCCGCCATTTCGGCGGCGGAGCGGTAGCAACGGGCCATACGCCCTGAGTCAAGGTGGTCGGCGGCCCAGTAATCAATGGGGTGGGCTTTGGCCGGTTCCATCAGGGCCAGCCGGAACGCCAGCGGGTCGGCAGCGGCCGCATGGGCCAGCTCATCCAGCATGGATTCAATGGCAAAGGCCTGCTGCATTTGTCTTGGCCCGCGCCAGGTTCCCAGGGGAAACGGCTCGTTTCCAGCCAGGCTTTCTATCCGGCAATCCCTGACCAGGTGTGCGGGAAAATTGTGGGATTCCGCCTCACCGGCGGTTTGCGCGTGGCGCATATGCCAGCCGTGAATCCGCCCCTGTTTCACGCCGGCGCGTATCTGCACAGCCGCCGCGGGAGCGAAGAAGTCCCGCTCCATATCGTTTTCACGGGTCCAGATCACCTGGACCGGCTGGCCGACTTTGTGGCTGAGCCAGATGGCCTCGCGCAGATAATCCGCCTCGCCTTTGCGGCCGAAGCCACCGCCCATGCGCTTGTTGATGACCTCCACCTTGAGGGCGTCTATGCCGGCGATCTCCTCCACCGCCAGTGCCGCCGCGTGGGGCCATTGGTGGCCCACCACTACGGTGGCGCTGTCCTTGCGCACGTCGGCGATGCAATTGAGGGGCTCCATGCAGGCGTGGGCGAGAAAGGAGCGCTCATAGCAGTGTTCCAGGACTTTATCGGCCTGCTGCAACGCCCGCGTCACCTCGCCGTCGTCCCGCAGGTGTTTGCCCGGTTGATCGGACCGTGCCAGGGCCTTGAGGGTTTCCCTGTGCGCCTTTGAGTTCAATCCCGCGTATTGATGGGTATCTTTCCAGGTTGTTTTCAGTGCGTCTTTGCCCCGCATGGCGGCCCAGAAGCTGTCCGCGAGCACGGCGACACCGGCGGCGCGCAACTGGGTTTCTCCGTCGGGCCAATGGGGGCCACTTTCGTGTGGCATTTCCACAACCTGCCTGACGCCGGGCACCGCCAGCGCGGCCTTTTTGTCATAGCCGGCAATTTGTGCACCCATAGCCGGAGCCCTGTCTATGGCCACCCGTAGGGCATTGGCATAATTTTCATCTATACCAAACAGAGGTGCGCCGGTGACGATGTCCCTGGCGTCGATGGCCGGCTGGTTTTTGCCCATGATATGAAACTGGGCGGGCTGCTTGAGCTTCAGCTTATTGGTATCCACCTGCCGGCGCGCGGCCTTTTCGGCCAGATCCCCGTAGCTGAATTTACGACCGGTGGGGGTGTCGATTATCTGACTCAGCCTGGCCGTCAGCCGCTCCGGGCTGCAATCCCACCGCTCCGCCGCCTCTTCTATCATCATGCGTCTGATCGTCGCGCCGGCGGTGCGCAGGTAGGTCCAGTTGTTTTTCAGCGTCTGGCTGCCCCCTGTGCCTATTTGCGCGTGGTCGTAGACCAGGTCTCCCTTCCGGTTACGTGTCAGGTAGGTGGGCATATTGAGGTCGAAGCGGATCAGGGACCAGTCCAGATCCATTTCGTCTGCCAGTATCATCGGCCCCGCAGTGCGCATGAACTGCCCCATCTCCATAATGGGGGATTGCATGACAACGGAGTTGTCCCTATTGATGCTGACATACACACACCACTGGGGAGAGACCGGCTGTTGTGCACTACTGCTACGGGTGCGCAGGGGCAGGGTGACGGAAACCAGCATGGCGCCGGCTGACAGTGCCGATATTTTTAGGAAATGACGTCTGTGCGGGTTCTGCATACTCGCTCACCTGACAGGAAGGGGGGATTGGTTGGCCTGTTGAGAGTGGCTACAGCCTATAAAATCCTGGCAATTGGGATAAAGGACTGTGGGACAAGTGGACGAAATCCGTGTTGAAGGCGCGGGGAGGATCACCCAGGTGGTTTTAGGCGTCTAGTCGGCATCTGCACCCATCGGGGGAAGCGGTGCCCCCATGAGGGGGCTTGCGAAAGGAGGTCTAGGCAGAAAGGGGATTGCCCCGCTCGATGATGGTTTTCACATCCACGCCCACCGGCAGGGTACCGGTATTGCCGACGCCCTGCGCACCGAGGCGCGAGGCGATAAAGCCTTCCGCCACGGCGCTGTTGCCGGATTGCATCAGAAGGTGGCTCTGCATGGTCAGTGCGAGCTGGTCGACGATATGCCGCGCGCGGAATTCGATATCGTTGAAGTCGGCCAGCTGGTTTTTCAGTTGCGCGATAGCGCGGTCGTAGCGGAGGTCGCTGCCCTTGCTCTGTTCCAGTTCGTCGAACCAGTTGCCGAGCACTTCCGGGGTTTTGGTGATGGCGCGCAGCACGTCGAGTGCCTGGATGTTGCCGGAACCTTCCCAGATCGCATTGATTGGCGCATCGCGGTATAGCCGCGCAGTGATGAAGTTTTCGATCACGCCGTTGCCACCGAGGCATTCCATCGCCTCATAGGCGTGGTGCGGAGTGCGCTTGCAGATCCAGTATTTGCCCACTGCGGTGCCGAGGCGCATCAGCAGCTTCTGCCGCTCGCTATCCAGATGGTCCATGGCTTGGGCCATGCGCATGGTCATCGCGATGGAACCCTCTACTTCGAGTTGTAAATCGGCGAGCACGTTCTGCATCAGCGGCTGATCGATCAGGGCTTTGCCAAAGGCGCTGCGGTTTGCGGCGTGGTAGATTGCCTGCACCACCGCCTGGCGCTGGCCGCCACTGGAGCCGATCATGCAGTCGAAGCGGGTGGCGGAGACCATTTCGATAATCGCCGGTACACCGCGACCCTCTTCGCCTACCAGCCAGCCCAACGCGCCGCGCAGTTCAATTTCTGACGAGGCGTTGGAGACATTGCCGGCCTTGTTCTTGAGCCGCTGCACCTGGATTGGGTTTTTGGCGCCGTCCGGGCGCCAGCGAGGTACCAGGAAGCAACTAAGGCCGGCGTCTGTCTGCGCCAGCATCAGAAAGGCATCGCACATGGGTGCCGAGGTAAACCACTTGTGGCCGACAAGCTCGTAGCTGCCATCGCCAAGCGCTGTGGCGGTAGTGGTGTTGGCGCGCACATCAGAGCCGCCCTGTTTCTCGGTCATACCCATGCCGATGGTGAGGGCCGATTTCTCGGTGTGCGGGCGGTTGCTGGGGTCGTAGCCGCGATCGGTGATTTTGGGCAACCACTCCTTCGCCAGCGCCGGCGTCAGTTTGATTGAAGGCACTGAGGCAAAGGTCATGGTTACCGGACAGCCGTGGCCGGACTCCACCTGGCTGTGCAGATAGTACTTGGCCGCGCGCACCACATGGGCGCCGGGTTTGGGATCGGTCCAGGGCGCGGAGTGCAGCCCTTCACTCATGGCCAGCTGCATCAGCTGGTGGTAGGCGGGATGGTAGTTGACCTGATCGACACGGTTGCCCACGCGATCGTGGGGTTCGAACTCCGGTTTGTAGTGATTGGCCTGGAATCCGCGTTCGATCCACTCCGGCCGGCCGCAGATCTCGCCATAGCGCTGCAGGTCGTCTTCGCCCCAGTGGCCGCCGTTGCGGGCGACGGCGTCCCTGAGTGCGGCATCGCCGGCGTAGAGATTGTGGCCGTGCAGTGGCTTGGGCTGGTTGAGTACCGTGTGGGTACTGGCGAGGTCTGAAGGCGCTTGAGGTGCACTCATGGATCTCTCTCCGTATTGTTTTTTGCAGGCCGCAGGGCACAAGCATAGCCAGCGCGCGTGGCGTTGCGGGATATCCTAGAGGTTTGCGCCCGGTGGGGCTTGTCTTGCGGCGCCGGATTGATTGGCCACTTGCGCCAGATTTGTAAGGCACCGATCTGGCCGCAGGCCGACACATCGTCTTCGCGGTCATGCAAAGGGCTGTTCTGGCGGCGGAATCCGGTGTAAAACGCGCTCTCCCGGTGCCTGTTCTGGCGCCATTTTTATTCCGGTACCCTATCGTGCATCCAATTCTGACTGCGACCGCATTACTGGTAATCAGCAATGTATTTATGACGTTCGCCTGGTACTCCCATCTCAAGGAGCTGAGCCACAAGCCGTGGATCATCGCCGCACTGCTGAGCTGGGGAATTGCGCTGTTTGAATACCTGTTCCAGGTGCCCGCCAACCGGGTCGGCTACTCCGCGTTAAACGTGGGGCAGCTCAAGATCCTGCAGGAGGTCATCACGCTCTCGGTATTCGTGCCGTTTGCGGTCTACTACCTCAAGGAACCGCTGAAGCTCGACTATTTATGGGCCGGGCTGTGTATCCTCGGCGCGGTGTTCTTTATCTTCCGCAGTAAGTGGGCCGGTGCCTGAGGCCGGCCTGCAGGGTAAACTCCGCCCCCTCGGCACACGGCTTTCATACAACGAACAAGGAAAAAAAGATGACGGGATTTTACGTGGGCGCCTATGCAACGGCTCCGGTGACATCATCCTGGGACCCGGAGGTCCAGACCGCTTACTTCAACGGCCTCAAGGCCATCCCCGGCATCTGCGGGCTGGAGCACCCGTTCACCGGCGCGCTGCACGGACACGACGACGCCTGGTTCCTCACCAATATCGATCCGCACTGGGACTTCGTATTTACCGGCATTCCCGGGGTGATGGGGCGCCTGGGTGAGGACGCGGGCTTCGGTATCGCCTCCAGCGCAGAGGCCGGCCGCCAGGCGGCGTTGGCGTTCTACCAGGAGGCGCGACAGGCCATCCGCAAACTCAATGGCCACCTGGGGCGCCAGGCGGTCAAGGCGATGATGATCCACACCGCGCCGCGTCCGGCAGAGGGCGTTCGCCCGGATGCGGCGGCGCTGGTGGCGTCACTACAAGAGATGGTGTCCTGGGACTGGGATGGCGCCGCGCTGGTGATCGAACACTGCGATACCCGCATTGAGGGCCAGGTGCCGTCCAAAGGCTTCCTGACCATCGAAACCGAGATCGAGGCCGTCCTGGAAGTAAACCGCAATACCGGCGGCAATCTCGGCCTGTGTATCAACTGGGGCCGCTCCGCGCTGGAAACACGCAGTGTGGACGGGCCGGTACGGCACATTGAGGCGGCGCGCACTGCCGGCCTGCTGCGCGGGTTGATGTTCTCCGGCGTCTCCGGTGCCGAGGGTCCCTACGGTGCCTGGGCAGATACCCATATGCCGCCGGCAGGCGCGACGGGCGCCTTCGAGCCCAGCTCCCTGCTCAACGAAGCGGAATTCCGCCGCTGTGTGGAAGCTGCAGACCCACAGGCGCTGGATTACATGGGTATCAAGATCGGCGTGCGCCCCGAGACCCTGACGACAGAACAGCGCCTAGCCTACATCGAGAGCGCGCTGGGCATGCTGCAGCGCGCTGTCGGTTGAGCGTCTCGCGAATCCCTTGCCTCAAATAAAAAGCGGGCATTGCGCCCGCTTGTTCAGAATCGCGCGAGTTCGTCCCGCAGGTCCTGCCCCAGATCGTCCGACCCGGTGATCCACACGCTTTTATCCGCACCGGGAAACACCCCGATTTCGATGCCATCTTTGTCCAGCCCCGGGAGCCAGCGGCTCAGGAACTGGGGCAGGGGGATACCGCGGGGCTTCAAATCGCTGTCGTCTGCGGCGTAATCCCCGGCAAATGCGGCGCTCGGCCACACTGGCAGGTATTCGAACTCCCCTTGGTCTTCCGCATGCAGCTTGAGGAAGTGTTCCTCGCTGTTGACCAGAATCCACACCTCCCGCTCCTCGCCAACGGCGTCGAGAAAGTATTCGTAGCGGGCTTCGCAGTCCAGATCGAGGATCGCGTTCAGGTCGTCGTTGTTCATTGTTTGGATAACTCTCAGCTCCGGGTTAATGGGGCAAGGTTACGCTACTCCGGGGGCTCGTCCCAATGCTTTCTCTGGCGGACAAATGCCGCACGGAGCCCCGGCAGCGGCTCTCGCGTCTGCTAGTCTGGCTAGATCGGGTCAGCCGGATTTCCTCTGGTTCTGGCCGTCAAACCTTCTTCCCCCGAATGTTTCATTCAAAAACCTGTCGCGACCTGCGAGGAGAGCACGATGCCGACGATCACCACGAAAGATGGCGCTGAAATTTTTTACAAGGATTGGGGCTCAGGGCAGCCCATTGTGTTTCACCACGGCTGGCCACTGAGCAGTGACGACTGGGATGCCCAAATGTTGTTTTTCGTGCGTCAGGGGTTTCGTGTCGTCGCCCATGATCGCCGCGGCCACGGCCGCTCCAGTCAGATTGCCAGCGGGCACGACATGGACCACTACATCATGGATGTCGCCGCGGTCACCGAGCACCTGGGGTTGGCGGACGCCATTCATATCGGCCACTCCACCGGAGGCGGCGAGGCGGCGGGCTATGTGGCGCGTTTTGGTCGGGGCAGGGTAGACAAGCTGGTGATGATCGGCGCCGTACCGCCGATCATGCTGAAAAGCGACAGCAACCCGGAGGGCACGCCGATTGAGGTATTCGATGACTTCCGTAAACAACTCGCGGCCGACCGCGCGCAGTTTTACCTCGATGTTGCCAGCGGTCCCTTCTACGGGTTCAACCGCAAAGGCGCGGAGATTTCCGAGGGCGCCATACGCAACTGGTGGCGCCAGGGAATGATGGGCAGCACGCTGGCGCATTACGAAGGAATCAAAGCCTTCTCGGAAACTGACTTCACCGAAGACCTGAAAAAAATCGAAGTGCCCACGCTGGTGATGCATGGCGACGACGATCAGGTGGTGCCGATCAAGGCCTCCGGAATCAAATCCGCGGAAATTCTTAAGGATGCCACCCTCAAGGTGTACAAAGGCTACCCCCACGGCATGGCGACCATCCACGCGGATGAAATCAACAACGACATATTGAAATTCATCCAGGCGTGAGCAGTGCGTCGAGCTAGAACGTCGGGTGTGGGGGGACGAGATATTCGCGCCGTGCTCTGAATCAATAGGACCTGGTCAAAAAGGTTGTATTTTTCACTGTAGACAAGGTCTCCCCCCTAAAGTGAAAGGTCAATTCTGTCTTCGGCAATGTCAGGTCGCGCGCGCACACGCGGTAGGGAAACCAATAGGCACTGTCTTCCGCGAGGTCGATTTTCCGCGGGCCAAACAGGCGGAACTCGCCTTCCCCGCTAATTGACACATCCACAAAGCGCTGAGTCTCGCTGTATCCCTCCACCTTGACCTGATACACGTTACACACCGTGTGCTGATCCACCTGCCGGAACATCGCGCCGCGGTCGCGCCTGATTTCCACCAGCAACTGGGTAGTCTGGGTGAAGCCGTACAAGACCGCGGTAAAGGCCAGCAGCATTACCGCGGCATAGCCGGCCAGGCGCGGGCGAAGGAAGCGGGAATTTTCGCCTTGCAGCTGCGCCTCGGAGGCGAAGCGGATGAGTCCCGCGGGGCGTTCGAGTTTTGACATAACCTTGTCGCACGCATCGATGCACGCGGCGCAGTCGATACATGCGGCCTGCAGGCCATCGCGAATATCGATACCGGCGGGGCACACCTGCACACAGAGCCCGCAGTCGACGCAGTCACCACTGTTGTCGCTTCCTTTGCGCAGGTTCGCGCGGGGTTCGCCGCGGCGCGCGTCGTAACTGACGGTCAGTGTATGTTCGTCGAACATCACGCCCTGGAATCGCGCGTAGGGGCAGGCGTGCAGGCAGATTTTCTCGCGTACCAGCCCGGCATTCAGATAGGTTAGCCCTGCCATGATCAGGATCCAGCCGGAGACCGCCGCCGACAATTCGAATTGCACCGCGGCAGACAGGATCTCGCGCACGGGCACGAAATAGCCGGTGAAGGTGATGGCGGTAGCGAGGGCGAGCAGTATCCAAAGCAGGTGTTTGAGCAGCCGGCGGAGCATGATGTGCAGGCCAAGTGGCGCGCCGGCCTGCCGGGCTCTCTTGTCCGCCCGGCCTTCGGTCAGATCCTCAACGCGGATGAACAGCCAGGTCCAGATACTCTGCGGACACGCGAAGCCGCACCACACGCGCCCCCAGGCCACCGCGAGAAAAAACAGCAGGGCGGCACTGGCGATCAGCAATCCCGCCAGCAGGGACAGGTCGCGCCACGACAGCGCGTGGCCGAAGAGGATGATCCGGTGCTGTTCAAACGAAAACAGCAACCAGGGCTGGCCGTCGAACTGCACCCACACCAGCCCGAAGTACAGCGCGAGCAGAGGCCAGCTGATCAGGCGCCGCACATTCTGGAAGTAGCCTTCCGTCAGTCGCACATGAAACTTGCCATCGCGGGTGGGTGGTGGGGCGGAGTGCAGGGCAACCGGTTCCTGAACAACGGGAATTTTTTCCATGACAACTCATCCGCGCAGATTTAGACGGCGGCAGACTACGCCGGCCCGCCCGATAGGTGCAGGCATAAAAAAATAAAATACAATGGGTACAGATTGAGGGGCTGGAGTTGAGTGGGTGACACAGGAATTTCGCTACCAGCAGCTGGAGGCGTGGTTGTTGCAGGGCATCGAGGAGCAGCGCTGGCGGCAGGGAGAGCGCTTGCCCTCGATTCGGACCCTGTGCCGGGAGCACAAGCTCTCCAAGGCCACCGTGCAGCACGCGCTGCAGCGGCTGGAGGTACAGGGCCAGGTTGAGGCGCGGCCCAAGGCGGGCTATTTCGTATCCCTGCAAGCGCCTGCGGTAAACAGACCCGTTAGCCGAGCCCGCATCGAGGCGCCGCGGCCGGTAACGGTCAGTGAACTGCTGCAGGACATCATGCGCCGCAGTGCGGCCTTCGATCTGCTGCCACAGCATTCACCCGGCGATCTGCCCCCCGGTATCGTCGCCCTCAACCGCGCCATCGGGCGCTCGCTCAGGCGGCAAAGCGGCCAGGATTTCCAGTACTACGATGAACCCGCCGGCAACGTCGCGCTGCGCGAGCAGCTCGCGCTGCACATGGCCCGGCGGGGATGGCCGTGCGAGCCGGATGCGCTGTGCATTACCTCGGGCTGTCAGCACGCGTTGTTTCTCGCCCTGATGGCCTGCTGCACTCGTGGTGATGTGGTGGCGGTAGAGTCGCCGGGATTTTACGGCGTAATGCAGATCATCGAGCAGCTGGGACTGCAGGTG
Organism: Microbulbifer harenosus; assembly: GCF_005771435.1. Taxonomy (GTDB): domain Bacteria; phylum Pseudomonadota; class Gammaproteobacteria; order Pseudomonadales; family Cellvibrionaceae; genus Microbulbifer; species Microbulbifer harenosus. The sequence continues at coordinate 257,351 of NZ_VANI01000011.1, forward strand.
GTCGAAGTGCCGGCTTCGCTCGAAACCGGAATGGATATCGATGCGCTGGAAGATGTTTTGCAGCGCTGGAAGGTGCGCGCGTGCGTTGTCTCTCCCGCATTCGCCACCCCCGGTGGCGCATTGATGCCGGAATCGTCCAAGCGCCGGCTGCTGGCCCTGGCGGAGTCTTATGATCTGGCTGTTATCGAAGACGACATCTATGCCGATACCGCACTGGGGGCCGTCCCCGATCCGCTCAAAGCGCTGGACAGGGATCAGCGGGTAATCCTTTGCAGCTCCTTCTCGAAATGCCTCTCCCGGGATCTGCGGATCGGATGGGTTTCCGGTGCCCGCTGGCACGCGCGCATCCTCCACCTGAAACTGGTGACGCAGTTGTCCAGCAGCCAGTTTGTGCAGCGCGGCCTGGCGGAGTTCATGGCCGACGGCAGCTTCACCGCGCATTTGCGCCGGCTGCGGACAGAATTGCGAACTCAACGAGACCGCCTGCTGCAATTGCTGAACGACTGGCCGGGAAGTATCCGGGTGAGTAAGCCACAAGGAGGCCTGGCGGTTTGGGTGGAACTGCCCAGCGGGGAGGATACGCTCGCGCTCTACGCCAAAGCATTGCAACAGCAGGTGGTGATCACGCCCGGTCCATTGTTTTCGGCATCGGGGCAATTCAGAAACTGTATGCGCATCAGTTTTGCCCACCCGTGGAATCCGCTGAGAGAGCAGGCGCTCAGTCGGCTGGCGGCGTTATGCGCCTTGAGTCCATAGTGTTGTGGCCGTGATTCAGATCGCGGCCAGAAAACCGCCGAGCAGCAGAGTCAGGGCAATGGTGAGTAGCCCCTGGATGATCGCAATAAGAATACCCTTCAGAAAACCGGTGCCTAGCACCAGCATGTAGGCGATGGCAGCGAGTGGAATCGTGAGCAGTAATCCGAGCTCTGCGCTGACACCGGGAATTAACGCACCCACAAAATGCTGAATGATCACCGCCAGCAGCAGCGCGAAAAGGCAGGAAAAGACACCAGTATTGCGCGCGCCCAACATGCCGGCCGCTATTTTCAGCGGCAATACCAAAAGCGCCACGACAATGATCAGGAGGATCAAAAATTCCATTCAGGCTCCGCGTTGTTTGTCGTTGATTGGAAATTAAGGAGCTCAGACTATAGCGCGGTGTTGTTGATTTGGCATTTTCCAGTCATTGCGATGTTTTTCGCGCTCCATGGTTGGTGCCGAGATATCGAGACCTTGTGAGCGGAATGTGAAACAACGCGCAAACGGCGATGTTTTTGGGGGGCGCGGCAGTGGCGCAGGCGAGGAGCGGAGGAGCCGGTGAACGCCAGTACCAGAAACTCCCTTGCAGGATGAAAAATACGTCTACGCTTACTTAGGAACGGTAGACATCAGGAGTGCTGATATGGCATCGATGGAACAAATCGAGATGGATAAACACCGCAAATCCCTGGACCGGGATGTCTCGCATCTCGTGGATAAATATCTCAAGGCGATGGAGTGGGATATCCCCGATGTGGATGAGCCCGCCGCGCGGCAAATGATCCTCGATGAAATCAAGCGGGAAGTCGGGCGCATCGAATCCCAGCACTGATTCGACACGGCGCGGTTGCCGGTGGCCCGGCGGCCGCCCTTCCACCAGCATCGGAAGTCCACCAAATCGCCCCCGTTTGGGGGCGAAAGACGACTTGCCGTGGTTAGGCCACGCGACCTGCAGGCTGTACGGCATTCCGGTTACTACCATCTGCCAAGATGCTGCTCAGGCCGTTATCCACGGCGTAGACACCACCACCCTGAATGGCCAGCGCCACGGTTGCCGCCAGCAGCGCCAGCGCGAATTCATAACCGTTGTTGGACATGAACAAGCCGTTGTCGATATGAGTGCTGAAAATCGCCACCACCATGGTGAAGGCACTGACGGCGGCTGCCGGCCGGGTCAGCAGGCCGAACACCAACGCCAGGCCGCCAAAGAATTCCGCACTGCCCGCCAGCAGGGCCATCAGGTACCCCGGCTCCAGGCCAATGCTCGCCATCCACTGCCCAGTGCCCTCTAGCCCGTAGCCTCCAAACCAACCAAACAGCTTCTGGGCGCCGTGCGCGGCGAGGATGATACCGACCGGCACGCGCAGGGCCAGGGCGCCCAGTCCGGCGTTCGAGTTCAAAATCTTGTTGATCACTTGAGTGTTCATAACCGTTCTCCACATTGTTGGGTTTGGGCGTGGTGTAGGAACCTCACCAGCTTGAGATGCAGTCTAATGGCAACATTTCTGCATATAAATATGCGTTCTGTTGATCTATTATCAATAAAATATTGGCAATATGGCCGGGAATATCCCATGGACCGGATTAGCGCGTTGAACGCTTTCGTGGCAGTTGCAGACGAGGGTGGCTTCAGTAAGGCCGCGGACAAGCTGAATTTGTCGAATCAGCTGGTGAGCAAGTACGTGTCGCAGTTGGAGGAGCATCTCAAAGTGCGCCTGTTCAATCGCACCACGCGGCGTGTACGCCTGACGGAGGAGGGGGCGCAGTGCTATCAGTTTGCCCAGCAAATCTTGGAAAGCCTGGCGGACATGGAGAGCCAGTTGGGCGAGATGCAGAGCGAGGCGCAGGGACATCTGCGCATCAGCGCCCCGGTCACCTTTGCTACCCGCCACCTGGCGCCGTTGATTGGGGACTTTAAGAAAGCGCACCCGGCCGTTGGTATGGAACTGCAGCTCAACGACCGCAAGGTGGACGTGGTAGAGGAGGGGTTCGATGTGGCGCTGCGCATCGGTAAGCTGAAGAACTCGTCGTTCATTGCCCGGCGCCTGGCACCGATACGGCTGGTAGTGTGTGCATCCCCGGACTATCTGGCGCGGGAGGGCGTACCCGAAACTCCGGAGGATTTACGCCCGGAGCACTACCTGCGCTATAGCTATCTGGAACCCGACCCCGCCGAGTCACGACTGATGCTCGCGCTGAAAAGAAATAGTGCAGCCACTGCCGCAAGCCTGGCGAGCAACAACGGCGAAATCCTCATGCAGGCCGCCATTGCCGGACAGGGCTATGTATTGCAGCCAACGTTTATCGTCGGCGACGCGATCAAAGCGGGCAAACTCCGCGCCATTCTGCGGACGTTCGAGCCGGAGCCTCTCGGGCTTTACGCCGTCTATCCACACAGGAAACTGCTGGCGACAAAGCTCAAAGTATTTATCGAATTCATCAGCAGCTATTTTGGTGACCCGCCGTACTGGGATGACTTTGAGTGATGGCTGCCCCTGCATCGACTCATAAGATGCATCAACGCTTATCTGCAGGGTGATTAACCCCGTCATAGGTCGGGATTCCCTCGATCTTGAGCGGGTTGATACCCTCCAGGCAGGCCACGTTAAATCCGAACTGGGTCGGATTCGAGCGTCGTTGGTGGTGGGTGTAGATACCGCAGTTCCCACAGAAATAATGCTTCGCCATCTTGGTATTGAACTGATAGAGCTTAAGGTGCTCCGCGCCCTTCACGATCCTAATGCCATCCAGCGTCACAGAAGCCGCAATGGCGCCGCGCCTGCGGCACATGGAGCAATCGCAGCGGCGGACATCTACCAGCCCTGCTGGCAAATCGAGTTCCAATTCGACGGCGCCGCAGTGGCAGGTCGCCCGATGCTTTGGCTGTATTTTAACGCCATCTACTTCCGCTAAGTTAGTCGGCAATTTTTCTTCCCCTGCTTAGGCCAAGTCGTATAGCCGTTAACTTTAAACGCGTTTTTCCCACATTTCTTGTTCGCTTGATAATTCACCGCAACCATAAACCTCCCAGGCTGGGACCGGAAAACCGATCCAGGCGGCCGTGCTTGTTGGCTTAATTCCCGCTATGCTGGCGATATGTTGAGCCCAAGTGCCACAGTTGTGTCCCCCATGCCCTAATAAATTAAATTTGGGGGTTTGCGTAGCATTCTTCCACTCAGCTTTGGCAGCATTAAATGCTCTATTTCCGGAGTTGAAATCGACCAGCCAGCTTCTGTATTTTGCGCCTATCAGGAAGTTGCTCTCCGATACCTGCCTGGCCTGCTCCGCATAGTACCTTCCTTTGTGCAGGTTTCCGTCTTTTGGCTTTTCTGAAGCTTTTTTTCCGTTCTCTAAAGGAATGGTTCGTCGAAATCGTTCAATGCGTCCCGGTACTACTTGAGTCGATGACTGCCAGGATCCCAATTCATTGAGTGAGTTACCTTTCGCGGGGTATAAATGGAATCCTTTATGCTTTCGGTAACAGTCGTCAGTTCCATAACCATGGCCCCATTCGAATACGATTACCTGATGCCCGAAGGTAAACGAGCCTTGGGAGAGAATGGTAATTACCATTTCATTTTCATTCAGTGGGTAGCCTGTGTATCGGCTCCGAAGGGTGTGCCCTATAGGTGCCGTCTGCCATGCGGTATTCGGGTCCAATTCAGTAGCCATGATCTTCCCTGTGGTATTAAATTTTTTTAAAAACCGACGCTGGATGCTAGCAGGAATACTTTTCTGCGAACAGATTGTAGGCGTTACTTTCGACTCGGTATTTCGTGAGAATATTGGTGCCATTTGGCCGGGTGGGCAGCAGCTGGCTGCCAAAAATCTGTCGGAATTCGGGCGTAATTTTAACGTAATCGGTCGCGGGATGTTTTGGCGGGGATCCCCAAAGAAATCGGATGTAGCGTGAGTAAAATACCCGCACACGAATCGCTCTGCAGATTTGTGTGCGGAGACTTAAAATGGATATTTGGTTTAACCTGTCTTGTATGGGAAAAAGAGAGAATACCACTGCGGGATTTGGGAGCGTTGCGACGCTATGAATGCTGGTTGTCCATATCGACCTATAGGTGATACAGCTGAGCTTCCACCAGAGCTGCTTTTCGCGGGCGGCCGTGAACTGGTAAACGGCTGCACTATACCGGGGATTCCTACTTTTCGTCGGCCCAGGAAACAGTGACCAGTACCCGTCGGTACGGAGCCAGGCAGGCTATCTTTTCCGCGCGCGGCAGGCTAATGGGGCAGTTGCTGTCGGCCTGGCTTTCGCCCTGTGCGCTCGGCGCGATGGCGGCGTCGTCAGCACCCCGCTGGCGTAGCCAGTCGCTCACGCTCTGCGCGCGACGGGTGGAGAGTCGCCGATTGTCCTCGGCTCTGCCCATAGGATCCGCGTGACCCTCTACTCGAAACAACAGTTGCGGCAGCTTTTCCGCTGGCAGTTGCGCCAGGAAATTCTCCAGGGCTCTGAGCGCATTGCTGTCCAGTTGATACTGGCCGGAGGCGAAGGGTAGGGTGATGGACACAGGCTGAAAAGCCTGCGACTCGGGGGCGGGTTCGGGCTCCGGCGCGGTTTCGGCTATTTGTGGCGGTCCCGCCAGCGACGGGTCGCAGTCCGGCAGGGCGTGGTCCACCCGCCAGTCGGCATTGCGCCAGCAGTGGCCATCGCGGTCGCGCAGCAACTGGCCCTGGCGGTCGCTGGCATAGCCGGGAAAGTGGTCCGTGGGTTTGTCCGCGCCGGCGCAACCGGCCAGGAGTAGGACGGTGATAGCGGCGAGTGTTTTTTGTTTGTTCCGCATGGATGATTCCTTGTTTTTACCTGCAGGTGACTGTGTGCAGGGTGATTTGACCTACCAGCGATACTGGGCGCCAAGCTGCCCGCCGTGCACTTCGCTGTCGCCACCAAAGCGGCCGCGGTAGCCGGCCCACAGAGACAGTCTTCGGCTGATGTGCATCTCCGCCGACAACGATGTGTCCAACTGAGTGGCGTCTACGTCCGCGCTGTACAGGGTAAAGGTGTCGCCACCGGCGAAGCGCGCATCCTGTTCCGCCGAGATGTCGCCGAAGCCGCGCACCGCGGCCAACCCGGCTTGCACCTGAACCCAGGTGCCGTTGGCCAGGAAGGCCCGCGACAGATCCAGCCCCAGGGTTGCCTCGCCGCTGCTTTGGCTGTTGCCCTCCACGGTCAGCTCCGCGCTGCTAGTGCCTTTCTCTGTAAAGCCGTTCCGCTTCAGGTGTTCGCTTGCGGCCTGGGCATAGGGGCGCAGGTCCAGACCGGCCCAGTGCAGGTCCAGGCCCGCTTCCAGAGCCAGGCGGGTGCCGCGAACGGAATCGGATGCGCTGAGTCGGTCTGCGTCAACTTGGCGGCGATAATCCGTATCTCCGTCGGCATAGCTCAGATCCCCGCGCAGGTACAGCGGGCCGTCGCTGTCCCAGCGTGCGTAAAGTCCGAGGTAGCGGGCGGAAAGTTCGCCTTCGGCATCGCGGTTGCGGTAGTCCAGGTCTGCGTCCGCCGTTGCAAGCGCGGTGCCCAGCAGCCACTGCTCGTTCCAGCGCGCGTCTGCACCGGCCGCGAGCAGTTGGCCGCTCATGCGATAGCTGGCGTTGCCAGTGATCAGCTGCCCGTCCTCTTCGAAGCGAGTGGATTCCACCTGTACCCACGCGGCGGGGCCCTCGCCGTGCTCGCCCGGTGCCGGGCCGACAGCCAGGGCGCCCATGGGTGAACTCTGGCGGCGGAGTTCTGCGGAGAAGCGTCGCTGCAGTTCGCGGCTGGCGTTGATACCAGCGAGCAGGCTGTCGCCACTCAGGGCTTCGAAGGCAGTGGGCGCCGAGTCCGCGTCCAGGGTCACCACCCGCTGGTACACCGGGTGCTGGCGGCCCAGGGTCTCTATGCCGTCGGCTGTGGCGCGTTGGTTGCGGGTGCGCGCCAGATCGCCGAACGGCAGATCGTTGCGGGTCAGTTCCAGATAGACGTGGCTGGCGTCGTAACTCAGCTGCGGCGCGAGGAAGGCGTAGTTGGTGGTGACGGCGCCGAACTGGCCGTCGATCCCGCCGTCGGCGACAAGGATGGTGTAGTCGGTAAAGGGTTCGAAGTCGCCGCTGGCCACCACATGCACTGCCGAGCCGTTCCCCAGAGTCGTTCTGCCGCTGACATGAATCTGGTCGCCGTTGCCGTCAGCGTCCACGTCCGCCAGATAGACGGAGCCATTGCCGAAAGTGAGATCGCCGTACACGGTTAGGGTGCCGATGGTATTACCGGGGGCCAGAATACCGCCGCTCTGTAGTTGAGTGCTCCCCACTGTACCGCTGCCGCCGAGGACTGCAGCGTCCTGTACGGTGAGGGAGCCACCGAGGCTGCCATTTACCATCAGCAGGCCCGCGGCGATGGTGGTGTTGCCCGCAAAGCCGGCGCTGTTGCCGCTCAGGGTCAGGGTGCCCGCGCCGGTTTTGCGCAGGCCTTCGCTGCCGGCGACTGCGCTGTCGATGGTGGCGGTCCAGGTTTCACTGCCGACACCGCCGTCGCCGACGCGAATTTCGCTATCGACGCTTAGGGTCAGAGTGCCACCGGTGAGCCGATAACCATCGCTGGCGAATTGCAGGCCGGTGGCGGTTACCTCGCCATCGCTGGTGTCGAGGGTCACGGTGCCAGCTTCGCCGCCGAAAATGGCGAAGCCAGGTTGCGAACGCATGGCGCCGGTGAGGATGCCATGAGCGTCCGCCCAGACTTCCGCAGACGCGGACCAGGTGCCGTTGCCGCCGCCTAGTTGGCTTTCGCCGGCCTGGCCGTTGGCATTCCAGAAGTTCAGGACCATGCCGCTGGTGTTGAGCAGGTTGATCTGGCCGCCTGACGTTTCATTGGAGAGGTACTGGAAGGCAAGCACCGTCTCGTCCTGGGCATCGTCGAGCAGCAGGCCGCCGTTGCTCAGGGTGAGGCTGCCATCGTAGTCAAATAGGCGGTATAGGCCGGGGCCGAAGCCGCCGGTGTCGGTGATATCGAGGATGGTACCCTCCAGGGCCAGGTCGCCGCTCACCGTCACGCTGTCGCTGTCGCCGGGGGTATTGAAATCCGCGCCCGGGGCGCCGAACTCGAAGTCGAGGATAGAGCCCTGGGCCAGGGTCAGGTCGCCGTCCACGGTGAGGGTGCCGGTAGAGTTGCCGGGGGCCAGAATGCCGCCTTCTTCCATGGTGGTGCTGCCCACTGTGCCGCTGCCGCCGAGGGTGGCGCCGTTCTGCACGGTAAGGTCGCCACCCAAGATGCCGTTGACCGCCAGCAGGCCCTGCTCGACCAAGGTCGCGCCGGTAAAGCCGGAGCTGTCGCCCGAAAATTCCAGTGTGCCGCTGCCTGTCTTTTGAAAGGAGCCGACGCCGGTGAGGGCGCCCGCATAGGCGGTATCGCCCGTCTGATCGACGGTTAGCCCGGCGCCACCGATAGCCAAGGTGCCGCCCCCGCCGGAAAGGGAGGACATGACGTGGTCGTAGCCGTTGAGATCCAGGGTGCCGCCGTTGATGGTGAAGGCGGTGTTCTGGACCAAGGCGGTCGAGGCGCCGGCCAGCAAGGTGCCGGCCTCAATAGTGGTACTGCCGGTATAGCTGTTGGCGCCCGCGAGTGTCAGCGTGCCTGCGCCCAGCTTGGTCAGGCTGCCGCTGCCTTGCAGATCCGTGGCGATGCCGATGTCGAAGCCGTTGCTGTCGATATAGGCGCCGCCGGCGGCGATGGTCACATCGCCCGCGGCGAAGCTGGGCAGGAAATCTGCCTGGTTCGCGGTCGCGCGCAAAATGCCGCCATCGAAGGTGAAACTGGCGCCGCCGTCGCGTTTTTGCACAAACCCGGTTTCCAGCACCCCGCGGCCAGTTTCCGTGCCGGACAGAAGAAGCGCGCCGCTGCTACCGTCGGCATCGCCCATCGCAAGCGCGGCCCCACTCACCTTGCCGCCGTCTTCGATATTCAGCATGCCGCTGCCATCAATGCCGACAATGATCCAGCCGGAATTGGTCCAGCCCGAACCAGCGCCGGTCACCGTCACCGTGCCGGTGGAACTGGAGAAGCGGCCGATATAGCTGGAGCTATTGCTGACCGTGCCGCCGTTTTCGATATTCAGCGTGCCGCTGCCATTAATACCGACATAGAGCCAGTTGGAATTGGTCCAGCCCGAGCCTTTGCCGGTCACCGTCACCCTGCCGGTGGAACCGTGGTTGGCGCCGATATAGCCGGCGGTATTACTGACTGAGCCACCGTCTTCGATATTCAGCGTGCCGGTGCCATTAATGCCGACATGAAGGGCACTGGAATTGGTCCAGCCCGAACCTTCGCCGGTTACCGTCACCGTGCCGCTGGAACCGGCGTCGTAACCGATATAGCCATCGGTATTGCTGACCATGCCGCCGTCTTCGATACTCAGCGTGCCGGTGCCGCGATTGCCGACAGACAGGCTGCCGTTATTGGCCCAGTCTGAGCCCTCGCCCGTCACCGTCACCATGCCGCTGGAACCGGTGTCGACGCCGATAGTGCCCCAGAGATTGCTGACCTTGCCGCCGTTCCGGATTACCAGCCCGGCATCGTCGCCAGCCTGACGGCCGATAAAGAGGGCCCCCTCAAGGTTCCACGGGCTGTCCTGCGTGCCCGTGGTGCCGTCACCGCTGCCGTCCACTATCTCGACACTGGCGCCGTCGATTATCTGTACCGCCCCAGCCGGCGTGGCCGCCAGCGCCAGCGTCAGTGCGAGCGAGCGCAACCCGCGCCTCGGGCTCCGCGCGGCAGCCTTTTCGCCCGGGGTGGCGGAGCCGCTGCCCGCGCGCGAGGCGGTTGCCAGTTCCGAGACTACCTGAAACAGCCGCAGGCTGTGATTGAAGGTGATGCGGTAGTTGTGGTTCATGCCTCTTCCCCGATGAGAAATGCGTTCCAGTGCCCGCGCTTTGTGTGACACAGCGCGAAATCGGGCGGATTATGCGGGCGCCGGGAGAAGGGGTGTTATGCGAGGAGTCTCGGGGGAATTGCAGTATGTCTCAGCGCCGCTGCGCGCACCGTGCTGGCTATTTACAAGCGGGTTTTGCCGTGGATATCAAGGGGGGCGTCAGCCGTGGCGCAGCTCCCGCGGACTGATACCGAAATGGTGGCGGAACAAACGGCTGAAGCTAGCGCTGTCCAGAAAACCGCAGCGGGCGGCAATCTCGGCGATGGTGAGGTGGGGCGGGGCGCTTTGCAGCAACTGGTGAACCCGCTGCAAGCGGGCGTCGCGCAGGTACCCGGCCACGGTGAGGCCCTGTTGTGCGAAGGCGCGGTAGAGGCTGGCGCGGGAGCAACTCAGATGGCGGGCAATGGCGCGGGCGTTGAACTCGGGATTCGCCAGTTGCTGCTGGACAAGGTGCTGTGCGGCGAGGAACAAGCCGTTGCCATTCCGATGACCTGCGCCGTCCGGTTCATCCAGAGCGCTGCTGCCGAGCGCCGCCAGGGCAAGATCCTGGGTCTGTTCCAGCACCAGAGCGCGCTCGTGCGACGCCAGCCGGCCCCCATACTGCGCCAACAGCTGCAACTGGGCGTAAAGGAAGGGATACAGGCGGCTGTGGCGCAGGCCGGCGATCACCTGGCTGGGCGGGGGTAAGTAGCCGCCCAGGGCCTTGCGCACGCTTTCCCGCTCCAGTGTCAGATGCACGCCGCTGTGCTCTTCCCAAGCGGTGCGCGAGGGGTAGGCGGGGTCGTAAAAGATCAGTTCTCCGGGGCCGGCACTCTGCGCGCGGTCTCCAGCCTGTTCGTGGTGGCGTTTACCGGCGAGCACGAGTCCCAGGTTGATCGGTTCGCCTTCATACAAACGGCACTGGCGCTCGGTGCGCCTGCCGGATACGGCGTCAGACCGGTACCAGAAGAGGTTTCCGCGGGGGGTGAAGAGAGCGCTGGCGCGAGCGCTGAAGCCGCGTCTTTGGTTCGTGTCGGGACTGTCGGCATCCCAGCCGTGGAGCACGGTTTCCCGCCAGTAGTCATAGGCCTCGGCAGGATTCTGGCCGGCAGTGGAAATTTCCAGAGATACATTGGCGCTGGGCCCGCCATACTCCGGCGACCAACAGCCCAGCTTCGGATTCCAGCGCCAGATTTCCGGCGTCCAATCCCAGTATGCGGACTTGTCACCCTTGTTCGCGGTCAATCGAGTTCCTCGCCCCAGCGCTTTATGCAGGAGGTTATCGTGTCACAAGCGCTGCTGCGCAAGCAACACGATCAGGCTACCCGCGCTCCCGAGCACAATCAGCAGGCCCGGCAGCCCGGCCAGGTTGGCGAGCATCTTGATACCGTCGACTCCCAGAAAGGTGACGCTGCACCAGCCTACGGCCCCGATCACGCCCGCCCATAGCAGTTTTATTCCGAACGGCGAGTTCATCTCCCGCGCTGTGACCGCGCGCTTGCACAGGCCACCAATCGCATCCGTATTGGAATCTGTGGCGGTTATAAATGAGATAAGACAGGCAAAGATAAAAAACAGGCCGAGCGCAAAGCCGCCGGGCAGGTAGCCAAACAACTGGTAGGCCATGATCGCCAGACCTTCGCGCTGGTAGGCGCCGTACATGGCACCCTGATCCTGAATATCGAAATAAAGCGCGGATAGACCGAAAACGGAAAACCACAGTGCGCCAAAGGCAGACGGGAGCAGCAGGTTTACCAAGATGAACTGGCGCACGGTATAGCCTCGGGCAATCTTGCCCAGGAACAGACAGGAAAGGGGAGCCCAGGCAAACCAGCTTGCAAAGAAGGCCGTGGTCCACCACCCCGACCAGCGGCTGCCTGGTGGTTCGTCCAGCATCAGGTGACGAGGAATAAATTCTGATAGATACGTTAACAGGGACTCGCCACCGGCCCGCGCGATAAACGCGCTTGGGCCCAGTGCCAGCACATACAGCATCAACAGCAGAAAAAGCACGGTATTGACGCGGGCCAGCAGCTGTATACCCCGGCGCAAGCCGCTGGCGGCGGAGAGGAGCGCCACCGCGATGATAAAGGCCGAGGTTGCCGCATACACCAGCGGTGATTTTGCAATGCCAAACAGCATCTGCAGGCCGTCGCCGATCAGCAGTAGCCCGCCGCTCAGCACCGCCGACATGCCCACCACCGCGGAGAACAGCACCAGTCCATCCACCAGTTGCGCAAGCGGGCCGCGCAGGCGCGCACCCAGCAGAGGGTGCAATAGTGCATCCACGGAAAAACCGTAGCCACGGTTGTAAAAGCCCAGTGCAAACGTCAGGCCCGCCACCGTGTAGATGGCATAGGGAGCCAGTGTCCAGTGCACGAACACCGTGGACATAGCGAATCGCAGCGCGCCGTCACTGCCTGCCTGCACACCGGCGAAAGGGGGCGGCTCGCGAAAGTGCAGCACCGGTTCCGCCACCGCCCAGAAAAGGATACCCATGGCGATCACGGTGGTCAGGGATACGGAGAACCAGCGGAAGGGGGAGTAGATGGGTTTTGCGCCATCGCCGCCGATGCGAACGCGGCCGAGCGGGGATACAAATACAGCAATGCACAGCAGCAACAGGGCGAGCGCCGAATACAGATAAAGGGGCGATAATCTATCGACAATTGCGGCATTTAGAGCGCCGGCAACGCGCACAAACTGCGCCGGGTCGACGGCGATTGTCACCAGTGCCAGCAGCATGGCGGCGAGGGTGGGCCAGAAGGCGATGGGTTTCAGCTCTCGCCAAGGAGAGACGGGCCGGTCTCTGGTTGCCGCGGAGGTTAACATTTGGCCGTTTCCGGATTATTGAGCAGGGCGGATACCTTATCGCTGTGGCCGAAGCTGTGGCAAATTAGGAATGCAGAAATCTTGTAAACGTATCGCCGGGCCGGGGTATGCCGCATGCGGTAAGTAACATACCGATATTGCCTCGATGGTAGGTTCCGTGAATGATCAGATGATCCAGAATCTCACTGACGGACATGCTGCCGCGATCGCAGTCAGTAAATGTGAAACTGATGACTCTGTTATCTTGCAAGCGGTCAAACTCAACGGCGTAGTTGATCAGCCATTGGTCTGTACTCTGGATTTTGGCATTCAACTCGGCAAGCGTAGGAGTTTCCGGAGTATTGGTAGCGGTGTAGGGGTGATCTTCACCTTTCAAGTGGGCGATAAAAATCTTGTCCACCACATGAGTATGGTTGAGAAGACGCACAGCCATGGTCCACTGCTCGGGATGCTCTTCCCTGTTGATCTGACGAATGAGTTCCAGTAACTCCTGATTCGCCCACGCCTTGTAGCGGAACTTACTCTCCATGGCTGGTTTCCCTCACTTTTGCGTGGGAGCCGGTAATTTCATATTCAATGGCTTCGCATAAACAACGGCCGGTTAACTTTTGCATGATTCATTCCTTTCAAAAAATAAGGCACCAGTTTTTTCATTCTGTGCTTGCGGTGCGGTTACTCGCGGCTATCGGTTTTAATTGTTTGGCCACTGGCACTGCTCTGCTGCGCAAGGAGGACCAAGCGTATGTTGCAAAGAGCCTGTTCTGCGCTTACCGGGACTTCGCCGCCAGAAAGAACCGCCCGGGCCAATTGCTGGAAGTAGTGCTGGTAACCTCCGGTTTCAGTGGTGACCTGGGTCGTGCCGTTTGTCGTGTAAAGCTGGCCGTATTGCTCGGGAGCTTCATGGGCCCAATTTCTAGTCACCGGCAACAGCCCGGCTTTCAGGCGGTCTTCCTGCGGGTCCAGGCCATACTTCACATAGCTGCCGGCCTCGCCCTGCACTTCAAAGCGCAGGTTTGGAGAGGCGCAGAAAGGGCTGCTGCGGAGTACCACCAATCGCTCCGGGTAGTGCAGGGTGAGATGGAAAAAGTCATCGACCTCGGCGTGTGGTCGCAGTGCTTTTACCTGCGCAGTGATCGCGGTCGGAGGACCAAACAGCTGCAGCGCCTGGTCTAGCAGGTGCGGCCCAAGATCGAACAGGATACCGCCGCCCTCAACGTTTGACTCGCGCCAGCGCTTGCGCACCTCGGGCCGGAAGCGATCGAAATGGCTTTCAAAGTAACGCACAGTGCCCAGGCGGCCATCGTCAATCAGTTTCCGTACGGTCAGGAAGTCTCCATCCCAGCGCCGGTTGTGGTAAACACTCAGTACCCGCTGCTGTTTGCGGGCCAGCGCGATCAGCTCTTCGCCCTGTTCGACGCGGGTCACGAAGGGCTTTTCCAACACTACATGCTTGCCCTGCTGCAGCGCCAACTTGGCCAACGCAAAGTGTGCTTCGTTTGGTGCGGTGATGATCACCAGATCGGCATTACTTTCGGTCAGCAGCTTCTCGGCCTGTGTATAAACCTCTACACCCGGATGTTGTTGACGCACCACGTCCCCCTTGGACGTGCTGACCGCGGTGAACCGAAAGGGCGGCAGGTTCAGAATAAACGGCAAATGAAAGGTGGTGGCGGAGAAGCCGTAGCCGATGATGGCAGTTTTGATTTCGGCAGTTGTACTCATGGAAAACAGCGCTCCGCGGTGCTCATTTGAAAAACCATATCCACCGACACAATCTCAACGTTTAACGGTGCGTAGTGTCGATAAAAGCCTGCAAATATGGTCGCTTACCTAAATGGGGGGTGATCTTTATGAATTGGTTCCGGCTTGCCCATTGGCTTTGACAATAATCTCGTTCACCAAGTCTGCAGGAAACAGCGATTTGGACAAGTACTGCCGGCTGCCGGATTTGGCCACCAGTATCAGTCCCAAATCGGTTTCGATAACACGCTCGATATCAGACCATATCAGCGCTGTTTGCGCATAGGCGTTCTGCGTCTGGATACCATCTTCATCTATGGTTAATTTCACTTCGGCACCGGCACCTTTTCCCCACATCTGCCGTGTTAACCACCAAGCTCGCCGGAAGCGAATATGCAGCAGCTCCAGAACCGCCAACGCGATCAGCATGTAGCCGGCGACTTTAGATTGCTCGATGAACAGCAGTAACCCGGCACCAGCCGCAAACAGTAATACCGGGAACAGATAATTGGGCTTGGCGCCTTTCCCGTGGGGTAGAGACTGGTCGAAACACTCAGCAAGGTATTCTCGGGATAACGTAAATTGTGTACTAAACGGTTGCACTGGAGCCACTCGTTATTTTCGGTTGGTTGTCAGGTTTGATGTTATACCTGCCCCGGTGATGGTAGATAGGCCATTTGCGGGCCTACCTGCTCCCCAAGGGCAGCGTATTCTGCATCGGCGGATTATATGCCGAACGGCCAGGTCTCTGGTGGCTCCTGCTGGTCCCAGCCCTCGGTGAGATCCAGAGGTTCGAGCGCGGTGGTTTCATCCAGGTGAAATAGCACATCGAACTGGTCGCGGATATCTACGTAAAAATAGTGGCTCAGCCGTTCCGTTTCCGGCCGATAGATAACGCCGATGGCCCGCTCCAGCAGCGGCTCGCGCAGGGCGTCGCCCTGCAACGGGCTCATATCGAGATAAAAACGGCCGAGCCCGCTCTGATGGAACAGTGCCTCGGCACTGCCTTCCAGTGCTGGCCGCACCCAGCGATGGTCAGCAGTATCACCCCACTCTTGAGCCGCAGTGACATGTCCTGTGTAGGTGGTGAATCCTACCAGTAATGCCTCGCCAGCAGTTTTTTCACGCACCAATTGACCGACATTGAGTTCCCCGCGTTGCACCGATTCCGTGGCTCGCGCATCACCCAGGTGCGAGTTGTGCGCCCACACCGCGATGCGCGCCGGTCGTCCTCGCTGCCGCTCGATGTGCCGTCGCAGCGCCAGTAAAGTGTCTACCATATGTTCGTCACGCAGGTTCCAGGTGTTCACACGGGTGGAAAACATACCGCGGTAGTAGGCCTCCGCATGCTGCACCACATGCGCATTGCGCTCCGCATAGAACTGCTCGTCTTCGGCCAGGATACCGTCCTTTTGCAGCCACTGGCTGCGGGCCTGCATCATCTCCAGCACCTGCTCCACCGCCTTGTGCTGGCAGGATTCACTGATGCCCATTGCGGCGGTATAGCCGTAGCGTTGTGGGTCGCCGTGGTGATTCATGCACGCATAGCGCTCGCGCGCGCGTCCCGCGGCTTCGGGATCGACCTGGTCGAGATAGGACACCACGGCGTCGGCCGAGCGGTACATACTGTACAAATCCATCCCGTAAACACCGGTCTGTTGCTCTCTGGGTCGCTGGGAATTCCACTCATGCAGCCATTGGATAAATGACTCCATCACCGTATTACGCCACATCCACAGCGGAAAGCGCTCGAAATCTCCCAGAGCTTCCCCCGCGCTGGCGTCGCCGCCCAGCCCGCGCACAAAGCGGTTGATGCGGTAGACATCGGGCCAGTCCCCCTCAACGACTACAGCGTCGATACCCTGTTCCTCGATCATACGTCGGGTGATTTCGGCGCGGGCCGTGTAAAAGTCATGGGTGCCGTGGCTGGCCTCACCCAGAAGTATGAACCGGCGACTGGCGGCCTTTGCGAGCAGTGCATCGGTAAGCGCCGTTAAATCGACACACTTCCCCTAACCATACTGAGCCAAATTTTTTGAAACAGGCTTCAAGGGCACATTCCACGGCAGAAGGGCTTCGAGCTTCTCCAGCGTGTCGGCCTCACCGATTCGGTCCAGTACATAGTGGATGTAGGCTGAGGGCTCCAACTGATTGGCCTTG
>NZ_VANI01000012.1 GCF_005771435.1 Microbulbifer harenosus
GATGGCAGAACATCGGGTTACATCGTTCTGAGAAATAACCTCCTGTGATTTATCAGAGTGTGTAACAGAAATTTATACGACTTCACGTCGCAAATAACGCCGCGCTCAGCCGCAGCTTACTTTGGGCGCTTTGTTGCGCGAAAATAGGAGCGTAGCGACTGCGCAACAAAGTGCTCAAAGTAAGATGTCGGCTGCAGCGCCTGGTTATGGCTGACGCGCTCCGAAGTACCTACGGGCACCGAATGCGCCGAGGCTCCTTAAAAACGAGGAAAGAACTTCAAGCTTCCCCCAACCAATTATTTTCTTATTCGCACTCCGCATTGCTGCAGCGGAGTTGTCGCGATTCCTACGGACTCAAACGAAAGCACTAGGAACGAAACTGCGTGATTTTATCATGGTAAATAGCCAAATACTGCGGACCAGAACAGTGCTTTCAATTACACGCTGGCACACGCCATAAATTTTACGGCCCGGCACCATAACGCCCAGCGCAGGCGCAGCCAGCGCGGAGCGCATTTTGTGTTAATGTTTGAGCGACAGCGAGTAACACAAAATGTGCGTAGCGTTGGCTGTCGCTCTGCCGCTGTTTGTTAAGGTTTGGACTCGAGAAGGCCCACCATGGTGCCTTGATGGTAAACCAGTTTCCACGTATCTACTTCTTTGCGCCAAATTGAAGATCTCTGAGAATGCGCCACTTCTCCGGCTTCACCCCGAACAATTTTCACTCTATACATAAGTTGCGCAACATCATCCGATAGTTGGCGGAACTCCCAGAGATCAGGGATTGCAACCCAATCCGTTTGGCTAGAAATTGACTGTATAACTTCTTTCAAGCCGAAGCATGTTCCACTCGCCCCCACTTCTCTAAAATCCGCCGAAAGAAACTGCCGTACTTTTTTGGCGGACCTGCGGACTTCAGGATCAAGTAACGCCTTTTCCATCTTTATAATTTCTTCTCGGATGTTCACGCTACTGAAACCTTAACGCCCGCAACAGGGGCGACCAATGCTATGCATATTTTGTGCTAAAAAGGGAGCGCAGCGACCAGCACAAAATATGCATAGCGTTGGGCGTCCCTCTGCTTGCGATTGTTATGGTTTTCCCCAGCAGCCTGGGTATTTAGGCAGCACAAAGTTTTTCAATGAACGGCGACCCGGGATCTCTTTTTCTATATTTACTAGCTCGCCATTCTCGTCGATTTTTGCACAAACATAAAGAACGCCAAGTTCATTTGTAGCTTTATATGAAAAAATGGCGCTTACAAACATATGGCCTTTTTTATCGAATACTGGCTGTAATGGCTTTGAAGTAAGCTCAATATCAACGAACTCTGAATACTTGCGATGGATATGTTGTAGCGCTCTTTCTCTTACTTTAGCCTCATCGAAAGAGTAAAGAGTTCCCGCAAACACAGAGCACGAAAAGGCATTTAGAAAAATTAGTATGTATAAATTTTTCACTGTACTCTGACTCCTCAACCATAACGCCGCCAGCAGGGGCAGCTTACCTTGTGCGCGTTTTGCGCAAAAATGGGAGCGAAGCGACCCGCGCAAAATGTGCACAAGGTAAGCTGTCCCGCGGAGGGCCGAAGGCCCGTAGCAAACTGCCTGGCTTTGTTAAGCATGCGATGGTCGAATATATAGCTGCATAATCTTTTTCTGCAGAGTAAGTACGATAAAGACAGCCACAAGTGGCCACCATGAATCAGTGAAGAAACTAAAACCAATAAACATGAATACCAGCGAAAGTACTATGCCAGCGGCCGCCCGTTCTCCTTGAACCCTGTAATCCACTTGGCACCTTGGGCAAACCGTGTAGACCAATTTTACCGCTTTATTCCAGGTACTTTCTTCTGGCACAGGAATTTCAGTCCTAGATTCTTCTAGAGAAATACACTGCTTGCAACTTGGGCAATTTAGTTTTGTCTTGAACATGCTTAACGCCCGGCTCACCAGCGCCCAAGCCGGAGAGTTTTTTGTGGTAAAGTGTAGCGTAGCGAAACCCACAAAAAGCGCGTAGGTTTGGGCGTCTGCGTGGAGCCGTTTGTTACATGCTTACTACTTTCCATGCATGGTCGTTTCGTATATTTCAATTAACCTTTCTTTGGATATGCCTCTATTTTGCTCTACAGCTAAAAGATGTTCTGTTGGCTCTAACTCAATAAAGGGGCGTATACCATTATCACGAAGGTGGACGCGGGTTTTAAGGTTTAGACACTGCTCAGGATATACAATGTAATCACTGCAAAGCCAACCGAAGAACGGACCAACGTGAGAGCGCTTTTCTTTGCCAAAATACTCGACGTACTTTAAGAAACTCTCTTCACTTAAGGAGACCCACGCCCCCCAGACAAAAGGTTCTTCATATCCCTGAACGGGTATTTCTATACAGCCGCGAATATAAAAATCTTTTTCATCGATTACACAGTCGTCACTACCTAAATCAACTCTTTCTTCTCGTTCGCTTTCTGGTATCTGTAAAACCGTGATGGGGTAATCTGCCCCAAACGAAGGGATACCTTCATGGATTTCTCCACAGCAATTACATTTAAACTTGAAATCGCTCATTGCGCTCCTTGCATGTAACGCCCGCAGCAAGGGCGGCTTACCTTATGCACATTTTGCGCGAAAATGGGAGCAAAGCGACCCGCGCAAAATGTGCATAAGGTAAGCCGTCCCGCGGAGGCCCACAGGGCCGGAGCAAATTGCCTGCGATTGTTAGAGGTGTGCCGGATCATAAGCGCCCGTTAAATACACCTCGTAATCAACATTCTCTATTATTGCTTCATCATTAAACTGATAGACACTATGTTTTGCTTTGTCAAGCATATTTAAATCGGGTGGGATCATTTCAAATTGCTCATCCGATCCACCTTCCACCTCAACTAAAAACCCACCTTCATGTACTGAATGTATTACACCCCAATAACCTGAATATTGATCGTCTTGACCAGGAGAAACAAGTTTGAGTGATACGATTACTCTTTTTCCTATCTCTCTCGAAGCTATATCTATGGAGTACATTTTTACCTCTAACGCCCGCAGCAGGGGCGACCAATGCTGTGCACATATTGTGCTAAAAAGGGAGCGCAGCGACCAGCACAAGATGTGCACAGCGTTGGGCGTCCCGTGGAGGCGCGGAGCGCCGGAACAAACTGCCTGCGTTTGTTAAAGCGACTCCTCGCGCGAGAGTTTCAGTAAGCTATTTATCGCTATTGGAATTCCGATAAATCCACTCAAAACGGCCAACAAAAGATACTGCAGATACGCTACTGGCTCTTCACCTAGATACATAAGATCAAAATTTTTCACAAATTCCGCTAGGGATATCACACACATTAGGCTTAGAAAAATACCAATAGTAGGCGGCAATAGTTTTTTATAATTTTGTATCATTTTCATCCACATCTTCGAATTCTATAATCAGGTCGCATACAAATTGTTCATCCACTAAGTATGAAGCCCAAACTCCAGTGAAGATCATTACAAAATAGAAACCAAATAAAGTCTTCTTACTAGCCATATGCTTTAACGCCGCCGGCAGGGGCAGCTTACCTTGTGCGCGTTTTGCGCAAAAATGGGAGCGAAGCGACCGCGTAAAACGTGCATAAGGTAAGCTGTCCCGCGGAGGGCCGAAGGCCCGGAGCCTGGCTGCCCGGCTTTGTTAAGTGATTCAGACTCCATGGTACTTTAGAACCTCAAAGAGCTTTATCTGCTTACATTCATAGGCATTCTTTGGGTTGTATTTTTCACAGTAATTTGACTCATAACCAGATACCCGTACTGCGTTCACCAGCTTGCTACATACTACTGATGCATCCCCTTTTGAAAAATACGTTTGCCCACTCCCGTATTCACCTGTACTAAAGACAACGCCCAATTCTCCTCTAGCCAATGGTCCGCATTCGTATACTTTCAACTGTACGATTTCATTTGCCGAGCAAGAGATAGTCATTAAAAAGAGGTTGAGTGCAACGCAGATTCTCTTCACTTGCATACTCACTTAACGCCGAGCTCTGGGGCAGACTACTTTATGCGGTTTTTATGCAAAAATGTGAGCGAAGCGAGCTGCATAAAAAGTGCATAAAGTAGGCTGTCCCTCAGCAGCGAATTGTTAGATTTTTTTAGTTTGCCGTGGCTTCAGCCATGATAAACCCCGGCTCAACACCCCTGATAACTTGGAACTGAAGTTTTGTATTAAGTTTTCTACGACCTCTCCACAGCCAACTAGGAAACTCGTATTTAACTTTAAGTTCGATTTCAAGTGTGGTCTGACCGCTTAAAATTTCAGCCATGGTTACAGGGCCACCGACTTCGGTGTATTGCCCTATCAACTCCGTTGTTTCTCCCGGCATAAGCAGGCTACTAAATTTTTCAACAGATCCCAGTATTGGTAATTGAGTTGACTGTGAATTTGACTTTAGTTTTGCAACGTTTTTCTCGATTGTAAAAAAGCCAGGGATAGGGCCAACATTTTTTAGGATAACTTTCCATCTCATAGCTCTTGGAGGATTTTCTATGTACTCGAAAGGCACAGCAGATATACCAATGTATGGCCGATGAGAAACGCTATAACTTCGCATAGCGATAATCAGGCTAAAAAAGCTGACTACGAACGCCAAAGATGCAATTACAACGCCGGCAATTTTTATTATTTGTTCAAAATCCATGCTATTTGCTTACCACTTAATGGCGACTCCAGAAATCTAACGCCCGCAGCAGGGGCGGCCAATGCTATGCACATTTTGTGCGAAACTAGGAGCGCAGCGACCGCACAAAATGTGCATAGCGTTGGACGTCCCGCGGAGGCCCGAAGGGCCGGAGCAAACTGCCTGCGATTGTTAGTTGCTTCTTACTTGAACTGTGCTTCATAGGCCGCAACATGATGGGGAAACAGCTGATTGTAAACTTCCCCCTCAATCCCGAGAGCATTGACTTGAGCTGAAAACTCTCCCATTTCTTTTGAGTAATCTTCTATTCCTACCCCGCCTATTGGGTTGAGATTTAGCCCAGATTCTGAGACTACGTTCAATTCCAGATCTGAAATTTTCTCAAAATCATGTTTGCAGAAGTACTCTTGATACTTGAAGTAGTTTTCATTGGGGATTAGCGCGCCAAAAGCCACACCCATTGGAGGATCTCCATTCTCCAACAGTGTTTCTCCAATTACTTCATTTCTTGCGTAGATCTTAAATTTCATGGGCAACTAACATTTTATTCAAAGGCGTGGTCATATATAGACACTCGCGCAGATACACACATAAGTGTCCACATATACACACGGGTGGCTACATATATGCACACGAGCGGCTATATATGCACACCGATGTCCATATATAGCCACAGAACTTTGCCGCGGTCACGCAAATATTTACGCCTTCCATTACACGCAATTACAAACACAGAAAATTCACTGAACACGTAACCATCAGCCGCTCCGTCTTACGACCCGGCCAGCTGTATCCACCACTTGCCGGGGCGCCTCAACCGCTTTCCTCTCGAAATCGCTCCACTCCACCTTCTGTCACCAGCGCTGTGGCAAGCACGCCATTGGGTGTATCGGGGTCAATGGTGCCGGCGAAGGTCGCCTCCCGCTGGATAGCGAATACGTTGCGGGCTTCTCCGGCCTCATTGGAGTCGCGGTGGTAGTTCAGGATGGCGTCACAGTAGTAGGCGTTGCAGGTGTCCGAGCGCAGTTTGCGCGGGAGGCTGCAGCCGGTTGCGGTCTGGTTGATGCACGAGCCTTCGATCGTTTCGGCTGTGACGCTGGAGGTATACCAGGCAACGATGTCGTCGCCGCTCAGTTTCGGGTTGCTGTCCAGGATTCTGCGCAGGATCAGCGGTGACAGGTAGGCGTGATCACCACCGGACGAGCAGCAGGCGCCGCGGCACATGGTGCACAACCGGTCGCTCACGGACTGTAATGCGGAGGAGCGTTGAAAGCAGTTGTTATTGCGATGGGAGTCCGCCGCGTAGTGGAGGTTCTGATCTTCGACAATCTCGGCGGCGGAGACGAAATTCTCCGCTGCCGCCACGATTTTCTGCAGGTGTGCGCGATAGTTCTCCATTCTCTGCGGAGTCACCGGTGCGATACGCTTGCGCCCTGAGGGAATGACTGTCCGATGGATGTCTTGCTCGGCGAGCCCGGGGCGTGTTTTCAGCAGTGCATTGAGCAGTTGCTGATTTTCCTGTTCTTCGGCTTCCACGCGCGCGCGGATTTTTTCTTCCCGCTCCAGCTGCGCGGCTTTCCGTTCGCGATACTGCGCGCTTACGGATTCCAGCTGAGCACGAAACAGGTTTACCGGCAGGTTGCGGCGCTGCTCGATAAAGCGGGAGCAATCAAACGATTGACAATGAGGGAACTCGGACGCCGCCTGCTGCCGTTGCCACAAGGCGGAAATGGGTTCACTGCAAATACAACAGCGCAGCTTCGCGCTGTGCGGCGCTTGGGGATGTGACATCCGTAAATCTCCCTTTTACGGCCTCTCTGCATATACGGGGCGCTTGTATCGGTATCGCTATGTTCTAGTCAGCGAGCCATTTGTACGTCACCAGCGCATCCACATAACCCAGAGATGGATGGTTGAATGCGCGCGGCAGTCGCCCGACGATATCGAATCCTTGTCGCTGCCACAACCGCACCGCGCCGGCGTTGGAGGAGGCCACAACATTGAACTGCATGGCCCGGTAGCTCAGCGCCTTGGCCAGCTGCGGCGACATCTGCGGCCTCGGCTTCGCGAATATGCCGTTCTTCCCGTATATCATTCACGACACGCTTTCACGCGCGTATTTAGCACCTCGGCGGTGATATCAAAGGATTTGAGACGCGCGGCGTGATCGTAAATGGGGCCGGTGACAATCAGTTCATCGACCCGTGTACGCGCGAGGAAGTGGTCGATCCAGCCGGCGACGGAATCCCGGTTCCCCACGGCGGATTCCGCCAATGCCTGCGCCACCTGCATTCGCTCGGAGGCAGAGGCAATGGAAGCAGGATCGTCCACCGGCGGTTTGAGGCGGCCGGGCGTGCCGCGGCGCAGGGCGACGAACTGCTGCTCGATAGAGGTCATCAGCTTGCGCCCCTCCTCATCGGAATCCGCCGCGAATACGTTGATCGCCGCCGCGGCATACGGCGCGTCGAGAAACTGCGAGGGCTGGAACTTGCTGCGGTACAGGTGCAGCGCCTGGTCCAGCATGGCCGGCGCGAAGTGTGAGGCAAAGGCAAATGGCAACCCCAGCGCCGCGGCCAGTTGTGCGGAGTACAGGCTGGAACCCAGCAACCACACCGGTACCTGTAAACCGACCCCGGGTACGGCGCGCACCCGCTGCCCCGGTTTCTCCGGCGCGAAATAGTGCAGCAGTTCCTGAACGTCTTCGGCGAAGTGATCCGCCGCGTGCAGTGGATCGCGGCGCAGTGCGGTCATGGTGGCGCCGTCAGTGCCCGGTGCGCGCCCAAGGCCCAGGTCTACACGGTCCGGGTACAGCGCGGCCAGGGTACCGAACTGTTCCGCCACCACCAGCGGCGCATGATTGGGCAGCATCACGCCGCCAGCGGCGATGCGGATCTTTTGTGTACCGGCGGCGATATGCCCCAGCGCCACCGCCGTCGCGGCGCTGGCCACACCGGTCATGTTGTGGTGCTCCGCCATCCAGAATCGCTTGTAGCCAAGCTTTTCCGCATGCTGCGCGACGTCCAGTGATTGCATCAGCGCCTGGCGCGCATCGCCAACATCGGTGATTAACGAGAGATCCAGCAGGGAAAATGCGCGCACGGTGACTCCTTGACGAATTTCAGGCGGTAAAACTGTGCCAATCCTAGCGCAGAGGGAATGGAATACCTAAGGATGGGCGTTTGTCGAGAAGGCCGCGGAAACGGTAATGACAGAGACGGGCGCTGGAGGAAAGCAGAATCGCTCCGGGGAGCCCCGGAGCGATTGGCGCGGTCAGGGGCGGATCAGGAATCCAGTGCCGCGCGCACGAAATCGGTCAGCGCCTGGTCCTGACTGTTCTCGAAGAAACAGGCCTGGAAGCGCTCGCCACCCACGGCGGTTTTCACCAGTTCCGGGTCGATGGCTTGGAGGCCATCCAGGTAAGACTTGGAGGTCGCTTCCTTGATGTGGTTCAGGATACCGGCATTGGCCACTTGGGACTCCTTGCGCTCCGGCGGGTACCCCTGGCCTTTCACCCCGGTGAAGGCTTTTTCAAACATGTAGCGGATGTTCAGTTCCGCACCCCAGCCGAAACCCTTGGCGAAGGGGATGGACAGCGCGTTGCCGTTATTGATCTGGGCGAACAGGTAGGCGTCGGCGGGGTCGATGCAATAGCCGCAGTTCACACCCGGGTAGGCGTTCAAAGACATCAGAGCGCCCTGGCCGGTGCCGCAGCCGCTCACCACAAAATCCACCGCCTTTGCGTTAAGCAGCAGGCTGCCCATGATGCCCAGGTGGATGTAGGTGAGACGGTGGTCGTTGTCGTCACTCATGCCGGTGTTGTACACGGTGTGGCCCAATGCGCCGGCCACGTCCTGCAGCTCTTTCAGCACCACAGCGTTCTTGGACGCCTGGCTGAATTCGTTCATCAGTGCGATCTTCATGAAAATATCCCCCGTTGGCCCGGCAAGGGCTGACTCTTTGTCGCGGTTAGAAATCGGTCCGGGGATTATAGGTGTTTGGCCAATTAATTAAAGTGGTCAGGCAAAAGCGATTTCTTTCTCACGTCGCGCCGTTTCCGGCCCAGCGCCTATCTGCTACCATCGCGGCCGCAAAACCTAAGGGGTGGCGAAAGCCTGAGATGCCGCCGGGTCCAACCGATCCGGCGCCGCAAACCCTTGAACCTGATCCGGTTAATACCGGCGTAGGAATAGGTCCCCAGTGCGGCTCCCGCACTCCCCTCTCTTCACGTCGCGCACCGGGTCTCTTTCATTCTGACGACGAGAGAGAGCCATGAATTCCAGTACCCGTGTTAATTCCTCTACCAAGCCCCTCGCCTGCGCTATCGGCCTTGCGGCCGCGCTTGCCAGCTCGCTGGCCGCCGCGGAGACCGGACTGGAGGAAGTGGTCGTTACCAGTCAGCTGCGCGAAACCACCCAGCTCGACACCCCCACCAGCGTGAGCGTGCTTGGCGCCGATGCCATCGAGGCCCGCGGAGCCACCAATCTCGAGCAGCTGCTGAATCTGGCACCCAACGTGAATTTCTCCAGTGGCGCCTCCCGCGGGCGCTTTGTGCAGATCCGCGGTATCGGCGAGCGCAGCCAGTTTATCGATCCGGTGAACCCCTCCGTCGGATTGCTTGTGGACGGCATCGACTTTACCGGCCTCGGACTCGCCGCCAGCACCCTGGATATGCAGCAGGTGGAAATCCTGCGCGGCCCGCAGGGCACCCTTTACGGTGCCAACGCGCTGGCGGGACTGATCAACATGACCAGCAATGCGCCCAGCACGGAGAATTTTGCCAAGGTTTCCGCGGAAGCGGCCCAGTACGGTTCCCGCACCCTGTCCGCCGTTACCAGCGGCCCGCTGTCGGAGCAGCTGGCCTACCGTTTCGCGGTGCAGAACCAGCAGTCCGACGGCTATGTGCACAACCGCTTTCTCGGCCGCAAAGACACCAACAATATTGATGAGACCGCGGCGCGCGGCAAGCTGAGCTACCGGGCGAACGACGAACTGCAGCTGGACTTCACCCTGTTCTACCTGAATGCGGACAACGGCTACGACGCCTTCACCCTCGACAACTCCCGCAACACCCTGTCTGACCAGCCCGGCTGGGACCGCCAGGAAACCCTTGCCGGCGCGGTAAGCGGCCTGTGGAGCGGCAGCGACCTGTTCACCGTCAAGTCGGTGCTGAGCGCCGCCAGCTCCGATACCGAGTACGGCTACGACGAAGACTGGGTCCACGTGGGCTTCCACCCGGACGAATACGTCTCCACCGACAACTACCTGCGCGACCGCGACAACCTGAGCGCCGATGTGCGACTGGTCTCCACCGACGCGAGCCGCCTGTTCGGCGGCAGCACCGGCTGGGTGGCGGGGATCTACCTGCGCACCGAGGAAGAGGCACTTGAGCGCAACGCGAGCTTTTCCAGCCACTTCGATACCGACAATGCCGCGCTCTACGGCCAGCTCGATACCGCACTCACCGAGCGCCTGGCGCTGATCACCGGCCTGCGTCTGGAACAGCGTCGCGCGGATTACCGTGATTCATTGCTGGTCGCCGATCGCACCGATGAAAACCTGTGGGGCGGCAACATCACGCTTCAATTTGCGCTGGATGAAAATGCGCTGATTTACGGCACCGTATCCCGCGGCTACAAGGCCGGTGGCGTGAACGGCCGCATCATCTCCGCCTCCGCCAGCAACCCGGCAATCGGCAGCGACACCTTCCTGTTCGATACCGAACACATGCTGAATTACGAGCTGGGGATTAAAGGCGACTGGCTGGAGAACCGCCTGCAGGCACAGCTCGCCGCGTTCTATCAGGACCGCAGCGATGTGCAGGCGAAGCAATCCATTTTTGATTCGGAAGATTTCTCTTTCGACGACTACCTGGCGAACGCCGCCGGTGGCCGCACTACCGGGTTGGAAGCAGAAGTGAACTTCCAGGCCAGCGATGACCTGCGCCTGTTTGCTACCCTTGGCTGGCTGAACGCGGAATTCGAGGACTTCATCAGCAGCGTCCATGTAGACGCGCGCGACGATTACACCGGCGAAGTCACCCCCATCAGTCTGAACGGCCGCGACCTGGCCCACGCCCCCAACTACCAGTACTTCACCGGTGCCGAGTACGCGCTGACCAGCAACCTGACTGCGCGACTGGAACTGGAGGGCAAGGACGATTTCTACTTCTCCAACAGTCACAACGAGAAGTCCACCGCCTACGAGCTGGTCAATGCGCGTCTCACCTACCGCGGCGACAGCTGGGATGTGTCCCTGTGGGGCCGCAACCTGACCGACGAAGTCGTCTACACCCGCGGTTTCTACTTCAGCAACCAGTTCGGCAACAACCCGGCCAACGGCTACGCGCCGGAGGGTTACTACCAGCTGGGTGAGCCGAGAGTGGCCGGCATTTCCGGCAGTTACACCTTCTGAACAGGAATACGTCTATGAAGCTCTCCGTGGAAATCAGCATGTACCCGTTGAAGGACGAGTACATTCCGGCGATCAAGGATTTTATCGAGCGCCTGAACCAGCAGCCTCAATTGCGTGTCATCACCAACACCATGAGCACCCAGGTGTTCGGTGACTACGACCAGCTGATGGATATTCTAAAAACGGAAATGCACAGCTCCTGGGAGCGGTTCGGGCGCGCGATTTTCGTGTGCAAGTTTATCGATGGCGATCTGAGCCCAGTGGAAAATCCCTGATCCCATGTTCAGCCCTGAAATCCGCGAAGCCCTCGTATCTGCCTATTCGTCCATGGCCGCCATGTCCCTGTGGGAAGTGGCGGCGGTGGCGCTGGCGCTCGCCTACCTGCTGCTCGCCATGCGGGAGAATATCCTGTGCTGGTACGCGGCCTTCGCCAGCACCGCGATCTACCTGTTCCTGTTCTGGGACGTGAGCCTGGTGATGGAGTCTGCACTGCAGATTTTTTACCTGCTGATTGCGGTGTACGGCTGGTGGCAGTGGCGCAAAGGCAAAACGGACAGCGAGAAAATGCACATTCACCGCTGGTCCGTAACGACACACCTATACACCTTTGCCGCCGTCGGCCTGCTCACGCTGGTGTTCGGCTATGTACTGGACAACTACACCAGCGCGGCGCTGCCCTATCTCGACTCGTTCACCACCTGGGGTGCGGTGGTGACCACCTACATGGTGACGCGCAAGGTGTTGGAAAACTGGCTCTACTGGATCGTCATCGACGGCGCCGCGATCTATCTGTACATCGACCGCGAGCTGTACCTCACCGCATTGCTGTTCGTGCTCTATGTGATCCTGGTGATCATCGGGTTTTTCCAGTGGTACGCGCTGTACCGGCAGCAAAACCTCACCGCGGATCCGCGCTCGATGGCAAATGCCCATGCGCACGCCGGCTGAGGTCATCCCATCCGACTGGGCGCACTGGAGCCACAGCGCGCCCACCGTGGTCAAACCCCTGAGCGGTGGATTGACCAATCGCAGCTATCTGATCCACGCTGATGGCGAGCTATTGGTATTGCGCCGGAACTCGCCGGCCAGCAGCCAGCTGGATTTGAACCGCATGGCGGAGGCCCAGGCCCTGCGCCTGGCCGACCGCGCAGGGCTCTGCGCCCCTGTCGTTTATTGCGATCCACAACAGCGTTACCTGGTGACCCGGTTTATACAGGGTACGCCGATAGATGCGAACCAATCACCGGATCGGGAGAAACTCGCGGCTCTGGTGCGAGAAATCCACCGGCAACCGACCATCGCGGCCGCACTGGAAATCGAAGAAAAAATTTCCCGTTATCGCCGCGCCATAGCCTCACATGCGACCTTCGCAGGTGCCTTAGACACCCTGCACCGCAAGATCGAGCCACACATGGCGGCGGCGGCGCACTTATCCGACGGAATGGTGCTCTGCCACAACGATCTACAGGAAAACAACCTGATCGCCGGTCTCGACGGGCGCCTGTATGCCATCGACTGGGAGTACGCTGCCAGCGGCGATGCCTATTTCGACCTGGCTGTCATTACTGAAGATTTTGACTGGGACACCTCGGCACGGGAAAACTTTCTCGCGAACTACCTGCAACGTATCCCCGGCGAACGCGAACTGCAGCGGCTCCAGCACTGGCAGCACATCTATCGCTACCTCGCGCTGCTTTGGTACGCGGTGCAAGACTGCCACCGCGACCTGACCGGCGCACCGGATCGAAGCGACAGTATCCACCGCGAAGCCGAGACACTGTTACGGCGGTTGTATTGAAAGGCCAGTCGACGGGCGCACCAGACATATTCAGCCGGCGGTTCTTGCCGCCGCGCGCCGCGCCGCCGCGGGCTGCAGCCGCCCATTGAACAGCAGGGAAGCCACGCGAAACCTCTCCACCACTGCGAAGTGAAACAGCATGCCGGTGGCACAGGCGATAATGCCCGACAGGATCATCCTCGCATCCATGGGCAGCCCCGCGCGCTGCAGAATAAACAGCAGGAAGGCGACAAGAATGAAGTGCACAACGTATACCGTATACGCCGACTGCGCCATGATTCTTACGATATAGAAGTCCTTGTCCAGGTAGCGCGCCGAGAGCGAAAACAGCGCGAAGGAGATGACCATTGCCAGAACGTACTCGTAGGTCATGGCCAGATACTTCAGCCCTCTCCCGACGTTTTCCAGATGGCCGCTGCCCAGTTCAAACCCCAGAGCAGCGCCGATACAGGCCAGCGTCAACCCGACCCACAATGCGGGGTGATTGTTGAACGCCCGATAG
This sequence comes from Microbulbifer harenosus, assembly GCF_005771435.1. Classification (GTDB taxonomy): domain Bacteria; phylum Pseudomonadota; class Gammaproteobacteria; order Pseudomonadales; family Cellvibrionaceae; genus Microbulbifer; species Microbulbifer harenosus. The sequence goes on from NZ_VANI01000012.1 coordinate 13,381, forward strand.
AGGTCTTTCCACAGGTACATAAACACCCCCAGCAGGAAGTACGGAAAATGCTGGACGGTAATCAGTACAAAAAGCCCCACAAGATGTATCCAGGGAATATCCCACATGTACTTCGGGAGCAGGAACTGGTGCAGAAAAACACATCCGGCAACCACGCCCACAAACAGCAGCAGTCTCGCCACCCCCAGAGGCATATACGCCGTTAACCCGCGTACGCAGTCTCTTGAATAGCGCAGGATATAGCCAAGTGGAAGCGTGAAGACGAGAAGGGAAAGCAGGAACCAGGCGTGCTGCATCCAGAACATCTTGAAGGATTTCCCGGTGCCCGCCTCGGTGTAATAGGCAAGCATCCACTCCGTAGTGAACGGCGCCAGCAGCAGGACACAGACCAAAGCGGGCACCGCGAGCATGGTCATGCGCCCTTTGAGGAAGGAGAGATCCCCCCGGCGCTCAAGTACCATGGCGGAAAAATAGCCAGAGATGATAAAGAAACAGGCCATCCGGAAGGCGCCGGAAATCCCTCGGACAAAATCGTATTCCCCGGTCCCGGCATCCGCGTGCGCAGAACGGTAAAAAACCCCAATAAACAGCATGACCGCCCGGAGAAAATCCAGGTGGTAAAGTCGACGTTCCATGTCTCCCCCCGTTTCTGTTCAATCGACAGAACGATTCGCGATAAAATGCGCCAATTCCGGCGCGTCGAACAGTTTATACACAACGCACGCCTGAAACAGTGGTGACCGGGCATTTTTTATACCGACGCTAAAAAATTGGCACCGATATTCACGCAACCTGGAAAGTCTGCGCTACCAGAGACTGATGGTCCCTATGCTCGTTTCTCACACCGTAACCCTCCACCTCATCAGCCTCGTGATCCTGTTCGGTATCGCCACCGGCTCTACTCTGGCGCTGCTTCTGTGCATGGCCCCCTGGGGCAACCGCCGGGCCAACCGCTGCCTGGGCATGCTGCTGACTATCTGCAACCTGGTGGCGCTGGCGTATATCGCGCACATCGAGGTGGAGAGGCTGCCGGCGGCGTTCCATGCGGTGTTTGCGTTGCAGCTGCTGTTCGGCCCGTTTCTCTATTTCTATTGCCGGTTGCTGACGGAGCCGGGGTTCCACTGGCGTGCCCGCCATCTGTGGCATATGTTGCCGGCGCTGGCGTCGGCATTGCTGTGGCTGTGGCAATTGCCGGTGGCAGGCGGCGACCTGCTGAGCGCCCCCTGTATCGGTGATGCGACCTGCACGGCCAGTGATATGACCCGCGCGCGCTTTGTGCACCGGGCGGCGGCCATGGTTTCCCCCATCGTATATTCCCTCTGGGTGCTGCGCCTGCTGCGTCCCTACCAGCGCCGGATCAAGGAGAGCTATTCCAATATCGAGTCGGTGAACCTGCGCTGGCTGCGGGTACTGAGCTATGTGTTTCTCGCTACCACCGCGGTGGCGATTCTGGTGGAAATCGCCAATTGGCTAGCGCTGGGCCGCAATTTGACACCGGGCCTGCTACAGGCACTGGTGCCGCTGATGTTGAGCGTGCTGTTGGGTTGGTTTGGCCTGCAACAGCGCAGTATCCGGCTGTCGGTGGCGAGTCCGGGCGACGAACCGACACCGGATGAAACCGAGACGCAGGTGGCCGCAAATTCGTCGCCGACGAGCCGGAAGCCCGCCGTGCGCAATCTCAGCGAGAGCACCGCAGAGGCCCTGTGGCAACGACTGCAGCTCACCATGGAGCAGCAAAAGCCGTATCTTGAGCCGGGTCTGAAAATTGCCCAGCTGGCACGGCAACTGGACGTCCCCCCGCACCACCTGTCGGAAACCATCAACGGCATTGCCGGCCAATCGTTTTACGACTTTATCAATCAGTACCGGGTGGAAGAGGCCGCGCGGCTTCTTACCGCCCCCTCGAATGCGCATCTGTCGGTGACGGATATCGGCCTGCAGGCCGGATTCAACTCCAACTCGACGTTTTTCTCCCAGTTCAAGAGGCGCCTTGGCGTGTCTCCCAGCCGCTACCGCAGCCGCGAAGCCTGACCGCCAAGCAATTGATTTAAAAGGGAAAATAATTCCGGATTTGCAAGTTCGGACTTTCCTCGGCAGGGTCCCGGCAACAAAGTTGTCCGAATTCGCGAGACCGGACGCCACGCCCGCACGGAACCGATATAACCCTGATGAGCCCCGGCCGATGCCAGAGTTGGGGCGCAACAAAATAAGAACCCAGTCAGGAGAACACCATGCACGCCCGCCCTTTCCCCGGCGCCAATAGGCCCAATGTACTGGCCGCCGCCGTCGCCACCGCGATCGCCGTCCAGCTGTCGCCCACCGCACTGGCCGCGGAACTCGAAGAAATCACAGTGACCGCGCAGAAGCGCACCGAGCGCATTACCGAGGTGCCCATCGCCATTACCAACGTGGGTGCGGAAGCGATCAAGCAGACCGGCGTGCGCCAGGTCAGGGAGGTCGCCCAGTTCGTGCCCAACCTGAACATCAGTTCGGGTACCGATTTCACCACCACGGTGACCATGCGCGGAGTTGGTTCCGACAGCCGCAACATCGGCTTCGACACCCGCGTCGGGGTCTACTTGGACGGCGTTTACCTGGGGCAGTCCCCGGCGATCAACCAGGATCTGGTGGATCTCGAGCGCATCGAGGTATTGCGTGGCCCCCAGGGCACCCTGTTCGGCAAGAACACCGTGGCCGGCGCTATCAACCTGATCTCCCAGAAGCCAAGCGATGAATTCTCCGGCAGCGTCGGCGTCGAGTACGGCAGCATGAATTCCCGCCAGCTGTCGGCGACCCTCAATGCACCGTTATCCAAGAGCCTGTTCAGCAAGATCTCGGTGAACCGCCAGCAGCGCGACGGCTATATAAGGAACCTGACCACCGGCAATCTGTTGAACGAGCAGGACGGCAGCGCCTACCGCGCCCAGTTGATGTACGACGCCGGCGGCGCGTTCAATGCGATCCTGGCGGTGGATGGCATGGAGAGTGATCGTCTCTCCACCACTGGCGAGGCCGTCACCAATCCATTCGGCACCGGCCCCGACACGGCGGCACCGGAAATGCACCAAGTGGCCATGAATGTGGACCCGCGCGAGGAGCGGGAAATCCGCGGCGCGGCGCTGACCATGGAGTGGAGCCTGCCCAGCGACTTCACCCTGCGCTCCATCACCTCCTCCCGCGACACGGAGATGACCTACAACAACGACACCGATTACTCCCCCTACCCGCTGGTGGAAATTACCTACACGGACAGCTACGCACAGCAGACCCAGGAATTCCAGCTGGTGTCGCCCGGCGCGGACGATTTCAACTATGTCGCGGGTCTCTATCTGTACCAGCAGGAGGGCGACAGTTACCGCGAGGTGACCTCGTCGAAGTTCTTTGAAGACCTGTTGCAGGCCCAGTACGGCGCGCCCGGGCTGGTCAATCCGGACAGCCCGGTCGTCTCTGCCGGAATCGTGGATACCAGCAGTATCGCCGCCTATATCAACGGCTCCTACCAGCTGACCGACGCCTGGAAACTCGGCTTCGGCCTGCGCTACTCCGAGGAACAGAAGGAAGTGGACTGGGCCATCGACGGCAGCGGTGCCCCGCTGTTCGGTACCGCCACCGGCACGGTGCGGGACGACCGCACCGATTCGCACCTGTCGCCCACCGTCAGTATCAACTACGCCCTGAGCGAGGAGGCAAACGTCTACGGTAAATACAGCGGCGGCTTCAAGAGCGGTGGCTATAACCTCGACTTCGTCGCCGCCGGCGACCTGGTCGCGGGTACCGACTTCGACAAGGAAACGGTGGACGCGTTTGAAATAGGCCTCAAAGGCACTGCCTTCAGCCGTCAGTTCAGCTACAGCCTGGCGCTGTTCCAGTCCAACTACGAGGACTACCAGGTCAACCAGTTCGTGGATCTGGGCCAGGGCGCCACGTCTATTTCCATTCGCAACGCGGCGGAAGTGGAAACCCGTGGCCTGGAAGCAGAGATCACCTGGCTCGCCAGTGACAACCTCACCATCAACGCCTCGATGGGCCTGTTGGATGCGGAATTTGCCAGCTATCCCAACGCGGATGCCAACGGCTCGGATCTCTCCGGCAACCAGCTGCCCAACGCGCCGGAAACGTCGTTCAACCTGGGTGGCCAGTACTACCTGCCCATCAACAGCATCGGCGCCGATCTGCTGCTGCGCCTCGACTATATTTTCCGCGACAGCTTCTACAATACCGCGGAGAACGAAAGCAAGCGCACTCTCGCCAATGGCGACACCGTCCAATTCGGCCAGGTGGACGCCTACCATCTGGTGAATGCGCGTATAGGTCTGGAAAGCCACGCGGACTCATGGAATGCGGCACTGTTTGTGCACAACCTCACCGATGAGGAGTACATGGTGAACACCAGTCGCGACTTCCTCGGCACCCTGCGCCATTTCTACGGCCTGGAGCGCACCGCCGGGATTGAACTGGAATACCGTTTCTGATTCGCAATCCGGGTAACATCCACTGACCATCGCGGCCCGGGAGCCATCGCCACCGGGCCGCCACTTAATCAACAAAACTACCGTCGACCATGAAAAACAACTTGATCAACCGCTGCCTGATCGGCGTTGGCATCGCGACCCTGACCCTCGCGTCGGTGATTGTGATCCGCACCCTCGGTTTCACGGCGCCACCGCTGGCCAATGTCACCCCCGAATCGCCGGATCTCGACGGCCGCGCCATCGCCGCGCACCTGTCTGAGGCAATACGCTTCCGCACTGTGTCGGCGCAGCTGAACCAGCACGAAACCCAACAGGAATTCCGCAATTTCATCACTTGGCTGGCGGCAACCTATCCGGAAGTGCACGCGGCTATACCGCCGCAAAAACTGGGCACAAAGGACGGCCAGGAATTCTCCCTGCTATTCACCTGGCCCGGCAGGAACAGCGCGCTCCCCCCCATTCTGCTCTCCGCCCACTACGACGTGGTGCCGGTCATCCCCGGTACCGAGGATGAATGGCAACATCCGCCTTACGCCGGTGCGGTGGACGACACACATATCTGGGGCCGCGGCACACTGGACGACAAGGGCGCCGCCATCGCCCTGATGGAGGCGGCCACCGGATTGCTGAAACAGGGCTATCAGCCCGAGCGCACGGTGTACATCAGCCTCACCAGCGACGAAGAAACAGGCGGTGAAAGCGGCACGGCTGCGGTGGTGAAAAAACTGAAAAGTGACGGTGTTCAGCTGGACTGGAGCCTGGATGAAGGCTCATTCCTGTTGCACGGATTCATTCCCGGAGTGGAGTCCCCGATCGCCAGCATCAATGTGGCGGAAAAGGGTTACCTCACGGTGGATCTGGTGGCATCGGGCCAGGGCGGCCATTCTTCCATGCCGCCGCCGGAAACCGCAGTGGATGTTCTCGCGCGCGCCCTGGTGCGACTGAATCAGCATCCAATGCCCGGGGGGCTGGAGGGTCTCAGCCAGAAACTGTTCGACGCCGCCGCGCGCCACATGCCCTTTGAAAAACGCCTGATGTTCGCCAACCAATGGTTGTTTGGACGCGGCATTGAAGCGGCGCTGGAAAAGCAGAACAGCACCGCAGCCATGCTGCGCACCACCACGGCACCCACTATGCTTTCCGCCAGCGTGAAGGAAAATGTGCTACCCATCGAGGCCATCGCGACGGTGAACTTCCGCCTGCACCCGCGGGACAGTATCGACGATGTACTGCAGCACCTGGAACAGGTCATTGACGACGAGCGCGTAAAAATCGAAGTCCGCCGGGGCGATGCCGCTTCCCGGGTATCCAGCGATGAAGCGCACGGATTTCATTTGGTGGCGGATACCACCCGCGCGCTGTTCGGCCCGGTGATTACCGCTCCCGGCCTGACCATTGCGGGCACCGACAGCCAGCGCTACCAGGAAATTGCCGACAACAATTACCGCTTCAACCCCATGCTGGTGACCCGCGAGGACGTGCACGGTTTCCACGGCACCAACGAGCGTATCAGTATCGACAACATGGTGAAGGCCACAGGTTTTTATCAGCGGCTGATACAGAACGCGAACACACCGTCGCAGATATCGGACAAGTAATTCCTGCGCGCCGGCGATGACGACCTGAACACAAAACCGGGGGTTACTCTATGCCTCGCAGAGGACCCCTCGGCAGGCGTTCAGGAATATTTCCCGATAGGCATCCGCGCTGAAAGGCAGCGGATTGCCCGGCGCGGATGGATCGGCGGCGGCCATCTGCGCAACCAGATCCGCGTCCCCGTCGCCGATGCCGATGTCCGCCAACCCGTGTGGAATGCCGAAGTCCCGTCGCAGAAACAACACCCAGTCCAACACGCCGGAAAAACCCGCCGAGGGCAGCGACAGGTAGCGCGACAGCCGGCTCATGGGCTCTTCAATGGCTGTGCGGTTGGCGCACAATACATAGGGCATCAAAATCGCATTCAGCAGACCGTGGTGCTTGTCGTAAAGGGCTCCGAGGGGATGCGCCAGCGCGTGCATGGCGCCGAGCCCACGCTGGAATGCGGTGGCCCCCATACTGGACGCCGCCAGCATCTGCATCCTCGCTTCCAGGTCATTGCCATCGGCCACGGCGCGGGGCAGGTACACACTGATCAGACGCATGGCCTCAAGTGCGATCCCCTCCGCCATGGGGTGGAAGTTTGGCGCACAGTAGGCTTCCAGATTGTGTGACAGTGCATCCATGCCCGTGGCGGCGGTAATCGGTGCCGGCAAGCCGAGAGTAAGTTCCGGATCCAGCAGTACGATGTCCGGCAGCATGCGCGGGTGGAAAATAATTTTTTTCAGCTTGGCACTTTCATCGGTGATCACCGACGAGCGCCCTACTTCCGAGCCGGTGCCGGCAGTGGTGGGCACGGCAATCACCGGCACCATGCCGTGGGTGTTCACCTTGAGGTAATTGTCCCCCACATCTTCGAAATCCCAGAGAGAATGGGTCTGCCCCACCATCAGCGCAATGGCCTTGCCCGCATCCAGCGCCGAGCCACCGCCCATGGCAATCACCCCGTCGCAACCGTGCGCCTTCAACACCGCGACACCATCGCTCACGTTCTTGCCGGTGGGGTTGCCTTTTATCTCGCTGAACACCGTCAGTGGCACACCCGCTACCAGGCATCGCTCCACCACCGCCTGTACCATCGGCAGCGCCACCAGCCCCGGGTCGGTGACCAGCATGGGCGTGGCCATGCCCATTTCCCGGCACAGCTGCGGCAGTTCGGCAATGCGCCCGGGCCCCACGCGCATGGCGGTGGGATAATTCCAGTTGGTGAAAAAAGGGCTTTTCGACATGGTGACCTTCAGGGTCTGAGCTTGAAGTGGAAGGATTTCGGGCGCGTGAGATGCTCGAAGCCGACACCGGACAAGGTGCAGCCACGCCCGGAATTTTTCACTCCGGTCCACGCGAGCGCCGGGTCGAGATAGTCACAGCGATTCAAAAACACCGTGCCGGTTTGCAACTGATCGCCCATGGCCAGTGCGGCTTGCTCGTCGGCGGAATAGATCGCTGCGGTGAGGCCGTATTCCGAGTCGTTCATCAGTGCCAGCGCTTCCGCGTCGTCCGCCACCGGCATCACGCCCAGCACTGGGCCGAAGGATTCCTCACTCATCACCCGCATGGAGTGATTGACGTTAGTGAGCAGCTGGGGCGCCATGTACGCACTGCCGCGCCGGTCCAATGCGAATTCACTGCCGTCGATATGGGCCTGCGCGCCCTGAGCTAGCGCTTCGTCGATCTGGTCGCGCACAAAGTCCGCGGCACTGGCCCGCACCAGCGGGCCGAGGGTCGTCTCCGTTTCGTCCGGGCGGCCGAGGCGGTATTTGTAGATCAGCGCCACCGCCCTTTGCACAAATTCGCTGTACAGATCCCGATGCACATACAGCCGCTCGATACCGCAGCAGGACTGGCCAGAGTTGAAAAAAGCTCCGTCCACCACCGACGCAACGGCGTATTCCAGATCCGCGTCGGCGCGCACATAGGCCGGATCCTTGCCGCCAAGTTCGAGCCCCACGGAGAGAAAGCGCCCGGCAGCCGCTGTTTCCACCGCCGCGCCACCGGCCACTGAACCGGTAAAGGCCACATGCTGCACACCGCCATTGATCACCATCTGCTCGGCGTCGCGATGATCCAGATGCAGGTATTGGAATACCCCCGGTGACACTCCCGCCTCTGCGAAGGCTTCCACCAGCCGCTCGGCACACAGCGGCGTCTGCGCTGAGTGTTTGAGAATGACGCTGTTGCCGGCCAGCAGTGCCGGCACCACCGCGTTGATGGCGGTGAGGTAGGGGTAATTCCACGGCGCGATGACGAAAGCCGTGCCCAGTGGTTCGCGGCGGATAAACCGCCTGAAGTCGGGTTTTTCCGGCAATTGGATGTCGCTCAGTGGACCTTCAAGGGATTCCGCAAGCACTGCCATATAGAGCGCGCGCTCCGCCAGGCCGTCTATCTCACCACCGGCGTAGGCGATGGGCCGGCCCATCTGCCAGCAGATTTCCCTGGCAAGCTCGGCTTTTTTCCGCTGCAGAATATTCACCGCCGCACGCACCAGCGCCGCGCGCTCGGCCACCGGTACCTGTTTCCAGCCCAGCTGTGCGCGCTGCGCATTGTTCAGGGCGTTTTGGATTTCATAGTCCGTGGCCAGCGGGCGCTCGACATAAACGCTGTTGTCGATGGGGGAAATACATTGGAGTTTTTGCATGGAATTATTGGGTTGTTGGAAATTCGCTTTAAATGATCTCGAAGTAGCGTTGCAACTCCCAGTCGCCGATATGTTTGCGGAATTCGCGCTCCTCCCACTCGCGGCTCGCGGCGAAGTGATCCACAAAGGCATCCCCGAACAGTTCCCGCGCGGCTTGAGACTGCTTCAGGCGTTGCGCGGCATCCCACAGGGTGCGCGGCAGTGCGAGCTCTTCCGGCTGCTCTACCGCGTAGGCATTCCCCTCCACCGGTTCTCCCGGCTCCCAACCCTGCTCCACCCCGTAGAGACCGGAGCCGAGTGCCACGGCGAGTGCGAGGTAGGGATTGGCATCGGCCGCGCCCAGGCGGTATTCCTGGCGCTGGGATTTATCCCCGCCGGGAATTACCCGCAGTGCGGCCGTACGGTTTTCCACCCCCCAGGTGGCGTGGGTGGGCGCCCAGAAACCGGGAATCATGCGCCGGTAACTGTTGATCGTGGGGGCAACCATGCACAGCAGTTCCGGCATCAGCCGCTGCTGGCCGGCGAGAAAATGTCGCTGGGTATCGCTCATGGAATGCGGCTGGCCCTCGGCAAAAAACGCCGACGTGTTGTCACTCTTATTGCGCAGGGAGAGATGGATGTGCCCGCTCTGGCCGGGGTAGTCGTTGGACCACTTGGCCATAAACGTCGCCATCAGCCCGCGCCGCTCCGCCAGCACCTTGATAAACGTCTTGAACAGCGCCGCCTTGTCCGCCGCCGCTGCCGCTTCGTCCACGGCGATGGCCGCTTCCAGTACCCCGGGGCCGGTTTCCGTATGCAGCCCCTCGATGGGGAAGTCCATGCGCTCTGCCAGCGCGAGAATTTCGTGGTACAGATCCGCGTGCACCGAATTGCGGATCATCGAGTAACCGAACCAGCCGGGGGTAAAGGGTTTGAGGTTGCGGTAACCCTTGGCGCGGGCCGTGTCCGGGGTTTCGTCGAACACAAAAAATTCGTACTCGAGCGCCGCGTAGGGGGCAAAGCCCGCCTGCTCGCAGCGCGCGATCACCCGCCGCAACAATGCGCGCGGACACACCGACTCCGCCGCGCCCTCGAACTCCGCCAGAAACAGCAGCATGCCGTCTTCAAACGGCACCTCGCGACAGGTGTGGGGCAGAATGCGCACCGGCGCATCCGGGTATCCCGTATGCCAGCCGGTGTAGCGGGTATTGTCGTACTGCTGGTCCTGAACATCCCAGCCCAACACCACATCGCAGAACGCAAAGCCCTTGTCGAGGGCGGAGAAGAACTTCTCGCGGCTCATGTACTTGCCGCGCATCACGCCGTCGTTATCGAACAACCCCACCTTCACGTGGCTGAGGCCGCGGGCCTCAACAATGCGTCGCGCATCGGCAACGGACTGCACCTGGCGCGGGCTGAGGGTAGAACCGGCCTGAGACACCGGGGAACTGGAGGCAAAAGCGGCCGGCGGCGACGACGGCAGTTCGGTGGACTCGTCCATGAGGGGCTCCATTATTGTGACCGGACCGTCGCCTGCGTGCGGCGGGCGGAATCCTGCCTTGAGCTTAGTCGACACACGCAAAAGTTGTGGGTGAAGGCGCCGATATCGGGGTCGGTCCTGGGATTGACACCGCCACAAAATTTCCCAAATGGCGCGTTCATTAGTCATAAATCGCGCCGGCTATGTTAGCGCCCGCTCAGGGTATATAATCCGCGCTCCAAATTTTCACCCATCAACTTGTTCACTATTTAGCCAGGACCAGCAATGAGCTTCGATAAGGTTTCCCCGGGCAAAGACCTGCCCAACGACATCAACGTCATCATCGAGATCCCCGCCAACCACGCGCCGATCAAGTATGAAATCGACAAGGACGCCGACGCGGTATTCGTAGACCGTTTCGTAGCCACCCCCATGTTCTACCCGGCCAACTACGGCTACGTACCCCAGACCCTGTCTGAAGACGGCGACCCCCTGGACGTGCTGGTAGTAGCGCCCTATCCGGTAATGGTTGGCTCCGTGATCCGCTCCCGCGTGGTTGGTGTACTGAACATGACCGACGAATCCGGCGTAGACGCCAAACTGCTGGCGGTACCCCACACCAAGCTGACCAAACTGTACGACCACGTGCAGGAAATCAGCGATCTGCCGGAGCTGCTGATCAAGCAGATCGAGCACTACTTCGAAAACTACAAGAAGCTGGAAGCCGGTAAGTGGGTGAAGGTAGACGGCTGGGCCAACGCCGACGCCGCGCGCGCCGAGGTTATGGCTTCCCGCGAGCGTTACCTGAAAGAAGAGGGCTGATCACAGCCTTCCTCTCCCGAAAGCCGGCTTTACGCCGGCTTTTTTGTGCCTTGACATCGTGTCCGCCATAACCACAGCACTCGCGGCTAAGGTGCCGCCACCGACTCTCATCTCCCTCCGTAAACCTAATTGAAAATTCCTGTCGGGATATTTCCATCACTGGCGTTTACCCAATTACGGCTCCCATAAATAACGGCCGTGCTTTGACATAACAAAAATTCGAAATGCCAAATAACAAAAGAATGGAGAAACCCATGCAAAGATCGCGTGCTCACACTGCGCTGTTTCACAAGACACTGCTCGCCGGCACTATTGCGGTGATTTCCGCAGGGGCCGCTGCCCAAGAGCAACAACAGGAACAGGCGGCCGATGGCAAGACCGTGGAGGAAGTTGTGGTGACCGGCATTCGCGGCGCACTGCAACAGTCGCTGGACGTCAAGCGCGATGCCACATCCATCGTGGACGCGATCAGCTCAGAAGACATCGGAAAATTCCCGGATAAAAACGTCGCCGATTCCCTGCAGCGCGTACCTGGCGTGTCTGTGGACCGTATCTGGGGCGAAGGCCGCGATATTTTTGTACGCGGCACCGACAGCACCCTCAACCGCACCCTGATGAACGGCCAGAATGTGGCTTCCGCCTACTGGTGGGCCAATGACAATCCGAGCCGCGGTTTCAACTACTCCATCCTCGCGTCGGAGCTGGTATCCGCGCTGGAAGTCTACAAGAGCCCGGAAGCCCGCCACGACGAGGGCAGCATCGGCGGTATGGTGAATGTGCGCACACGCAATCCCCTGGACCTCGACCCGATGACGGTGAACTTCTCCACCGAGGGAACCTACAGCGAACTGCCGGACCAGTGGGACCCGCAGATATCCGGTCTGCTGAGCTGGAAAAATAATACCGAGACCTTTGGTGTACTGGCCTCGTTCAACAGCCAGCAGCGCACCATGCGCCGCGATGGCCTTGAAGTGTTTCCTACCAATGACCTGTACAACGTTACCGACCAGAACGGCAACGTGACCGAGAACGTGTATGTGCCCTGGGGCGGCGGCTCCGCAATTTTCCAACAGGACCGCCAGCGGGATACCGCGAATATTACCGTGCAGTTCCGCCCCTCGGATCGCTGGGACCTGGCTATGAACTACGTCGCCTCCGATATGGAAATGGACAACAGCAACCAGAACTACCTGTTCGTGGCGGGCGGTTACAAGATCCCGAACGGGGATGTGGTCACCAACCCGGTGTTCATTCCCACCAGCGATGGCAACCAGGCCCTCGTCGGCGGTGTGATCGAAAATCGGAACAGTATCGGTGTTGCGGATGAACCTATTGTGCGCGACTCGTTTGTGGAATCCGAAGTACTGGACTTCGCCGCAGACTATGACGGCGACGGCTGGCAGTTACACCTGCAGGCAGGCAACACCAACGCCAAAGGCGGCAGTACCAAGGATCGCAACTACTGGTTTGAAGGCAATGCCGCGGAAGATCTCAATTTCGACAAGAACACCAATGAATTCAGTTTCCCCGGCGTAGATCCACTGGATGGCAGCGCCCTGCATCTGAATGCAGCCAACCTGCGCGACTGGGTTCGCATCATGGAAGACGAGGAAACCTATTTCCAGGCGGACGCCAACATCGATGTAGAACTCGGCTTCATCACCGCCATCAAGACCGGCCTGAAACTGCGCGATCACACCATCGAGAACAACCGCCAGAACGGCTCGGTAGACGTGAACAATCCGGACATTGCCGAGCAGGTGGCCGCGCTGAACGCCATTACGCTGGCCGATGTGTCCAGCGGCCCCAGCCCGGTACTGCACGGCGAAGGTGCCACCTCGGGTTCCCTGACCCGCTACGCATTTCTGGATGCCGGTCTCGCGCAGCAAAAAGTCGACAGCATTCTGGATGCCGGTGTCATGACCTATGCGAAAGACCAGCGCGCCTACTACAAAATCAACGAAGAAATTACCGCGGCCTATGCCCAGGCGGAGTTTGAAAGCGGACAGCTGCACGGTAATTTCGGCGTGCGTCTGGTGGAAACCGACCAGACCTCTCACGCGTATATCGACGGCGAGCGCGGCGCGGTCGGTCGCAGTTACCGCGAGGCGCTGCCGAGCGTCAACGTGATTTACGATCTCTCGGAGGAAATCATCCTGCGCGCCGCCGCCTCCCGCGCCATGGCCCGCCCGACGTTCCAGAATCTGAGTTCCAACATCGTGATCAATGCCACCAGTGGCACCGCCACCGCCGGCAACCCGATGCTGGACCCGATTTTTGCCGACCAGTTTGAGATCGGTGCGGAGTGGTACTTCAACGATGCCAGCCTGCTGGCCGCCACCTACTTCAACAAGGATCTGAGTACGTTTGTTTTCCAGGATACCCAGGTTGAAAATATTGACGGCCAGAACATCAACGTCACCCGCCCGTATAACGCCGACAAGGGCGCGGATATCCAGGGTATCGAACTGCAGGTACAGCACGACTTCGGCAGTGGTTTCGGTGCACTGGCCAACTACACCTGGACCGATGCGAAGGTTCCGGTAAATGAAGACGGCACGCGGCTGGAACTGCCGGGCAATTCCCGCGATCAGTTCAATGCGTCCGCCTACTATGAAGATGACGCAATCAGCCTGCGCCTTTCCTACAACCTGCGTTCGGAATCCTACGGCGGCCTGACCTCCGGCTCCCAGCTGGTAACCGACCAGTACGATCAGTGGGATGCCACCGCCAATTGGATGGTGAACGACAATGTGGATATTTTCCTGACCGCAGTGAATCTCACCAACGAGATTATCTATATGCGCACCGCAGACGGCATTCCGGTGGGTTTTTACGAAAATGGTGCGCGCTTCAGCCTGGGCGCACGACTCAGTTACTGACCAACGGCGCGCTGAACAATCCACTTTCCAACAGGCATCACCTTGTCACCTTTTAGGGCGCCCATCGGGCGCCATTTTTCATTCGCCTTTAGCCGTTTACCCCAAAACAATTTCACACTTTAGTGAATTTCCAAACGGAAGCGCACAGATTCATACCCAACTTATGCGCTCCCACAGTAAAGTGACCATATATTCAATTCATTCAATGGCTCCGAAATGCATTGGCTCTATCGCTACGCGTCCTGGAAAAAGGCGGGATTTTTTCTCGCGCTCAACTTTACCCTGCAGGCAATCATCCTGCTGGTCTTTTATCCGGAGATCAGCGCAACACTGGAGCCTCTGGATATCCGGGTGGGGCTGACCGCCGATGCTATTGAAGACTTTCTCGGCGCGATCGGCAGCGATGGCAGGGCGCTGTATTTTTTTAACGAGAGCGTACCGGACATGCTGTTCCCCGTCGCCTACGCCTTTGCCTACGCACTGTTGATGGTGCAGCTCATCAAGGCCTGCGGCCAGGTGCATACGCCACTCAAATACCTTGCGTTACTGCCCTTTGCCATCGCCCTGTCTGACATACTGGAAAACCTGCAGATGCTTGTCGCCATCCACAGCTATCCCACCATCGCCCCCGCGCTGGTGCGCGGTCTGGCCGCGGCCAATCTGGCAAAGCATATTTTCACCACGCTGGTAGTGAGCGCCCTGGGTGTGCTGTTCGTCTGGCTGCTGTGCAACCGCCTCTGCCAGGTGCGAATTCCCGACTGAATTTCCGGCCATATCTGGGCCCGTTGACTCACCGGCGTATAGCCGGGTTTTCGCAATCGGGAAGCAGAGCCATGAGTAAAGCGGTGAATGCGCTGCGGCTGGTGTGCCGCAGCGCGGCTGAAGGTGCTGGTGTTAGCGTCGCCACAGAAGCTGGATGCGAGTTTTAACACTAACCGCTAGCGCGGTTCGAGCACCAGAACGCGCTGGTTATTTTTATTGATGCGGGCACCAAAACCCTGCTCCAGCGCAAAGGCGAGACCGTCGGCATCGCCTATATTGAATACGCCGCTGATGCGCTGATCCGCCAGGGCATCGCCCACCAGCACCATTTTGCGCGTGGTGTAGCGGTTGTATTCGGCAATGGCATCTTCCAGACGTTCGTTGTCAAAATAGATCCGTCGGGTCTGCCAGGCAGTGACCTGCTCCAGGTTTACCGGCATTACGCCGCTGTTGTCACCCGGGCGCGCAGCGGTGTAACGAACCCCCTGCCCCGGCAACATTTTTGCCAGCTGCCGCGGCTCGCCGCCGGCATCCTGCGCGCGCACCTCCACCACGCCCTGTGTCACCGCCACGCGCACATTGCCCGCCTGCAGCGCAACATTGAATGCGGTTCCCAGAGCGCGCACTTCGGACCCCTGCACATTGACGACAAAGGGACGTGAGGGATTTTTTGCCACCATGAAAAACGCTTCGCCGCGTTCGAGAAACAGGGCGCGCTGGGCGCGCCGGTAGCGTACGCCCACACGGCTGTCGGTGTTCAGCATCAGCGTAGAGCCATCCTCGAGATGCACTACACGCTGATCGCCAATACCCGTCTGGTAGTAATCAATCGCGTAATAATCCCGCACCAACAGGGCGGCCACAGCGACCAGTACCACCGCGGCAATACCGCTCACCCAGCGCCACTGGCTGTAGAACCGGGAGCGCCGGCGTACCGCCTTGCGGATTTCCGGCAGACCGGCATTCAGCTCTGGGTCGTCTTTCAGGAACGCGGTCATCAGGCCCAGCTGCTGGCATTGGGCAAACGCCTGCCGGTGCCGGCCATCCACCTGCAGCCAATGCTCCAGCGCGTCCGACTCGGCGGCACTCATGGTGCCGCTCTGCTGCCTGGCAAGCCAGTCTGCGGCCTGTTCGCGAATGGTGCCATCCAGTTTGCGCGGGGCTTTATCCGTCGTGTGCGTTGGGCTCATAACAACTCGTTCAATTCTTGCTGCAGGTGCTTCAGGGCAGTGCTCATGTGGCGCTCGACACTGCGGGTGCTGATGGACAGTGCCGCCGCCACTTCCGGATAGGTCATTTCTTCAAAACGGCTCAGCAGGAATACCTTGCGGGTAACCGGCTTGAGCCTGAGCAGGGACTGTTTCAGTTGCTGCAGACTCTGTTGCCATTCGGCACTGCCCTGGGGTGATACCTGCGAACTCGCGTGGTCTTGCTCATCAAAACTCTCGTGCTGGTCTGCCCTCCGGCGCAGTTGGCGCCGCAGGCTGTCGCGCACCAGATTGGTGGCCACGGTATACAGATAGGCCCTGGGGTTTTCCCGCAGGGGTTGCAGATCCTGCAGGCGCAACAGTTTGATATAGGTTTCCTGCAGGATGGTTTCCGCCTCCTCGCGCCCGCCGGGCAACATACGGGTGACATAGTGACCGAGTGCGGAGTGATATTCACTGTACAGTGCTTCGATAAAGGCGCTGTTCTCGCGACACGCGTCCGCGACCGGCGACGGCTCGACCAGCCGCAGCGCTGCGCCGGACCTGAAGTTCCGCAACTTGAAACTACGCACGCCGGCCCCCCGAGGTCACGCAACCGCTCTTTAACTGTTTTGTTCGCAAACGTTTACCCATAACTTCTGTAAACGACAGGCGGAGCGAAACCCCGACACATTTATCCAGTTTTTGTTTGTTTTTTTGTGCGGACGAAGCGCCAGTCCCAGCTTTCCCACATCCGGCCCGTACCAGCAGTTCCCTTGCGGCGTCCGGCGATTATCAGGTATTTTGCCGATCTGCGGTAACGACCCCGAATCGCCACGACTGGTTTCCGCCCAACGATAATAATGACCAAAACAGCTATCGCCGCCGAACTGAGGCGCATTGGTCCTGCACTGGTTCTGCTGCAGGCACTGCTGCCAGTGCTTCCCGCCCGCGCCCTGCCGGCGGCGCTTCCGCACACGACAACAGCGGAAACGAGCGATCCCGCGTGGTTTGCCCGCGACACCATCCCGTTTGATCTGCCCGCTCAACCCCTGCATCAGGCGCTCACCCGGTACGCCGAACAGGCCGGGGTCCAGCTGTTCTACCGCAGGGAGCAGCTGCCGACGCAAGTTTCTCCATTGATCCGCGGGCAAGGCAGCCCGCGAGCGGTCATCGCACAGTTACTGGCCGACACCGGCCTCGACTTCCGTCTGGGCAACAATCGCACCCTGGTGATCAGCGCACCTCTGCCGGGCACCGCGGACTCCGCAAGTGCGATAGCGCCGCAGGAGACGGCCAACCCAATGCGCCCTCTGGAGGAAACCTATGTAACCGGCGTTCGCACCAGCCTGCGCCAGAGTCTCGCCACCAAATACGCCAGTGAGAATCTGGTGGAAATCACCACCGCGGAAGATATCGGCAAGTTTCCCGATCACAATGTGGCGGATGCCCTGCAGCGGATTGCCGGGGTTTCCGTGGACCGGGTATGGGGCGAAGGGCGGGACGTGAACATCCGCGGCACCGACAAGGATATCAATCGCACACTGTTGAATGGCCAGCATGTGGCCTCGGCCTACTGGTGGGCAAACGACAACCTGAGCCGCGGTTTCAACTACGCCACCCTCGCCTCGCAACTGGTGCAGTCTCTCGAGGTACACAAAACCCCGCGCGCAGATCTCGACGAGGGCAGTATCGGCGGCACGGTGATCGTGCGCACACGCAAACCGCTGGACATGGAAAGCCGCGCCCTGCACCTGTCTGCCGGACAGCAGTACAGCGCGCTGGCGGGTGACTGGGCGCCCCAGGGCTCGGCCCTCGGCAGCTGGAAAAACGACGCTCAGACCTTCGGCCTGCTGGCGTCACTGAACTGGCAGCGCCGGGGCAGTCGTCGCGACGGTCTGGAAACCTTTGCCGACAACAATCTCTACACGATTACCGATGACCAGGGCACCGTCACCGACAAGGTCTACGCGGTCTGGGGCGGCGGTTCCGCAATGCTCGAGCAGGAGCGCCGTCACACCACGAGCAACCTCACCGCCCAGTGGGCACCGGATGCCCGCTGGGATCTGGCGCTCAACCTGCTGCGCTCGCAGATGGACATCGACAATCGCAACCACAATTTTCTGTTCTCGCCCGGAGGCTACAAGCTCAGCGAGACACCGGCAGTGACGGTGACCGATCCTGAATACCTGACCAGTGACGACGGCCACAAAATTCTCGCCGGCGGCACCCTCGGCAATCCCGACAGCGTCGGTGCGATTCTCGACAGCATCCAGCGTCAGGCGTATATCGATACCGCGGTCAACGATATGGATATCCGCCACCGCGGCGAGCGGTGGGAGAACCATGTGCAGTTCGGCCACACCAGTGCCCGCGGAGGTACCAGCCACGATCGCCTGTACCGCTTCACCGGCAATAGCCGGGTGCGCTTTCATCTGGACCGCAATATCCTGGAAGCCGAATACCTCGACCTGGACCCGCAAAATCCCGCAGCGCTGGACCATCTGTCGCCGCTGTCTCGGGACTGGGTGCGCGCCATGGACAGCCGCGAGCATTACGCGCAGTGGGATCTGGAGCGGGATTTCGGAGACGGCTGGTTGCAGCACGCCCGGTTCGGCCTCAAGTACCGCAACCACCGCGTGGAAAACAATCTCACCGTGGGGGAAATCGACACCGAGAGCGCCGCCTGGCAAACCCTGCAGAACATCGGACTGGACCAGGTGAGCGGCGGCCTCAGTCCATCACTCAGCGACCAGAGTGCCAGCGCCGACACGCTGGTGCGCTATGCGCTCACCGACGCCGCACTGTTGCAGTCGGTCATCAACCCGCTGTTCGACGATGGGGCCATGCGCTATCGCTACGATCGCAGCGCGTATTTCAGTATTCGCGAACAGAGCCTCGCCGCCTACGCCAGTATCGATTTCGAAGCCGGGGCCTGGGCGGGCAATGCCGGTGTGCGCGGCGTCGGCACCCGGCAGCGCGCCAGTGCCTACGATCGCGATCAGCTGCACCATGCCGACAACCGCTACAGGGACCTGCTGCCGAGTGTCAATCTGCAGTACCGGATGGATGAGGGCCTGCTCGCGCGCGTCGGCATCGCCCAGGTTATGGCGCGGCCGAATTTCAAGGATCTGACACCCAATATCATCGTCGAGCCCACCAGCGGTTACGGCGCCGCGGGCAATCCGCAACTGGAGCCCTATCGCGCGGATCAACTGGATCTCGCCTTGGAATGGTATTTCGCCGACGCCTCGCTGCTTTCCGCCACAGCGTTTTACAAAGACATTTCCACGTTTGTGTACCCGCACGTGAACCCGGAAATGATCGACGGCGAATTGCACTACATCACCCGGCCGCAGAACGGCCCGGGTGCGACCATTCGCGGGCTGGAACTGCAGTGGCAACAGGGATTCAGCGGCAACGTGGGGATACTCAGCAATTACACTTACACCGACGCCAGCGTGCCCTCCGCTGACGGCAGCCGCACACTGGAACTGCCGGGCAATTCGCGCAGCCAGTTCAACGCATCGCTGTATTTCGAAAACCCGCGCCTGGACGCGCGCCTGAGCTACAACTACCGCTCGCGCTCCTACGGGGAGATCATCGCCGGCTCCCAGAGTGAGACCGCGGCGTACCAGCAGTGGGATGCCACCGCGCAGTGGCGCTGGTCGGAAACGCTGGCGTTTTCCGCCGAGGCGATCAATCTGACCGACGAGGTGATACGGATACACAGCGCCGCGGGCATACCCCAGGGCCTTTACGAAAATGGCCGCCGCTTCGCCGTGGGCGTGAAGATGGAATTCTGATCTCGCCGGCAACTCGCTGTGCCGGCAAAATCTATGGCAGAAAATCGGTCGACCGGGAGCGCCGCTGGAGAATCAGTCCTGTACTTTGAATATCGCCTTGCCGGTGATGTGATTGGCCAGTTTCCAATCGGGTACTGCCACCGGCGGCGGGGTCTCCTGCTTGCGCTCTGAGGATTCCACCAGATTGCCCTCTGCCGGCTTAAGGCTCAGATGGCTGACCGGCACCTGCACAGGTTCCTGCCGGGCACGCTCATGCTCCCGCAGCAGATAGCCCTCCATCGGTGCCAGGGAGAGACCCGATTCCGCAGAAGGCTGCGCGGCGACCGGTCTGTCGCCAGATTCGGGTTTGAGTACAGACTCGGGCTCAGGCCTTGCAACCACCGCGGGCTCCGCTTCCGCCTTGAGCGAGGACTGGGCACCGAGCTTTGCCAGGGTCGCCACAAGCTGTTCCGCCTGCGCCTGTCGCAACCCTTTCTTGATCGCCAGCGGGCGGCCGCTAAACAGTTTGTCCACCGCTGCGGGGCCAAGTCTGAACAGACGCGCAAAATTGGCTTTGACGTCGGCGACGGTGTATCCGGGCTGCAGATCGCCACGGAAGATCACACTGTAGGTGGAATCAGACATGCAAGAATCTCGCTCGAGAGTGGTGCCGCTGCGATCGGCTTGTCATTGTTTGCTGCGGTCTATTCAAGCGGATTCAGTCTTCGGAATCCAGTGTCTGGTCCATGGTGAACGCGGGCGCGGCGACACTTTTTGCCGCAACAACACGCGCCGGCACCCCGGCCACGGTGGCGTGCGCGGGAACATCGCGCAGCACCAGGCTGCCGGCGGCGATCTTGACCCCTTCACCGATAGCGACCGGGCCCAGGATCTTGGCGCCGGCGCCGATCATTACACCCCGCCCAATTTTCGGGTGGCGATCTCCGCCGCCACAGCCACTGCCGCCAAGAGTGACCGAGTGCAGGATGGAGACATCGTCGCCAACAACACTGGTCTCCCCCACCACGAGGCCTGTGGCGTGGTCGATCATGATGCCGCAGCCAAACGTGGCAGCGGGGTGGATATCCACAGCAAACTGCTCCGACACGCGGCTCTGAAAGTACAGCGCCAGTGTGTGCCGACCTTTTTTCCACAGCCAGTGGGCAATGCGGTGAGACTGCAGGGCGTGAAAGCCCTTGAAGTAGAGAAACGGGGTGAGATATTGGTCGCATGCGGGATCGCGGTCGTACCAGGCGCATATGTCCGCCTGCATACAGCGGGAAATTTCCGGTTCGTCTGTCAACGCCGCGGCGATCACTTCCTGCAGGGCAGTGGCGGTGAGCGCGGCGTGATCCAGCACCGACGCCAGCTGGTATGCCAGCGCGCGGTCGAGACTGCGGTGGCGCAGCACGGTATTGTGGAAATAACTGGCCAGAACCGGCTCGCCGGCAGCGGCCGCCGCCGCCTCCGCGCGCATGGTGGACCAGATTTCGCGATGGTTCAGCTCACTGACGTTGATGGCATCTACTCCCGTATTCAACCTTCTGCGGGCGGTGAAAACACCCCTTAGAGGCGCTGCAAATTGGCCGGGTAGGCATCGTCCGGCACCGCAATAAAGCGCGCAAAGATTTCGTCGATGGCGCCGCAGGCGATTGCCGACAACATTACTTCCGCACCCGCCCCGGCCTGCTGGCAGCGCTGAAGCTGCTCACACAGCAACTCACCGGTCAGCAGTTGCTGGAACTCCCGTGCCCGAGGTGCGTAACTCAGATGCCAGCGCTCGGGGGCCACGCCGCCGCGATCTTCGGCATAGGGACGGAACAGCCCGTAGCTCCGCCCCTCGGCAATGCGCTGATCAAGCCAAACGTGGAAGGGACCGAAAACCCCCTCGTCCGCAACCTCCTCTGGCGTCAACTGCACGTGGTAATCCTCCGCCACCGCGGCGGCGTCGATCACATCGAAGTCCGTACCCCAGTGATGACGCGATCCGCCGGGCAGCGCGGACCAGCGCAATATAGCGAATACGATCTCCTCTGGCGACATACAGGTCACGTCCAGCTCACGGCACGCGCTGTCGAGTAGCGGCCGCTGGCCACTGACTTTGGCATTCCAGATAGTGCGCTGGCGTTCGAAACTGCGAAACCCCGAAACCACTTTCGGATGGAAGCCCGCGTCGCGGGCGTCGCGCCGCAACTGGTCAAACGCGGTGAGCGCCTCCGGGTGCATCAGCTGCCCGGAGACCGGCTCAAGAATTACATGCGCATCACTGAGTCCGAACAGCATGTCACGCAGGAGACTGTGCATGGTCGAAATACCTCTGGAAAATTTCCTTGGGAAAAGCTCACAGCAAAACCTGAGAAATAGGACTAGGCTTTTCTGCAGATGTGACTAAATAGCACAAATGTGCCAATCAAAGACCGCTGCGTCGATATACACCGCGGCCGCGCCACCCGGGCACTATAACGCTTCGGGCGCCCTGGCAGCACTGCCGCGCGGGCGCCGCGGGCTGACAAAGCAACATTTTCTCCGGAGATGATCGCGGTTTGGCCTTTTATTTTTTTGTGCTATGTTGCACGCCTGTTGTGTTTGGCCCCGAAGAGGGTCAAACGGAAAAGGATTCAGGTTGTGTTCGCCGGCGGTATTTTCCGTCGAGCGGAAACGGGATGCGGTTGCGATTGGCAACCAGAGAGTCTCAACAGTTCAGGGAAGAAATTTATGCACCCAAGTCAATCAGAGTTGTTGAAACTGAAAAACCTGGGACTTGCCTCTGTGAATATTCTCCACTCCATCGGTATACGTTCCCTGGAAGATCTGCACAGGGTAGGCCCGGTGGAAGCGTTCGCCAGCATCCGGCGTCGCGGCATCAACGTCTCCCGGGTGTTGCTCTACGCGCTACAGGGCGCACTGCTCGACATACACTGGAACGATCTCGACCCGGACCTCAAGGCCAACCTGGTGAGCGAAGCGGAACAGTTACTCTCGCGAAAAGACAGCGCCTGACCCCAAAACCCTTTCATTCCGCTTACGGCGCACCCGCCGCCGCGCCACTTTTTATTTGCAACACCGGCAACGCCCGATTCATTTTTCGGGTGCCGTCAGGTGCCTGTAAAAAATGTCATGTACACGCGGTGGAAATCCTCGCGGGGCCCTTGCAATCAGCGCCGCCCGACCTTATTAAAATCCGGAATACAGGTGCCCCGGTCACGCGCGGATACCCGCTCGGACACGGCACTGGATTCCCAACCATTCGTTTTTTTACTCGGACTAAAATGGTTCCGGATTTCTCACCGACACCAACACTTACAACCACCTTTTCTGGAGAAGGCTGATGCTGCGAATAGGGCTTTTCCTGCTGACCAACCTGGCCGTCATGCTGCTGGTCGGTATTATTTTCAACCTGCTGGGTATTCAGGGGATTCTCGATGCCAACGGCGTCAATCTGAACCTTCCGGGCCTGCTGTTGATGTGCGCGATTTTTGGTATTGGCGGCGCGTTGATTTCGCTGTTGATGTCGAAAACCATCGCACGCATGTCCACCCGCACCCAGATTATCGAGCAACCGCAAACGGCGGATGAGCGCTGGCTGGTGGAGACGGTGCGCGAGCTGTCGCAGAAGGCCGGTATCGGCATGCCGGACGTGGGTATTTTCCCCATGCCCCAGGCCAACGCCTTTGCCACCGGCTGGAACCGCAACAATGCGCTGGTCGCGGTCAGCGCCGGGTTGCTGCAACGTTTCAATCGCGACGAAGCGCGCGCGGTGATCGGCCACGAAATTGGCCATGTGGCCAACGGGGATATGGTGACGCTGGCGCTGATTCAGGGCGTGGTAAATACCTTTGTGATGTTCTTCGCCCGCCTCGTGGGTTTCTTCGTCGATCGGGTACTGCTGCGCAATGAACAGGGGCTCGGCATCGGCTACTACATCACGTCCATCGTCATGGACATGGTGTTCGGTGTATTTGCCATGGTCATCGTCGCCTGGTTCAGCCGCCGCCGCGAATACCGCGCGGATGCCGCCGGTGCCCACCTCGCCAGCCCCAACGCCATGATCGCCGCACTCGCGCGCATCAAGGCGGAATCGGAAGCAGGCCGCGAAGAGCCGCTGCCCGCCAACATGAAGGCATTCGGTATCTACGGCAACAGCATGGCTGCGCTGCTGGCCAGCCATCCGCCCCTTGAGGATCGGATTCTGGCGCTGCAAAATTCTGCCCGTTAACGCTTTCGCGAGCGCAGCCGGTCCCAGTTTCAGACCGGCTGTCGAACGATAAACCGGATCAGAAATCACCCATGGCTATGTCATTCCGCTCTGCTACCCGCAAGTTTTCCTCCCTCACGCTCCTGCTTGTGCTGCTTACGCCGGCGTTCTCAGCGCTGGCCGAATCGCGTACCCCCCAGTTCGCCACCGACGACGAAGTGAACACCATGCAGGTATTCAACTTCGCCAGCCCGTCCGTGGTCTATGTGACCAACGAAACCCTGGTGCGGGACCGCTGGAGCCTGCGCCTGCACACTGTGCCCAAGGGCGCGGGGAGCGGCTTTATCTGGGATGACCAGGGGCATGTGGTGACCAATTACCATGTGATCGAAAAGGCGCGAAAAATTACTATCACCCTGCAGGACCGCAGCGAGTGGCCCGCCGAACTGGTGGGGTCGGCCCCGGAAAAGGATCTGGCGGTGGTCAGGATCAGCGCACCACGGGAGTTACTGAAACCTCTGGTACCGGGTAACTCAGCGGGGCTCGCGGTAGGCCGCAAGGTGCTCGCCATCGGCAATCCCTTTGGCCTCGACACCACCCTCACCACCGGCGTGGTCAGCGCACTGGGCCGCGAGATTGAGGCAGCCGGCAATCGCACCATCCGCAATGTGATCCAGACGGACGCGGCCATCAATCCCGGCAACTCCGGCGGCCCGCTACTGGACAGCAGCGGGCGCCTGATCGGCGTAAATACCGCCATCTACAGCCCGAGTGGCGCCAGCGTCGGGATCGGCTTTGCTATCCCGGTGGACACGGTGAAAAAGATCGTGCCGGAGCTGATTGCCCACGGCCGCCTGGTGCGCCCGATCCTCGGCATCGAATCCGCGCCCGATCAGTGGGCGAGCCAGTACGACTTCAAGGGCGTGGCGGTATTGCGCACCGCGCCGGGCCTGCCCGCGGAGCAAGCCGGGTTGCGCGGGGTTTACCGCGGCGATCGCGGCGGCTGGCAGCTGGGGGATGTGATCGTGGGTATTGACGGCCACCCCATCGGCAATTACGACGACCTGATGAATGTGCTGGAAAACCACCGCCCCGGCGACCGGGTGCGGGTCGATTATCTGCGCGACGGCGAGGCGCTACAGACCTCGCTGGTGCTCGCCGCGCCGTGATCCGATACACTCGCCCGCCCACTCGACGACAACATATAAAAGACAGCCGATGCAAAAACACTTTCTCTGCCGCTACGAAGACATTAACGAAGGCGACGCCAAGGGCTTCTCCGTCGGCGACGCCAGTGCCGGCCTGGACAATGTATTTGCCGTGAAAAAGGACGGTGAAATCTTCGCCTACAAGAACATCTGCCCGCATCGGGGTATCAATCTGGAGTGGCAGCCAGATCAGTTTCTGGATTCAGAGAAGGCCTTGATCCAGTGTGCATCCCACGGCGCGTTGTTTGAAATCAGCACCGGTGAGTGCATCGCCGGCCCCTGCGCCGGAGATGCGCTGACGCCAGTGCCGGTGGAATACGCCCAGGACGGGCTGTATGTGATTCTGGCGGACTGATCCGGCGGTTTCTGTTGGGCACAGCTTCGCTTTGCCCAACAATACGATCAGGCGATGAACGGCAGGCGCTCGGCGAGGCGGATTTCACCCGCGGCCAACGCGGCCCGGTAAGCAATCACCTCCACACCGGCCTCGACCGCCTGCACCAGTGCCGCCGCATACGCGGGGTCAATTTCCCCAGCCGCCTCCACCGTCTCAATGCCCGAGTGCTGCACACAGTAGAACAACACGGCGCGCACCCCGGCTTCCGCCAGTTTCTGCAGTTCACGCAGATGCTTGGCTCCCCGCACACTCACCGCATCAGGAAACATTCCGCGCGCGCCCTCCGCCAGGGTGACATTTTTCACTTCCACGTAGCAGTCGCCATCGCCGCGGCTCAGCAACAGGTCTATACGACTGTTCTCCTCCCCGTATTTCACTTCCCGGCGCAGGCTGTCGTAGCCCTGTAGTTCGCGGATCACACCGCTATGTATCGCCTCCTCCACCAGCGCGTTGGCGCGCCCGGTGTTCACCCCGGCGAGCGCGCCCTCCGGCGTGGTGGTAATTTCGAGGGTGTGGCGGTATTTGCGTTTGGCGTTGCCGGAATCGGAAAACCAGCACGGCGTGTTTTCCAGCCAGCAGTTCTTCATGGAGCCGGTATTCGGACAGTGAATGGTTATAATTTCACCAGACGAAAGTTGGATGTCGGCGAGAAAACGTTTGTAGCGGCGCAGTAACAGCCCTTCGCCCAGAGCCGGATCAAATTTCACGAAGTATCCTGTGAATGGTTAGGCGTGAGTATTTCTTGAAAGAGACTCACAAAAAGTCAGCGTTGGCCGGCACAAGCGCCAGCCTGATGAAAAAAGCGTCGTCAGAATACACCAATCGGTGCGACTCTGGCCGGAGGATCGTCGCCGCAGATCTGCTCGGGCAACATTTTGTGGCGCCGCCCACGGAGATTTGGTAGTTTCCTCGCCTTGGTCGCCGCGGCGGCCTGAGGATACAGCCTGCGGTCGCTTAGGCTTTGAGCCTGCAAGGCTTGAATTTGGTTGTAGTGCCCCTATAAAACAGGGCCCCGTATTACGAGAGAGGCAATGACTATGCCCAATACTGCTGCGAAATCCGATTCTCTGCACGGCTTCGAGCCCTATCAGGAAACAAAGGGCGAGGAGTACATGAATGAGAAGCAGCAGGAGCACTTCCGCAAGCTGCTGCTCGCCTGGAAGGCCGAACTCATGGCAGAGGTGGATCGCACCGTATCGCACATGAAGGACGAAGCTGCGAACTTCCCCGACCCGGCAGATCGCGCCAGCCAGGAAGAGGAATTCAGTCTGGAACTGCGCACCCGCGATCGCGAGCGCAAATTGATCAAAAAGATCGACGCCACCATTGAGCTGATCGATCAGGACGACTACGGCTTCTGCGAAGCCTGCGGCGTCGAAATCGGCATCCGCCGTCTGGAAGCGCGGCCCACCGCTACCCTGTGTGTGGACTGCAAAACCCTGGCGGAAATCAAAGAGAAGCAGATTTCGGGGTGAAGCCGTGCGCTGAGCGGGCATTGCTCGCTGCGCGAATTCACGCCCGGCCGTTCCGGGCGCGGTGAGTGCCCGGAACGGCCGCAGTGGTCGGACCGGGCCAAGCGCCTGAGACGGAAACTCGCAACGAGCCCAGCTGGTGAACACCCGCGGCAACGTTTGCCCGACACCCTATCCCATGACCTCCCCAAGCTACATCGGCCGCTTTGCGCCCTCTCCCACCGGCCCCCTGCACTTCGGCTCGCTGGTCTGTGCCGTCGGCAGCTATCTGGATGCCGTGGCCCACGGCGGCACCTGGCTGATCCGTATGGAAGACCTGGACCCACCGCGGGAAATGCCAGGCGCCGCTGAGCGGATACTGCACTCACTGGACACCCACGAGCTACACAGCCAGCGCCCAATCGAGTGGCAGAGCCGGCGCCACCATCTCTACCAAAACGCGCTGGAGCAGCTGCGCGAAAAAGGCTTGGTCTATCCCTGCGGATGCACCCGCGAGCAGATCCGCCGCTCCGGCGGCCATCGTCGCGCGACATGCCGGCAATACACGCCAGGCAGCGACGCACTCACCGCTCTGCGCTTCTGCTGCGAAGGCGAGGAAGAACGCTTCGACGATCTCTGGCACGGCGCCCAGATCCAGCACACGGTCGAAGACCCTATCCTGAAACGCAAAGATGGACTCTATGCCTACCAGTTGGCAGTGGTAGTGGACGATATCGCTCAGGGTGTGACCTGCGTAGTGCGCGGCGCCGATCTGCTGGACTGCACCGGGGTCCAGCGCCGCCTTTTTCGGGCCCTCGGGGCCGAGCCACCCGGCTTTGGCCACATGCCACTGGTGATGAATGAAAGCGGGCAGAAACTCAGCAAACAGAACCAAGCCGCCGCGCTGGACGACGCCCGTCCCGCCGAAAACCTGCTGCAGGCGCTGCGTTTTCTCGGCTTTCACCCGCCCGCAGAACTGATATTGGAACAACCCCGCCATATTCTCGCCTGGGCCGCGGCCCGCTGGCAGCGCCGGCAGATTGACCCCCGCAACCGCCTGCTGCATCAATAGGCGCAAGTTTGCGCAATAGGCCACGGAGTGTTGAACTGCCCCCCAACGGCGCATTACCATTTTGCGCCATATTTTCTCTGCCTTACCGCAGGACGACCCCAACAGGTCCTTAATGAGCAACCGTACCCTGTTAATCCTGCTGGTACTGGTGGGCTATGTATTCAGCCCCACCGTATTCACCTGGATGATCAATCCCACCGGCGCCTGGTATCGCCCGTTTATTCTGTGGTTCGTCCTGATCCTGCTGGCGATCTTCATTCAACGGAGGCGCCGCCCGGATGACCTTTGAAATCGTCAATATCGCACTGATTGGCGTTGCCTATATCTTCGCGCTGTTTTTCGTCGCCTTTGCCACCTCCAAAGGCTGGCTGCCGAGCAACTGGGTGCGGCATCCGTTTTTCTACGTGCTGTCGCTGGGGGTTTCCCTGAGCGCCTGGACCTATTACGGCATCATCGATCTGGCGTGGCAGCACGGCTATGGGGTGCTGGCCTATTATCTCGGCACCGGTGCCATGTTTCTGTTCGCGCCAGTGGCGCTCGAGCCACTGGCGCGCCTGGCCCAGCGTTATCAGCTCACGTCCCCCGCCGACCTGCTGGTGTTCCGCTACCACAGCCGCGAGGCGGGCACCCTTGCCACCTTGTTCATGCTGCTGGGGCTGCTGCCGCTGATCGCACTGCAAATCCAGGCGGTAGCGGAGACTCTGGCACTGCTGTCGCGCGACAATGTAGCGGCGCTGGCACTGCCGGACAGCGGCGTCACCAGCAAGGATCTGATTGCCTTCTTCTACTGTGTGCTGCTGGCGCTGTTTACCACCACCTACGGCGCATCGCGCAAGCGCCGGGCGGGCCTCGCCAGTGCCATGGCGCTGGAATCCCTGGTGAAGCTGTTGGCGCTACTGGCGGTGGGGCTCTACGCCGTGTATGGCGTTTTCGGCGGCTTGGGCGGGCTCGACAAGTGGCTGGCGCAAAACAGTGACATGCAGCAGCTTCTATATTCGCCGATCAAACAGGGTTCCTCGCACACCCTGCTGCTGGTATTCATCGCCACCGCCGTGGCCATGCCGCATATTTTCTATCTGAGCATTGCCGAGCGGCCCGCGGCCCTGGGCCTGCGCACCGCAAGCTGGGGGTTCCCGCTGTTCCTGCTTTTGATGGCACTGCCGATCTTCCCCATCATGTGGGCGGGTTTTGCACTGGATGTGGCGGAGCCAGTGCAGTACTTCACTCTCGCAGTACCGCGCGCCAGCGGGTCCGCGCTGCTGACGATTGTGGCGTTTATCGGCGGCCTGTCCGCCGCCACCGGCGCACTGATCATGATCACCCTGGCGCTCTCCACCATGGTGATGAACCATTGGTTGCTGCCCGGCACCCGCTGGCAATCCGACGACAATATGTACCGCCAGTTGCTGTGGCTGCGCCGTTCGCTGGTGGCGGCGCTGTTCCTGGCGGGATTCGGCTTCTATCTACTTTTGAACAACCGCCTGTCGCTGTCCGACCTGGCCATTATCGCGTTCATTGCCTCTCTGCAGTTCCTGCCGGGAATCTTTGCGGTGATCCACTGGCCTCAGGGCAACCGCCGCGGCTTTATCGGTGGCCTGCTCGCCGGCATGCTGATCTGGGCCGCCGGCCTGCTGTTACCGGCCATGGTGGGCAATAGCGGCATTACTTTCGGCGACTATCGCCTGCCGCTGGGCATGGAAATCTGGCCGCAGATCACCACCCTGTCACTGTCCGTAAACGTGCTGCTGTTTGTTGGCCTGTCGCTGTTCACCCCGACCTCCAGCCTGGAGCGCTATGCCGCCGACCTGTGCAGCGACGACTCCATCAGCCAGGCCCTGCGCCTTGAGCTGGATGTGCAATCCGCCGCGGATTTCCGCCTGCGCCTGTCGGAAAGCCTCGGCGCCGCCACCGCCAGCCAGGAAGTGAACCGCGCTTTGCGCCAGCTCAACCTGACGGAAAATGAGCGCCGCCCCTACGCGTTGCGCCAGTTGCGCGACCGACTGGAGGCCAACCTGTCGGGCCTGCTGGGAAGGGTGCTGGCCGGCCAGATCGTGGACCGTCACCTGCCGTTCGTAACCAGCGATCAGCCGGCGAACAAAGACATCCACCTGATCGAGACGCGCCTCAGCCGCTACAAAAACCAGCTCACCGGTCTCGCCGCGGAACTGAACAATCTGCGGCTTTACCACCGGCAGATGCTGGAAGAGCTGCCCATGGCCGCCTGCTCCCTCGGCCGCGATGGCGAAATCCTGCTGTGGAACTACGCCATGGCGGAGGTCACCGGTATTACCGCCAGTGAGGTAATCGGCTCGAAACTGGAGTACCTGCCGGAGCCCTGGCGGACCCTGCTGACGGAGTTCGCGCAGTCGGAAGACGCCAGCCGCTTCAAGCAGCAGATAGAAATGAACGGTAACAACCACTGGCTCAATCTGCACAAGACCCGCCTGAAGCAGAAAAAATACGGGCGCGACAGCACCAGAGTCAAAGACAGCCGCGGCGACGGCCAGATGCTGCTGGTGGAGGACATCACCGAGACCCAGGTGCTGGAGCAGGAATTGATGCACAGCGAGCGCCTGGCCTCTGTGGGCCGCCTCGCCGCCGGGGTGGCGCACGAGGTGGGCAACCCGGTAACAGGCATCGCCTGCCTCGCGCAGAACCTGCAGTTCGAGTCGGACAACCCGGAAGTACTGGAGACCGCAGACCAGATCCTGAGCCAGACCCAGCGCATCAGCCGAATCGTGCACTCCCTGGTGAGTTTCTCCCACAGCGGCACTCACGACCGCGAGAAGGCACCGGTAGACCTGCGCGCCTGTGTGGAGGAGGCGGTACAGCTGCTGTCTCTGCAGCGGGACAAAACCCAGGTCACCTTCGCCAACAGCGTCCCCGCAGATCTGGTCGCGCTGGGCGACAACCAGCGCCTGATCCAGGTCTTTATCAACCTGCTGAGCAACGCCCGCGACGCCAGCCCCGATGGCGGTCATATCGACGTGGAAGGCTATGTCCGCGCGGGGCTTGCGTGTATCGCGGTGACCGACAATGGCCCGGGGATTTCACCGGCACACCGCGACCGGATTCTGGAACCCTTCTTCACCACCAAAGAACCCGGTGAAGGTACCGGTCTCGGTCTCGCCATGGTGTACAGCATTGTGGAAGAACACGGAGGACAGCTGGAACTGGTGAGTCCGGCCCACACCGAAACCGGCCGCGGGGCGCGGTTTGTGGTGCAATTACCGCTGGAGAGCGCGGCGCACGGCCTGGAAATATGACAGGCCTGTTACGGGCAGATGAAAAATAATTGGATAAATTTTAGCCTTCAACTGGCAACTGGGTTGCATCGAAACGCCCAACAGGTAAAACTTAGGCCCCTCTGAACATTTTGTAACCAGGCGTAACACATGAGCCACATCCTGATCGTAGAAGATGAAGCCATTATCCGCACGGCCCTGCGCAAGCTGCTGGAGAGGCACCGCTACAAGATCAGTGAAGCCGGCTCGGTACGTGAGGCGACCACCAAATATCGCCTCACGGATGTAGACCTGATCATTTCGGACCTGCGCCTCCCGGGCGCGCCCGGCACCGACCTGCTGAAGCTGGCAGGTGACGTGCCGGTGCTGATCATGACCAGTTACGCCAGCCTGCGCTCGGCAGTGGACTCCATGCGCATGGGCGCTGCTGACTACATCGCCAAACCCTTCGATCACGACGAAATGATCGCCACCGTGCGCCGGGTGATCGGCAAGGCGGAGCAGAACCGCGCCGCCGGCGCCGCCGCTGCCGACAGCAAGGCCGAGGGCCGCGCCATAGCCGGCATGATCGGCGACAGCCCGGTGATGCGCGATCTCTACGCGCGAATCCACAAGGTAGCGCCCACCGATGCCACGGTGCTGGTGCACGGCGAAACCGGCACCGGTAAAGAGCTGGTGGCTCGCGCCATTCACGAGGAGAGCAAGCGCAGCGGCAAACCGCTGATCTCGGTGAACTGCGCGGCGATTCCGGAAACATTGATCGAAGCGGAGCTGTTCGGTCACGAAAAAGGCGCGTTTACCGGCGCCCAGACCGCCCGCGAGGGTCTGGTAGCGGCGGCCGACGGCGGCACCCTGTTCCTCGACGAGATTGGTGAGCTTCCCCTCGAGGCCCAGGCGCGCCTGCTGCGGGTACTGCAGGAGGGCGAGGTGCGCCCCATCGGCGCAATCGAGTCCCGCAAGGTCAACGTGCGGCTGGTTGCGGCAACCCACCGCAATCTGCGCCAGCTGGCGGCGGAGCGGCGCTTCCGCGAGGACCTTTATTACCGCATCAATGTGGTCCAGCTGACGCTGCCACCGCTGCGCGAGCGCGGCAAAGATGTGCTGTCCATTGCCGAGAACCTGATTGAGAAGTTCTGCGCCAAGATCAGTCGCCCCATCCTCAAGTTGTCACCGGAGGCGATCCAGGCGGTAACGACCTACACCTGGCCAGGTAACGTGCGCGAGCTGGAGAATGCGATCCAGCGCGCAGTGATCCTTACGGAGGATGCCAGTGAGATCGATTACGAGACGCTGGATATCGATCTGGACCTGGTTCCCATCGATGAGGCGGACCCGGAGCGCCGTCCGCGCAACAGTCTGCATTCGGACCCGCGGGAGGATCTATCACTGGAGGATTACTTCGCGCGTTTCGTTCTGGAACACCAGGACACAATGAGCGAGACGGATCTGGCGAAGAAGCTGGGTGTGAGCCGCAAGTGCCTGTGGGAGCGCCGGCAGAAGCTCGGCATTCCGCGCAAGAAGTCCAAGCGTACGGCGGAAGAAGAGGCCTGAGTATCAAACTCCGAGATACCTAACACCCTCCCGAACACCTTTTGTGGCGGTGTCGCTACCGGGGATGGTCTTGCGAGACACGCCGTGAACCCATCCCTGGGGGCTCTGCACCGCCATCCATGGCGGTGAAGGTCTCGCAAGACCATCCCCGGCATCGCCACCTTCTCCCAACCCCCTGCGTCCGCCCTGCTATCACTACTGTCTAATTTCGCTAATTCGCTTCAGTTAATTCCTTGAAAATCAACAAGTTGCGCAACCAAAGGTTTGCGGGCGTCTGTGTGCGCGGGATTCGTGTCGGGGGAAAAATTGGTAACAAGTGAAAGTGTTACCCCCTCTCCCAGGTGAGTAACAGTTGCCGTACCTTGCGTAACGGAAAGCTGTGTTCCCGCAGCGCAAAAAAGTTCCCAAATTTTTTAACTTATTGATTTATAAAGAAATTTTAAAGTTGGCACGCTATCTGCTTTGTATAGGTCAAACAACAAGAACAGCCAAGAATAAAAATAAATGACTGTTTAAGCCCTAATAACAACTGACAATAAGTGGGCGCAACAAAAAAACAATAAAAACGGGCAGATCGATAATAAAAGCCAAAGTGATCGATGACCGGAGCAAAAACTGAGCAATAACAACAATAAGGCTCAACACAACAATAAAAATAAACAAAAAGTAATAAGAACTAAAACAACAATAAACAATAAGAATAAAGCGTAATAACAAAAACAATAACTTGTAGAAGACAACAAAAATAACGACAAGCACGTGACAAACTGACTGATTGTGCCTGGGAGAGGGTTTGCTGAAAAGCAAATTGATAGCGCAAGGAAGCCGCTGCCTTCATACCGAATAAGAATAATTCCCTTCTTTTCTTTTCCAATGAATGCACACATTTGCTGGTACCCGCAGGGAGCGGGACCGGCAGCTGTGCGTTGCGCTGTGTGTGATAGAATCCGCCCCCATACGAGTCAGGAACACCGCCATCCCGGTACCAGCTCGCTATGAGCCACCAGGATCAACCGTAGAGCCGCCCATGCACTGGGCTGCGGATAACACAGTAAGCCGTATGTTCAATTCCCTGATCAGCAGTATCAAACGCTGGCACAACAAATCAAAAACCACCGACGCCAACGGCGACACCCCGCTCATGTCCAGCGAGGGTGGTCGCGGTAAACCGCCGCGCAAGAAGTCCCCAGGCAAGTCAACCAGGCCTAAAGCCAGCGACACGGGCGTATCCCGTGTGATCATCCCCCGCAGTGATCACAGCCTGTCCCGCCGGGACGTGAGCCGCGCGGCGCTTACGGTAATGAAGCGGCTGCAGGAGGGCGGTTTTGAGGCTTATATCGTCGGCGGCGGTGTGCGCGATTTACTGCTGGGCGGCCACCCCAAGGACTTTGACGTCGCGACCGATGCCACCCCCGAGCAGGCGCGGCAGCTGTTTCGCGGTTCGCGCATTGTCGGCCGCCGCTTCCGCATCCTGCACGCGCGTATCGGCCGCGAGGTAATTGAGGTCACCACCTTCCGCGGCCACCACAGCGATGGCGAAGAGCATGAGGCACAGCAGTCCGAACACGGCATGCTGCTGCGCGACAATGTCTACGGTGACCTTGAGAGTGATGCGATCCGGCGGGATTTCACGGTCAACGCGCTCTACTACACCACCAACGGTTTCGAAATCCACGACTATACCGGTGGCATTCGGGATATCGAGCAGCGCCTGATCCGCATGATTGGCGATCCGGAAACCCGCTATAAGGAAGACCCGGTACGCATGCTGCGCGCGGTGCGCTTTGCAGCGAAGCTCGATTTTGATATCGAACCGGCCACCGCCGCTCCCCTGAAAGAACTGGCACCACTGCTGCGCAACATCGCGCCTGCGCGCATGTTCGACGAGGTGCTGAAGCTGCTGATGAGCGGCCACGGCGAGCGCACGTTCGAGCTGCTGCGCCAGTACCAGTTGTGGCAGCATCTGTTTCCGGACAATGCGCGCCTGCTGGACAACCCCGAGGCCCTGGCCCTTACCCGCCAGGCCCTGCGCAATACCGATACCCGTATTCGCGAAGACCTGCGGGTAACGCCGGCGTTCCTGTACGCGGCACTGCTGTGGCCCGGGGTTAATGCCGAACAGCAATACCTCGAAAGCAAGGGCGTTCCCCCGGTGCCGGCACTGGCGCAGGCCGCGCAGAAAATTACCAGCAACCAGCTGGTGCACACGGCGATTCCCAAACGCTTCACCATCCCCATGCGCGAGATCTGGGACATGCAATCCCGCCTGCCCCGCCGCAGTGGGGAGCGCGCCTTCCGCCTGATGGAGCTTCCCAAATTCCGAGCGGCTTACGATTTCCTGTTGCTGCGCGAAGACAGTGGCGAGATTCCCGCGGGCCTCGGCCAGTGGTGGACGGCGTTCCAGCAGGCAGATGAGGAACAGCGGCTGCAGATGGTGCGCGACCTGCCGCGCAACGGCGCGCAGGGCAGTGGCAAAGGCCGTGGCCGGCGCAACCGCGGTGGCCGCAACCGTGGCCGCCAGGGTGGCAATCGGCAGGGCGGCGGCGCGGAACATCCGTCGAATTGAGCGGAAATCACAAGTGACACGCTGTTATATTGGCCTCGGCAGCAATCTTGCGGACCCGGCGGCCCAGCTGCGCAGTGCGCTCGCGCACATGGAAGAAATTCCACAGACGCAGGTTCTGAGTTGCTCCGGCTTTTACGCCAGTGCGCCCATCGGCCCCGGTGAGCAACCGGATTACGTCAATGCAGTGGCCAGTGTCGAAACGTCATTGGCGGCGGAAGCGCTGCTGGATGCGCTGCAGGCTATCGAGCACCTTCACGGCCGCGAGCGCACCCTGCGCTGGGGCGCGCGCACGCTGGACCTGGATATTCTGCTGTTCGGTGATAAAACGCTGGGTACCGCACGACTGACCGTGCCGCACCCGCGCATGGCGGAACGCAATTTCGTGCTGGAACCGCTGGCAGAGCTGGCACCAGACCTGTGTATGCCCGACGGTACACCGTTGCAGACACTGCTGGCCCGGTGTCCACCCAACCGCTTGCATCGACTGAAATAACCGGTACCGACGGAAATCAGGGAACAAGAAGGAGCAACCCCGGTGACAAAATCCTCCGTATCCGACAACACACCTTCCGAAGACTACAGCGCAGAGAATCTGGCCCTGGAACTGAACCTGCAGGAGCGCAAACTGCCCCGCTTTATCGCAGTTGAAGGCAATATCGGCGTAGGCAAAACCACCTTGGCGAAAAAGCTGGCCGCCACCTTCAATTACGATACATTGCTCGAACTGCCGGAAGAAAATCCCTTCCTCGAGCGCTTCTACCGCGACCCGAAAAACGCCGCGCTCCCCACGCAACTGCACTTCCTGCTGCAGCGTTCGCAACAGATTCAGGCCCTGCGCCAGGACGATCTGTTCAAGCCGGTGCGGGTGGCGGACTTCCTGATTGAAAAAGATCACCTGTTCGCGGAAGTTACCCTGGACAGCGACGAACTGCAGCTCTACCGCCAGGTCTACCAGCACCTGACACTGGAAGCGCCGAAGCCGGATCTCGTAATTTACCTGCAGGCGCCCCTCGAAGTACTGCAGCAGCGCATCCACAAACGCGGTATCGCCGCTGAGCGCAGTATCAGCAACGAGTACCTGGCGACCCTCAACGAGGCCTATACCAACTTCTTTCACTATTACGACCAAGCGCCCCTGCTGATCGTGAACTGTGCCGAGATCGACATCGTCGACCAGCAGCGGGATTATCTGCAACTGGTGGAATACCTACTGGAGATCAAGAGCGGCCGCCACTATTACAATCCCGGCAGATAGGCACCGCCTTCCTGCCGCTTGAGTATCCCGGTGTCACGCCGCGGATGTACCACGGGCCCCGCGCCCCAGATTAGCGAGTAATCACCATGCCCTACGCCCCCAGTGAGCTGACAAAGCCTGTTACTGTCCAGACCCTGCGCAAGATGAAGGCGGATGGAGAGAAGTTTATCTGTGTCGCCCTCTACGACGCCCCCATGGCCGCAATGGCGCAGAGAACCGGGGTGGAAACCGTGTTGATCGGCGATTCCCTCGGCATGACCGTGCTCGGCTACGACAGCACCATTCCTGTCACCATGGAACAGATGATCTACCACGTGGAAGCGGTGGCCCGCGGCAACAAAAAATCCCTGATCATGGGCGACCTGCCATTCATGACATACGCCACACCGGAGCAAGCGCTTACCAATGCCACCCGCATCATGCAGGCGGGCGCGCACATGGTGAAAATTGAGGGCGGCGCCTGGCTCGCGCCCACCGTAAAAATGCTGACCGAGCGCGGCATTCCGGTGTGTGCGCACTTGGGGCTGACGCCACAGTCGGTACACAAATTGGGCGGCTACCGGGTGCAGGGGCGCGACGACGACCACGCCGGAGAAATTTTGAACGACGCCGTACAGCTGGATGAGGCCGGCGCAGATCTGCTGGTGCTGGAGTGCGTGCCTTCGGAGTTGGGTAAGCGCATCACTGAAGCGGTCTCCATGCCGACCATCGGTATCGGCGCCGGCCCTCATACCGACGCCCAGGTACTGGTCATCAATGACATCCTCGGCCTCACGGAAAAACCGCCGAAGTTCTCCAAGAACTTCCTCGCGGAAGCGGGCAACATTCCCGGCGCTCTGCGCAAATACGCCGAAGACGTAAAAAACGGCACCTTCCCCGGCACCGACCACAGCTTTAATTGAGCCGCCGCAGGCCGGAGACTACTCAATGGAATTTACTGCCATTCTCGACGGTGCCGGCAGTGGCGGCACCACGAATATTCCCAGCGGATGGGCCCAGGGCCGCGCTACCTTTGGCGGTCTCGTCGCCGCGATGCTGTACCGACACGTCGAGGCGACACTGGAACAGGCCTCTGAGGCGCCGGTAGCGAATACTCCCCTGCGCTCCCTCACGGTCTCGTTCGTGGCCCCGGCGGAAGCCGGTGAACTGCAGGCGAGCGCCCGGATACTGCGCGCCGGCCGTTCCGCAGTGCAGATCGAAGCCCACGCCAGCCAGGGCGACCAGGTCGTGACCGCTGCCCTGGCGAGTTTTGGCAAACCGCGCACTTCGGCAATCGCCGTGGCGACCGACGCCGCTCCGGAGTTTCCCAAACCGGAGTCCTGCGAGGCGCTCCCCTATATCGAGGGACTAGTGCCGGAGTTCACCCGCCACTTTGACTACCGGATCTGTGCTGGCGCCCTGCCCTTCAGTGGCCACCGCGAAGGCCGTATTGGTGGCTGGGTCCGCTTCCGCGAATCCGCGGGCCCCGCCACCACCGCGCACCTGCTTGCGCTGATCGACGCCTGGCCACCGGCGGTGCTGCCGATGTTGAAGACCGTCGCCCCCGCCAGCTCGCTGACATGGACCGTGGAACTAATGCCCGCCGCCATGACCGCTGACTGTGACAGCGGCGACTGGTGGCAGTATCTGGCAGAGGTGGAACAGGCGGAAGATGGTTACGCGGTGATCCAGGCGCGACTGTGGAACAGCCGCGGTGTGCTGATGGCGCTGACACGGCAGACGGTAACGGTGTTCGCCTGACGGCGGTCCCGCAACACGATGGACGCTACAACCACCGTTTCCAGCGGAATACCACTAGCTGGATCGCCACTGTCACCACCAGTAACACACTGAAAATCAGAAAAGCGCGGGGATTCTCGGAACCGGGGATACCGCCGACATTGATGCCCAGCAGACCGGTGAAAAAACCCAGCGGCAGGAAGATGGCGGCGATAATGGAGAGCACATACATGCGGCTGTTGAGCTGCTCGGAAATGCGGCTCATCAACTCTTCCTGGGTGACCGCCGCGCGCTCGCGCACCGCGTCGATATCCTCAATATGCCGCAACAGGCGGTCACTCACCTCGCGCAACTGCAGGCGGTCCGCCTCGCTGATCCACGCCAGTTTCTCCCCCAGAAAGCGCGCCAGTGCCTCCCGCTGCGGCGACAGGTAGCGGCGCAGTGTGATGGTCTGCTTGCGCAGCATCGCCAGATCCAGGCGCAGATTGGCGCTGGCGCCACCCACCACCCGGTCTTCGAGCTCGTCGATCACCTCCTCGAAGTTGTCCACCGTGTCGCTCATGCGCCATACCAGCAGATCCGCGATCTCCACCACCAGCCCGGCCGTTGAGGTTGGTCCGCGCCCGCCATCCAACTGAGTACAGAGATCGTCGATGGACAGCAGGCGGCGCCGGCGTGTGCTGATAACCCGCGTCTCCTCCGCCCACAGGCGGATGGACACCATGTCCTCCGGCTGGGATTCCGGGTTGAGGTTGACCCCGCGCAGCGCAATCAGCAGGCCGCTGCCGATACCCGTGGTGCGGGGGCGGGTTTCCTCTGTCAGCAGCGCATCGGCCACCAGCGGATCCAGGTTGGCCGCACCGCTGATCCAGGTGCGGGCGTCCTGGTCGGTGTAGTCGAAGTGCAGCCACAGACGCCCCTGGTCCGGCGTCCACTGCTGTACCTCCGGCCACTGTATACGGCGTCCACCGCCGCGGCCGTCGAGGAGATAGGCGTGAATCAGTCCGGTTTGCATGGGGCCTCCTGCCTCGGGATGGTTTGCCGACAGTAACTTAACGGCCGAGCGTCAGACGGGCGCGGGCGGACTCCCCGGGCTGCAGTCGCCAGCTGTCGGCAAACGCATTACCGTGCTCCACGCAGACAAAACCGCGGTAGTGCGGGCCTATGTCACTTATGGTGGCGGCGAGCTCAGCACCCGGGTTCCAGGTGATGACCGTGTGGCAGTTTTCGCTCTCGGCAGTGATCGAATTGGGCGTGTGGATAACCTGGTGGGCGGGAGCCCGCTCAAATACGCGATCCACTTCACCGGCAAAGGTCTGCATGCCATCGAGGCGGTCGCGAACGAAAGCGCGGGTCTTGTCGAGGAACTCACCGCCGTCCAGTCCCTCCACCTCCACCGCATTCACATCTTCCACCGCAAAATAGCTGTGCAGGGCCCAGCTGTATTCCGCGGGGCTGTCGGCGCTGTTGGTAAGCTCAAGCTCAAAGATGAGACTCTTGCCCAGGACGATTTTCAGGGTGCAGGTAAAGCTCGCGGGAAACAGTTCATCCCCTGGATGCTGGAAGCGGAGCGTCAGCTCCACCGCGCCGTCGGACAGCATTTCACTATCGGCGAGTTCCCACAATTGCGTGCGCACCAGCCCGTGCTTGGGTTTTGAGGGGTCTTCCCGGTTTTCCCCGAACCAGGGCAAGCACAGCGGCACACCGCCCCGCACGGCGGTACCCGCCGCAAAGGGGGTTGCGGGGCTTAACCACAGCAGCGGCGCGCGGCCGCTGGCGGCAAACTCCAGTACCTGAGCCCCCTGCAGGGAGATCACTGCGCGGCACAGGCCGGTTTCCACCAGCAGCAGGTCCAGGCCAGGGTTGCCGTACAGGGCACCGCTGTCGGTGCGGGTGAGGTAGCTGTGGGCGGGATCGTCGAATGCGGCCACTGCGGGAGACTCCGTTTTCTTGTTCTTCGAGGGAAATGGCGCCGGTAGCGGATACATGTGAAGGTATCCTGTGGCGCCGGAATCAAGGTCTACTCTGCCTTTTCGATCTGCAGCCAGTCAAACCCTTCCTGCTGACAGGCAAAAATGCAGTTGGCGGCCTGGGCGGCGGCGTCGCCCAGTGCCGCGCGCGCCAGCTCCAGGCTGTTGTTTTTCTCACTGATATGAGCGACCACCAGATGCTGCAAGCGCTGGCTGCCGATACGCTGCAGAAAACCTGCCGCCTGCTGATTGCTGAGGTGCCCGTAGGCGCCGCCGACGCGCCGCTTCAATGACGGTGGATAAGGTCCCTGCGCCAGCATCATGGGGTCGTGATTGGCCTCCAGCACCAGCGCGTCGCAATCGCCGTAGTGGGATTCCACATGGGGTGTGATGGTCCCGAGGTCGGTCAGCAGCCCGAGACTGCTGCCCCGGCTGCGGAAGACAAACTGCGCGGCCTCGCGGGCGTCATGGGGTACCGCCACCGGAGTGACCTGGATATCCCCCACGGCGAAGGGCTGGTGGCCCTCGATCAACTGCACCGCAGGCAGCGCGCCGAAATCCCGCGCGCGCAAGGTGCCGGGGGTGAGATACACCGGCAGCTGGTACTTGCGCGCCAGCGGACCGACACCGGCCATATGATCGCTGTGTTCATGGGTGACGAGAATGGCGGAGAGCTCCGCGGGGGAAAGACCGAGCCGCGCCATGCGCCGTTCGGTCTCCTTGATGGTGAAGCCGCAATCCACCAACAGACAGTGGTCGCCGGAGGCGACCAGAGTGCCATTGCCCTTGCTGCCACTACCCAGGGAGGCAAATCTGATCGCCATGTGCGTGTCCCAGCCGGAGGTCAGATCAGGTTCTGGCGAATGGCCATCAGCAGCTCTGATGCTTTGTTGCGACCGAGTGGCTGGCCGCGGGTATTGCGGATGCGCACTTCGATGGTGTCGTTTTCACTGCGCAATACCACCAGATAGCCGGGGATATTGCTGTTGGGGGAACCGCCGAGTCCCTGGAGGTTGGCAAACAGCCGCGGCTCGGCGGTGGAGCTGGTGTCAATATTCGCCAGCACCTGCTGCAGGCTGTATGCGTCGGCCGCTTTTGCCTGCTTGTCGTCGTCTTCGCCGGAGCCCCAGCTGGAGAACCAGCCGGTTTCCTCTTCCGAAAGTTCCCGGTCGGTGTCGTAGGTTACGTAAAAGACGCCGATATCCGCGTCTTCCTTGTGCAAGCGGTAGGCACCGGTATTGAGGGCGTGGGCCACGGTTGCCCAGGCGCGGTTCATGGCCAGGTCGAGCGCGATGTACGGCTCTTTGCCCGCCGGTTCCATCACCTGCACCTTCACCTTGCCTCCACCGATAGCCTGAGCCACCAGCGAAGCCGCGGCGCCGCTGTCATCGGCCGCCAGCGCGTTGGACATTTCGTCGATCATCCAGCCCTCGCGTTCGGGGTTGGTGGACTGCGCCGGCCAATCCACCGGGCCGTTGGCCGGTGCGTCCAGGGCCGCAGAATAGTGGCGCACATGAACTTCGGTGGTATCGGGTTGCACCCCGGACTCCACCTGCAGGCGGTATTTGTCTTTGGTTTGCGGGCTTTCACCAAATGTAAGCCAAGTGGTTTCCATGGTGCCGGCACCGGCGTCAGACATCGCCAACTGCAAACCGGCGGTGCGCAGGAAATAGTGCAGCTGCGGCCACACCTCATCCGGTGGCTGGTTCACCAGCACCCAGCGGCGGTTGCCCAACTTCTGGATTTTCACCCGGTCGAGCCCTACGTTGACCGACAGCGCCTGCGGGCGCGGCACTTCGAAGGAGCCGCGCTCCACCTCGCCGCTGATCTGCGGCACTTCGTAGAGTTCCTCCTGGTGCTTGGCAGTAACGCCCTCCGGCATCTGCAACGGAGGCAGGCTGTCGGCCAGCTGGTAGTCGTCACCGCGGTCGCGGAAGTAACCGTCCTGGCCGAAAATGCCACAGCCACCGAGGGTGGTAACCGCAGCGCACAGTAGGGCTCCGGCGGTAAATTTTGTCATTATTGGTACCTTGTCGAATCAGTCCCGATCGCAATTGTTCTGAAGCGGTATAGACCATGAGGCCGGGAAAATTGTTTCCTGCAGCCTCAGTACGTTCTCGCCGTCAGTCTACCGTGAGCGCTGCCTGTCAGAGCACACCCGCACTGCGCAGCGCCTCGCGCACCACGCCGTGGTGCTCAGCAGACAGACCGGTAAGCGGCAGGCGGATTCCGCTGTCGATGCGACCCATTTCCTTTAGCGCCCATTTCACCGGTATGGGGTTGGACTCCACAAACAGTGTTTTGTGCAATATTTCTATGCGTTGATTGATGGCGCGCGCGGTCACGGCGTCGCCAGACAGGGCCGCTTCGCACATCTGCGCCACCGCCGCTGGCGCCACGTTCGCGGTCACGCTGATGTTGCCGTGGCCGCCAAGCAGCATCAGCTCTACTGCGGTGGCGTCGTCACCGGAGTAGACGGCGAAATCTTCCGGCACCAGATCCAGGATCTGGCGCGCGCGCTCCAAATCGCCAGTGGCTTCTTTGATGCCGACGATGTTGGCAACGGAAGACAGGCGGCGCACCGTGTCGGGCAGCATGTCCACCGCCGTGCGCCCCGGCACATTGTAGAGGATCTGCGGAATAGCAACGGCCTTGGCCACGGCCTTGTAGTGTTGGTACAGGCCCTCTTGTGTGGGCTTGTTGTAGTAAGGAGTCACCAGCAGGCAGGCGTCCGCGCCGCACTTGGCCGCAGTCGCGGTGAGTTCAATGGCTTCGGTGGTGGAGTTGGCGCCGGTACCGGCGATCACCGGAATGCGCCCGGCAACCTGGTCCACCACGCGGCGGATGACTTCCAGGTGTTCGTGCACATCGAGGGTGGCGGATTCACCGGTGGTGCCCACCGCAACCAGCGCGCGGGTGCCCTGCTCGATGTGCCATTCCACCAGTTCGTGCAGTTTGTCCCAATCCAGGCTGCCGTCTGCATACATGGGTGTGGCCAGCGCCACCATACTGCCGGAAATCATTGCAACTCCTTCTCCAACCGGCCTGCAGCCGGCCTGTACCGCCAAAAAAATGAATGCGGTATGTTACTGACCGTGCCAGTTCGATGCCAGCGCAAAATTTATCCCACTGCGCGGCAGGGAGTCCGGCGGATATTGATCAAATTTTGCGCTTTTTGCGCCGCCGTTTCCGTTTCGGGTAATACGGCTCCTCACCTTCAGGGCGAGTCTTGAAGCGACGGTGCACCCACATGTACTGCGCAGCATTCTCACGCATGCGCGCTTCTACAAACTGGTTGACCAGCGCCGCGTCTTTCAATTCATCGCCGGAGGGGATCTCGGTGATCGGCGGGAACACCCGGACCTGGTAAAACCCCTTTCCCTCCAGGCGCGTTACCGTATAGGGCACCACCTGGGCGCGACCAACCCGCGCAAAGCGCGAAGTACCGGTAACGGTGGCGGCAGGGATCCCAAACAACGGGGCGAATACCCCCTGTTTGATGCCGTAGTCCTGATCCGGCGCATACCAGACCGCACGCCCCTTCTGCAGCGCCCGC
Organism: Microbulbifer harenosus; assembly: GCF_005771435.1. Lineage (GTDB taxonomy): Bacteria > Pseudomonadota > Gammaproteobacteria > Pseudomonadales > Cellvibrionaceae > Microbulbifer > Microbulbifer harenosus. Next base: position 57,166 of record NZ_VANI01000012.1, read on the forward strand.
AACATGCCGCGTACGTCCTTACGCTGGTACACCTCGGAATCCTCCCCGAGGCGCTCGCGCCCCTTGCGCTGCATGTAGTCATACACTGGATTCTTATGCGGGCGGTACATGCCGTCCACCGGGTGGCTCAGGGACATAAACTGGGCGCCGATTTCCAGTGTGGTGAAGTGCATCGCCAGCATCACCACACCCTGGCCGCGGCTGTGGGGCTCCTGCAGATATTCCAGCCCCTCGATGGTAAAGCGCCGGCGCAGCCAGCGGCTGGAGCGGAACCACGCCATGCCGGTCTCCATCAGCGCGATACCGTTGGAAGCGAAGTTGCGGCGCAGCAGTTGCTCGCGCTCCATGGCGGAAAGCTCGGGAAAGCACAGCGCCAGATTGCGCTCGGCGATCTGGCGCCGATCGCTGGCAAAGCGCAGCATCAGCCGGCCCAGCATGCGACCGATCGCCATTTGCCAGTTGTACGGCAGCTGCGCCACCGCAAACCATACGCCGAACAGAAGCCAGGTCAGCCAGTAGCGCGGGTGCAGCAGGGCAGCACGAAAACGGGGTTTTTCCATAAGTTGCGGACAGCAGAGATCGGGGAACAGGCACCAGGCGGCCAATGCCCCCGGACGAAAACGGCGCATTATAGCCGCGCAGCACCGCCCTAGGGTACTCCCGGCGGCCCGCCCGCCCTGTGACCGATCTCTTTTGGACGCAACAAACTCCAGAGAGTCTCAGTGCCGCAGCAGTGCGTCCAGCTCGTCCACCACTTCGCACCAGTCGGAATCTTCCAGAATCGCATCGTGCAGGAATTTGCGCTGGCTCTCGTTCCAGAATCTGGCGTGGAAGAGCTTGTCCTCACCGTCCAGGTGATGTTTACCGAGAAATTCCTCGATGGCGCGATCGTCAGAACGCAACCCCAGCTGGGCGAACAGATCGTTGAGGGTGTGGTAACCAGCCTGCATGAATACTCCCTTTGACCCGAGCATCGAATCAGCGTTGATCGGCGCGAAACACTACCTCGAAGTATAGACATTCAGAGGTGGGGTTCACGCCTTACGGTATTGTTCACGGTGCCGGATTGGGATTCTGCCGGTGCACCGCCTCAATGGCTTCCAGTTGCTCGCTACTCAACTGCAGCTGACTGCTGGAGATATTGGCACGGAGCTGTTCCATGGTAGTGGCACCAATGATATTGGATGTCACAAACGGCTGCTGGTTCACAAACGCCAGCGCCATCTGCACCGGGTCGAGGCCGAACGCCGCCGCCAGTTTCACGTACTGCTCGGTGGCTGATACCGCGCGCTCATTGGTATAGCGCTGGAACCGCTCGAACAGGGTCAGGCGCGCGCCCGCAGGTCTCGCTCCATTCAGGTACTTGCCGCTCAGAGTGCCAAACGCCAGGGGTGAATAGGCCAGCAGGCCGCACTGTTCGCGAATGGCCATTTCCGCCAGTCCCACTTCGAAGGTGCGGTTCAGCAGATTGTAGGGATTCTGAATCGAGGCGATGCGCGGCCTGTTGCCGTGGGAGGCGAGGCGCAGGTAGCGGTGCACACCCCAGGGCGTCTCATTCGAAAGGCCGATGTGGCGCACCTTGCCCGCCGCCACAAGCTCCTGCAGCGCGCTCAGGGTTTCACTGATATCCACACCGTCGTCACCGCCATGCCGGTATCCGAGTTGCCCGAAGTAGTTGGACTGACGCTCCGGCCAGTGCACCTGGTAGAGATCGATGTAGTCGGTCTTGAGCCGAGCCAGGGAATCGTCACAGGCCCGCAGTATCTGGTCGCGGTCGAGGCGTGGGCCGCCACGAATGTGGCCGACACCGGAGTTGCCCTCACCGCGCCCTGTCACCTTGGTCGCCAGCACCAGCGACTGCCGCTTACCACGCTTCTCCAGCCAGTTGCCGATGATCTCCTCTGTGCGGCCGTAGGTCTCGGGTTTTGGCGGTACCGGGTACATTTCCGCGCAGTCGATAAAATTCACTCCCTGAGCAACCGCATAATCCAGCTGCTCGAAGGCCTCCGTCTCGCTGTTCTGTTCGCCATAGGTCATGGTACCGAGGCAGATCTTGCTTACCTCGAGATCGGTTTTTCCGAGCTTGCGGGTTTCCATGAAACGTCTCCTGCGGAATCAAAAGTGCGCAATTATAAAACGGAAACGCCGGGCAATTGCCCGGCGTTTCTTTTCGACGCAATTTTTAAAATGCCATGGGGCAGCGCTTATTTGAAGTCCGCTGCCACTAAAGGACTGATGTCGGCATCGTAATCGATACCTTTTACACCAAAGCCGAACAGTTTGAGGAAGTCGTCGGCGTAACCTTTGTAGTCAGTCAGCTCGAACAGATTTTCCTCGGTCACTTCCGGCCACAGTTTTTCGATTTTGGCCTGGGTTTCCGCGCGCAGTTCTTTCTCGTCCATACGGAAGCGGTTGGCGTCGTCGAGGCGCGGAGCGTCGGTGTACAGGCCTTCCGTGTAGAGGCGGTACAGCTGTTCAATACAGCCCTCGTGAGTGCCCTCTTCCTTCATCACTTTGTAAACAAGAGAGATATACAGTGGCATCACAGGAATCGCCGAGCTGGACTGAGTGACCAGAGCTTTCAGCACGGCGACATTGGCGCTCGCGCTGCCACTGTCACTGATGGCTTTGGCGGCGCGATCCAGATCTTCCTTGGCCTTGCCAATGGTGGCGTGACCGTAGATCGGCCAGGTGAGTTTGTCACCAATATAGGTGTAGGCGACGGTTTTGCAGTCGTCCGCCAGTACGCCGGCGTCGTTCAGGGCCTGCATCCACAGTTCCCAGTCTTCGCCGCCCATCACTTTGACCGTGGCCGCGATTTCTTCTTCGTTCGCAGGCTCGACGCTGATGTCGGAGATTTCCAGCTTGTCGGTGTTGAGGTTTTTCGCGGTATAGGATTTGCCGATGGGCTTCAATACGGAGCTGTACAGTTCGCCGGTTTTCGGGTCGGTACGTCTTGGAGAGGCGAGACTGTAGATGACCAGGTCGATCTTACCCATGTCCTGTTTGATCAGGTCGATAGCCTGGGCTTTGATTTCGTCGGAGAACGCATCGCCATTGATGCTCTTGGCATAAAGGCCGGCGTCATGCGCTTCTTCTTCGAAGGCTGCGGCATTGTAGTATCCTGCGGAGGCAGTACGCTTGTCGGTCGGCGGCTTTTCAAAGAATACACCGAGGGTACTGGCGCCACAGCCGAAGGCGGCGGTGATGCGGGACGCGAGGCCATAGCCGGTGGAGGCGCCGACCACAAGCACGTTCTTGGGACCGTTTTCAATGGCGGGCTGGGATTTGATGTATTCGATCTGCTCGCGCACGTTGGCGGCGCAGCCCTGTGGGTGGGCGTTGGTGCAGATGAATCCGCGAACTTTCGGCTGGATGATCATGCCGGGCTCTCTCCGTTGGGTGATTCCTAATTGACGGGACCGCTGAAAACCGTAACGAGCGGGGGGCTGGTGGCGACCGCCGGAGCGGAGCAACCGGAACGTACTGAAGTACGTGAGGATTGCGAGCACCGCCGGACGCCGCCAGACGCACGCGCAGTAGGTTTTCAGTGGTACCTAGGCCGACTGGCCGGCCATAAAGGCGCACATTCTAATGGCGTTTGCGGGCGACTCCCAGAGTGGCAAGTCACGATACGGTAATTTCGCGGCCAGAATATCTAGTGTTGCGGCCAGTTTAGCCAAGTTGGACTCCAAGTCCCCGCCCTCGAAAAGAGCGGGGCGCACATTTTTTGCACACTTTTGACTAAACCAGGCTTAGGGGTCCTCTTATTCAAGTTCAGTGGCGGAAAGCCACCGGGTGAAAGGTTTCAGAACCGCTGTGGATCCCCGCAAGCGGGCCCGGCCACCAATCACAGTATGGCGTCGTTCGCCTGCGCGCGAAGCAATGCTTCACAAACGCTTGTCTCACCCTTGTACGCTACGTCGGCGGCGTGGCCCGGCCGCTTCAGCGCGGCGCCTTCGGCCCCTGTCGCCGACGCTTCTGAAACCTTTCACCCGGCACCTTTCCTTCGCATTCAGGTATTCACTTCGAACCAGAAAATATTCACAGCTTCTTGGCACGCTAAATGCAATTTCTCTCCTGGGGCCGTTATGGAATACGGCAATATTTTCCCCCCAACCCAGGGTCAACCAGCGAGGTAAATTCTCATGAAGTACTACTCACGTCATTTCGTAAAACCCGGCGACCTGAATCCGGCCCAGCGTCTGTTTGGCGGCCAGGCACTGGCGTGGATAGATGAGGAGGCGGCTATTTTTGCAGGGTGCCAGATGGGCACCGCCAACATCGTGACCAAGCTGATGTCTGAAATTGATTTTGTGAGTTCCGCGGTGTGCGGGGATATCGTGGAGTTTGGGTTTGAGGTAGTGGATATTGGTCGCACGTCGCTGACGGTGCACTGCGAAATGCGCAACAAACAGACCCGGGACCTGATTGTGCGGGTGGATCGTATCGTGTTTGTGGCACTGGATGCGGAAGGGAAGCCGACGCCGCACAAAAAGGCGGGGATGAGTGTCGAGCAGGCGGCAAATGCAGCCAATTCGGAAAGCAGACTCGCCAGCTGATTTTCCCGTTGAAGAGGCCCGGAGCGTCATGCTCCGGGCTTTCAGTTTTCCGCCGGATTACGTCAACGCAGTAGCAGCAGTGGTTGATTGGTCCCCAACAACATTTTGGCAGTGACACTGCCAAGTAGCAGATCGCGCAATTTGCTGTGGCTGAACGCCCCCATCACCGTCAGGTCGATATCGTGCTCCTGCTGGTAGCTGATCAGCGTATCCACCGTCTTGCCCTGCAGGTTGGCGCTGGTTACCGAAACACCGCCAACACTCAACGCCTGAGCCCCTTCCGCCAGCACCGTCTCGGCGCCATCGCCCACATATACCAGATGGCACTCCACATGTTTGAACAGCGCACTGTGTGCCACCATATCCAGCGCCTTGCGCGCTGCTTCGCTGCCATCGTAGGCCAGCATGATGGAACGCGGCGCACAGAACTCGCGGTTCACCACCAGAATCGGCTTGTGCAGTGACCGCACGATCGACTCCAACTGCGCACCCAAACCCCGATTCTCCTCCCCGTGCTCCTCGCCGCGAATCCCCAGCACCAGAACCCGGATATGATCCTCCAGCTCCACCAGCGACTCGATCAGCGAACCGTGACGCTGGCAGGTAACCACCCTCTCAGCCCCCGCATCCACCGCCCGCTCCCGCGCACGCTCCAACATCTGCCGCCCCTGCTCAAGCTGCAACTTTGAGCGCTGCTGCTCCAGACTCGTCAGCTCCTCCAGCAATTCCTCCTGGCTGCCGAGCCCGATGCTCCCGGTCAGATCCGCTACCGCAGGTGTAGAGATTCGTTCGATGTTGTGCAGAAGCTTGATGGGCGCACCAACGGTGGTGGCAATCCACGTGGCATAGTCGCAGACAGCACCGCTGAAACGGGAGCCGTCGATACAGGAGAGTACAACAGGATCTTTCTGTTCGGTCATTATTATTTTCTCTCGTTATCGCAAGTCATTTTCGAAGTGCAAACATCAGACTTGAAGCTCTGGTGGCGGGGGAATGATTTCAAAAGCGTCGCAAACAGGGACGTTTGCGACGCAGCTTACATGGGTTAGGCAAGCGTTTGCGAAGCATGCTTCGCGCGCCGCCTAACGACGCCAATCTGTGATTGGCGGCCGGCCCCGCTTGCGGGTATTCACAGGGGGGCGCCTAGCCCGGTTTTGAAATCATTCCCCCGGTGCCTGAGCGCCACAGGGCGACACTACGAAGTACCCGACCAAACGAGGCCGGATCAGTGCCCGCCCAATACCTTCTCAATTTCCTCAGGCTTATCGTGCACCCCAAAGCGGTCCACAATCGTCGCACTGGCATCATTCAAGCCGATCAACTCAACCTCCGCGCCCTCGCGACGGAACTTCACCACCGCCTTGTCCAGGGAATACACCGCCGAAACATCCCAGAAATGCGCCCGGCTCAGGTCAATCACCACCTTATCCAGCGCCTCCTTGAAATCAAACGCCGCCACAAACTTATCCGCCGAATTGAAGAACACCTGCCCGATCACCTTATAAGTCCGGCAATTCTTCTCCTCATCCAGCTCCGAGCTCACATACATAAAGTGGCTCACCTTGTTGGCAAAGAACAGCGACGCCAACAGCACCCCAACAAAAACCCCAAAGGCCAGATTGTGGGTAAACACTACCACAATCACCGTCGACAACATCACCAGATTAGTCGACAGCGGCAGGCGCTTCAGATCGCGGATCGACCCCCAATTGAAGGTACCGATAGACACCATGATCATCACCGCCACCAGCGCCGCCATCGGGATTACCGCCACATAATCGCTCAGGAACACCACCAGCGTCAGCAAACCAACACCCGCCACCAGCGTGGAAAGGCGCCCGCGTCCGCCCGACTTCACATTGATCACCGACTGGCCGATCATCGCGCAACCCGCCATACCACCCAGCAGGCCCGCACCGATATTGGCGATACCCTGACCTTTGCACTCACGGTTCTTGTCACTGCTGGTATCCGTCAGATCGTCCACGATGGTGGCGGTCATCAGGGATTCCAGCAACCCCACCACCGCAAGACCGGCGGAATACGGAAAGATGATTTTCAGAGTCTCGAAATTGAGCGGCACGTCCGGCCACAGGAACACCGGCAATGTGTCCGGCAGATCGCCCATATCGCCCACGGTGCGGATATCCAGCCCCAGCGCTACGGCTGCCGCAGTACAGGCGAGAATGCACACCAGCGGCGACGGCAGGATCTTGCCCACCACCGGCACATAGGGAAACAGGTAGATGATGCCGAGGCCCGCCGCAGTCATCGCGTACACATGCCAGGTGACATCGACAAGTTCCGGTAGCTGCGCCATAAAGATCAGGATCGCGAGCGCATTCACAAACCCAGTAACCACCGCCCGCGATACGAAGCTCATCAGGCTGCCGAGTTTGAGATAGCCGGCGATGATCTGCAGAACCCCGGTCAGCAGCGTTGCCGCCAGCAGGTATTGCAGTCCATGCTCCTTCACCAGAGTCACCATCAACAGCGCCATGGCACCGGTGGCCGCGGAGATCATTCCCGGGCGACCGCCAACAAAGGCGATGACGACGGCGATACAGAAGGAGGCGTAGAGGCCTACACGGGGATCAACCCCGGCGATGATGGAGAAAGCGATGGCCTCGGGAATGAGAGCGAGGGCAACCACGAGGCCGGCGAGCACGTCGCGGCGGATATTGCCGAACCAGTCGTTTCTGGTGGACGACAACAGGGTGTTGGAGAACTGCATAATCGAAAGAGCCTGTCTGGAGAGTCTTGTTCTGGCCCTGAAAAGGGGGCGCGGATTCTAGCATCTCGGGGTTGCTGGCTAAACAACCGTCAGGGTTTCATCTCTCGAGCCTGCAAGGCAGGCTCCTACACGATCCACGTCGACCTATGTCGCTTTTTACCACCCCTGTCCGCTTCCGTGGACACGCCCTGTCCGGACACTTTTTCCGGACACTTCGACGGCTCCAATAAAATATTTAAAAAATTTATTTCCTTTAATTTTCAATGACTTAAATCCTAAATTCGCATTGGCACGGCAATTGCGATAAGGCCACTGCATCCGGAATTTCAACCGTGCATCCGCGGCGCAAGAAGCCCGCGTCTCACTGGCAGAACAAGACAAACCGATATTCAGTACTTGGGAGCAACATGATCAGAGATACCTCCGGGCAGGACGTCCAACTCACACCGCAAAGCCCCTGGAAGAACCCGCGCCTGCTGAAACGCGCTGGCCTCGGCCTCGGCGCCGCGGCTTTCGTGGTTTGGGGGATGATGAGCTGGCAGAGCACCAGTGCGGTGGACGCAAGCCTATCGCTGTCGCGTATCAACGTTGCCGCGGTAGAACGCGGGGACCTGGTGCGGGATCTGGTGGTGCAGGGCAAGGTGGTAGCGGCCAACAGCCCCACCCTGTTCAGCCCCGCCCAGGGCATCGTGAAATTTGCGGTAAAGGCCGGCGATGCGGTGGCCCAGGGGCAGTTGCTGGCAGAAGTGGAGAGCCCGCAGCTGCAGAACCAGCTTGCCCAGGAAAGTGCACTGTACAACAAACTGAGCGTGGAGCTGGCGCGCCAGAAGATCCAGGCCAAGCGCCAACGCCTTGAAAACACCCAGAAGGCAGACCTCGCCGAAGTGAATCTCATCGCGGCCCGCCGCGAGCTGAAGCGCGCGGAAATATCCATGGAAAAGCAGATCATCTCCCAACTGGACTTTGAAAAGGCCAGCGACGACCTGGCCCGCGCGGAACTCGAACACGCGCAGGCGGTACAAAACGCGGCGCTGGAAAACGAAGCGCTTACATTTGAAACCCAGACCCTGCAACTGCAGGTGGACCAGCAGAAACTGCAGATGGAAGAACTGCAGCGCAAGGTCAACGAGCTGCAGATCGTCTCCCCGGTCGACGGCACCATCGGCAGCCTCGCCGCCACCCAGCGCGCCGCCGTAGCCGCCAACGCACCACTGCTCACCGTCGTCGACCTCACCAGCTTCGAACTGGAAGCCGCGGTACCGGAAAACTACGCCGACGACCTCGGCCTCGCCATGGAAGTGGAAATCAACATGGCCGGTAAAAAACTGCCCGGCGAAATTACCGCAATCGCGCCTGAGGTGATCGACAACCAGGTCGTCGCCCGCGTGCGTTTCACCGGCGAGCAACCGGCCAACCTGCGCCAGAACCTGCGCCTCACCGCCCGCGTGCTGCTGGAAAACCGCAGCGATGTGCTGCTGGTCAAACGCGGCGCCTTCCTCGATCAGAGCGGCGGGCGTTTTGCGTGGAAGCTGAACGACCAGAGCCAGGCGGTGAAGGTGCCGATCACCATCGGCGCGCTGGGATTGAATCAGGTGGAGATCGTCTCGGGCCTCGACGTTGGAGACCGGATCATCACCTCTTCCGCGGAAGAACTGGACAAGGCGCAACTGGTCGCACTGAAAGATTGATAAACCGTAGGAGCCTGCTTGCAGGCGAACGAAATTGGCACCGAAGGTTCGCCTGCAAGCAGGCTCCTACGGCGAAGAACGATTTAGAACCGCACGGTGGATCGGCGCAGCGAATCCACCATTCGAAATACGGCGAAATACTTTTAATTCGAATCAAATGACAAGGAAATCCACCATGCTGAAAATGCACAACATCCGCAAAAGCTACCGCACCGACACCATTGAGACACACGCGCTCCGGGATTTCAGCCTGGAAGTGAACGAGGGAGAGTTCGTATCCGTCACCGGCCCCAGTGGCTCCGGTAAAACCACCTTCCTCAATATCGCCGGCCTGCTGGAAACCCCAACCGGCGGCCAGTACCTGTTGGATGGGCAGGAAGTGGGCAACCTCTCCGACCGCGAGCGCTCGCACCTGCGCAATGAAAAAATCGGCTTTATTTTCCAGGGGTTCAACCTGATTCCCGACCTCAGCCTGTTCGACAACATCGACGTGCCGCTGCGCTACCGTGGCTTCAACGCCAAGGAACGCCGCCGCCGTATCGAAAAATCTCTCGAACAGGTCGGCCTTTCCGCCCGCGCCAAACACCTGCCCGCACAGCTTTCCGGTGGCCAGCAACAGCGCGTTGCCATCGCCCGCGCACTGGCTGGCGAACCCCGCTTCCTGCTCGCGGACGAACCCACCGGTAACCTGGACTCCCTGATGGCACGTCAGGTGATGGAACTGCTGGAATTTATCAACCAATGGGGCACCACCATTGTTATGGTCACCCACGACCCGGATCTTGCGCGCCGCGCCCATCGGAATATCCAGATCGTCGATGGCCAGGTGTCCGACCTGCGCCAAAACATTGCTGCAGATGAAGCGGCCATCGCCTGAGGACGTTGCCATGATTGGATATTACATTTCTCTCGCGCTGCGCAGCCTGCGGCGCACCCCGATATTGAGCGCACTGATGGTCGCGGCCATTGCCGTGGGTGTGGGCGCCGCCATGACTACGCTCACCCTGAACTACATGATGTCGCGCAACGCACTTGCGGACAAAGACGATGTGCTTTACGCCGTGCAACTGGACAACTGGGATCCGCACGAGGCCGCCGACAACCCCAGCGAAATGCCGTGGGAGATCACCTATAAAGATGCCATCAGCCTGCTGCGCTCGGACATCCCGACCTATCACGTAGCGATGCACCGCTGGGGCGGGCCCATTACCCTTGAAGACTCCACCTTACGGCCCTACACAGCACAGGCGCGCGTAACCAGCCGCGACTTCTTTGCGCTGTTTGATGTTTCGTTTGTCTACGGCGGCACCTGGGCCGGGGAAGCAGACAACAATGCCGTGTTCCAGGTCGTTCTGAACAAGTCCACCAATGAAAAACTGTTCAACGGCGAAAATAGTGTGGGCCGCACGATCAACTTCAACGGAGCTCCCTTTACGGTGGTCGGCGTGGTCGAGGACTGGCATCCGAGCCCCAAGGTCCACGATCTGAACAATGGCGACTTCATGAAATCCGCGGACATTTATATTCCTTTCGGCCTGCATCGCGTGCTCGAAATCCAGACCTGGGGCAACACCAATGGCTGGAAGCCGGAAAAAATTGAAAGCTACGAGGATGGCCTCGGTGCCGAGTACGTGTGGGTTCAATACTGGGTGCAACTTGATAGCGCGGAGCAACGCCAGCGCTATGAAGACTTCCTGACCGGTTTTATCCAGGAACAGAAGAGCCAGGGCCGCTTCCCGCGCCCGCTGAAATTCGGCCTGAGCAAACCGTCCGAGTGGCTGGTGCTGAACGAAGTGGTCGACGGCGATGATCGTATGCTGAACTGGCTGTCGCTCGCCTTTCTGCTGGTTTGCCTGGTCAATGCTGTTGCCCTGCTGCTGGCGAAGTTCCTGCGCAAGGCACCGGAAACCGGTGTGCGCCGCGCCCTCGGCGCAAGCCGCAGCGCCGTGTTCAGCCAGCACTTGGTGGAAAGCGGCTGCATCGGACTCGCCGGTGGTCTGATCGGCATTCTGCTGACGCTGGCCGGGCTGGCACTGATCCGCCAACTGTCGATGGGTTATATGGACAGCGTCGCGTCCATGGACTGGCTGATGATGCTCAGCGCGATCGGGCTCGCGATACTTTCCAGTCTCCTGGCAGGGCTGTATCCCGCGTGGCGCATCAGCCGCACCAACCCATCCATCTATCTGAAAACCCAGTAAGGCCACACGTCAGCAAGACCCACAAGGAAACTACCATGCTGGAACTTAGACCTATTTTATCCGCGCTCTGGCGCCACAAGATTTCCGCGCTTCTGATCGCACTGCAGCTCGGCCTCACGCTGGCCATCGTCAGCAACGCGAGCGTCGTCATCCAGGAGCGCGAAGAGAGAATTGCCCGCCCCACCGGCATAGCCGAAGCGGACATCGTCACCGCCCATTTCATGCCGATCCCAAAGGACTATGACTTGCTCGAGGCCTTCCGCCTGGACATGGACATGATCCGCCAGCTACCCGGTGTTGCCGCCGCCACCATCAGTCGCGCACCCTTGGCCGGCAGTGGTTCCTCCGGTGGATTCCACACCAAGCCCCACCAGGAAGTCGGCTCCACCGGGGCCGCGTTCTTTAGCGGGGACGAACACTTCATCGATGCCCTCGGGATGAAGCTGGTCGCCGGCCGCAATTTCACTCCGAGTGAAATTCGGATAATGGAAAGCAGCTCCAGTGAACGTCCAACCATAACCATTATTACCCAGCAACTGGCGGACACCCTGTTCCCCGAAGGCAATGCGCTAGGCAAATCCCTCTACTTCGGTGGCGACGACAATCCAATGGAAATAGTAGGCATTGTCGAGCGCAATCTGGGCCCCTGGCCAAACTCGTCGGTCGCCGGCAACACTGTTTTTTTCCCGGCCATTATGGAGACCCAGTGGTACGACTATATTGTGCGCGCCGAACCCGGCCAGCGCGACGCCGTACTGAAACTGCTGGAGGAAAAAATGGCGGAGCGCGACGCAGAGCGGGTGATTGAAGTGAAAACCCTGACAGAGCAGAAAACCCGCTACTACGCCGGTGACAACACCATGATCAAGGTACTGACCGGCGTCGTTAGCCTACTGACGTTTATCGTCGCCCTCGGTATCGTCGGGCTCACCGTGTTCTGGATTACCCAGCGCCAGAAGCAGATCGGCGTGCGCCGCGCCCTCGGTGCCACCCGCACCGCCATCAGCCGCTACTTCCTGCTGGAGAACCTGATGATCGCTGCAACTGGCGTCGCACTCGGCACCGCCGCCGCACAGATCTTCAACCAGTTCCTGGCCAGTGAATTCGGCCAACCGGCACTGCCGCTGTCTACAACCCTGGTCTGTGCCTTTATACTGCTCGCTGTCAGCCTTACCTCGGCCCTGGTGCCGGCACTGCGCGCCGCGAATATCTCGCCGGCGATGGCAACGCGCAGCGTGTAAATTTTCCGGCACGGATGTAGGAGCCAGCCTGCTGGCGAACAGGAATAAGCACAAGAGACGGTTTGCCTGTAGGAGCCTGCCTGCAGGCGAACGAGATCTCGCACGCGAACCGGTTCGCATGCAAGCAGGCTCCTACAGGAACTGAGCTAATCAATCAGGGAGAGTTGGACTTGGACAAGGTCCTAATCATCGACGACAACACCGGCATCATCACCGCTCTCTCGCTGTTGTTGTCTCTCCACGACATCCACACCTTTTCCGCCATCACACCCCAGGCGGGCCTGCAGCTGCTGCGGGAAAACCCGGACATCGGCCTTGTCATCCAGGACATGAACTTCACCGCCGATACCACCTCCGGCGAAGAGGGCCGAGCGCTGTTTTTTGCCCTGCGCGAACTGCAACCGGATATCCCCGTCATCCTGCTCACTGCCTGGACCCAGCTGGAAATGGCGGTGGAACTGGTTAAGGCCGGCGCAGCCGATTATGTCGGCAAACCCTGGGACGACAACAAACTTATCGCCACCATTAAAAACCTGCTTGAGCTGCACGATCTGCAGCAACAGCAACGCCAGACCCAGCGCCGCGAACAACAGGCGCGGGAACAGCTGCAACAACAGTTCGACTTACAGGGTATCGTCTACCGCAGCAGCAGCGTGCAGAAGCTGCTGGAAGTGGCCACCCAGGTCGCCCACGCCGATGTACCGGTGCTGATCACCGGCCCCAATGGCGCCGGCAAGGAAAAGATCGCAGACATAGTGCAGGCCAACTCAAGCGTAAAAGACGGCCCCTATATCAAGGTCAATGTCGGCGCCCTGCCGGAAGAACTGATGGAAGCAGAGCTGTTTGGCGCGGAAGCGGGTGCCTATACCGGCGCTGGGAATAAAGTGCGGCAGGGCAGATTCGAAGCCGCCGACGGCGGCACCCTGTTTCTCGACGAGATCGGCGAGCTCTCAGCCAGCGGCCAGGTTAAACTGTTGCGGGTGTTACAGACCGGGGAATTTCAGCGCCTCGGCAGCAGCCAGACGCGCAAGGTCAAGGTGCGTGTGATCAGTGCAACCAACAGCAACCTGCCGCAGATGATCAGCGATGGCCGCTTCCGCCAGGACCTGTTTTACCGGCTGAACGTCATCGAACTCAAACTGCCGCCACTGGCGGACAGGCCAGAAGACGTCCTGCCGCTCGCGCGCGCCTTTCTCGCCTGGACCGGAAAACAGTTGAGCCCACAGGCTCAACAGCAAATGATGCGCTATAGCTGGCCCGGGAATGTGCGCGAGCTGCAGAATGTCATGCAGCGCGCCGCGGTCCTGACCCGCGGCGATATTATTGACGAAGCCACCCTCGCGCTACCGGAAGAAGCTCTGCAAAAAATCCCGGAGCACAGTTTCGAACCCGGCCGTGAACTGCTGGAACAGACACTCGCCAGCTGCAACGGCATCATCGCCCAGGCCGCGCGCGAGCTGGGCCTCAGCCGTCAGGCTCTGTATCGGCGCCTGGACAAATACGGAATTCCCTATTGATGCCCCGCACCTCCGTTGAAGGCAGGATTTTCGCCTGTACACTGTTCGCCGTCGCCATCGGGACCGGCCTTCCCTTTGCGCTACAGGAACTCGGCGCCGATGCCCGGCTCGCCTGGAGCGCGGGCCTGCTGCTGGCCATGGTCACCACCTGGTTGCTGCTGCGACCACTTACCCGCTCACTAAACCGCGCCCTCAGCAGCCTGCAAAGCGGCCTGCTGAATTTTCGTGACGGCGACTTTTCCATTTCCCTTGCACTCAAAGGCAACGACCAACTGGGTGAACTCGCCGAACTGTATAACGAAGTGGGAGAAATCCTGCGACGGGAGCGCGCGCACATTCACCAGCGGGAACTGCTGTTGGACACCGTCATCCAGAGTTCTCCGCTGGCACTACTGCTGATCGACCACAGTGAACACATCATCTACGCCAACACCAGTGCGCGGCACCTGCTGCATGGCGGCAGACCGCTGCAGGGGCACACACTTGCGCAGATTCTGCCCCACTGCCCCCCGGAACTGGCGCAAGCGATCGAGAAAAAGCAGGACGGCCTCACCAGTTATCTCGACAAGGAAAGCAGCCATACCCTGCACATCAGCAACAGCACCTTCGTGTTGAACTCGCAGAAACACCGCTTGATTCTGTTGCGCGAAATGACCCGGGAATTGACCCGCGCCGAAGTGCAGGTGTGGAAAAAAGTCATCCGCCTGATCAGCCACGAGCTGAACAATTCCCTCGCCCCCATTTCCTCGATGGCGCACAGCGGCAAAATGCTTTCGGAAAAGCTGCACTCGGAACAACTGGCCGGCGTATTTGATGTTATTGCCGAACGCTGCCGGCACCTGACTGACTTTACCCAGGGCTACGCCCGCTTTGCCAAACTACCTCCCCCCGTATGTGAGGAAGTTTCGTGGCACAAGCTGGTATCGCGGTTACAGCCATTACAGCCGTTTCAGTTACAGGGAAATGTCCCAGCGCGCCCGGGTTATTTTGATCCCGCGCAAATGGAACAGGCATTACTGAACCTGCTGAAGAACGCCGCAGAATCGGGCAGTGCAGAGGAGGAAATTACGCTGCGTATCGAAACCGATGTTCACGGACAACTGCTGACCGTCAGTGATCGCGGCACCGGCATGAGCGAGAAAGTACTGCAACAGGCACTGTTGCCATTCTTTTCCACCAAGCCCCAAGGGGTTGGCCTGGGGCTAGCCTTGTGCCGGGAAATTGTCGATGCTCACGACGGACAGATTCAACTGCACAACCGCGCCGGAGGCGGCCTGCAAATCAGCCTGTGGCTGCCATGGGCAAAAGGAAACCCAGCGCATTGAGTGTATGAATCCAGGTTCTGAAACAACCTGCCATTCCCGACCGCCAGTGAATATCAGGCTGATACCTGCTGTTCCCCGCGCAGCTTATTCACATCCGCGCGCGGCGGTGCACCAAACATACGGCTGTACTCGCGGCTGAAGTGGGATGGGCTCTCGTAGCCCACGCGGTAACTCGCAGAAGCCGCTTCCAGTCCCTCACTCAGCATCAACCGGCGCGCTTCATGCAAACGCAGTTTTTTCTGGAACTGCAACGGCGACATTCGCGTGACCTGTTTGAAGCTGTGGAACAGCGACGACTCACTCATATTGGCACGATCCGCCAGTTCGCGAATGCGCAGCGGTTCAGCGAAGTGGTCCTTGAGCAGAGCGATCACCCGCGAGATCCGGTTGGCCTGACTATCCGCCACGGCAAACTTGCGAATGCGCGCGCCCATTTCTCCTCTCAGCACACGGTAAAGAATTTCCTTGCGCGCCAGCGGCGCCAGAATCGGCGCATCCGCGGGATTGTCCAGCAAATTCAGTAGGCGGCTCACCGCATTCAGCAAGCCGATATCCATCTGCGCCATACACAGGCCACAGTTCACTTCCGGACAGCTGAAGTCCGCCTCCACAACCGGTGCCTTTTCTCCCAGCTCCAGAATCAGATCGGTCACTTCCTTGGGTTCCACCACCAGTTTGACGGCAAGGTACGGCTGCTCCGCCGAGGCGACCACCACCCTGGCCGACACCGGCAGGTGAACCGAGGAGGCCAGATAGTTTAGAGGGCCGTAGGCAATTTCCTTGTCGCCCAGCTGCAACACTTTTTCACCCTGCACGATAAAACCGAGTGAGGGTTCGTACACACTGGAAATACAACTCGTGGTGGCCACGTCTGAGCGGATCAGGCCGACGCCCGCGAGCGCGGACTGCTGCATCCCGGTTTCCGGTACCCAGCGCAGGATATTGCGCACCAGACCTTTGCGCATGGCTTCCATTTCCCGCTCGACCGCTTTACTGCGTTGTTCCCCCGGCATACGCCCTCCCGATAACACTTAAGACAGACCGCTGGCCAGTATACGGAGTTTCAGGCAAGCCACTTAGAACTTTGCAGTATTGGGCAAGCACTGGGCAGTAATATGCAAGCCACCCCCAGAATGTGACAAAAGCGCTACCAGTTCGGCAGGCAAGAACAACGCAAAAAAATATACGGCGGAGAATCGCGGCGACTCGGCCGCGAGTCCAACAACTCACCAATTGCGCGGGGATTACAGAATCAGGCAATCAGACAACAGTAACCGGATACCGTCCGATGGCGTGGAGCCGCTAAGGTATGCGACCGGTGGGGAGCTGTTCTCCCCACTCAAGTAAAGGAGTAAGCACCCAATGCCAAAACATATCCTGATCGGTCTCGCGGCCCTGTTACTGGCAGGATGCAATGCCGATGATACGGAAGGGCAGCGGCCGCCGCCCATGCCCGTGGAGGTGGTAGAAATAACCGCGGAACCAGCGACCCTGTGGAGTGACTTTACCGGGCGTGTGGCGGCACCGGAAACGGTGCAGCTGCGCGCGCGGGTCAGCGGTTATATCGATAAGGTCGCGTTTACCGAGGGCGAACTGGTGGCGCGCGGGGATCTGTTGTTTGAGATAGACCCTCGCCCCTACCGTGCGCGCGAGCGCGCCGCACAGGCGGAATTAACCCGCGCCCGCAGCCAGCTGACCCTGAGTGAAAGCCGCGCGCAACGCGCCAGCCAGTTACTCGCAAGCCGCGCCATTTCCCGCGAGGAAAACGACCAGCGTCAGGCCGCACTGGCATCCGACCGCGCCGCCGTCAGTGCTGCAGAAGCGGCGCTGGAAAGCGCGCGCCTGGACCTGCAGTTCACTCAGGTCAAGGCGCCCATCAGCGGCCGCGTGGGCCGCGCGCAAATCACCCGCGGCAACCTCGCCAGTGCCGACGATACGCTGTTGACCACACTGGTGTCCGTCGATCCCATGTATGTCTATTTCGAAAGCGACCAGACCAGCTTCGCCGGCAGCCGCGATTTCTTCACCCTGAAAGAGCGCCCGCAGGTGCATATCGGGCTGGTGGGTGAAAGCGGATTCCCGCACACAGGCGAGCTGGATTTTATCGACAACCGCCTGAACAGCCACACCGGTACCATGCAGTTCCGCGCCCTGGTGGCCAACCCTGAGGGCAGCTTCCGGCCCGGGCAGTTCGCGCGCGTGCAGATGCCCACCGCACAACTCGGCGATGCACTGCTGCTGAACCGCAAAGCGGTGCTCACGGACCAGGACCGGCGCTACGTGTATGTGGTGAACGCGCAGAACCTCACCGAACGCCGCGAGGTGCAGACCGGTCCGGAGCAGGATGAACGGGTCCTCATTCGCAGCGGGCTAGAGCCCGGCGAGCGGGTTGTGGTCAACGGCCTGCAGAAAATCCTGTTTCCCGGTATGCCGGTGGAACCGCAGCTGGTGCAAATGCGAGAAACAAAAACCTCGCAACAGATCGCCGGTCGCTGAACGCCTCTCCCCTCCCGTTAAAAATGACTGAATTTCAAATTTCCGTGCGGTTTCTCCCTCCGCACACGGGGTAACGCTGTATGAATTTTTCCCGATTTTTTGTCGACAGGCCGATCTTTGCCTCGGTGCTGTCGATCATCATCTTCGTGGTTGGCCTGATCAGTATCCCGGTGCTGCCGGTGAGCGAATACCCGGAAGTGGTACCGCCGAGCGTCGCGGTGACCGCACGCTACCCGGGCGCCAACCCCAAAACCATTGCCGAAACCGTCGCCACGCCGCTGGAGGAAGCCATCAACGGCGTGGAGGACATGATCTACATGAAATCCGTCGCCGGCAGTGACGGCACCCTGTCGCTGACCGTGACCTTCAAGCTGGGAACAGATCCGGACCAGGCCCAGGTGCAGGTGCAGAACCGGGTATCCCAGGCGCTGCCGCGGTTGCCGGAAGACGTGCGCCGCCAGGGCGTCACCACCCAGAAGCAGTCCCCCAACCTGATGATGGCGGTGCACCTGCTGTCGCCAGACGACCGCTTCGATGCGACCTACATCCGCAACTACGCGGTGCTGCATATTCGCGATGAACTGGCGCGCATCCCCGGCGTGGGTCAGGCGGGGCTGTTCGGCTCCGGCGACTACGCCATGCGCCTATGGGTAGACCCGCAGAAAGCCGCAGCCCTTGGCGTGACTGCGTCCGACATTGCCAGCGCGGTGCGCGAGCAGAACGTGCAGGTTTCCGCCGGCCAGATCGGCGCCCAGCCGATGCCGGGGGAAAACGACTTTCTGATCTCCATCAACGCCAAGGGACGTCTGACGAGCGCGGAAGAATTTGGCGATGTGGTGCTGAAAACCGGCAATGACGGCGAGATCACGCGCCTGCGGGATGTCGCGCGTATCGAGCTGGCCGCATCGGAGGACACCTTGCGCGCGCTGCTGAACGGCCGCCAGGCCGTGGGCCTGCCGATCTTCCAGGCACCCGGCTCCAACTCGCTGGAGGTCGCACAGGCGGTGCGCGAGAAAATGGCCGAGCTGGACGATCACTTCCCGGAGGGACTGGAGTGGGAGATCGCCTACGACCCGACGGTATTTGTCAGCACCTCGATCAAGGCAGTGATCAAGACCCTGCTGGAGGCGGTGCTGCTGGTGGTGCTGGTGGTGATCCTGTTCCTGCAGACCTGGCGCGCATCGCTGATTCCGCTGTTGGCTGTGCCGGTGTCCATCATCGGTACCTTCGCCGTGCTGCAGCTGCTGGGCTTTTCCATCAATACCCTGACCCTCTTCGGCATGGTGCTGGCAATCGGCATCGTGGTGGACGATGCCATCGTGGTGGTGGAGAACGTCGAGCGCAATATCGAAGAAGGGCTGAAACCACTGGCCGCCGCGCACCAGGCGATGCGCGAGGTGAGCGGGCCCATCGTCGCCATCAGTCTGGTGCTGTGCGCGGTGTTTATCCCCATGGCATTCCTGGATGGCATCACCGGCCAGTTCTACCGCCAGTTCGCCATGACCATTGCCATTGCCACGGTGATCTCCGCGGTCAATTCACTGACCTTGTCACCGGCGCTGGCGGCGACGCTGCTGAAACCCCACGGCGCCGCGCCAGACCTGCCCGCGCGGGTGATCGACCGCCTGTTTGGCTGGATATTCCGCCCGTTCAACCGCTTCTTCAACAAGAACGCCGAGCGCTACCAGCACCTTGTGGGCCGCAGCCTGAACCGGCGCGGCCTGGTGTTCGCGGTCTACGCGCTGCTGCTGGCGGGCACGGTATTCATGTTCAATCAGGTTCCCGGCGGATTTATCCCGACCCAGGACAAAACCTACCTGGTGGGCAGCATCCGGTTGCCGGAGGGCGCCTCGCTGGATCGCACCGAGGCCGTGGCGCGGCGCGTAAGTGAACTGGCACAGGAAACCGAGGGCGTGTCCCACGCCGCCGCGTTTGTGGGTTTCAATGCACTGCAGCGCACCAACACGCCGAACGTCGGTACGGTGTTTGTGCTGTTCGACGATTTCAGCGAGCGCGATCGCAGTGCCGAGGAGATTGCCGCGGAGCTGAACGGTAAGCTCGCGGGTATCAAGGAGGGGTTTGCGGTCAGCTTTATGCCGCCGCCGATCTTTGGCCTCGGTGCCGGTTCCGGTTACTCGCTGTACATTCAGAATCGCAGCGGCGCCCAAGACCCCACCGGCGCCGGTTACGGCGAGCTGCAAACCGCCACCAACGGACTGGCGGGCGCCCTCAGCCAAACGCCGGGGCTCAGCTATCCATTCAGTTCCTACCAGGCCAATGTGCCGCAGCTGGATGCGGAGGTGGACCGGCTGCAGGCTAAAGCGCAAGGCGTGCGCCTGGACGACCTGTTTGGCACACTGCAGCTGTATTTCGGCTCCCTGTATATCAATGACTTTAACCAGTTCGGGCGCACCTACCGGGTGATGGCCCAGGCGGATGCGCCGTTCCGCGACGAGATTGCCGATATCGACCATCTCTACACCCGCAACAACCGCGGCGAAATGGTGCCGATCAACACCATGGTGCAGCTGAAGCAGAGCTATGGACCGGACCCGGTAATCCGTTACAACGGCTACCCGGCCGCTGACCTGCTGGGCCAGTCCAACCCGGCGGTGCTGTCGTCAAGCGAGGCGCTGGCAACCGTGGAACGGGTGGCGGAGCAGACGCTGCCGGCGGGTATGACCATCGAATGGACCGATCTCAGCTTCGAGCAGGTTAACCGCAGCAACGCGTCGATGCTGGTATTCCCGCTGGCGCTGCTGCTGGTCTTTCTGGTGCTGGCTGCGCTCTATGAGAGCTGGGTGATGCCACTGGCGGTGATACTGATCGTACCGATGTGTCTGCTGGCCGCGCTGTTCGGCGTGTGGCTGACCGACGGCGACAACAATGTGTTCGTGCAGGTGGGTCTGGTGGTGCTGATGGGGCTGGCGTGCAAGAACGCCATCCTGATCGTCGAGTTCGCCCGCGAGCTGGAACTGGAAAAAGGCCTGGATCCTGTGCGCGCCGCACTGGAAGCCTGTCGCCTGCGCCTGCGCCCGATCATCATGACTTCGGTGGCGTTTATCGCCGGGGTGGTGCCGCTGGTGATGGCCAGCGGCGCCGGTGCCGAAGTGCGCAACGCGATGGGCATCACGGTGTTTACCGGCATGATCGGCGTGACGCTGTTCGGCCTGCTGCTGACGCCGGTGTTCTATGTGGCGCTGCGCAAGCTGGCGGGACCGGCAGCGCCGGCCGCAGAGACCACCGCGCCCCACAGATCCGGTACCGAGGAAATGCCGCAGCTAGCGCCGCTGGCGGATGCGGCAAATCACTGACGGCTTCGGCACTAAGCAACCCGGGAGGGCACCCCGCCCTCCCGGCCTCCCGCCCTCCCGGCCTCTCCGCGGGAGCGAGCCGATCTTCGCTCAACTCGCTCCCGCAACACCATCCGCCCGTTCACCCACCAACTGGACCATGACCCGGTACAGCGCATCGGCCTCAAGGGGTTTGTGCAACAGTGCCGAACCCACGCGCTGTACTTCGCGCAGGCGATCCGGGGCGGTATCACCGGTAATGACGATCGCAGGAATGTCGTCTCCGTAGCTCTGGCGCAACACATCGATCGCCTCGGCACCGGTTTCTCCACCACGAAGTCGATAGTCCACCACCAGCAGATGCGGTGCGGGCAGCCCCAGGCGCAATGCGTCCACGGCGGATTCGGCCACTTGGCAGTGGCAGCCCCAACTGGCCAGCAAGACGCGCATGGCCTCGCGCACCTCCGGGTCATCATCGACGACCAGTACCGAAATAGGCACCAGGAACTGGCGCTGGATCGCGGGCATTGGGGTTTCGACCACGGCCGCCGCAGCCAGCGGCAACGCGAGCCGGAACAGGGAGCCCCGCCCGGGACGGGACACCATGCTCAGATCCGCGTTCAGGGCCCGACACAATCCGGTGACGATCGCGAGCCCGAGACCCAGGCCCTTGCGGCGGTCGCGCTCCCGATTACCGATCTGGAAAAACTCGCGAAAAATCGCCTGCTGATACTCTGGCGCAATACCCACGCCGGTGTCCCTGATCTCGACCCAGACCCGATCACCGCGCCGCCGACAGGCCACCAGCACACCGCCGCGCTCGGTGTAGTTGATGGCGTTGTTGATCAGGTTTCGCAGAATCCGCTCCACCAGTACAGGGTCGCTGTTCACCGCCAGGCTGGTATCGCGGCTGCGATAGACCAGGCCGCGGGATTCGGCCATCGGCGCCAGTTCCTGCTCCAGTTTGTGCATCACCGCCTGCAGCGCAAAACTGCGCAGTGCGGGCACCACGACACCGGCATCCAGGCGGGAAAAATCCAGCAGACCGCCGAGCAGTCCATTGGCGGAACGGGACACCAGCTTCAGCTTGTCGAGGATGGAGCGTTGATCGACATCCAGGGAAGTCCGTCCCAGCGCCTCCAAAAACAGACCCAGAGCGTGCATCGGCTGGCGCAGATCGTGACTGGCGGCGGCGAGGAAGCGGGACTTGTCGCGGCTGGCCTCCTCCGCCGCCCGCCGGGCTTTGGCCAGCAACCGGGACTCCTCCCGCAGGCGGGCCACCAGTTCATCATTGGCGAACTGCAGCCGTATTTTCTCCTGGCTGGCGGCCTGCGCCCGAGATGCAAACAACAGCATACAGCCAATCAGCAGCACCACGATGATTCCCATGGCCACCGACAGACTGTCCGCGCGCAGGAAGAAGACCGCGGTCAGCGGTGCCAGCGACGGCAGCATAAAACTGCAGTACAGGGGCAGACTGGCACCGGTCAAGGGGAAGGTGCCGGCACAATGCACGGAAATCACCGTGGTGAGAAACAGCAGCGTGGTCAGGCTGTCGGGACCCGGCGCCACAAACAGGGCGAGCCCGCCCCACACCACACCGGCACTGCCGAATACGCCAATCATCACCCGGAACAGGGCTCGGGGTGGCAGGGTGCGCCGGGCCAGATCCCACAGCAGCAGCGCGGTAAGCAATTGCAGGAGGAGGTAGATCGGCAGCCAGTACAACAGGCGCCACTGTTCAAACAGCAGCGCCAGCGTCAGCACCGAACCGGTGCCCATTAGGGTAGCAACGACCACACCGGGGGGAAGATTGCGGCGGACCTCGGCCATCTGCCCGGCCAGTACGGTATCCGGCGGCAGGCGCCATAATCCTGCAAATCGGTGAATCACCTGGCGGTTCAACGAATCCAGCCCCGGCGGTGCGCGGCCATCACTGCCTCGGTCCGGCTGGTGGCGCCGAGCAACGCCAGAATCGCGGAGACATGTACGCGCACGGTGTTTTCCGACAGCCCCAGATGGCGGGCGATCGCCTTGTTGCTGAGCCCCTCGCCGAGATGCCGCAACACATCCTCCTGGCGGGGTGTGAGGCCGGTGGCCTGGGCTTCGGGAATTGGCGGGAAGACCCGATCACCGCGCCAGACCCGGAGGATCGCCTCGCAGATTTCCTCGCCGCTGGCGGACTTCTCCACGAAACCGGCCGCCCCCTGCCCCAGAGCCAGCTGTCGGTGAACCGGGTCTTCGCTGCCGGACAACACCAATACCGGTACCCCGGCAAATGCCTGTTGCAGACTCGCCATTCCGGCCAACCCATCCACACCGGGCAGGGCAATATCGAGCAGAATCATACCCACCGGCGGTGCCGCATCGACAAAGCCCAGGGCTTCATCGATGGTGCCTGCCTCATACGCGCGCCCGAGCCCGGGCCGGTCCCGCAACAGCAGGACCAGTCCTTCGCGGAACAGGCGATGATCATCCACCAATAACAACGAGCGGGATGTATTGTTCAACCCTTGTGTACTCCTTTCGCGGCTTGCCCGCCCGACTATGCGCCGTAGCCTTCACAGGTCTCGCCCTCGGCCACGGCGGTATACTCCCGGCTGGTGCGGCTCATGTCTTTGCCGTCCATCAGGATACCGCCGCGACTGCCGGTGAGAGGGCTGAAATTATCCTCTGGCAACTCCACCGCGCGCCACTGGGTTTCGCCCGGATGGCAGACCAGAATGGTCTGATGCTGGCGATGAATACCCCCTTCTCCCTCCTGCCATTTGAATACCACGTAGCTTTCATCGAAGCCGCCGTACCAGGAGCGGGTGTAGGCCGTGTCCTCCTCAAACCGAATCCAGAAGGCGGAACCACTGTCCAGAGAAAAATAGTAACTGTTACCGGGAAGCGCTTCCGCCAGTGAGGGTCCGGTGGCCGTGAATGCGGTCAGGTCCTGTGGGCGCTGCTGATAGGCCTCCGCCGCCGCGGCGGAAATCCCACCGGTGAAATGCACATAGGCGCTGGGCACGTTCGTCTCCGGCCCCGCGGTGTCATCCACCGCATCGAAGGCCCCGGTCACCACCATCGAAACCCCATCATCATCCACCTGCAGAGCGGACACCGTGGCGTTCGCAAAGCGGCCTGGATTTCCCTTTGCGTCAATCTTGCGCATCCAACCCGGCCGCCCGTCGCGGTCAAACTTCATCAGGGTCAGATATTGGCTATCCAGTGAATTGTGGTTTTCGGTATCCACCAGGGTCTGCGCCATCAGGTAGAAGCCACCATCCGGAGCGGGCTTCATAAACGACAGCGCGTGGCGATAGTAGTGGCTAAGTACATCGGCGGTCTTCACCCCGTCACCTTCCCCACGCAGACTGGTAGCAAAATCGCTTCCCGCGGTAACCTGATCGTCCAGTACTTCAATCGCAATGGCCGCTCCCGGCTGATCCGCACCGGGCTTCCTGGAGTAAGCCATAAACAGGCGGCCACCATCACCGGCGATGATCGCGTTGGTAGCGACCCGCTGATCATACCAGGTGCCGTTGTTGTCCAGGCACTCCGCACAGGCCGGCAACAGGTGCTCCCGGGCCGGCAAATCCACCCCGTTCAACAGGTCAGACAAGCGGAAACTGCGCACCCGCGAACGCTGGCTCTCAGCGTTGGGATATTCCGGCGAGTCGTACAGGGAGTAGCGCTCTATCACACCATCGCGCTCGTTGTAGACATTTTCATTTTCGCGTTCGATCAGGTGCAGCCAGTTGTCCTTCTCAATCACCTGATGTCCATAGGCGCGGGGTACCAGAGCAAAACTGTCCCTAGCCACGGTCAGGTCGGCCCGATTCAACAGGTGGAAACGGATATTCGTGATGTTCGGATTCTCGCCGGTATAGCTGTCGAGCAGGATGTAATCGTCCAGCACCTCCAAGGTACTCAACGCCAGCTTCTGGCCGGATAGCGCCAATGCCGGAGCCAGCACCTCGTGCGCCTCCGGTACCAGCTCGCCATCGGTCACCCAGTATCGGCTCAAAACGTGGCGGAGGTAGGCTTCGCCATTCTGATGATGGCGGCTTTCCGTCACCATAAACAGGCGCAGCCTTCCATCGGGATCGTGCACAACATCAAACAGACCACTCGCGGAGTTGATCAACTCCACCCCCGCCATCCCGTGGGCCGCCGCCAGGCCATCCACCGGCATCGGCATGAGCGAACGCGCCGCGGTTTTGCGATCCAGAGCCGCCACATACCAGTGGTCTTTGCCGTCGGCGGTGCCGCTGTTCAACAGTTTCAGCAGCATGTACTCCACGTCATCAACCATCGGCTTTTTGCCGTAGAAGTGCCCGGGATACGTCACCTCACCGGCTTCCTCCAGCCACAATTTGACATGCGCCTCATCAAGCGAAAAATCCCGGAGCTGGCCATCGCTGTCTACTTCGAGTTGCCAGGAAAGGAAGGGGGCACTGTTACCGCCACTGCTACTACTACTGCTGCTACTGCTGCTCCCACCACTGCTGCTGCCGTCGCCGCCCGGATCACCACTACCGCCCGCACTGCCGCCACCTCCGCCACACCCGCACAGGAGAAGCACGCTCATCAAACAAGCCCATTTGTTCATTATCGTTCACCTCAACATGGTCCCGGCACGGTTGGGGCGGGAATTTACTGGAGGCAAAGAACATAGAGCCGGAGCCGCGCGAATACCATTACACAGATGGACTATGCGGGAAGTGGGGTAACGGTCGGATGGATGTCTATCAGCGTCAGGCAATGCCGCTGTTTGCACTGCTGCAAAAACTGCGGCACGCAATTGCAACATGCCTACATGACCGTTGTATGAATATTTTCCACACGGTAAAAAAATATTTTTTTCTCATTTTTTCTGTCCCCTTTGGCCGAGGATTTCTCTCTTAGGTGATCGTCTGTAGACACATTAAAAGTCACCATTGGGGGAAACATGCAACAACGTCATTTGCGAAAAAAACTGCTGCCTACATTGATCGGTGCCATAGCCGCCGGCTCCATTTCACTGAACACAAACGCCCAGCAGGATATCGCCGAACTGGAAGAAATCATCGTCACCGGCAGTTACAGCCGCAGCCTGCAGTCCGCCATCGACGCCAAACGCAATGCGCCGAGCGTAACCGACGCCATCATTGCGCAGGACATCGGCCAGTTCCCCGCACAGAATATCGCCGAAGCACTGCAGCGGGTTACCGGGGTATCCATCGTGCGCGACCGCGGCGAAGGGGTCTATGTGCGGGTGCGTGGATTGGGTTCCAACTTCCAGGTCACCACCCTCAATAACCGCACCATGGCGGTCAATGAGAATGTCAGAACGTCCGGCCAGTTCGGTCGGCAGTTCCGCTTCGATACGCTGCCGGCGGAACTGGTATCCGCGGTCGAAGTCATCAAGAGCCCCACCGCCGCCCACGACGAGGGCGCCATCGGTGGCACCGTGAATGTAAAAACTTTCCGGCCGCTGGAACTGGGTGAAACCACCTTCAGCGCGTCCGCCCGCGCCAGTCACGCGCAGCTGGCGGAAGAGACCGACCCAAGATTTTCCGGTCTCGCCAACTGGGTCAACGAAGACCAGACGTTTGGCTTGCTGGTATCCAGTGCCTACGCCGAGCGCAGTGTACGCCAGGATCGCGCGATCAATTTCGGCTGGACCGAACTGGAAGAAGGCCTGGATACCGACGGCGACGGCACCCGCGATAGCGGCCCGCTGATCACACCGGGAGGTGTTCGCCCGACACTGGAACTCGAGGACCGCGAGCGCTTTGGTCTCTCCACCGCCATGCAGTGGCGTCCGTCCGACAATCTGGATATCAACCTGGACCTGCTCTACGTGGATCAGGAAGTACAGTACGACGAATTCACCTACAGCGCCGACTACGATCCCGCCAGTCTGGTGCCCGGCACCGCGATTATCCGCGACGGCGCACTGGTCGGCGGTACCATCACCGATGGCTCGGTGCAAATCGGTCGCGAGAGCTCCGGCATTCACGACGAGAACCTGTCTATCGGTCTGAATGCGGAGTGGCTGGTGGACGACTGGACGCTTTCCGGCGACCTGTTTCACTCCAGCGCGGACAGCGAAGATTCCGATCCCATCAGACGCACCCGCTTCCGCGTGACCGAGGGCATCGGCTTCTCCTTCCTGTTCCCGAAAGTAGACGGCGACTCCGTGCCCAGTATTGAGTACGCCAACGCGGACCTGAACGATCCATCACAGTGGCCGGGCCGCCGGCTGGAATGGCGCACCATCCGCGCCAATGACGAAGAGCAGTCCCTGCAGTTCGATGCCAGCAGAAGTATTCAGTTGGCCGGGTTTACCGAGTTCGCTACCGGTATCAAGTTCCGTGAACGCACGCGGGATTATTTCCGTCGCGACCTCCGCTTGAGCGAGGGAGTGGAAGGCGAGACATTTGACTCGAGCTATTTCACCGCGTTTCCCGCGGATGATTTTCTCGGTAATGCCAACGGCAGCCTGCCCCAGGTCTGGCTGGTACCCGACGAGGATAAATTCTGGAGTAACTTCCCCAGCGCAGAACTGCTCGCCGCCGATCTTACCAGTGGCGACCTCGGCAACTCCTATCGTATCGAAGAAAGCATCCGCTCTGCCTACGCCATGCTGAATTTAGACAGCGAACTGGCCTCCATGCCGCTGCGCGGCAATCTGGGTGTGCGTGTAGCCCAGACCGAGCAGGTTTCCTCCGGACATGCGACGGTGGATGGAGAGTCTACGCCGGTGTCTTTCAGCAACGAATATACCGATGTATTGCCTTCGGTGAATTTCGCTCTTGACCTGCGCGACGACCTGATCACCCGCGTCGCTGCCGCCAAAGTGATCACCCGTGCGGACCTGCAGGACATGGCGCCGCGCCTGACATTCAATTCCGGAGACATACTGACCGCTACCGGCGGCAACCCGAATCTGGAACCGTTCGAGGCCTGGCAGTACGACGCGACCCTGGAGTGGTACCCGCAAGAGAGTACCGCGCTCACCGCAGGGGTTTTCTACAAGGATATTTCCACATTCATTCAGACTCAGATTTCCGATCTGGAATTCAATGGCGAAGTCTACCGCCTGACCTCCAAAGTGAATGGCTCCAATGCCGAGGTCTCCGGTCTTGAGCTGGCCTACCAGCAGGTGTTCAATACCCTGCCGGCGCCCTTCGACGGACTGGGTGTACAGGCCAATTACACCCTGACCGACTCCAGCGCGGTCTACGTGGACGGTGATGAGCGCATCAAAGGTGAGCTGGAAGATGTGGCAAAAAACAGTTACAACCTCACCGCTTTTTACGAAAAAAATGGCCTGGCGCTGCGCTTTAGCTACAGCTGGCGCGACGGTGTGCTCAATCAGATCGGCACCAACAGCCTCGCCTCGGAAAACAACGCGGAATTTGGCTCCCTGGATTTCAGCGCGGCCTATGACCTCAGCGAAAGTACCTCGCTTTTCATTGAGGGCATCAATGTCACCAATGAAGTTCAGCAGCTGTTTGTGGATGGCGACGAGTTCCGCAGTTACACCGATTACGGGCGCACGTTTGTTCTCGGTGCCCGGGTAAAACTGTAACAGGCCCGGTTCGGGCGCCCACTCGATGCGGGAGCGGTTCACACCGCTCCCGCCTTTTTGCATTCACGAGGTAAAAATGACGCTTTCACGCAGACAGTTTCTGATCAACGCCGGCGCCGCCGCGGTGGCGTTTGGCGGCCTCTCCAGCCTGCCGGCACTGGCGCAGGTCTATGCCGTCGACCCTCTGCGCGGTACCGACCGCTTCGGCCAGCTTTTTCGCGATCCCGACGGTATTCTGAATCTGCCACAGGGCTTCAGCTACCGCGTTATCTCCCGCACCGGCGACACCATGTCCGACGGCCTCACCACCCCCAGTGCACCGGACGGCATGGCCGCGTTTCCCGCACCGGGCAAGCCGGGTTACAGCCTGCTGGTGCGCAATCACGAACTGGATTCCATCGGCCCGGAAATCGGCCCCTTTCACCATGCGCCGGCGCGCGCACGCGCGATGCGCGACCGCGCCTTCGACCTCTATCAAGACAAGCTGCCGGTCAATGGCGGGACCACCACCCTGCTGTACAACCACCGCAGCGGAACGGTGGAGAAATCGCACCTGAGCCTGCTCGGCACCACCCGCAACTGTGCCGGCGGCGCCACACCCTGGGGTTCGTGGCTGACCTGTGAAGAAAGTCTCGCGGGGCGCGCTGAAGGTTTCGGACGCGACCACGGCTTCGTATTCGAAGTCCCCGCCAACGCAGAAGGGTTAGTGACACCAGAGCCACTCACCGCCATGGGACGCTTTGTTCACGAGGCCGCCGCCGTCGACAGTAGCTCCGGCATTGTCTATCTCACAGAGGATTACGATAACGCGCTGTTTTATCGCTTTCTGCCTGCGCAATCAGAACAACTTCGGCATGGTGGGCAGCTGCAGGCGCTAGCCATTAAGGGGTGGCCGGGCGCACTCACCCGCAATTGGGAGGAGGACAAAAACAAGGCCGAGGCCAGTGCGGTGAGCGTGGGGCAGAAATTCCAGTGCACCTGGATAGATCTCGAGGATGTCGCGTCGCCGGACGGCGATCTCAGCCTGCGCGGTGCCGCTGCCGGCGCCGCACGCTTCTGTCGCTGCGAAGGCGTGGCTTTTGCACTGCGCGCCGACGGCCGCCGGGAAATCTACTTTGCCGCTACCGGCGGCGGGCCGCAAAAGATCGGCCAGATCTGGTGTTACCGCCCCGGGCGGCACGAAGGCGCCGGGCATGAAGTCGTCGGTGAACTGGAGCTGGTTTACGAGAGCCGCGACCGCGCACTGCTGGAGTCCTGCGATAACCTCGCCATCGCCCCCTGGGGTGATCTGATCATCTGCGAAGACAGCTATTCCAGCAGCCCGGATATGGTCAACTATATCCGCGGTCTGACACCGGAGGGAAAACTCTACACCCTGACCATGAACGCGCACCCTGACAAAGGGGAGTTCTGCGGTGCCTGCTTCTCGCCGGATGGATCAACGCTGTTTGTGAATATACAGCGCCCCGGCATGACTCTGGCCATCAACGGCCCCTGGAGCAGACTGCGGGCATAATCTTTGACGCTTAAATGTCACCAGAATGCCAGAATAAATTCATCGGATTTTATGTCCCCAGACGTCGATGTAATCGCTCTTTAAATTACCTGCAATTGGCAGGTGACACACAAAGAGGAAACATCTGATGAAATTTTTTTGCGTTCTGCTGATCGCGCTACTGTCCAGCGCGCAGGCAGTAGCGGATGGTCAATTTAACATACTGACCTACAACGTCGCCGGGCTTCCCGACGCCTTCAGTTCCGGCAGCCCGGCGACCAATACCGTGAAAATCAGCCCTTTGCTGAATGATTACGACATCGTGGTAGTACAGGAAGACTTCAGCTACCACAGCGATCTTGTCAGCCAAATTGTGCATGCACACACTTCAGCCCACTCCGGCGATATAGCCGTCGGCGACGGCATGAACCGCTTTTCCAAAATCGGATTTTCCGATTTTAGCCGCACCAAGTGGAACGACTGTTATGGCGTATTCAGCGATGGCAGTGATTGCCTGACGCCCAAAGGATTTTCATTCTCGAGAATGAATTTTGGCGATGGTGCGGTTGTCGATGTTTACAACCTGCACGCTGACGCCAGTACCGATGATGCCTCCAACGCAGCACGGGCGAGTAATCTGCTGCAACTGCTCGCGGCGATAGAGACTCGTTCCAGCGGGCACGCCGTGATCGTCGCCGGCGACACCAACTCCCGTTACACCCGATCCCCAGACAGACTGCACGATTACATTGCGGCCGGATTTTCCGATACCTGGGTTGAAGTATCCCGCGGTGGAATTATTCCGCAGAGCGGTGATCCGGCACTGACCGACTGTACCGATAAAAATAGCGGCAACTGCGAACGAGTGGACAAGATCCTCTACCGCAACGGCGCTGCGGTGCAATTGTCACTGGCGGATGCGCAGGTGCCTTCCAATTTCATTGATTCCGCCGGCGAGCCTCTGTCTGATCACGACCCCGTTGCCGCCACCTTTCACTATTCACTCAATAGTGGTTTGTATCTGACGGGTACGGCTGGCGGCCCTCACGGCGATTTCTTCAACGACCTGCCCGCGTTGTCGATGGCGGACTACCCTCAACCCGATGCCATCACCCTGCGTGCAGGGAGCCGGGTCGACCAGATGACGTTCCACTTCCCCGGGGGCCTGCAGTTGAGCCACGGAGGAACAGGTGGCTCCGCGCAAACTCTGCAACTGTCACCGGGTGAAACTATAAGCCGGATTACCGCATGCCAGGCAAAGCACAACGGACATACCCGTATTTTTTACCTGCAACTTCAGACCAGTGCGGGCAACAGTATGGCCGGTGGATCACAAACGGGCACCTGTACCACCTTTGACGCACCAGCCGGGAAAGCCTTTATTGGTGCTTATGGCCGGTCCGGCAGTGAACTGGACAGTATCGGCTTTATCGCCAAAGAACTCTGAGCATAGTTCAGAATCTGGCATCCACCCCTAGGGTAAACGTGCGGCCGTAGTAGCTGTAACCGGCGAATTCACCACCGGCTATGGATTCTCTCTCGGCCGCGCCGGTTAGATTGGAGCCCTCGGCAAATAGAGAAATGTCTCGGCCGAGGGCCACGCTAATACGTGCATCGAGGTTGCCGAACGGTTCACTGTTCTGCGTCGCCTGATTGAAGCTTCCCACCTGCTTCAGGATCTGATCCCGCCAGCCGTAGTCGACATTGACCGTCACCGCCGCCGACTCAAACCATATCCCGGCATTGGCGGTACGCGGCGCTACATCCGCAAGCGTATCTTCCACGTACTGATCGCCCGCCCGGTACCTGGCATTGGAGTCTGTCAGTGAAATGTTTGCCCGTATACCGAGGCCATCCCAGGGACTGGGCAGCTGGCTGAACCGCTCCCGGTATTCCATTTCCAGTCCATTGATACGGGCACTGCCCCCGTTACTGCGGCTGGTCAATTCATAGGTCTGACCGCCGATGTCGATGTCGCGAGTGTCGGTCTGGATAAAGCCATCCAGTGTCGTATGAAATACACTGATACTGAACAGCCCGTCCGCGGGTAGGTACCATTCCCAGGCGAAGTCAAACTGGTTACCCACGACCATTTTCAGCTCGGGATTGCCCCCCACGGCCGTCAGCGTGTCTCCGGAATTGAGGGTGAGCCGCGGCGCCAGGTCCTGCAGGTCCGGCCGGTTGACGACCCGTGCGGCGGAAAATCGCAGCAACTGATCCCGCGCTGGTGCGAAGCTCAGATTCAGCGACGGCAACAGGCGGTCCTCACTCGCCGTCACTGTCAAAGGAAGAACCTGCATACTCTCGTCCGGCCAGTGTCCGCGCGCATGTCGGCTTCCCTGGAGGTAACGCAGGCCTAACTCTCCTCGCCAGCGCTCCAAACGCATATCAGAGCGAACAAACAGCGCTCGGTTGTTTTCCGCAACGTTATAGGAATTCATACGGTCGGCCGAAGACTGCGCAGTGTCTGTCAGATATCCGGGGTCTGCCAGCTGCCAGAATCGCTCCTCATCGGGCACCAGCCACTGCGCGGGCAAGTGCGCCTGCACGCTGTGGAGGAAATCATCCACAGGTAGCGCAAGAAAATATTCGTCGGGAAAAAATGCACCCTCGATACCGTCGCTGATCATCCGATCACGGCGTTGATAATCCCTGCTGAAGAATTGCCACTCCGCGCCGAACTCCACTCGCTCAAGCGGACCGTCATCCAGTGTGCGTGAAGCCGCCAGCTTGAGGGTGTTTTTACCGTCTTGTGCATTGATGTACCGCCATTCCAGTCGCCGCCCCGGGAAGTCTTCCGGATCGTTCAGTGAGACATTGTGGTAGGTAACGGTTGGGAGTGCGCCTTCGCCACTTTTTGGATACCAGAACTGGAAAGCAACATCGCCGTCTCTGCGCAGCCGTGTTCTCCGTATCGGATCGCTGTTGTAACTGTGTGCGCGCGACATCGCCAGTGCGCCAGTCACTTTCCACTCATCCGTTTCTCGAGACAGGGACACACTGCCGTGATACAGCGAATCCGTAAGCCCGGCGCTCTCACGCCCAATCTGTACCGACCCCGTTTGTGTATCTCCACCAATCAATGCATCGCCCCGCCACTGCAGGCTGTCGGGAACTAGCTGGTCGATGTCGTAGTCGGCACTGTAGGAAAACTCCTGATAATCGCTGTGCCGCTTCACGCCAAACAGATCCACGTCCAGGGCGATTCCATTTCCAGACTGCCACTGCAGCGCGGTGCTGATTCCCAGCCGTTGGCTTTCTTCCCGCTCCAAGGTGGGGCGGATGCCACCGGGAGAAAGGGTACCGTTTTGCGACTCCAGCCAGCGGAAATTCAATACCCGGTCCTGCCGCAGGCTGCGCTGGGAATAGGCTGTGATCAACGACAATCCGAGACTGCTGTCGCGGTTTACCCAGTTGCCCGCAACCGATATACGCGGACTGGTTTCACCAACCAGTTGCGAAGAACTTCCCGCGACACGGGTGCTCACGCCACTGGCCCCCATTTCCAGGGGGCGGTGCGTCTGTAAGTTGATCTGGCCACCAATGGCACCGGCGGTGTCGGCGGCAGAGGCACTTTTGCTCAGAGCAACGGCCGAGACCAGCTCCGCAGGCAACAGGTTGTAGTGAAAGCGCCGCCCATACTGCTCGGACGTCCGCACATTTTCACTGCTCGCCAGTGCATTGCCGTTAAGCGTAACCTGATTAAACTGGGTAGGCAGACCGCGCATGCTGATAAATAACGCCTCGCCCCGGTCGCGCACCACGGAAATCCCGGCGCTGCGAGTAATTGCTTCGGCGATATTCGCTGCCGGTAAACGCTGGATATCGGCAGTCTGAAGAAAGTCCTGGTGCCTGTTGGAATGATATTTCTTTTGCAGCGAAGATTGCTGGTACGCAGCGGGAATGCCCTTCACCAGCACCTCTTCTACGCCTGCAGCCGTGGAGGGCGCGTTGCCAGTGGCGGGCTCGGGCGGTGAATCTCGGCGAGATACAATCAACCAGCTTGCGCCCTGACGCTCCGCAACCAGAGCGGCATTCTGTAGCAGGTGCGCAATGGCATCCTCCCGGGAAAATTCCCCGCTAACCGGGGGAGCTTCCAATCCTGACACCAGGCGCGGGTCATAGAGTACTGTCTGTCCGGTGATTCTCGAGAAATGAGCCAGCGCATCGGACAGAGGACCGGCGGGGATGGAAAAATCTGTAACCGCCGCCTGTAGCGGAACCGGAGCGAGCAGCGTACAGCAGACAGCAATTTCACACAGGAGATTGAATCGCCAGGCTCGTGTACGGCGATCATTCATGGACCGACGGAAAGTGGGAATAGGCAAACCTTCCATTGTCGGTGCCTATCAGTCGACAGCTCGCCTTAGCTCAATGCGGTCCGGCGAGCGGCTGACACTGAGCCCATACAGACGCGCGAGAAGGGCCAGGTTCTCATTGGTTTCCGCAAGCCTGAAGCGACCCGCGATCGGCAATTGCGCGAGCTCGCCCTCCGCCACAATGGGCGCGGGGCTATAGCGCGAGAGGCGCTCAAGCAAATAGGGCAGTGGACGATCGCGAATTTCAACCCACCCCTGGCGCCAGTCGAGCAGGTCATCGAGGGCGACGGCCTCGGCGGCCTCTATGCCAACAGAGGAAATACGCACCCGCTGACCGGCACTCAGTATTACCGGTTCTTCCGGGGCCCTTGTACGTACTTCGACACGGCCCTCATGGACGGTAACGTCGATACCGTAGGAGGAGGATTCGATATTGAACTCGGTGCCCAGAGCCGTCACACGCGCATCGCCGATGCCGACTTCAAACGGCCGCGATGCGTCGTGGGCGACATCAAAGTAGGCGGCGCCCTGGCGCAGCTCAATCCGTCGCGCCGTGGCGTCGAGCCGCACGTCCACAATACTCGCCGCATCCAATTGCAGCCGCGATCCATCCGCGAGACTCAGCTGTCGCGGCTGCATCGCCGGCGTTTCAAAGTGCGCGGTATACGGCGGCTGATGCTCGCGGAAAGGGAACTGCCACAGTGCCAGTAGCAGGCAGGCGGCCGCCGCCATTGGCATCAGCCAACGCGCGAGCGGATGGTTTGTTCCGCCGCGCCGGTCATCGTCAGTGGGCGCCGAGCTTGTCAGCGCCTCCTGCAAAATTGGGGAATCCCAGGTATTCACCATGCGCTCGAAAATGACGGCGTGTTGGCGGTCCGCCTTGAGCCAGTTCTCGAAACGGCGTGCCGTCACAGGGTCGGGCTCTCCCTCAGACAGCAGTTCCAGCCAGTAGGCGGCCTCCTGGTAAGCATCCGTTACAGGGCTCACGCTATCCTCCCTTCATCCAGCGCTCGCTGAATATCGGCCAGCGCGCGGCTGATGTGTTTTTTTACCGCCTCAACGCTGATACCCAGCGCGCGGGCAATCTCCTCGCGGCTTTCACCGTCAAGACGTCGGCGAATAAAGACTTCGCGGCGCAGTGCTGGCATGGTTTCCAGAATTGTCAGGATCTCCTGCAGTTGTTGCTGCCGGCTGGTGTTTTCCTCCGGAGACGGCCCCGGACAGACCATCTCCGTCTCTTCGGCGTGCGCCACCGGGCCGCGGTTGATGATCAGATTGCGGGCGATGCGAATCGCATAGGCGACCGGGTTGTTGATACGCTGTTCCCGCGCCTGTTCCAGTACACGTGTGATGGATTCCTGATAAAGGTCCGCCACATCCGTGGCATTGTCGGCATGACGCTGAACAAAACGCTTCAGCCTGGGAGCTCCCTCAATCAGCTGTAAAGTCAGCGATGATTGTTCCGCATTCAATTCAGGCATTCGCCCCCCCGGCTTGCACAGTGCGATGGAACGCCAGATGGTATTTCCGGGGAGTTACAGTTTGAGGTCAAAATCGGGAAAGTTGCCGATGAACCGCTCAGCGACGACGCGGAAAAAACACCGCGTACACTCTGGTAATCAGAGACAGTGGCAGGCACACCAGGATGATAAGAATACCGAGCACGCCCCGCATCAGGTCGCTGCCTTCGCGGTGCTCTTCGTCCTTGTCTCTGAGATAGGCGTTATAACAGTGATCGGGACCGTCAATGGGGCGAAAGGTGAAGTCGATGATGCGCTCCATTAACTGCCACCATGGCCGGAATGGAGTTTCCTTAACCCGGGCAAAATAGCCGGTACGGGCAGAAATGGTGGCATCCGGGTTGCCACCGGCGATGGCATTGCCCAGTTGATCAATGGCGACCAGTACGCCTTTCAGCCAGATCATCGGAAGTACTACCTGAACCCTGAGCGCTTCGCATGGGGTTCAGCACCGACCGTACCAACTACACGCCGACGGAATAGCAGCGCAGACCCTCGCTGTAGATCCGACAGTGGCCCTCATCCGGACACGGCGCATCCATGGTCAGCGGTGCGGTACCGGCCGGACACTGGGGCGCAACCCCCGCCGTACACCAGCTTCCGGTATCCAGCTGGTAGCAGATACTGTCACCGGTGAGGCAGGCGCTGGCGGTTGGAACCTGTGTGTCACCGGCAAAGCAATTGCGGGGATACAAGGGTGTGAGATTCTGCGGCAACCGTCCCTGGTAATAGGTCGCGGGGGTACCGGTCAGATCACACCAGAAGCCATCCATGCTTTTCACATTTTCGATATTGCCGGCAGTACCCGCGCAACCGGCAAAAAAAATCGTCACCACCAGAGCCAACAGACGCAATTTCATTTCACTTCCTCTGTGAACATCAATGGGATTCGCCGCCCATCCACTGCGTATTCCCGGAAATTACTTCTCGTAAACGATACAGCGGCGTCCGCGGGAAATTTCATAACACTGGGCCGAGGCCGGACAGATGGAACCGGGGGCCAACTCCTCGGCGTCCCCAGGGCAGCCGTCGTAGTTGGTTTTCTGCTCCGCATGCGCCGGCGCACGGGGAATGGGTGCACTGTTAGGGTAGACCACCTGATCGCGCACGCTGCTGGTACCGCAGGCGGCGAGTAACGAGGTGGACAACGTGGCTGCCGCCAAAAGAGTTAGGGGAAACACTCGGGTGCGCATGGGGCCTCCTGATCAACCGACGAAAAATTGCGGCCTTCCCTACCGAAAGGCCGCGTTAATCCAATCCGCTTCTATCCGGGAATCAATAGACCCGCATCACCGGAAAAAACCAGCAGGCGGAACCCACCCGGGTATGCTCAACATCCGTCGAACACTGGCGGCTGGCCGCGGGCGGCGCCGAGGCATTGGGCAGGTAATTGCCTACCTCGACGAAGTCCGCCGTCTGGCTCTTATCGTCCGGGTTAAAGAAAAACGGGTCGTAACTGTGTTCGTTATCAAAGGGGACAAATATACAACCTTGTAAGCACAGGGTGGCACCCATTGCCACCACTGCGATCCCTGTGCGACTCATGACGACTACCTCGCGATTCGCATTTCATCACTTCAGCAGGCCAGGAACATCCTCTTCCGGTCCTCGATTGCTGTACCTCTAGTTTAGTCCCCGGGACGTGTTCGACGACGCCGTACACTTTTTAATCAAAATTAAATGCGCGGAATTCAACCTCTACGAAAATAAGACGACACAGGAAGAACAGCAAGCATAAAAAAACGCCAGTGGTACCTCAACTGGCGTTCATTTCGACCGTCGTTTTGCAAAAACTTGCTCCCGAGAAATCACCTCTCCTATCAGGTGTCTTCAGAGGTTCGAGCGAGTTTTAATAGCCTTTCATACTCATGATCTTTTAATGAGTTATTCAATTCGAATTTGATTTTTCCAGAAACATCGTCAAATGACTGCTGTCGTTCCGTTACCTTGGCCACCCGAAATAACTGGACGCCTCGCATAGCAGAGACAGGTTTACTTACCCCACCTTCAGCCAATCCTTGCAATGCGTCGACAAGTTCATAGCTAACATTTTCTGCAGCTAAGCTAACACCCACGTCAGCGGTTACGATCAGGTTTTCCTCTCCCTCAAAAGCGCTCAAGATTTCTTCATGGCTTTTACCAGCAAGCATCTCATTCCTAAGCGATTCCATGGCCGCTTCTAACAATAATTCCGTATCTTGCCCAACTTTCCGCGGCCGTATTGAAAACCGATCAACCACAAAGTCACGCAGAACATATTTCTCCCGATTATTTTCGTAATAAGCTTTATACGCGTCTTCACTAATGTTATTAGACAGGTATTTATTAAAATATGCAGCAATGACTTTTTGATTCAAAGCTTCCTGAAGCTCTATCTTTATCGCATCATCATCCGAGAGCTCGCCTTCCAATAAATAGCTTGCTATCCGACTTCTATCCATAAACGCGTCATAAGCCGAGCGCTTACGCTCCGAAGCCCTTTCGGGAATTCGAGTAATTTCTGCGTACTTCTCTATTGAAATGCTATCTCCACTCACGAAAGCTCCGCGGCCATCGAAAGAATTCTTCCCAGAACATGCCGAAATTGCAGTTAACAATACCGGAATAAACCAAAATTTTTTATTGATCATTTTTCTTATTGACTCCAACTACTGAACCATGACCGATTCGCGAATAAAACTTGCAGAGGGATCGACAATCAACCGATCCATGCTCGGAAGCTCCAGGCGATCGTTACCAAAGCTAAGAGAGGCACCGCCAGCCACGGTTACAGATTCAAAGCGGTGAACGCCCTGTAACTCTTGGCCTAACATACCATTCAGGTCGTCCTGTGTACGCAGTGTAATTGTGTTCTCGGTGTTGCTTTCAATCAGATAGTGAGGACTACTGGCTTCACCAGCATCCAGATCTACCATTATTCCAGCAATTCCCCATTCCAACGTACCATCACTCGGCCGCCACGGTGACTCCGCCACACCAACGCGCCAAACACCATCCTCAGACTCAGTCACAGAATTGATCTGATGACGACCAACACTGCGAGCGGGCGTACTACCTTCATTGGCAATTCTTCCATTGTTGTCGACGATCAGGTGTCCATATAGCTCTGAGTAGCGTTGTACAAAGGCGGTACCGGCCCCAGAAACAGCTCCTCCGGTACCCCCATGAACCTTGAGTTCTCCCGTAAAGGTGTCTTCCTCGGTATAGATTGAAATCCGTCCTCCTGCGCCAGAAGGATATACACTGGAATATAGATTGCTTCCGCCGGTGGCCTCTAAAGTACCGGTGCCAACAATACTCGCTGTTTCAATATGGATCGCACCACCAGCACCCGCCACTTGGCTACCATTGAAGTAGCCGCCATTGCCGCCGTTGGCCCGTATCGCACCATTGACGCTAATACTGGTTGAGTACAGCTCGACGACGCCTCCGCCGTGTCCGGTTCCACTCCCATAGG
The DNA here is from genome assembly GCF_005771435.1 of Microbulbifer harenosus. Classification (GTDB taxonomy): domain Bacteria; phylum Pseudomonadota; class Gammaproteobacteria; order Pseudomonadales; family Cellvibrionaceae; genus Microbulbifer; species Microbulbifer harenosus. The sequence goes on from NZ_VANI01000012.1 coordinate 96,578, forward strand.
GTTTTCCGCCACTACCCGCGAAGCGGGCTCTCTCAAGTCGTCCGTAGGTACAATCTTCTGCTGTGTTATGACGTATTCCACCATGACAGCCGGCACGGGACTGGTCCAGGAAATCCGGTCCACTCCAGTCGGTATCAGGATATCCCCTACCTGAAACATCAATTGCTGAAGTCTCGTCGATAACAAGTGCTCCATCCACTGCCAGATGAAGACCGTACAATGACTTACTTCCTGTCAGTGCAAACGGTGCAGATATATTGGCACCATTCTGTAAGGTGAGATCACCATTGATTTGCACAAACTGATCACGATTGCTCAATGCCCAGGATTCACCATCAAGCACCAGGGAGCCATCCCAAATCTGTTCGTGGCTAAGGACCACGGACTGTGAATCGATGTGGGATGTTGACGGATTGAGAACAGTGAGTCGATCTCCACCAAAACTGACTGAAGCCCCGCCCGTAACGCGGATTGACTCGAACGTGTGAACACCCACCAGTTCTTGCCCAACAACTCCACTGATATCATCGTCCGTGATCAACGTCAGTACATTTTCTGTGTTGCTTTCAATTCGATAATGACGACTTGTGGTATCACCTGCATTCAGATCCACCATCGTGCCATCTAGGCCCCAGCCCAAAGCAGTATCACTGGGTTGCCAAGGGCTCCCTGCTACCTTAATACGCCATTGATTATCAGCCACTGGTTCCACGGAAGTAATCTCCAGTCGACCTACCGTACGAATCGGTGTGCTCCCACTTTCCGATTGACGGTTGGCATTGTCGACGATTAGGGATCCGTATGTTTGACCGCCTTCACGAACGAAAGCAGTACCTGCTCCCGATACGCTTCCGCTAACGCCACCGTTGGTGAGGAATGTGCCAACGAATCCATTTACGTCGGTTTGCACACTGATTCGTCCTCCCGCGCCTGCGGGGTAACTGGCCGAGTAACTGTTGCTACCGCCTGTAACTTCCAAGGATCCCGAGCCCGAGAAGTTCTGCACCTCCAAATGTATAGAACCGCCAGCACCTGCCACCTGGCTACCGTTGTAATAGCCTCCATTGTGGCCATTAGCGCGGATTGCACCGTCAAGGTTCAGATTCGTGGTGTGGAGTTCTACCACACCACCGCCATGCCCGGTTCCGCTGCTGTATTGCTGTCCACCACTACCGGCATAGCGAGCCCGCTCGTAACGTCCATAAGTACAATCCTGTGCGGCATTTGCGGGCAAACCTCCGTGGCAACCTGGACGGGACTGTGAATTGAAGTCAGGTCCACTCCAATCGGTATCTGGGTAACCTTTACCAGACACATCAATCGCAGATGTTTCGTCGATATTAACCGTACCGGAGACCTGAAGCAGAACGCTATTGAGCTGTTTGCTTGTGACCTGTGCCGCCGGCGCAGTGATCGTACTACCATTACTCAGCGTAAGGTCACCGCTGATTCGAACAAGCTCCGCGCCATTGGTCAGCGACCAGCTTTGCCCATCCAGGGTGAGAGAGCCTTCCCACCACTGCTCGCTACTGAGCACACCTGACTGTGCATCAACATATGAAGCCTGGGGGTTGAGAACAATCAGTCGATCCTCCCCGAAATCTACAGATGCGCCACCAGTAATCAAAACAGTTTCAAAGGTATGCACACCGACTAATTGCTGACCTACAATTTCACTGAGGTCATCGTCGGTGAGGATAATGATCGTATCCTCAGTATTGCGTTCCACCAGATAGAAGCCGCTACCCGCATCACCAGAATTCAGGTCAACGATAAGTCCATCGATACCCCACCCATTTTCAGTATCCGTTGGCGTCCAGGGCGTTTCAGCCACCTGAATACTCCATTCCCCGGCCCCGATTTCCTCCACAGCGATAATCGAATGACGGCCTACAGCGCGGATTGGCGTACTACCAGTGTTTGCACTGCGTCCAGCATTATCAACAATCAAGTGCCCGAAGGATTGTGATTCCAGCTGAACATAGGCGGTACCTGCGCCCGATGCTGCGCCGCCAGTTCCACCGTTCACATTGAATTCACCCTCGAAGCTATCGCTGGCTGTATAGACACTAATCCGACCACCAGCTCCAGCGGGATAGCTGTTGGAATAGGCATTGTTACCACCAACTGCCGATAGCATGCCCGTACCGCTAAAGCTCTGCGCCTCGATATGAATTGCTCCACCGGAACCCGCTACCTGGGTTCCGTTGTAGTAACCACCGTTTGCACCATTCGCCCGAACAGCACCGTCCAGCAGAAGTTCACCAACATAAAGTTCGACTAGACCGCCACCGAAACCAGTGGCGTTACCGTACTGCCGACCACCACTACCTGGAAAGCGGGCGCGCTGGTAACTACCGTAGGTACAGTCTTCCACTGTGTTGCTGCGAATCCCGCCATGGCAACCACCCCGGGACTGGTCCGAAGAATCGGGGCCACTCCAATTTTCACTGGGAAATCCTTTTCCAGATACGTCAATAACTGAATCCGCATCCACCGCGAGTTTTCCACCAACCACCAAAGTAATTGGGTAGACAGCCTTGGATGACGAGTTTGTATCACGAGTGGTTAGGCTACTGCCCTGCAGAAAGAAGTCGCCTGCGGTGACGAACTCGGCAACATCCAGAGTGAGCGTCGTATCTGCGAGACTCACATTCCCACTGATCGAAAGCGATGGCGCTTTCAATGTGGAGTCTGAGACGCCCGTCAGTGCCAGAGACTCCAGCACCAGCGGCTGGGTTATTTCTACACGCCCCGCAGAGTGCAGTGCTGCGGTAATCAGCTCGTGATCCAGGGCGCCCGCACGAACCTGTCCGCCATTGGCAATGGTTGAGTTCGCAGGATCCAATACCACCAGCCGGTCTTCACCAAAGTCCAGTGAAGCGCCACCGGTGACACTGATACTCTCGAATGTGTGAACACCAACGAGTTCTTGTCCGGCTACACCGCTGAGATCATCCGTCGTACGGACAGTGAAGCTGTCCTCGTTATTAGACTCCACCAGATAATGCGGACTTGCTCCGTCGCTCGCATCCAGATCGACACTGATTCCATCAATACCCCAGTCATAGAGGTTGTCTGATGCCTGCCAGACATTCTCCGCAACGTAAACACGCCACTTATCCGGTGACAGCTGCTCGACTGCCTCAATGGTATGGCGACCAACCTGTCGAATGGGCGTACTACCTTCCACTGCCTCACGGCTTGCATTGTCTACGATCAAACGACCGTAGGTATGCAGCAAGGGAAAGACGAATGCAGTACCAGCGCCCGATGCAGTTCCACCAGTTCCGCTGTTGACAGCAAATGAACCGGTAAAACTGTCAACCTCGGTGTAAACACTGATTCGCCCACCACTGCCGGCGGGATAACTAGTGCTATAACTGTTATTTCCACCAGTCACCTCAAGTGCACCGGCACCGCCAAAGCTCTGGGTTTCGATATGAATCGCCCCCCCAGCACCGGGAACCTGGGTACCGTTATGGTATCCACCATTTTCACCATTGGCCCGAATAACCCCCTCAAGCACGACACTTGCAGCATAAAGCTCGACAAGGCCTCCGCCGTAGGCGCGGTTGCTGCTGTTGTAATAGTGACCGCCGCTACCGGCATAACGCGCGCGCTCGTAGCGGCCATAGGTACAATCGGCCGTTGTGTTTCGGCGAACTCCGCCGTGACAACCACCACGCGACTGCGTTTCAAAGTCAGGTCCACTCCAGTTGTCGTTCGGGTAACCACTTCCTGAAACATCAATGACGGAATCCAGATCAATGGAAACCGTGCCCGCGACTTCCAATCGAAGTCCATACAGGGATTTCGAAGAACTCTGGGCAGAGGGGGCTGACAGCGTCGCGCCATTAACCAATGTCAGATCGCCATTGATCTGGAGCAGCTTATCCCGGTTGCTGAGCGACCATGCACGACCATCCAGAACAAGAGAACCGTCCCATAACTGCTCCGCGCTGTGCAGCGAGGATTGCGCATCAATAAAGGACGCTGATGGGTCGAGGACGATTACACGATCCTCGCCGAAATCGACCGACGCACCACCGGTAACCGTGACAGCATCAAAGATGTGGACCCCCATCAGCTCCTGCCCGACAACCGCCGAAAGGTCGTTTTCAGTCAATACCGTGATGGTATTTTTGCTGTTCTTCACGACCTTGTAATGCTCGCCGGCAGCTTCACTTGCATCGAGGTCGACACTGATGCCGTCAATGCCCCAACCCAGATCTGTATCTGTGGGTATCCAGGGTTCCCCCTCAACTTCAATACGCCACTCATCACTTGCCACTTCATCCACGCCGACAATGCGATGGCGACCAATGGTGCGAATTGGTGTGCTGGCGTCTTCTGCTCGCCGACCACCATTGCCAACAATTAGATGGCCATGGGTCTGTGAGGACAGCAGTACATAAGCAGTCCCGGCACCAGCAACACGGCCACCAGTACCGCTGTTTACACGGTACTCACCGATAAAGTTTTCACTTTCCGTGTAGACACTGATACGACCACCGGCGCCGGAAGAGTAATTACTGGAATAGCTATTGCTTCCCCCTTCCGTTTGCAGAGTACCGCTACCGGTAAAGTGCTGCGCCTCAATGTGAATGGAACCACCGGCTCCTGCAACTTGTGTTTCGTAGTAGCCGCCGCCGTTAAGACCATTTGCGCGAATGGAACCGTCGACGTTGACAGTGTCCGCATAGATCCGGATGAGACCACCACCGTGCCCAGGGCTTGCGTTGTTGTAATAGCGGCCTGCACTACCGGCGAATTCGGCGTACTGGTAGCGCCCATAGGTACAATCTTCAGCGGCACCGAAACGGATACCCCCGTGACAGCCACCACGGGACTGAGTTTCGAAGTCGGGCCCACTCCAGTCTTCACTGGGATAGCCCCTGCCGGAAACATCAATCGACGAATCGCTGTCAATATCCAGAGTTCCGACGACATTGATGTCCAATGCCTGCAAGGTCTTCGTAGAGGACTGCGCGTAAGGCGCCGTCAGGCTGCTCGCCATCAGAATGACATCACCGCCGACAGTCAACTCATTGGTGTCGAGCGTCAGCGCCGCATTGGTCAATGACACGCCAGATAAGACACTTACCGAAGGCGCCTTCAACACAGCGGACGTAACGTCACTCAACGATAAGGTCTCGATCACCAGCGGGCGAGTCAGTTCCACGGCCCCCTGAGACTCCAGTACGTTGGCCAGGAAGGCATCATTTAGCCACCCCGCCTGCACTCTCGCACCACTATCGACTCGAGAGTTTTGCGGGTCACGAACCACCAGCCGGTCATCCCCGAAGTCCACATCGGCGCCGCCAGTAACGGTGATGGTTTCCAGCGTATGGACGCCCACCAGTTCTTTACCCAGTACACCACTCAGATCATCGCTGGTAAGGATCGTTATGGTATTGGTGGAGTTTCGCTCAACGACGTATTGCTCGCCGGCAACATCGCTCGCATCCAGATCTACGGTAATACCGTCGATCCCCCAACCGAGCGCAAGGTCCGTTGGCCGCCATGGCTCACCTTCTACTTCCAGGCGCCACTCGCCCGGCGCCACCTGATCGACCCCCGTCACAAGGTGTCGGCCAATGGTCCGGATCGGCGTGCTGCCTTCTTTTGCGTTGCGGCCACCATTATCGATGATCAGATGACCGTACTCCTCCGAAATTAGTTGTACATAAGCGGTGCCAGCCCCGGATACGGTGCCAGAAGTACCTGCATGGGTACGAAGCTCACCGGTAAAGCTGTTGCTTTCGCTGTACAGGCTGATGCGGCCACCAGCACCAGCCGGATAACTGGTGGAGTACGCGTTATTGCCACCGATCACTTCAACGCTACCTGTGCCCGCAAAGCTCGCGGACTCGATGTGAACACTGCCCCCCGCACCTGTTACTAGGTTGTTGTAGGCACCGCCACTCAAGCCATTTGCACGGATAGCACCATTCAGAGAAACGGTTCCGGCATAGAGTTCAATAATCCCGCCGCCGTAGCCCGGAGAACCCGCGTTGTAGTAACGGCCGGCACTGCCGGCAAAACGCGCCCGCTGGTAACGTCCGTACGTACAGTCCAAGGCGACATTACTAGGTACACCGCCGTGGCAACCCGCTCGGGATTGTGTGTCAAAGTCAGGGCCACTCCAGTTTTCGCTGGGGTACCCCTTGCCCGAAACATCAATGGACGAAGTTCCATCTATCTCCAGGCTTCCACTGACTTCCACAATGAGCGGTGAAACGGTCTTGGTATCTGCATTCGCTGCGAATCCGAGTAATTTCGAGCCATCGTTCAAAATCAGATTGTCGGATACCAATTTCTCGACGGTAAGATGAGAGCCGCTAATCAGGGCGACATCGTCTGCCACCAAGGATTGCGACACTTGTACATCCGCCAGGTCACTGAGAACCAGTGTTCCGGCTACTTGCAGTCCTCCCCTGAAGTTGAAGCTTCCGCCTTTCAAGGTGAGATCACCGGCGGTAACCGGGCGCAAAAAGGTCACAGGCTGCTCGGGGGAGGAGTGAAGCTCCGCTTCCGTCAGCGCTATGGTTTCGGACAGGATGAGCTGCCCTTCGATACCCGGATTGCGGAAATGAAATGCAGACGCCGGTATCAACTCCTCTGTCACCGCACCATAACTCCAGCGCAGATTGACGTATGTTGAGCCTGTTGCCTGCTCGTACTCCACCAGAATGCTGTGACGGCCGGCAGTCAGCGTCACCGGATCAGCCTGATAGTCACCACAACAGGTAGTGTTTACAACCAGCGCCCCGTCAATCCATACCCGGATTTCATCGTCTGCTCGACCGCTAAAGGTGTAGTCCCCGTCTTCGGGCACTTCCAGTTCACCCTGCCAACGAATACTGAAGTAATCGTGTTGCAGTCCAGAGGGATAACCGGAGCCCCAATCGAAGCTGATCTGTTCATCCACCTGCGAGAAGCGCTTGGCGGTGAAGTCCTGGTTGTCGTAATAGGTTCCCCAGAGACCGCCCTGTTCGTAAGCAGTGGGAGTAAATACCAGCATACTTACTTCGTCCAGCTCACCCACGAGCAGTGAGCTACCGAACGCTATTTCCGATCCTGCGGGATCCAACAACACCAGTCGGTCGTCCCCCAAATCCAGCGAGGCATTTCCGGAAACCGTTATGGTATCGAAGGTGTGTACACCCACTAGGGTCTGGCCAACAACCGCGGATAGATCATCTTCGGTATACAGGGTGATGGTGTTCGTGGTATTTCGCTCGATACGGTACAGCGGACCAGATTTGTCCACCGCATCCAAATCAATGGATATACCGGCAATCCCCCGCTGCAGCGTCACATCTGTAGGCTCCCAAGGCTCACCTTCAACCTCGATACGCCAGACTCCGGTATCGATCAGGTCTGCACCGGAAATCACATGGCGACCGACAGTGCGTATCGGCGTGCTGCCCTGAGGCGCCGTGAGATTCGCATTGTTAATAATTAAATGGCCGTAGCTTTCTTGCGGATGCTGCAGATACACAGTGCCGGCGCCTGAAGGCTGGTAGCTACCACTTGCCGCCTGGTAACGGCCGGTAAAACCACTGCGATCCGACGCGTACACACTGATGCGACCACCGGTACCGGCACCGGAAAGATTGCCGCTATTCGAATAGCTACTGTGGTTACGACCTCCATTTGCCCGCAGTAAGCCCGTCCCCGATAGACTGGTGGCTTCCAAGTGGATACTGCCGCCCGCACCGCCGGTGTAGAGTCCCTCTGCACCATTCGCAATCAAAGATCCATTCAGCTGAATCTCTCGGGCAATCAGCTCAATTACGCCGCCACCGTTACCGGTGTAGGAGTCGTACCAATAATCCCCTGCACTACCGGCAAACTGTGCTCGCTCATGTCGACCGTAGCTGCAGCTATCGCCACTGCGTCGCTTACCGGCGTGACAGCTGGAGTGTCCGCTATCGAACCAGGTAGTCTGGTAATCCGGCCAGGTATAACCACTGTCACCGGTACCCGGATAACCCCGACCACTGGCATCAATGCTGGCCTTGTCCGACAGAATGACAGAGTCAGCCAACACTCGCAGTGGTCGAATTTCACGTGTCGAGGTGTTCGCATAAAACCCTCGCACGACTGAATCGCCAAGCAACTCGATCTGACCGATGCTTTCGATATCGGAAGCATTCAGTATCGAGCGATCCGCCAGCTGAATGGACTCCGCATACAAGCGGCCATGTACGGTCAAGTCTGTAAATTCACTCAGAATAAGCGGGCCATTTACAGTGAGATCTTCATTGAAGATAACGCTTCCCGACTGCAGGGTAAGTGCTCTGCTTGTCACGGAGCGACTGAACGTAATTGGCTGTTCAGCTGACGCATACAGCTCGCTCTCTTCAAGCTCATACACCTGAGAGAAAATTATTCGACCGCTAACTCCTGGGTTCCGGAAATAAAACGCAGAAAAAGGAATCAGCTCCTCAAATACTGGTCCATAGCTCCAGTACAGATTGACGTAAGTTGAGCCTGTTGCCTGCTCGTACTCCACTAGAATGCTGTGACGGCCGGCAGTTAGGGTCACCGGCTCTGCCTGGTAGCCATCACAACAGGTGGTGTTTACAACCAGCTCTCCGTCAATCCATACCCGGATTTCATCATCCGCTCGACCACTAAAGGTGTAGTCCCCGTCTTCGGGCACTTCCAGCTCACCCTGCCAACGAATACTGAAGTAATCGTGCTGCAGGCCACTGGGATAACCAGAACCCCAGTCGAAGTTGATCTGCTCATCAACCTGCGAGAAGCGCTTGGCGGTGAAGTCCTGGTTATCGTAGTAGGTACCCCAGAGACCTCCCTGCTCGTAAGCCGTCGGGGTAAAGACCAGCATACTGGCCTCATCCAGCTCGCCGACGTGCAGAGAACTTCCGAAGGTGATTTCTGATCCTGCAGGATCCAACAGCACCAAGCGATCATCCCCCAGATCCAGTGAGGCATATCCTGAGACGGTAACAGTATCGAAAGTGTGTACACCTACCAGTGACTGGCCGACTACCGCGGACAGATCATCCTCTGTGTGTACCGTGATGGTGTTAGTGGTATTCCGCTCAATAGGATACAGAGGGCCCGATTTATCCAATGCGTTCAGATCAACCGATATCCCCGAGAGGCCTCGCTGCAGAAAGTCATCAGTGGACTCCCAAGGCTCACCCTCTACTTCAATGCGCCAAATGCCGGTATCGATCAGGTCTACACCGGTAATTACATGGCGGCCGACCGTACGTATCGGTGTGCTTCCCTGTGGCGCAGTGAGACCCGCATTGTCGATGATTAACTGGCCGTAGCTCTCTTGCGGATTCTGCAGGTAGACAGTACCGGCACCGGAAGGTTGGTAACTGCCACTCGCAGCCCGGTAGTGGCCGCTAAAGCCACTGCGATCCGAGGCGTATACACTGATGCGGCCACCAGTGCCGGCACCGGAAAGGTTGCCATTGCTGGAATAACTGCTGTGATTGCGCCCACCATCCGCTCTTAGTAAACCGGAACCAGCCAGTGTTTCCACCTCCAGGTGGATACTGCCACCAGCGCCACCTGTCTCATAGCCAGCATGTCCGTCTGCCAATATCGAACCATTGACGATGGCCTCCCGAGCGAACAACTCAATTACACCACCGCCGTTAGCAGTTTCTGTACTCCGCCAATAATCCCCTGCACTACCGGCAAACCGCGCACGTTCGTATCGACCATAGCTGCAGCTATCTCCGCTGCGGCGCTTACCGGCGTGACAACTGGAATGCCCGCTATCGAACCAGGCAGTCTGGTAATCCGGCCAAGTGTAGCCACTGTCACCGGTTCCCGGATAACCGCGACCACTGACGTCAATCGCCGCCCCTGCATCAACCTTTATGACATCTGCAAAAATGGAAAGGGCAGAAATGCGCTTATTGGTAACCGAACTATTAGGGACAGTGATTGTAGCCCCGTTTTGAACAATCAACTCACCCGCGACTTCAAGACCATCCACTAGATCCAAAGTGACCGAAGCACCATCAATTACCAGGTTCCCCGCAACGGACAACTGCTTCAAGGATACTTGTACAGGACTGGTGCCCGTGATTAGTGCATCACCATTTACCTGTAACCGGTAGTCACCACCATCCACTATGGAATTGTTCAGTGTCAATGCCTGAACCTGGCGATCCGTAGTCATGGCAATTGTCTGGCTGGCCCAGTTCTGCAACGCCGGCCCGGAGATATGAACGGGCACCTGAGCGTTCAGCCCTGCGAGCGAGGCTGAGATATTCGCCGTGCCTTCATTCAGCAAATAGATACCATCCTTTTGGTGCTGAGCTACCGCAGAATCGGAACTAAATACAACGGGGAACAGGTCCTCGCGGTCCACGTTCAACAGATAGGACTGATCTCCGACGGTTATCAGCGCTTGCAGATCAAATTCGATGATATTGGAATCCACCTCCAGGTCGACCACGCGATCACTGGTGTCATAGACAAGGCTGGTCACATAAGGCGTGATATCAGCATCCCCATGAACAATCGGAGAAGCTCCCAGGGCCACCTCCAAACCGTCCGGAACACCATCGCTGTCGGTATCCGAATTGTAGCTGTCTGACTGATGAATCGTTACTTCATCGATATCGCTCAGGCCGTCACCATCCGAGTCCCGGGCGCTCACCGCATCCCCAAGCTCCTGATACCGATCTCCGCCCCAGTCAACGGAAGCACCATTACTCACAGTTACAGATTTGAACAGGTGCACACCGACCAGACTGTTTCCAACTACGCCGGTCAGGTCATCAAACGATTCAAGGACTAGTGAAGATTCCGCATTACTGATTACCAGATATAGCGCGGACTCCGGGTCCGTGCTATCCAAGCTCACAAGCAAACCGTCCAGACCGTGGCTGAAGGACTGACCAGACGACTGCCAGACCGCGTCGGCAACGCTCACCCGCCAGCGGTTCGGCGACAATTGCTTCACTGCTGTAATCTGGTGCTCGCCAATAGCCCGTATCGGCGTAGAGTTTTCCTGAGCTTCAGCACCGCCGTTATCGACAATGAGACTACCTACTGAATCTGCCAGGTCATGCACATACACCGTACCCGCACCGGCAATATCGCCAGGACCGGAAGAGGCAGAAATAGACCCCGCGTATTCCTCTGTCGAGCCGGTGGAAATGGAGATTCGGCCACCGGCGCCTGCAGAATAGCTGGTATGAGTCGCATATCGATTCCGCTGCCCACCGCCATTGGCAGTAATTACACCGGATTCTCCGCCTGACACCTTCTCAGTCTCGATGTAGATCGACCCGCCGGCACCACCGAGAATATATCCGCTTTGGCCATTCGCCAGAATGCTGCCGTGAACCACAAGCTCGGCCACCGAAATGTCCATGGCGCCACCGCCATGCCCCGGATACTCAACGCCGTAATCGTCACCACCGGAGCCTGCAAAGTACGCGGCTTCATAACGGCCAGTCGCCGACTTCCCGTGACGTCGATGCCCGCCATGCCCCGATGCGAGACTGCTATTCGAAGCGAAATCCGGAGCAGCGTAGTAATCGTTCGGATAACCCTTCCCGACCAGATCAATCGATGCCGTTTCGGCAATACTCAACTGTCCGTCAGCAATCACAGAAAGCCGGTAGATATGTTTAGCGCTGACATTTGCCGCGGGAACCGTAACGCTAGCCCCCGCACCAATCGCAAAGTCCCCGAGCAAAGAAATAGACTCGGTAATAAGCTGACTGTCATTGACCGTGATCTGATTTGCAGTAATTGACAGGGAGTAAACCGAAGCCCCATTGTCAATCAGCAGGTTGCCAGCAACGTCCAAACCACCGTCAAAGTAGACATTCCCCGAAGTCACCGTGAGCTGGTCGATACTGACTTTGTCACTGAAGCGCAGGGTGCTAGTACCCAGATTATCTAGAAGTAGATTGGAAAGCTGCGGGGTGTGGCGCAGTGTGATTGCCGCACCACCTTCGCCTGCAAGTTGAATCAATTCCTGGCTGATCTCGCCCGCAAGCAGTGAACTGTTCGCGGCAAACTGCGAATTCACCAAATCCAATACAACCAATCGGTCTTCACCAATATCCAGTGAACTACCACCCAGCAACTGCACGCTGGCAAAGGTTTGCACACCGATCAGCTCTTTCCCAAGCGCGGAGTAAAGATCATCGCTGGTGTGAATCTCCAGTACACCTTCGCGGTTGCTGACGATCTGATAGTGAGTACTGGCGGCTTCACTGCCATCCAGGTCGACCCAGAGTCCGTCTACACCGTAGCCATAGGTGTTATCGGAATCTTTCCAGGGGGTACCGCTGACTTCGATCTTCCAGACACCATTGGTGGGCTGGTACACATCGACGATCTGATGACGGCCCACTGAGCGCAGCGGTGTACTGCCGGACTGTGCCACTCGATCGGCGTTATCCACGATGAGATGTCCGAACTGCTGCAGTGGGTCGAGGACATAAATAGTGCCCGCCCCGGAAGCATCACCAGCTC
>NZ_VANI01000013.1 GCF_005771435.1 Microbulbifer harenosus
GTGCCACTCGATCGGCGTTATCCACGATGAGATGTCCGAACTGCTGCAGTGGGTCGAGGACATAAATAGTGCCCGCCCCGGAAGCATCACCAGCTCCAGACGCGGCATTCAGTGTGCCCAAATACGCTGTGCGATCTGCGGTGTAAATACTGATACGACCGCCGGCACCTGCTGCATAGTCATCACTGCTACTACTCGTATTACGCTGACCACCGCCTACGGCTGAAATCAACCCGGTGTTTTGTCCACTGATTGTTTCCGCTTCAATATGCACGGAACCACCGGCACCCCCCCGATAGTAGCCCCGCTCACCAGCCGCAAGAATCTGGCCATTTAGCTCAAGACTCGCAGCAAAAATTTCGACGACACCGCCACCACGGCTTGGATAGGAGGCATCATATCGATAGCCTGCAGCGCCCGCGAAACGTGCGCGCTCGTAGCGTCCATAGACGTTATCCCGATGGCGACGACTACCGCCATGGCTGCCGCCCCAGGACGTATTCTGGCTGAATTCCGGACCGTAATAGTCGTTCGCCGGATAGCCTTTGCCGGTAACATCTATTTTTGCCAGTTCGCCGACAGAAATATCACCGCCAACCGATAGCGTCAGTGGGTAAACCTGCTTTATTGAGGCATTGGTATACGGCACAGTCAGGACGGACTGATCCTGTAAAACAATATTTCCGGGCAAATCAATAACGGAGCTTTCCAGTACAGCTTCGCCAGACAGGTGCAGGTTTTGCGCGGTTACTGCCAGGGAGATAACACTGGCACTTCCAGCTATCGCCAGATCGCCGGCAACTTCCAATCCACCGTCAAAGTAAACAGTCCCCGAAGTCACCGTGAGCTGGTTAATACTGACTTTGTCACTGAAGCGCAAAGTGCTAGTGCCCAGATTATCTAGAAGTAGATTGGTAAGCTGTGGGGTGTGACGCAGTGTCACTGCTGCACCGCCTTCGCCTGCAAGCTGAATCAATTCCTGGCTGATCTCGCCCGCAAGCAGTGAACTGTTCGCGGCAAACTGCGAATTTACCAAATCCAATACAACCAATCGGTCTTCACCAATATCCAGTGAACTACCGCCCAGCAGCTGCACGCTGGCAAAGGTTTGCACACCGATCAGCTCTTTCCCAAGCGCGGAGTAAAGATCATCGCTGGTGTGAATCTCCAGCATACCTTCGCGGTTGCTGACAATCTGGTAGTGGCTACTGCCGGTCTCACTGGCATCCAGGTCGACCCAGAGCCCGTCTACACCATAGTCATAGGCATTGTCGGAATCTTTCCAGGGGGTACCGCTGACTTCGATCTTCCAGACACCATTGGTGGGCTGGTACACATCGACGATCTGATGACGGCCCACTGAACGCAGTGGTGTACTGCCGGACTGAGCCACTCGATCGGCGTTATCCACGATGAGATGTCCGAACTGCTGCAGTGGGTCGAGGACATAAATAGTGCCCGCCCCGGAAGCATCACCAGCTCCAGACGCGGCATTCAGTGTGCCCAAATACGCTGTGCGATCTGCGGTGTAAATACTGATACGACCGCCGGCACCTGCTGCATAGTCATCACTGCTACTACTCGTATTACGCTGACCACCGCCTACGGCTGAAATCAACCCGGTGTTTTGTCCACTGATTGTTTCCGCTTCAATATGCACGGAACCACCGGCACCCCCCCGATAGTAGCCCCGCTCACCAGCCGCAAGAATCTGGCCATTTAGCTCAAGACTCGCAGCAAAAATTTCGACGACACCGCCACCACGGCTTGGATAGGAGGCATCATATCGATAGCCTGCAGCGCCCGCGAAACGTGCGCGCTCGTAGCGTCCATAGACGTTATCCCGATGGCGACGACTACCGCCATGGCTGCCGCCCCAGGACGTATTCTGGCTGAATTCCGGACCGTAATAGTCGTTCGCCGGATAGCCTTTGCCGGTAACATCTATTTTTGCCAGTTCGCCGACAGAAATATCACCGCCAACCGATAGCGTCAGTGGGTAAACCTGCTTTATTGAGGCATTGGTATACGGCACAGTCAGGACGGACTGATCCTGTAAAACAATATTTCCGGGCAAATCAATAACGGAGCTTTCCAGTACAGCTTCGCCAGACAGGTGCAGGTTTTGCGCGGTTACTGCCAGGGAGATAACACTGGCACTTCCAGCTATCGCCAGATCGCCGGCAACTTCCAATCCACCGTCAAAGTAAACAGTCCCCGAAGTCACCGTGAGCTGGTTAATACTGACTTTGTCACTGAAGCGCAAAGTGCTAGTGCCCAGATTATCTAGAAGTAGATTGGTAAGCTGTGGGGTGTGACGCAGTGTCACTGCTGCACCGCCTTCGCCTGCAAGCTGAATCAATTCCTGGCTGATCTCGCCCGCAAGCAGTGAACTGTTCGCGGCAAACTGCGAATTTACCAAATCCAATACAACCAATCGGTCTTCACCAATATCCAGTGAACTACCGCCCAGCAGCTGCACGCTGGCAAAGGTTTGCACACCGATCAGCTCTTTCCCAAGCGCGGAGTAAAGATCATCGCTGGTGTGAATCTCCAGCATACCTTCGCGGTTGCTGACAATCTGGTAGTGGCTACTGCCGGTCTCACTGGCATCCAGGTCGACCCAGAGCCCGTCTACACCATAGTCATAGGCATTGTCGGAATCTTTCCAGGGGGTACCGCTGACTTCGATCTTCCAGACACCATTGGTGGGCTGGTACACATCGACGATCTGATGACGGCCCACTGAACGCAGTGGTGTACTGCCGGACTGAGCCACTCGATCGGCGTTATCCACGATGAGATGTCCGAACTGCTGCAGTGGGTCGAGGACATAAATGGTGCCCGCCCCTGAAGTATCACCAGCTCCGGAGGCTGCACTCAGTGCGCCCAAATACGCTGTGCGATCTGCGGTATACAGACTGATACGACCGCCGGCACCCGCCGCATAGTCATCACTGCTATTACTGGTATAACGCTGACTTCCACCATCAACAGATATCTGAGACGTACTCAGGCCACTAACACTATCGACTTCTATATGTACGGAACCGCCGGCACCACCCCGATAATAGCCCCGCTCACCAGCCGCAAGAATCTGGCCATTTAGCTCAAGACTCGCAGCAAAAATTTCGATGACACCACCGCCACGGCTGGGATAGGAAGCGTCATACCAGTAGCCCGCAGATCCTGCGAAGCGCGCGCGCTCGTGCCGTCCATAAACGCTATCCCGATGACGGCGACTGCCGCCATGATTACCGCTTCTGGTCGCGCTCTGATTGAATTCCGGGCCATAATAGTCATTTGCCGGGTAGCCCTTGCCGGTGACATCAATCTTCGACAGCTCTCCAACAACAACGGAGCCACCGACGTAGAGTGAAGCCGCATACACTGTCTTCGATGAAGCGCTTGCATGGGGTACGGTTATTTCTGACTCCCCCTCCAGCTGCAGATTGCCGACAATATTGAATCCGGAATCAAGCGCGAGCGAAAGCCAGGCGTTGTTTAATTGCACATCCCCAAGAACAGTCACTGAAGGCGCTTTAATCAAAGATGCTGCTGTCGGTTTTTCGGCGTAATCGAGAGACAGATCTTGTAACACCAACTCAGAGGCAGAAGACAGACGACCGCCATCCCGAATCGCCAGTTGAACGACAGGCTCACTAATCAAAGAGCCAACAACCTGTCCGTTATCACTAATCGTCGAAAGCGCAATGTCCTGAACAGTCAACCGGTCAGCACCCGTATCAAGGGAAGCTCCGCCGGTTACTGTCAAACTGGAAAATACATATTCACCAACCAGCTCATTACCCAATACCGAGATCAGGTCGTCCTCGGTATGAATTTCCAGAGTGTTCTCACGGTTCTCAACAATCCGATAAAGAGGGCCATCGGATTCACTGGCATCCAGGTCTACCCACAGACCGTCAACGCCGTAATCAAAAGCGTTGTCAGAATCTCTCCAGGGGGTACCTTCGACCTCGATCTTCCATATACCGGCTAGTGGCTGGTAAACATCGACAATACGGTGGCGCCCAACGGTGCGCAGTGGAGTACTACCGGTCTGCGCTACATGGCCCGCATTATCAACGATCAGGTGGCCAAACTGCTGCTGCGGATCCTTGATATAGATAGTGCCCGCACCGGAGACATCACCTCCAGCCGATGCAGCACTCAAACTCCCCAGGTAATTACTACGATCCGTTGTATACATGCTGATACGACCGCCAGCACCCGCGGAGTAGGTATCAGAGCTGCTACTGGTATAGCGCTGGTCACCGCCATTGGCTGCAATCTCACCGCTATTCAGCCCGCTGAGACTTTGCACTTCGACATGCACGGAACCACCGGCACCACCCCGGTAGTAGCCTCTTTCACCGTTGGCCAGAATTTTACCGTTCAAGTTAAGGCTGGCAGCAGTAAGTTCGATTACACCGCCGCCTCGCCCCACATCACCACTCGAGTTATAGCCCGCGGCACCCCCAAAACGAGCGCGCTCAAACCGACCATAAGTATTATCCCGGTGACGACGACTTCCGCCGTGTCCAGATGCATGGTCAGCACTTTGTTTGAATTCGGGGCCATAGTAATCATTGGCCGGATATCCCTTGGCCGAAACATCAAGCGCTGCACCTTCGGCAACGGTGATATTTCCCGTAACATTCATTGCCAGCTGATAAATCCGCTTATTCGCGGCACTGGCATAAGGAACCGTCAGGATTGCGTCATTAATGGAAACATTACCACCCACTTGCAGCGCTTCGTCCAATGCAAGAATGACGGTGAGAGTGTTTTCTGGATCCACACCGGAAATATTGACATCACCGGCCACGGTCAACGACGGAGCATCAATGGTTGCCTGGCCGGCTCCCGTCAGGCTCATTTCAAAAAGCTCAATCGCCTGTTCAGTAACAATTCCTCCGCCCTGCGTAAGAGCCAGTTCGATCACATTCTGTGGAAGCGTGTCTGCGGAAATCGTCGCACTACTGATATCCGAGTCCGCAACTTGCACAACCTGGAGACGGTCCTCCCCTATATCCAGCCAGGCACCATTGCGGACACGCAAGCGGTCAAAGATATGAACACCTACCAGCTCGCTACCGACATACTCCACCAGATCATCTGATGTGCCCACAACGAGGGTATTGGTACCATTTTCCAGAATACGATAGCGCGGCGCTGCCTCTCGCTCAGCATCCAGAACGACCCAACGCCCATCTATCCCCCACAGGTAATCCGTGCTAGACGCTTTCCAGGGGTCGCCTGCGACAGTAACTTCCCAACTATTCTCAGACAGTTGAATGACAGACTCGATACGGTGGCGCCCGACGCCCGCCAAAGGCGTACTCCGGGAAGCCGCGGTTACTGAAAAGTTGTCTACGATCAGCTCGCCGTAGTTATCCCCAGGTTTTTGAATAAACACCGTACCGGCGCCCGCGGCAGATCCCGTGTCCGCACGCAGTGCCCCGGAAAAACCACTGTCATCACCGACATAAAGGCTGATACGACCACCAGCGCCATGGTCACGACGACCATTTGCACCACGAACCTCGATAGAACCTGTACCGGACAGCTGTTCGGCTTCGATATGCACCGAACCACCAGCGCCACCGCCGTCATAGTCTCCCAGAAGGCCATTTGCCCGAATAGCGGCGCTGCCAGTCAGCTCGATAGATTGGGCTTTAATCTTGACTACGCCGCCACCTGCCGAGGTGTTGGTGGCATTCTGATAGTCGCCGGAAGCGCCCGGGAGAACAGCCTGTTGATAGCGACCATACGCACAGGTAGCACTTGCGCTCTTGGTACGAAGACCGCCATGACAGGACCAGTTCTGACTATTTGCGTCTGGGCCACCGGTATACTGATCGAGATACCCCTTGCCATTGAGATCAATACTGCCACCATCGGCGATTTTTACCGCGCCCGCCACATCCAGCGCCAGCGGATAGAACACATCACCACCCGCATTGGGAACAGTTAACTTCGCTCCGGACTGGACGATGACATCACCGGTAACGGTTACGCCATTGGCACTGCGTACGATTAACGTAGTGTTGGCATCTACGATCAGATCCCCACCGACAACCAGTTCATCCACAAAAATACTGGAACTTCCTGCACCAGTTATCAACAGGTCGCCAGCGGACTCCAGCTTATAGGAAGAGACGAATACCGCATCGTCCATCGCGATACTTGCGGCGAGAAGGTCATCATCGAAGTAATCGAGGGTTACATCCGTCCATTCTTCGGCAATGGCATCCAGCGGGTTTACTTGATAACCAATTTCTCCCGTACTACCGAGATTACCCGCTAGATCCAGCGCTTCAACACGGAAGCTCAACTGGTCGATCACATCAGGGACCTTATAAACAAAGGTATAAGGAGGGGTGACGTCGGTATGAACCAGTTCGTTATTGGCAAAGAAATTGACAACAGCCACACGCACATCGTCCTCCACCTCAGCACTCACCCGGTAGGGTCGGCTCTGGAAAAGCTCCTTACCAAACTCGGGCTGCTCCCAGGAAATCGTAGGTGCAATACCAGAGATATCCTGAAGCTCCCGGTACTGGTTAATGTAAAGTCGGTTGCGCGCGGTACAATAGGCATAGCTAAGGTCCGCATCGACTCCGGAACAGTCGTAATCTCCGTACTGGCTCATATCAATTAACGCTTGATAGAGCGGATTGTTCGGGTCCTTGATATTGACGATCGGTAATGCGCTCGGAAATATAATCTCAGAGTAGAAAGCGTGATCGCCTCGCACTACCACATCATTGGGAAGAAAGTCCCGTGGTGTTTCGTTAACGACCGGTACAGTGGGATTGGAAAAATCAATACTCGGGTAGTATGAGCTTGATCCACCCGCAATAAATGCATGCTCTCCTTTGATAGCCACCTGAGTGGCACCAGAAACCGTCACACGTCCCAATTCCGTCGGATTGGTAGCCACGGTAACGCCCACCGCGATGACCACATCCCCCGATATGACGACGGCTAGTTCACCCTCAACGGCCACAGATTTTAGGACAGAACCAAGCTGAAGACTGCCCAGCTCTGCAGCAGACTGCGGAGACGAAATATCGAGAATAACCAGGCCACGGGTTTCCGTAGCGAGATAGGCTTTGTTGTTTTCCAGAGCAATATCATTCACCTGCCCCGCTGCGGTATAAGTCGCCACTACAAAGGGCGCAGCGGGGTCATTGATATTGACCATTGCCAGACCAGATTCTGTCGCCAGGTAGGCGATACCACCCGCAACCTTGACGTCCTTAGCCGCCGCAACCGAAAGGTTGCTTGCTACAAATGGCGCTTTCGGGTCAGAAAGATCAACAATACTGAGGCCTTTTTGCGTCGCTACGTAAGCGGTAGAGCCTTCAACAGCAACATTGTTCGCCTGGTTTGTCAGTTCAATATAGCCGAGTGGCTGTGGGGTAAAGGTAACAACGGTAACCTGGACATCTTCGGAGAAATCTCCATTGGTCACGGTAACCGTAGCAATGCCTTCCTGACCGGCAAACACGCGGCCAGGCTCTATGCCGAAGTTGGCGATGTTCAGATCATTTGAGGTGTAGTTAGTACCTCGGGAAAAATCGGTGATGTCCACCTGACTACCATCGACAAGCGTGGCAGTTACGCTCAGCTGAAGAGCGGATTCGGAATCAATCGTGTTGTAGAAAAGTACCGCGCTACCTGGGGTGACTTCAATTTGTGTGATCAGCGCGCTGTAATTGGCATCTTGGCTATCGGTTGGGTCTGAGCCGACGGTCAGCTCAACGCCATCGTTGAGGCCATCTCCGTCGGTATCAAAAAGCAATGGATCGGTAATGAAACCATCTTCACCGTCCACAGTTTCTTCCAGATCGTCGATACCATCATCGTCGCTATCAGAAAGTCGGGGATCGGTGCCGATATTGAATTCTTCTAGATTAGAAAGGCCATCTTCATCCAGATCCTCAAATGCATCGACCGGATCAGAAGGATTTAGTCCATTTTCTGCTTCCCATTGGTCTGGCATGCCATCGTTATCTGCATCACCACCAATAGTTACCCTGACCAAAACAAAAGCTGATACACCGTCCTTCCTGGCGATAACGGTAGAGGCTCCACTACCGTTAACGGTTATAAGTCCATTAGGAGTAACAGAAACGACTTTCGGATTACTTGACTGATAGTTAATACCAGACTCCGAATAGGTAACATCAACTTTTTTTTCCACGCCGGCGTAAGACGCCAGCACTTTTAGCTGATAGGTTTCTCCCTGTTCACTAAAAAATAGTTCTGGCGTATACCCACTAAAATCCAGCGATCCATCTTCATTTACTACATACGAAAAAGCACTAGCATTAGAAAACTCAATTGACTCTGGAATTGGATCTATTGATTGAAATACGAACTGCCCAACATCCACTCGCCCATTGGTTTCAACGCTAAAGTAGTCTGACTGAGCACTAAAGGTCGTACCGTCCACGTTACAAGTCGCTCGAGCGCGAACTTGCCCCATATTTGACGGGACATTTGGCATCGCCCAAGTTCCATCAGCGGACACACTGACAGTGCGATTGAGTATGCTGACCACACAATTTTCGCCCAGCTCGATCTGACTTTGCGCCCAAGTTAGTTCTGCCCCAAAAAACCCCATAAACATAAAGAGGCAGCGCTTAAAATACGGCACCATGTGCAATACCCATCCCTGAATCACGTGTTAATTATCTAACCAACTTGGCCGGACGTACTTGGCCATTAAAAAATACGACATCGCCTTTGAGCAGATCCGCACCGACAAGTAAAACAAGCTCTTCAAATAAATCTGGATCACTTTCGCGTTTAACCACAAACCAGGAATAACGCTCATCAAGAACCAGTTTATTTTCCAGATCATCAAGAGACACATTATCAGGAAAAATTAGTCCAAATTTTTCAGGGCTTCCCGCCCCAACACGAACCTCACTAAAAATTTCCCGATAACGCTCCCAGTCTATCCTTGTTATACCCTGAGGATTCCAAGAAAAACCGCTATCATTTTCATCCAACTTTGACTTAAGGAAATTCCAGCTGACGACCTTTCCGTCAAGCAAAATCTTAGGAACAAATGAAACCGATTCCTCTTCAAACTTCTCTATATTTGATTCCCACCTGGCATCATCGAAAGATCCCTCGCATCGAGGAATTTGTCCATTTATCGCAGATTCGATTACTACCAATAATTCGGAGCTAGAACATTCGTAAATCTTGCGAACATACTCTCTACTTCCCTCACCAAGAATTGGAGCCCAAACCAACTCCAAATCGTAATTACTGTCAAGCCGTTCATAATCTCTAAGAACCCGCTTGCAATATGGACAATACGGATCCAAATAAATTTTTAGCTCCGACGACAAGGCTGAGACTGAAAAAAGCGATAAAAAAATAAAATATAGTAATTTCAAGAGCTCTCCCCAGAAGCAACCTATGAACTCTTTATTTCTTTAACCGGAACCCCAAATTCCTGCGATATATTTCCGGCCAAAGATCTGGCCATCCAATATCCACTATCATCAAAAAAACGTTGCAGAGAAATAATTCTTCCTTTGCCATCCTTGAGGCTAACTTTCGTCACGGAACTCGCAAGCCGCCTATCTCCATACTCATTAATCGCTGCTATCTTGCTATACGTTCCTCGCTCAACAATGATAAATTTTATATCCCGCATATCGTATAGCGTAGAAGTTCCTACACCCAAAACCCCCTTCCTAACTACAAGACTTGTAGAACCGAAACTTAGATAATTGACAGTGGAGAGAGAAAAAAAAATACAAAGCAATGCTACCAAAATAAAAAATGACCATGAGAAGTAGCTACCATAGACTTTATAAATTTTCACCCCAGCCGGCGCAACAAAACATAAATAAAATAAGAAAACTAAAACCAACTTCGCCTTAGAAGAATCATTTTTATATAGCAGCTTATGAGGCATCTATTTACCTTTTATAAATTTTCTATACGAAGGGATAAGCACATTTTCTGTCAATAAGAGATAGGTTATATCTCTATTCAGATTCAAATATATATTGCCGGTGCGACGATCAAACACTAAAACCTGAAGCAACTTTCCTTGCTCACCAGATGAGCTTTCATCTGCAACTTCCGGGGACTGACTCGCATCGCCTACTTTCTGACCAACATCATAAACAACCAATGGTGGCTCAAAATTTTCGTCCATCCCCAAATACACATACGCAATATCGTCATACGCCAAGAAACCAAAGACCTCAACATCATCCAGGTACTTAAACTTATTAAAAAAGGCGGACGGAGAAAATGGATAAAAAGCCTCACTATTTTTATCTAATAGAGAGTTGATCCTTACGTAAAAATCCTGAAAACCACTCAACTTTTGATTTACATCAAAAGGCAAATCAATCTTTTCCAACCCGAAGTTTACGTCAGACAAATTTACTGAAATCGACTTTACCGTATCTAAATATAACGCCCGCTCTTTGGCGGAAAGAGGTTTTGCATCCACATATATTTCGATTGGAAGCTGATCTGATCCGGGCTTGTAAATATCTCCAGATGGCAAAAAATGCGCAACGAAGTCACTATCTTTAGATAGTCTACTTCTTGTTAAATTTAACCTTGCTCCGGATAGTTTTCTCGCCTGCATTAACATACCAAATAAGCGCACATCCTCACCCCCTCTCATGAGGAACGTACTTGGGTGACATCCGTCTTTCAGACAAATTGAAGCCTCAAAAAAGCTAACAGACCTCCCTCCACCAATCAACTGCACATCAAATATAGTGTAAATACCCCATTTGAATGCTTCAGAAAAGCTTACTCTCTCTAAATCTTTGAATCCTACTCGCTGTTTAGAAAACAAAGAAATTTCATTTTTAGCCAATTCTCGACTTCCATCCTTGCTAGATAGCAAATTGGCTGCTGCCGCAAATTTGCCATTCTTAAGCAGCGAATAGTATTCTAAAAGGATTTTATGATCGTC
The DNA here is from genome assembly GCF_005771435.1 of Microbulbifer harenosus. Lineage (GTDB taxonomy): Bacteria > Pseudomonadota > Gammaproteobacteria > Pseudomonadales > Cellvibrionaceae > Microbulbifer > Microbulbifer harenosus. The sequence continues at coordinate 10,979 of NZ_VANI01000013.1, forward strand.
ATTTGGAGAATTTTTAGATCCACCCATCAAATACGAGTCTTTATACTGTTTTACCGCAGGAAAAAAGATAGATATCTTGCCATCAACTAAACCTGGGTTATAGCTGTAGACTTCATTTACAAACCCTGCCCCAACACAAAACGGTGAAAAAAGAATAAAAGCTAACGGGAGCAATCGAAACCATATTTTCATTCCCATTACCCCTTACAATTTATAGAAGCTTTTTCAATTAAAACTAAGGATTCGGAATAGCTCCAATTGTAGCTATAGAAATATACATTCACGGCAACACTCATACTCCAGTTCGCTTTTACGGGGCCCACAGATCCGTTGCAATTTGCACCTCCACATGAATCAACATTTGCTCCAACAGACGCGCTACCGGTTACCGTACCTCTTATACTTCCCTTCGCACCTAAATCAAGCGCCCAGCAGTCATCAGATTCGTTGGGTTTTCCCCAAGCGTTGCAAGAACTACCGTTGGTCGAAGAGTAGGTAAATATTCCCGCAACTAAATCACCACCAACTCCCCCCGTAAGAGTTCCAGTAAGGCCGAGTCCTGCACCATAACATCCATCCTGATCTTCACACTGGCTAGACTTTTGCTCTACAGTTGCACTTCCCTCACCTTTACCTTCTACGATAATTCCAATTCTCGCCCTGATACTTAGTCGAGTTTTCTTACCAATATAAACGTCAGGTATTTTTCCTATACCGGGACCAAATGGTCCTCCACCCCAGGCCACCAAAGCAGTCCCATTTCCAGACTCTTTTGTATAAAGCCCTGTTTCGGGGTCACATTTACCACAACATTCGAATCCCTGCTCTCTCTTACCTGAAAATTCAAAGTTGGCTTGTGCTTTTAGGCCTGAAATGGCTCCTACACCCCGATTAACCATATCTGCTAATCTATTCCACTCGGGGTTTCCCTTTATCTCAATTACCTCTTTTTCGTCATCAATGTCACAATGGTTGCCGCATTTGCCATCTTTACACGTATAACAACCTGTGTCTGAACCTGGATTTGATCCTGCGCAACTTAGTCCATTTCTGTTTTCATTCGCGACAACCGAACCGTTCTTGCAAGTTTTACATTCCACATCGTCAACTTTATCTGGATGATCGATAGTTCCATCATCCTCAACCTCTCCATTTACACAGGCCTTGCAGTTGCCTGGATCCTCAGCGGCCGGATCTATCACGCAATTCTCTCCCGAAGGGTCGCACTCATCCGCGCCATCCTTTCTCTTCTTGCACTCGGGGCATCCACCGCCTCCAGCACCGCCACCTCCGCCACAACAGCCACTACCACTAGGCTGCGCACCACAATGCCAACCAGCACGAACAACACCAACGCCAGGATTCGAACGAATTGCCGTCCCGTCCTCACTAACTGTCCCAAGACCAATCGCAACAAATTCCTCAAGGTCGTGATCAAACGAGAACATCTCCACCTGAGCGCCGGGCGTGTGACCGTCGACATTGGGTAAGGTCAAACGCGCGGGCGGATCAAACAGGGCGTTTGTTGGTTGAATGGTGACAATAAACTGCGGTTGCATACCATTGGGTGGTGTCATTGGCACTTTCGAGCTATTTACCACCGTGACCGATACATAGCCCTCGCGTGAGCCATCCGGGAAGGTGACCGAGTTCGCGGGGACTTCGAGCTTGAATCCAGGTACTTCTGGCAGAGTCAGCTCCACATCTTCCTTGCCCGCCCATACCGCATTTTCGGTATTCAGCTTGACCATATAGATTGGGGAAGAAAGTGGATTGTCGACACCGGATACGGTAACGAGGTTGTAAGCCAGTGCCGGGTATTCGCCTTCGACAGTGGTCGTAGAGCCATCCGCGATCAGGTGAACTGGTCCAGCAGGCACTTCAGTGATTTTGAATTGCCCTTCTGCGTCGGAGACCGCCTGGCGAGTGGTGCCGTCTACTCGGATAGTCACACCCGGTAGCGGCGTGTCCTGGTTGTCCATGACTACACCACTAATGGAGGTATTACCGGCGTCGCCCGGTTTGAACGCAGAAGCGGTGAATCCAGCGGTGATGGTTTGTACTGTGCCGTCGACAACAGGAGCATCCAGCAGTGTCGCCTTGATACGCTGCTGATCCAGTCCGGTAACGCCCCCCATAACCAGATGCGCACTCGCCCGGCCATCGCCGTCGGTCTGGGTTTCAAAAACCGTGCTGTCATTCTGGAAGTGGCCGCCGCCGGAGGAAACTTCGAATCGTATCCGCGCTCCGGGCACAACATTAGCCCCCTCGTCGGTCACGACAACGACAAACGGGGCGGGCAGTGGCTGGTGGGTGCCGCCACGCTGGTTATTGCCACTATTAACGCTGAGCTTGTTGCCGATATTTCCTTCCGCGGAAGCGGAGAAGATCACCTCATCCTGGTAACCGACGACCTTTGCGCGGACTTTCTGGTTACCGACACCAGCCCGCTGGCCGAGCCTGAAGCGGGTAGTCGCTATCCCATCAGCATCGGTTTTCGCCAGCACACCGCGGCCTTCAAGGTCAGTGCCGATGCCAACTGCCCCGGAGCCCTGAGTAACCCGGAAAACCACATTCTTATCAACAACGGGGTTTCCAGCTCCGTCCAATACTTTCACCGCTAACGGATTTGAGATCTCTGTGTTTATTTTTGCCTTCTGATTGTTACCAGAAACCAATTCGAGCCTTTGTCCTGTCAATGGCTCGTACACCAACGTGAAGGTCTGGCTGGCACTATTGCCCACCTGATCAACCGCTTCTACGGTGATGCTGTTTTCTCCAACCTCCAGGGGCACATCTACCGCCTGGTAGCTCCGGTTGACAATGTCGGCGGCGATGCCGTTCACGGTTACCGTGGCTTCATCTTCCTCGATGGTGCCCCGGACAATATCGTTGACCAATCCGGTGATCGAGACCGCCTCGGTGTGAACCACCTGACCATCTTCGTGGGAATCGACCGTGATATAAGGCGGTGTCAGGTCCAATGCGATGCTAATTGACGCGGTTGAAACCGTATCTGAAGCATCAACCATACGGGCGACAACGGTGTTATGCCCTTCATGCAGCGAAACCTGGGCAGTGAATACTCCTCCTTCGAAGGGTACCGCCAGACCATTCACCGTAAACGCCACCGCATCGGGATCCACAACGCCCTGAACAGTGATGGGCGTGTGCCCCACCGTACTCAGCGTCGCCGGGCTGTTGATCATGACTACCGGCAGTTTGTGTCGGTTGGGGTCATCCGGGAATGCGTCACTATCGTTTTCTACACCGTCACCATCGCGATCGGAATCGGCATTGTCCCCAATTCCGTCATCATCCTGGTCGGCGCTTTCTGCCGGGTTTTCTGGGAAAACATCAAAATCGTTTTCTACACCGTCGCCGTCTCTATCGGTGTCGCTGTTGTCACCAATCCCGTCGCCATCCAGATCACTTGACTCTTCCGGATCCTCCGGGAAGGCGTCGTCTACGTCGACAACACCATCATTGTCGGTATCCCGCTGACTGTCATCACAGCCCGTTGCGTCAACAGGTGTTCCTGGTACAGTTGATGGACACTGGTCTTGGGAATCAAGAATGCCATCACCATCGGAATCGATATCAAGCTGGCTGGGAGAGCAGCCTTCACTGTTGGCCGCTTCGCCAGTAGGAGTTGCAGGACATTGGTCGTTGCCATTCGCAACGCCATCGCCGTCGTCATCTCGCTGAACCTCCGAACAGCCTTCAGCATCGACAGCTTCGCCCGCTTGAGTCGCAGGGCACAGGTCTTCGCCATCAGCAATACCATCTCCATCGCTATCTGTAGAGATAGAGATTGATGTATCGCCAATGTTGCCCGCCATATCACTCAAGGATGCTAGAAGATTGATTTGACCAACAGGTAAATCAGCAGGCAGAGAACAGGCCGCCTCGTTTTCAAAAAGGTCACAGCTGGCGGCTACCTTCACACCATCGACGGAAATCACCAGCGTTTCTGGATCCAGCGCCAGATTATCAGCGATAGAAAGCTTCAGCTCAGGGCGCGCCCCTGTTAACACAGCATTATTTTGCGGCGATATAAACGCAAGAACTGGCGCTGTCTGGTCAATATTTAATACATGACGATTTTCTGTGGAATTACCAGCGATATCGACAGCAGAAGCAGAAACACTCAGCTGCGCGCCTTCCTCGGTGACATCAATCGACTCCGGGCACTCCGCCACACCGCTCAGAGAGTCAGAGCACCTATAATTCAATGTGACCGGCTGGCTATGCCATCCGTTTGAGTTGGGTTCGAGAGAAGGCTCAACACTGATCTGCGGTGGCACCTTGTCAATACGTACAATTGCACTTGCCGTGCTCGTATTTCCGGCCAGGTCTCCTGCGATACCAGAGACTTCGTGATTGCCACCATCTTGCCTAATAGTGTAAGGCTCACTACAGGAAGCAACACCACTCATGGCATCACTACACTCAAAATGCGCCGTAACATTGGTGTTATTCCAGCCTGCCGCATTTGCGGATGGCTGTAACACTAGGCTAAGCTCCGGTGCAGTAAGGTCGATACTTGCACTGACTTCAACTTCCGCGGTATTTCCAGCCTTATCCCGTACCAAGCCTACAACCAATTGATCACGTCCTTCGACTTGCAGGCGCCGCTCCTGTGGGCACTCCAGAACGCCACTGAGTGCATCACTACAATTGAATCTATACTCCACCTCGGTACTATGCCAGCCGGCCGCATTGGGCTCCGGCGCAGCAGTTACGAGTAATTGCGGAGCAGTTTTATCTAAGTTTATAGTCCCACTAGCACTAGCACTGTTACCGGCGTGGTCTTCAGCAGTACCAGAAATCTGTTGGTTAGCACCCTCTTCACTGACCAGAATTGGCTCAGGGCAAACTGAAATGCCAGTTCCCCCATCTGCGCACACAAAGTTCACAGTTGCATCTGTATTGTGCCAACCCTCTCCGTTCGCCGGCGGGTTTATCTCCAATGAGATCGTTGGTGGCGTTCGATCCACGCCCACTACCTCGACACGTAAAGCACTGCCAAGCGGGCTATAAATCTTGACTTCAAGTGTGTTTAATTCAGCTAGCGAAACAGGGAATTCAAAGTAACCAGTTCTGTCTTTATTTCGCCATTGCCCCCAAAAACCGGACCAACCGCGGATAAAATCTCTGGTATCGACGATTCTCTTGCCATTGAGTTTTACATACCCCGCAGTCACTCGCCGATAGTTCGAAGGGCCATTTTGTATACGTAAGGTATATGAAGATGACGTATCTGCTACGGCAAAGGTACGGCTTGCGCCAAAACCGCCCCACTTTTCGAGAAGCTTCCCAACGCTTATAAAGCGATCATCTCTCCAGCCCAAAGCATGTCCATTAGACTCGCCCCAGCGACGCCCGCGCGGGGGATGGCCAAAATCTTCACCGTCTTCATCATCGAAATAGAAAAGTCGATCATGAACAAAGAGTTCCGGACCAAATATTGATGACTCAGCAGAATCTGCCATTGCGAAAGGCGACAGGGCCGCCAGTATCAACCCCAGTACGGCAATAAAGCCCTTGGATTGAAGCACCAAACTGGAAATAGCTGTGCCACGATCTGCATCATTATGGATCAGCGAGAAAATAGAGGAATTAAATTGAGCGAAACGCATAGATCTATCGGCTGCTTCATTCCGGGGGCAGTGACCCCTGGTCACGCACACTTGTATACATATTGGGCACAGTCCGTCAGATATATGCCCAAAGATTAGCGATTAGAAAATTACAGCCGGCAGGAAAAGGATCATCCAGGCACACCAATCCAACTGGCAACAACAACCTAATCCGTTAAAAAGCAAAATTTCCGTACAAAAACAGCACTATATCGTCCCGTTCTCACGGAGGTTTACTTCTTGTCTTTACCTCAATGAAGCAGCGATACTATAGCAATACGTTTTTATAAACAAATTGAATAATGCCGAATGCGGCCCGCGTTCATTCGGTCTTGGAAAATGAAACGAAAGTACCAAATTAGAACACCAATGCGTGAGTATGTATTTACTTATCTGTCAGTCCCCATAGTTGCAGCGTCGGCACTGCTATTTATCGTATTTCAATTAGTAAACCAGACCGCACTAAACCGACCGCTGGTATCGCTTGCTAATGAAAGCGAAGTACATAGTAAGTCAGCATTCCCAGAATTAATTTCTGATATTGATCATCCAACCCTCCAACAACCTCGACTTCGCGAGGAATCCCGGGCGCGAGGGATAAATTACTCACACCTGCAACAGAGCCATGGAATTGCCGGTCTGGATGAAACCCTCGGTAGTGGTCTTTGCGTATTTGACTTCAATAAAGATGACTCACCTGACTTATTTGTCGTAGGTGGCAGCGGTCACACTCGATTTTATGGCCGGGATTCCTGGTGGGCGCAAAAGCAAGGGAGCAGACTCTATAAAAACGACGGTCTCGGCCATTTCGAAGACGTGTCGGCACTACTGGATTTACCAGCCGACACTTGGGGAATAGGATGCAACTCTGCAGATCTCGATCAGGATGGTTACAGCGATCTCATATTAACGAGCAGAGACTCGGTATATCTGCTGCACAATCAACAAGGAAAAAATCTAAAAAGCATAAAGTTATATCAAAACGAAATAATCTGGCCAACCAGCGTGTCTATCGCCGATGTCAACTCTGATTCCCAGCCGGATATTTATATTGCCAACTACCTAAAGTACGACAAGACCGCAAAGCACTTTGAAGGCGCCAGTGGATATACTCAGGTAACACCAGCAGCATTTCGGCCGGGTTTTTATCAAGGGCAGAGTAATTTGCTGTTCATCAATAAGGGGCAGCTGCGGTTCGAGGAGTCGGCCTCAAGGTTCAATCTGGACAAAGGCGACGGCCGCTCCCTATCGGCTCACTGGCTGGATGCAAACAAGGACAGGTTCATTGATTTGCTTATCGTCAATGACCAGGGTTCAACAACTCAGCTATACCTGAATAACGACGGCAAAACCTTTACCAAAGCGGACCCATCGCGACATATTGACCTGCCCAGTGGCACTCGCAGCGCCGCCATAGAGGATATCGATGGCGATGGGGATGCCGACCTTGTTTTTTCCACCATACCTGGTGAAAGCCCGGTAATCCTCGCCAATGAAAACCAGAAGTACACCAACTTGACCTGGACAAAGGTGCAGTCCGGACAAAAGCTGACCGGAACATCTGGTTTTGGAGTCTCAATAAAAGATATCAACAACGATGGCTATCCAGATCTTCTGTTTGCCAATGGCTTCCAGCACCCAGACAGCGATTCGTACTATGTTCCGCAAGGACAAGCGAATTCATTATTGCTCAATGATGGCAATGGCAATTTTTCGCTGTGGACCCCAGGCAAAAATCTGTTTAGCAATACGCTTTCCAGCAGGAGCCTGGCATTTGCTGATTTTGACAGGGATGGCGATAGCGATTTCGTTATAAGCAACAATAACGGCCCTATTGAGCTTTATGTAAACCACACCCCTAATCCCAATTGGATTGGTTTCACTGGCGACTCTACCAGACTACTGAATTTAAAGTACATTCGTGTTGAAACAGATAGACGATCACTGACAAGGTATCCGGATACTTCAGGGTTTCTCGGGTCGGGTAGTGTGCAATTTTCCATTTCTCTAATGAAAGGCGAAACTGTTAAGCAGGCATTGGCGCACTGGTACGGTCATTCAGAAACTCATTTGAAAGGGCCTGACACTGGCTACTACTACCGTATTGAAAAAGAAGCACTCACGCGCATGCCGCCCCCGAAACGTCAAGTTTCGACACCACCAGAACCGCTTCAGCTGACCATATGGAAAATTCTGGGAGAACAGTCCGACCCATCCGCTGTTGCTTCAAGTTACGAAAACTTCAACAAGAGCGAAAAACTCCGGCTACTGGAAGTTATCCGTAACAACAAGCCTATTAATTACCTGGCAACGGTGCAACGAGCACTGGAAAGCAGTGATATTGAAATAATTAAGAGCGCCATTGATATCCTTTTCACTACTGAAAGTGACAGTAGCCTACACTGGTTGTCTCCTCTCTTCTCTCATCAGGACCCTGGTGTGTTATGTCACTTATCCAATGGCTTTCGCCATCTTTTCATAGAAGAGGAGGCTGCGATACTAAGGAAAAATCTCTGGATACCTAGCTTAATTAGACTATTGGAAGATCCCTCTGCGGAGGTGCAAGTTTGCGTACTCGGTGCACTGGGCGAAAGTAAGAGTTTTCGCGCTGTAGCCCCAATAATTCGTCTAATTGATGCCACAACAGACGTAGAGGTATTGTATGGTGCTTATGCCGCGCTGGGGGAGCTACGTAGAACCCATTCAGCAGATACAATGAAACGGCATTTACGGGATTCCCAACAGCGAAAGAAACTGGAACTCGCTCTGCAAAAGACATTGGGAAATCTCGATCACAGTGAGGGCATTTCAACATCGGAGCAGCCAGTAGTGCCCCCCTCTCCTCCAGCAATAACTAAACTTCGCCAGGGGTGTATAAAGCTGAGCAACGAAAAGCTCAAGACTGCCCACCCCAAGCAGTTCGCCAACCTGTTTAATACATGCAGCCAATTGCAGCTAAGCTCGTGGCTGACATTGAATCGAGAGTTCAATAGTGAAAATTATTCGCTATTTATCGACAACCACTATATTTCAGAGCAGGTGTTATCCACCTTCCTGAGTTCACTATCCAGAAACCCTCCCTCCGGGTTTAGTGACCTGATGGACACAAAAATCAAAAAACGCTCACCCAAAAGAGCTACTTATATTGAGGCGCTCAAGGACTACAAGGTTTCTTCCAGCACACTGGCCATACTTGAAGAGATACTGAGAGACCCGAAAGAACCCACAAAGAACCGCAGGCTTGCCGGCGATATTTTGATCCATCACAAAAGTGCGCTCGTCTTGAGCTACAGTGAAGCATTATTCTATGAGCACTAAACAATCCCTTCTTGAAAGGGAGTCTTCCAGCTTTTATCCGCTAGCTTCCGCTTTCATCATTTGTTGCCTGTCCGGACTGGCTATTTTCGCACTCCCCAAAATCCTGGTATTCAACCAGATCAACATTCTTGCGCATATTCTGGCTGGCTGCGTTTTTTCAATTTTTATCCTCGCCTATGGGTTCCTGCATTTCAAACGCACTTTGGGAGTGAGAAAACCGCTGATCATTCTCAGCGGTGTCGCCGCCATCTTGACCATCTTTGTATATATATACACAGGACTCTCCCTGGCGATTAAGGGACATCAGGAGGCTTCCCCCTGGATAGCCTACTTGCACAAGCTTGGTAGCATCGTGCTGATTTCTCTCGTTGCACTCCATATCGTTCTTCATCGCGTGCTCAGATATAAGAACCGGCCAAACGAGAAACGCAACTATACTTATAATTTGGGAACGCTTTTCAGCACTCTGAAGTCGTCGGCTGTTTACGCGCTATCTGTTGGTTTTTTGTCCATAATTTACACCTGGGTAGAACCTCCCCTGCAGGTAAAATCCATGGATGAGGGCTATACCACGCCATATGGAGACCACCCCTTTCGCCCCAGCCAGGCTGAAACGACTACCCGAGAATTTATCCATCCCAAGCAAATTGCCGGTGCCGCAGAGTGCGCGTCTTGTCACCAGGGTATTGCCAGAGAATGGTTCAGCTCTGCCCACCGCCAAGCTGCATCCGATCCTGTCTACATGAAGAATGTCACCCTGCTTGCCGATGAGCGCGGCATAGAAGCCACAAGATACTGCGAAGGCTGCCATACCCCCATTGCGCTGCTTACCGGTGAATTGACACCGGGAGGTGAGCACGGTGGGATTCCCGGATCTATCGGTCACGCGGAGGGCATAACCTGCCTGGGCTGCCATGCCATGGCGGATACCGTACATCTGGATGGTGTTGCCAGCTATCTATATCAGCCCCCGGAGCCCTACCTGTTTGCCAACAGCGATTCAATGCTGCTCAAGGGAGTCAGCCAGTACCTCATCAGAACTTCCGCAGGCCAGCACAAATCGGATGTTGCTGCGCCGGTACTCCGGGAACCAAGGCAGTGCGCTACCTGCCACATCCAGTTTATGGACAAAGACATTAACAACTGGGGCTGGGTAAAAATGCAGGATGAATATACATCCTGGTTGAGCAGTCCATTCTCTCGGCAACATCAGCAGACCTTTGCATCCGAACACGCCATGCGATGCCAGGACTGCCATATGCCGCTGGTGAAATCCAATGATCCATCAGCCAACAGCGATGGCATGGTTCGCTCGCATCGCTTTCTGGGGGCGAATACGATGCTGCCGCTTCTTACTGGCGATACGGATCAACTGGAGCTCACCAAGGCCTTCCTGCAGAGCAATAAATTGCGAGTTACCATTGAAAAACCGAACCGTACTCAGGCAGTGCAAACGGAGGTAAGCCTGGACGAGCGGCTGAGAGAGCACAGAGAAACACCGTATTACTACTACCTGGGCGAAACGGTTAATCTCAAAGTCCTCATCAACAATATTGGCGTCGGTCACGAATTTCCCGGTGGAACTATTGACCTGAACGAAGCCTGGGTTGAACTGCTGGTACACGATGCTTCCGGAGAACTCGTGCACTCGAGCGGCGGACTGTCGGAAGATGGCCATCTAGATCCCGAAGCTCACGCGTATCGCAGTATCCCGGTTGATCGTTACGGTAAACAAGTGTGGACGCACGAACTGTTCAACATGGTCGGCGAGACATACAAGAACGTTATCGAGCCCGGTGGTTCTGACGTTGCAGAATATGCGTTTGTCGTACCGAGTTGGGCCAAAGGCCCGCTGGTGATCGATGCAACCGTAAAATATCGAAAACTAAATCAGCGCTATGCGAAGTGGGCCCTGGGAGACAAGTACCAGGAGTTGCCGATCGTTGATATGGCCAGAGATACACTGCTGCTGGAGTTGCTGCACGAAAAAGAAGTGACGAATTAAGTAGCTTCAGCGTGCATAAAAAAGCCGATGGTATATCAATACCATCGGCTTTTTCGCGACTGCAGCCTATTGAAATTACAGCAGCAGCTTGCGCACGTCCGCGAGTACCGCAGCCAGATAGGTCAGGAAGCGTCCGGCATCACCGCCATTGACTGCGCGGTGGTCGTAGGACAGCGCCAGCGGCAGCATCTGCCGTGGCACGAATTCCTTGCCGTTCCACTCCGGGCGCACCGCCAGCTTGGACACACCGAGAATACCCACTTCCGGCGCATTGACGATTGGGGTAAAGCCGGTGCCGCCGATGGCGCCGAGGCTGGAGATGGTGAAGCAGGCACCCTGCATGTCGCGGGGCTTCAACTTGCCATCGCGTGCGGCGAGCGCCATGGTGGTCGCCTCTTCCGCCAGCTCGTAGAGTCCTTTCTTGTCCACGTCGCGGATTACCGGGACCACCAGCCCTTTGGGGGTATCCACCGCCATGCCGATGTGTACGTAATCCTTGTGCACGATATGTTCGCCATCGTTGTGCAGGGATACGTTGAAGCTCGGTACTTCGCGCAGGGCCGCAGCAGCGGCTTTCAGCAAGAAGGGCACGGGGGTGAGTTTCACACCGCGTTTTTCCGCTTCTGCTTTCATGGATTTGCGGAATTCTTCCAGCTCAGTGATATCCGCATCGTCGAACTGGGTAACGTGGGGTACGTTCAACCAGTTGCGCGACATATTGGCCGCAGTGATCTTGTGGATTTTGCTCATCGGCTCGGTGCGCACCGGGCCGAACTGGCTGAAGTCGATCTCGGGCATCGGCGCGATACCGATACCGCCGCCAACACCGGCGGAACCGCTTTCCGCTTTTTTCACCTGTTCGCGGATATACGTGTTCAGGTCGTCCTTAGTGACACGGTTGCGCGGACCTGTGGGCTTGACCTTGTTCAGTGTCACACCCAGTTCGCGCGCCAGCTTGCGCACCGCGGGGCCGGCGTACACTTCCGCGGAGGGGGAGTGATCCCGCTCCAGATGGTGGTCTTTTTGGGGCGCTGCCGGCGGCTCTTGCGACTCCACAGGTGCCGGCGCAGCAGCCGGGGCCGGAGCGGGCGCAGCTGCTGCCGGCGCTTCAGCAGCGCCAGCCGCCTGGGCCTTCATCACACCGATCACGTCACCGGTGGAAACCTTGTCGCCCACTTTCACGGACAGGGACACGATGGTGCCCGCCGCCGGAGAGGGAACGTCCATGGAAGCCTTGTCGCCTTCCACCACGATCAGGGAATCGCCCTCGCCCACTTCGTCGCCGGCGCCAACGGAAAGTTCGATCACATCCACGGAGTCGGCACCGCCGAGGTCCGGAACTACGATGTCCATCTCTTTGGCTTCGCCTGCGGGCGCTGCTGCAGGCGCCGGAGCGGGTGCAGCGGCGGGAGCTGGTGCCGGTGCGGCTTCGGCGGCTGGCGCCGCTTCTTCCGCTTTCTCTTCCGAAGAGTCACCAGCCACTTCAATTTCGCCGATCACATCGCCTTCGGAGATCTTGTCACCCACCTTGACGGAGATGCTCAGGATCTTGCCGGCGAGCGGCGCAGGCACGTCCATGGAGGCCTTGTCGCCTTCAACGACAATCAGCGCATCCTCTTCCGCCACCGTGTCACCCACGGCAACGGCAATTTCAATAACATCGACCTGATCGGCACCGCCGAGATCGGGCACTTTAATGACTTGTTTTGCCATAACTCTACCTTCCTTACTCAGCGGGCGTTAAACCAGGCGCGGATTCACTTTTTCCGCGTCGATGTTCAGTTTCTTGATGGCATCCGCCACTTCACTGGCATCGATCACACCCTGCTTGGCCAGGCCGGCCAGCGCGGCGATGGTTACGTAGTTGCGGTCCACTTCGAAGAAGCGGCGCAGCTGCTCGCGGCTGTCGGAGCGGCCGAAACCGTCGGTGCCAAGCGCAATTACGTTGCCGTCGATGAACTCGCGCAGCGGCTCTACGTAGGCGCGGATGTAGTCGGTGGAGATAATCACCGGGGTCTCGTTGCCTTCGAACTGCTCGCTGATCCACGCTTTGCGCGGCGCCTCGGTCGGGTGCAGCATGTTCCAGCGCGCCACGTCCTGGGCCTCGCGGGAGGCTTCGTTGGCAGAGGTCAGGTTCCACACGTCGGAGGTCACACCGAACTGGTCAGCGAGGATCTCGGCCGCCGCGATGACTTCGCGCAGGATGGAACCGGCGCCCACCAGCTGTACATGCTTCTTCGCTGCCTTGCCTTTACCGGCCTTGCGCGAGTTGCCTTCCAGCTTGTAGATACCGCGGATGATGCCCTCTTCCACGCCCTGCGGCATTTCCGGTTGCAGGTAGTTTTCGTTTTCGATGGTGACGTAGTAGAAGAGGTTCTTCTGTTCTTCGTACATCTCCTTCAGACCGTGGCGGACGATGACCGCCAGATCGTAACCATAGGCCGGGTCGTAGCTCTTACAGTTGGGGATGGTGCCAGACAGCACGAGGCTGTGGCCGTCCTGGTGCTGCAGACCTTCGCCGTTCAGGGTGGTGCGGCCGGCGGTGGCGCCTACCAGGAAGCCCCGCGCCTGCATGTCGCCCGCGGCCCAGGCCAGGTCGCCGATACGCTGGAAACCGAACATGGAGTAGTAGATGTAGAACGGCACCATCGGCACGCCGTGGTTGCTGTAGGCGGTCGCCAGCGCCATCCACGCGGACATGGCACCGGCTTCGTTGATGCCCTCTTCCAGCACCTGGCCTTTCTTGTCTTCCTTGTAATACATGATCTGGCCGTGATCGACCGGGGTGTATTTCTGCCCCTGGGAGGAGTAGATACCCAGCTGACGGAACAGACCTTCCATACCGAAGGTACGGGCTTCGTCGGGCACGATCGGCGCCACGTTCTGGCCCATATTCTTGTCTTTCACCAGCACCGACAGCAGGCGCACGAACGCCATGGTGGTGGAGATTTCGCGATCGCCAGAGCCCTTGGTAACGGCACTGAAGGCGTCCAGTTCCGGAATCTGCAGCTTCGCCACTTCGGTGCTGCGGGACGGTACCGGGCCGCCCAACGCCTTGCGACGCTCGGCCATGTATTTCATTTCCGGGCTGTCGGGAGACGGACGGTAGTAGGGAACTTCCTCGATTTCCTTGTCGGTAATCGGGATCGCGAAGCGGTCGCGGAAGCGCTTCAGCGCTTCGGTGTCCATCTTCTTCACGTTGTGGGTATCCATCGCCGCTTCACCGGCGGCACCCAGGCCGTAGCCTTTCACGGTCTGCGCCAGGATTACGGTAGGCTTGCCCTTGCTCGCCATGGCTTCGGCGTAAGCGGCATAGACCTTGTAGGGGTCGTGGCCACCGCGATTCAGCTTCATGATCTCGTCGTCGGACATGTCCTTGACCATTTCCAGCAGCTCGGGGTACTTGCCGAAGAAATGCTCGCGGGTATAAGCGCCGCCGTTGGCCTTGAAGTTCTGCATCTCGCCGTCGACGGTCTCGTCCATGACTTTCTGCAGCAGACCTTTGTCGTCTTTTTCCAGCAGCGGGTCCCACAGGCGCCCCCACAGGACCTTGATCACGTTCCAGCCGGCACCACGGAAGACACCTTCCAGCTCCTGCACGATCTTGCCGTTGCCGCGCACCGGGCCATCCAGACGCTGCAGGTTACAGTTGACCACGAACACCAGGTTCTCCAGGCCCTCGCGACCTGCCAGCGCAATCGCGCCCAGGGATTCCGGCTCGTCACACTCGCCGTCGCCGAGGAAGGCCCACACCTTGCGATCGCCGCGCGGAGACAGACCGCGGGCGGACAGGTAGCGCATGATGTGCGCCTGGTAGATCGCCTGGATCGGGCCAAGGCCCATGGACACAGTGGGGAACTGCCAGTAGTCCGGCATGAGCCACGGGTGCGGGTAGGAGGACAGACCCTGGCCGTTCACTTCGCGGCGGAAGTTATCCAGTTTGTCTTCATCGAAGCGGCCTTCAAGATAAGAGCGGGCATAGATACCCGGCGCGCTGTGGCCCTGGAAGAAGATCAGGTCGCCGCGCTCTTCGCCCTCGTTGCCGCGGAAGAAGTAATTGAATGCAACGTCGTACAGGGTGGCCGCGGAGGAGAAACTCGCGATGTGGCCGCCCAGGCTGTCGCTGTTGGAGTTGGCGCGCACCACCATGGCCAGCGCGTTCCAGCGGATCAGGGAGCGGATTCGACGCTCCATGAACAGATCACCCGGCATACGCTTTTCCGCCTGTGGCGGAATGGTATTGCGGTAGGGGGTGGTGATGGCCGCCGGCAGCTGAACGCCAATATTGGTGGCGCGGTCAGACAGCTGCTTGATCAGGAACGCTGCGCGCTCCTTGCCGCTGTGGCGGATTACCGCCTGCAGCGCGTCAAGCCATTCCTGCGTTTCCTGAATGTCGGTTTCTTCGTGCATCAAATGCTCCTCGGCGAAAGTACGACGTCGAGTCGGTGTTTTTTATGGTCAGAATTTTGCCGCGCAACAGTACCTCAAGCGCGGGAGTTTACCCCGGCCCCGAGCCCTCACTCGCCAATTCACCGCCCTAAATGGCGGAAAAGCAGCGCGTACTGCTCAGAGATTCAGCACTGGGAGCGCGTTCAGTGGAACTGTGCGATCTGATTACCGCCGGTCAGGAAACTCTGGTGCATTAATGGGACCTGACTCAGAGACTCCTGAAAACCGGCTCGACATGAATTCGGCATTGAATTCGAAAGTGCATACGGGGCCAGTCAATTGGCTCGCGGATCAGACTCAGCACCAGCAGTGGTGTGGCTGTCCTCAATTAACAGACCTGCGCAAGCAAGCGAGGCGATTGTAGTATTACTACAAGCGATTTACCAGATAGGACGATTAGTAACAAATAAAACCAAATTGCAAAACAAATATTTGCTTAAACACCAGAATTCCGAAACCAATTGGGGATAATTTGCGTAATCCCGCTACAAAATAAAGTCCAGATTTTCAGTTTCGGTCACGAATTTTGCCCAAAGCCCGGTAGTACACCGCGTCAACATGAACGGGAGTACCTGTTCGCTGAACCAGCGGGTGACGACAGAGTAAGCGGTGGAGGCACGCGCCTGCGGCAACTGCACTCCATATCCCTCGCGGTCATGCCCAACGCTGACATCTGCAGAATACCCAGCCGCACCTTTCATCCATTCATTATTTTGTCGGCCACAAATATTACAGCTCCACAATATGGTCGGTCGCGGTATCGGGCGCAGATTCCGCATAGACCAGATACCGCAGGGGGCCACCGGCATCCAGCGCATCAAACGGGTAGCAAGTCACCAGAATCAGGTCCGGCACGTCGCCCGCCTGTGCAAATGCCGGCAGCGTACCGCTGCGACTATCCGCTACCTGCGCGCCCAGCACCCGAAAACTGCGCCAGCGGCCGTCGCGCCCCTGCAGCTGTATCGGCATATTTGGACGCAAAGACCTGAGCCCGCGAAAGTGCGTGTCGCGGTGGGCGGCGATCACGGTGGTTGTTTGCGCGGTACTGGAGCCCGGCAACCCCGAGGTTTCATAAAGCCCGGGACCGAAGGCCAGAGCCTGGCCACTGATACCCTGCAATACCACCAGTGGTTTTTCATCCCCGAGTTGCAGTTGCGCCACCGGCCAGGTGTCCGCCCAGGGCCAGGGCTTGTGCACTTCACCGCTTACGAGCTGGCGCTGCCAGGAATCGCTGATCAGGTACTGAGCCAGTTCCGCCTTGAGCAGTACCCAGGTGCCACTGCCGAGCTGCCACAACCCGGCACCAATCAACAAGGCAGGCAGCCAGCGCATAAGCTTGCCGAGAGAAATCACTGCACGCGCTCCTGACGCGGCACATTCCGGCCGCGCAGGTCCGGCAATACGCCGCGCAGCCAGCGGCGCAGGTTGCGCTCCACTGCGCCCCGCCACTTGCGCAGCAGACCGCCCAACGCGAGCAACAGCGTCGCCAGCAGCCACTGTCCATAAATACCATTGGCGGTTGCGGGGTAAGTGAACGGTTGCTGCACCTGGCCGTGGGCCACTGCATTTGGCACCGGACTGGACTTGAGGGGTTCCGAAACCGGGCGCACCGGTGTCTGCTCCACCGCAACAAAACTCGTGTAGGGGCTGGCCAGTTGATGTTCGAGCGCCAAGTGCAGGATCTGCTGGCGCAGCGGGTCTTCCACATCCTGATCTGTCGACTGGCCGCGCTCGCGTTGCTCATCCCTGAGCGCGGCAATTTTCTCCCGCGCCCACAGGCTACCGATACCCTTGCCGCTGATGTCCACGGTGAGCTGTGACAGCGACAGGTTGCGGATAAAACGTTTGCCGGCGAGACGGCCACTTATACGCACCTCTCCCGCACCACTGTGCCCCAGCGCATTCCCGTCGAACCGCGCCACCAGTTGCACCGGTTCACCGCGATAGAGATCCGGCAGGCGTCGGGGATAGCCCTCGACCTTGATTCCCTGTGGCCACTGCACCTGCAGGTCGGTGACCAGCGGGCTTTCCAGTTTGGTAAACAGTGCCGCCATTTTGCTCTGCACTTCGTTCAAATCACCGATCTGCACAAAACTGCCGCGGCCGTACTGCGCGGCCTTGGTCATGAAGAAGCTATTGGGTGCGGAGCCGATGCCCACGGTAAACAGGCGCACTTCACCGAGACGTTGGCGGATCAATTCAAACAACGCGTTTTCATTGCCCACGGCACCGTCGGTGATAAAAATCACCTGCCGCACCAGTTCGCCAGGCTCGTCGCTCAGTTGCTGCGAGAGCGCTTCTTTCAGCGCCGGCGCCATCTCGGTACCACCGCGGGCATCGAGGGATTCCACCCAGTCCCGCGCGCGCTGGATATTTTCCGGCGTGGCGGCGAGCGGGCGCGGATACAGGGTGTAATAGTCGCTGTTAAATTCGATCACGTTGAAGCGATCCATGCCGTCGAGACGCGACAGGGCTAACAGCAGGCTTTCCTTGGCCTGGCGGATGGAGTTGCCGCCCATGGAACCGGACGTATCCACCACGTAAACCACCTCCCGCGGCAGCTTGCGGGAATGCGCATCGCCCTGGGGCGGCAGCAGCAACAACTGTAGATACTGCGAGGAATCCGTCGCAGATTGCTCGGCAAACATCGCCGCCGCCGGCATCGCCGATGCCTGCGGTCGCCAATAAAGCGCAAAGTCCCGGTCCATGGGCACGCTGTCCTGCTTCAGGCGGATGTTGTAGCGGTGGTCGCTCTCACTGCGGAAATCGATCTCGTGGTATGGGCTGTAAATGTCCGCGAGCGGCAATCCCATGCCGAGGTCAATGTGGATTTTCATCTGGTGGCTCCCCTGCTCCGCCAGTTCGTTCATTGGCATCATCACCGGAGAAATCTGGTCCGCGTCCGGCACCTGATCGGTGGGCAGCGACCAGCCGTGGGGGTTGAGGCTTACCTGCTGTTCGGCGACCACCGGCACGCCCGGCATATAGCGCGGGGTCAATGTGCTGGGCAGACGCAGGCTGAACTGGCCGCTGTCGAAGCGCAGGTTTTGCAGGTAGCGGATTTCCACGGCAATTTTTTCACCTGGCGCGATATTCGCGACCCGGCTGGTAAACAGATTCGGGCGCTGCTGCTCCAGCAGCGCCGCGCGCTTTCCCGCTTCCCGCGCTTCTTTGTAAATCTTTTGCGCCTGCTGGCGCTCGCGCACCTCGCCGACGATACGCCGCTCGCCCACCATTATTTCCATGCCATTTACCGCGGCATTTTCCGGCAGTGGCAGTACATACACCGCTTCCTGCCAGTCGTTGCTGGTGTTGGAAAACTGTTGCTGCAGGGTTACTTCCGCCACCAGGCCGCGCACTTTGATATCCACTTCGGTGCCGAGGTGGATGGCGGGGATGTAGCGGCCTTGTTCGCCGGTCTGGAACAGGAGGTCGCCACTGCCGGTGTCGTTGATGCCCACGCTTTCAAACTCTGCACCTCGCTCTGCACTCCCCTCAATTTCCAATTCCTGCGCTTTTGCCCCTAGTGCGGCAAACAGTACGGCGATCGCGGTTACCAGTAACAACAGCCAGCTGCCGGTGCGG
Organism: Microbulbifer harenosus; assembly: GCF_005771435.1. GTDB lineage: Bacteria > Pseudomonadota > Gammaproteobacteria > Pseudomonadales > Cellvibrionaceae > Microbulbifer > Microbulbifer harenosus. The sequence continues at coordinate 29,978 of NZ_VANI01000013.1, forward strand.
TTTTTGCGGTAGCGCCGGCGGTAGTATTCCTCGGTGGGGAGAATCAAAAGGTCGCGCTGGATGCGCGGTGCATGGAAAAAGGGACGGTTCACTGGTGCCTCCAGAGTTTTCATCAATGGAGACATTTAACTGGGGCAAGTGGGCGGCAGAGGGGCTCGATCTGGGCAGGGTCGGGATCAATTGTGGCGAATTGTGGCGGTGCCACTTTCTGGGTTAACTCCGTAGGAAGATCGTTGGCGGCAGACCACCGGGGAGGGCGTTTCAGGACCGCTGTGAATACATCCCTGTACGCTTCGTCGGCAACGTCCCTGTTGCCGACGATCCTGAAACGCCCTCCCCGGTGCTCTGCCTTATCGACGAGTTCAGTTTACTGATCCACCTTGGTTAAATAGTCAAATCGGACATACGACTCTTCAAGAGAAGCCAAAGTGCTGGGGGCGGGTTTTCAGGAGCGTCGCAAACAGGATGTTTGCGCCGCAGCGCCCAGGGATGGGTTCACAGCGGTCCTGAAAACCCGCCCCCAGTGCTTTGGCGCCACAGCAGCAATTCACCCGCACCCGAAAAAAAGAAACCGGCACAGAGGCCGGTTTCAAAATTTTCTTGTGGGAAAAGTCAGTCAATCAGACCATATTCATCCCGCAGAACCTGAATAATTTCCGCTTTCGGATTGTCAGAAATCTCCAACTTACCTCCAATAATTTTCTCGGCGATACCCACGTAAGTCGCCGACAGGTCCATCAACATAGACTCCGGCAGTGCGTTGTCGCGAGCCAGCGCTTCTCTCTCATCCATGCGATCCTTGTTCAACAGAATGTCCGGATCTGGGAAGTAGCTCAGCAGCGCCTGGCGGAAGCCCTCTTTGGAGTTTTCCAGCACCTTGCCGTTGCGATAGGCCTCGCCATCCCAGATACGGGAAGAGTCCGGCGTACCCACCTCATCCATGTAGATCAGCTTCTCGTTACCTTCCGCATCCGTCACATAACCGAACTCGAACTTGGTATCCACGAAGATCTGATCCAGCTCCGCCAGCGCCGAGGAAATCACCTCGAAACCCTCTTTCAGCAGTTTTTCGTACAGCGCTATGTCGCCCTTACTGCGGAAATTGAACGCCTCGAAATTGTCCTCAATATTCTTGCGGGTGATATTCACATCGTCTGCTTCCGGAACACCGGGAATGCCTTTCAGAATGCCCTTGGTGGAGGGTGTAACCAGCAACTCCGGCAGCTTCTGATCCTTCTGCAATCCATCCGGGATCTCGATACCACAGAACTCGCGCTCGCCCTTGCTGTAGGCGCGCCACATGGAACCGGTGATGTACTGGCGCACGATGGCTTCAATTTTGACCGGACTGGCCTTCTGTACGATCCATACACCCGGATGGGGAATATCCAGGATATGACTGTCCGCCAGTCCCTGCTCCTTGAACAGCTTGAACCAGTGGTTGGAGATCGCATTCAGGGCCGCGCCCTTGCCCGGTACACCCAACAGGCCGCCCTCGCCGGTCCAGATACAGTCGAAGGCGGAGATACGGTCAGAAATCACCATAACCGCCAGCGGCGCGTCCGCGGCTACCGGGTAGCCCTTCTCCTCGATCAGGCGGCGGCTGTCCGCTTCGGTCAGCCAGTACACGGAGCGGACCTTGCCGCTGTGTACGGGCTTGTCGGTGCGGATCGGTAAATCGTTGTTCACTGCCAGTACTTTGTCAGCAAGGCTCATGGGTCTTTCCTATGGCTGGTTCAACGGCCGGGCCACGCAGCGCGCGACGGCGAGAAATGAAGCGCGGGATATTAGTGCCCCGGGCGGGAGAATGCCACTCCCGCCCGGGGCCTGCGGATTAATTGCTGGCGTCGGTGCTCTCGCTGGCGGCCAGCAGTTCGCGTTCCTGCCACGCCGCCTGGTGATCCGCCGTGGGCCAGGCGTTCATGATGGCCTTGGCAAGGGTAGCCAGGGGGATGGCGAAAAACACACCCCAGAAACCCCAGATGCCGCCGAACACCAGTACCGCGAGAATAATCGCCACCGGGTGCAGGTTGACCGCTTCAGAAAAGAGGATGGGCACCAGCACATTGCCGTCCAGCAGCTGGATGATGCCGTAGGCGAACATCAGCCAGAAAAACTCGCTGCTCCAGCCCCACTGGAACAGACCGATGGCCGCCACCGGAATGGTCACCGCCGCCGCGCCGATATAGGGGATAAGCACGGAAAGCCCCACCGCCACCGCCAGCAGCAGCGCGTAATTGACGCCAAGAAGCAGGAATGCGATGTAACTGACCAGCGCCACAATAGCGATTTCGATCACCTTGCCGCGCACGTAGTTGGCCACCTGGTCATTCATCTCATGCCAGATCTGGCGCAGCATGGGGCGCTGGTGGGGTAGAAAGGAGGCACACCAGGCGAGCAGTTTGTTGGAGTCCTTAAGAAAGAAGAACACCAGAATGGGCACGACAACCAGATAGATAAGCACCGCTGCCAGCACCGGAATGTTGGCCAGAGAAAAGGTCAACACCGTCTGACCAAAGGAACCCAGCTCGCTGCCCAGGGTATTGAAGATTTCGTCGATCTGCTGCGCAGTAACCAGGCGCGGGTACTGCTCCGGCAGCAGCAGCAACAGCTCCTGGCCGCGATCGATCATGTTCGGCAGCTCGGCGAACAGGCGCACGGTCTGGCGCCAGATGATCGGCATCACCACAAACATCAGCCCTGCGATGGCCCCCACCAATACCAGGCAGGCGATGGTGACCGCCAGCCAGTGCGGCACCTTCCAGGATTCCAGCCGCTGCACCATTCCCTGCAGCAAAAACGCGATAACCAGGGCCGCCAGCACCGGTGCCAGCACCCCCCCCAGGGTCGCCAGAACAACCATGGCGGCCAGCAGCAGCAGTACCAGCAGTACCACCTCTTCCTGGCTGAAATAGCGATTTACCCAACCCCTGACGATCGCGAACATAAAACGACGTTACCTGACTGTGGATATGTGAACTTGCATGGACGACAGCGCGGCGTATCCCGCTTTTGTACGACCGCTTCAGATGGCGGCGAGCCAGTAGTGGAACTCGCCCCCCGGGCACTCGGCACGCAGCAAAGGTACACCACTCAGGCGGCAAAAGCTGCGAATATCCTCGCGGGACGCGGGGTCGGTGGCGATCAGGTGCAACAGGGAGCCCGGCGCCAGTGTTTTCAGCGCGCGGCGCATGGCCAGCAGTGGTTGCGGGCACGGGAGTCCGCGGGCATCTACCCTTAAAGCTGAATCCCAGTTGAAGTCCGGGGCTTCTGCGGCGCGCTTGACTGATTCGGTCATGACTCCCCGGTTTCCGGTGGTAAAGAACAGTAAACGCCGCGAATTATACCGGCGCCATCGGGTCAATGGGCCGATCAGTAGAACCTTTTCCCGGGGAACTGCTCAAAACCTCGACAGTCCCACAGGGTTACGTATAGTGTTAGCCACAGGCAACCTGGCAGTCCCAGTAAATGATATGACCGAATTTTCCACCACGATCAGGCGAACCACAGGGCGCACCCCGCGCCACAGCGGGTGCTGGCAGGGCCTGCGTCGGAGCGTCGCCGGCATGGCCACCGGCCTGCTTCTCGCAGGCGCTTCCGTTGGCGCCACCGCGCAGGACGACCACCAGCACATCCAACTGCCACAACTCGGAGACACCAGCAGTGGCCTGGTCTCCCGCGCGCGCGAAAACGAGCTGGGCGAGATGTGGCTGCGCATGTTCCGCAGCCAGGTGCGCACCTCCAGCGACGCCCTGCTACAGCAGTACGTGGAAAACTCCCTTAAAGTCCTCGCCGAATACAGCCCGCTGGAAGACAAGACCCTGGACGTCGTGGTAGTCAAAAATGACACCATGAACGCCTTCGCGGTACCCGGTGGTGTGGTGGGTGTACACACGGGTCTGTTTCTGTTCGCGGAGAATGAAGACCAGTTCGCCTCGGTTCTCGCCCACGAACTCGCGCACTTGAGCCAGCGCCACTACGCCCGCTCGCTCGAGGCCCAGCGCAACAGCACCCTGCCCACCCTCGCCGGCATGCTCGGCGCCCTGGTGCTCGCCGCCACTGCCGGGGGCGACGCCGGTATCGCCGCAATGACCGCCACCCAGGCCGCTGCACTCGACAACCAGCTGCGCTTCTCCCGCCAGAACGAGCAGGAGGCAGACCGCGTGGGCATCGAGACCCTGGCCAAGGCCGGCATGGACCCACAGGCGGCCGGCGAAATGTTTGAACAAATGCTGAAGGCCACCCGCTATTACCGCCGCCCGCCGGAATTCCTGCTCACGCACCCGGTGACGGAAAAGCGGATTGCCGACGCCAAGCTGCGCGCCAATCGCATGGAAAAGGTGCCACTGCGGGACAGCCGTGAATACCACCTGATGCGCGCCCGTATTCGCGTGGCCGCCGAGGCCACACCACAGCAGGCGGTAAAGCGATTCCAGGCGGAACTGCGAGGGGTGAATGACAACGAAGACGCCGCGCGCTACGGCTTGGTGCTCGCCCAGACTTCAGCGGGCAAACCCGACGAAGCGCTGGAATCTCTGCAGCCGTTGCTGGACAAAGAGCCGGATAAAGACGCCTTTATCCTCGCCCGCGCCGACATCGACCTGGCCCGTCACGACTACACCAGTGCCACCCGGCGGCTGGAAAAAGCCGTGGAGAACAATCCCAAGAATCACGCCTTGATCATGGGTTTGGCCAACGCCCACTTCAAAGCAGGCAATTATCTGGCCGCCGAGCGCATCCTCTCCAAACACAGCCGTGAGCGCCGCAAGGACCCGGCAGTGTGGTACCTGCTGGCAGAGACCCACGGTCTGGCCGGCGATATCGTCGGCGTGCACGAGGCCCGTGCCGAGTACTACATCCTGAACGGCGTGTTCGACAAAGCCCTGCAGCACCTGCGCCACGGCATACGCCTGGCAAAGAACGACTACCAGACCCACGCGATTCTGGAACAGCGGATGAAGGATGTGATCAAGATGCAGGAGAAGGCAAAAGAACTCTGAACCAGAGTATTGGAGAGCTTCTTCTGGAATGAATTAGGTTGAATCGAAGGCAAAGTGCCGGGTATCTGTTTTTGAAAGCGTCGGCGACATGGACGTCGCCGACGCAGCGTACAGGGATGTATTGAAGGGGGGCGCCTAGCCCGGTTCTGAAAATGTCCACCCAGTGATCCGCCGCCACTGAGCCCCCTACAAAGCTCCCTCAATCCAGCGGCTTGCGGAAATCCAGCATACGCTGCAGCGGCATCATCGCGCGTTTGCCCAGTTCCGGATCGACAAGGATTTCATTGTCGCCGCGCTCCAGCACTCCACACAGATTTTCCAGCGAGTTCATCGCCATCCACGGGCAGTTGGCGCAGCTGCGACAGGTGGCACCGGAGCCGGCGGTGGGCGCAGTGATCAACTCCTTGTCCGGACACTGCTGCTGCATCTTGTAGAAAATGCCCTGGTCAGTAGCCACGATAAACTGCTTGTTCGGGCGGGTTTTGGCGGCGTTGATGATCTGGGAAGTCGACCCAACCACATCCGCCAGCTCCACCACCGCAGCGGGCGACTCCGGGTGCACCAGCACCAACGCGTCCGGATACAGCGCCTTCAGGTCGGCAACCCCCTTGGCCTTGAACTCCTCGTGCACGATGCAAGCGCCGTCCCACAGCAGCACATCGGCACCAGTCTGCTTCTGCACATAACTGCCCAGGTGCTTGTCCGGCGCCCACAGGATTTTCTCTCCCTGGGAATCCAGGTAGTCCACCACGTCCAGCGCAATACTGGACGTCACAACCCAGTCAGCGCGGGCTTTGACCGCCGCAGAAGTATTCGCATATACCACAACCGTGCGGTCAGGATGCTGGTCGCAAAATGCAGAGAATTCTTCGATAGGACAACCCAGATCCAGCGAACAGGTCGCCTCCAGGGTAGGCATCAGCACACGCTTGTTGGGAGTGAGAATCTTGGCGGTCTCACCCATAAACTTCACCCCGGCAACGATCAACGTGTCCGCCTGATGCTGAGCGCCGAAACGCGCCATTTCCAACGAGTCGGACACGCAGCCGCCGGTCTCCTCCGCCAACTGCTGGATCAGCGGATCGGTATAGTAGTGCGCAACCAGCACTGCATTCTGCTCTTTCAACAGACGCTTGATGCGCTCGCGCCACAGCTCCAGCTCTTCCGGGCTGTACTCGTGTGTCGCGGGGTGTGTCATATGCTCCTGCACGAATTCGCGGGCATCAATGGCATTCGGCGCGGGGCTGCTGGTGGCAATTTTTTCGCTGCTGTCTGTCATGCTGTGATGGATCTCTGTCACACGGAAAGGCCGGCATTATACCGGTCTGCAGAAATTTCGCTGAATTCAGCACCGGCAATGGCGGCTTCCACTGAAATTCTAGGGTGGAATAGGAATGGGAACGACGCAGCACAGAATATCTGTGGAGTCCAAATCGGCTCTTTGCGTGAGAAAACTGGGGAATGGTGGGTCGTGCTGGATTCGAACCAGCGACCAATTGGTTAAAAGCCAACTGCTCTACCAACTGAGCTAACGACCCTTTGGCAGCCGGGCGTGAAACAGCCCTGACTGAAAGTACACGACAAATGGCCTGGTAGAGAGCGATTTGTCATGGGCGCGGAGAATATGGTGGGTCGTGCTGGACTCGAACCAGCGACCAATTGGTTAAAAGCCAACTGCTCTACCAACTGAGCTAACGACCCTTAATCCCCTCGCCTTGAGGAGCTGCGTATCTTACGGATCTAATCCGAAAACACAAGTCCCGATCATAAAAAAATTTCCAGCAAATATAAGGGCTTAGCGATGCCCGGCGTAGATGGTCGGATCATCCAGGCCGGCCTCGGCAAAACCCGCGGCGCGCAGGCGGCAGCTGTCGCAGCGGCCGCAGGCGGCGCCATCAGGCCGGGCCTGATAACAGCTCACGGTCAGACTGTAGTCCACGCCGAGCTCTGTGCCCCGCGTGACGATATCCGCCTTGCTCATTTTCATCAGCGGCGCGTGAATCGTGAGTTTCTTACCTTCCACCCCCGCACGTGTGGCAAGGTTTGCCATCTTTTCAAACGCGTCGATGTACTCGGGGCGGCAATCCGGGTAACCAGAATAGTCAACCGCATTCACACCCACAAAAATATCCTGTGCACCGAGCACCTCCGCCCAACCCAGGGCGATGGAGAGGAACACGGTGTTGCGCGCCGGTACATAAGTAATCGGGATACCACTGGTCTCCTCTTCCGGCACGGCGATGCTGTCGTCGGTAAGCGCAGAACCTCCGATAACCCGGAGGTCCAGCTTTACCACCTTGTGTTCCACGGCCCCGAGGTCTACCGCCACACGCCGGGCGGCGGCAAGTTCCGCACTGTGGCGCTGGCCGTAGTCAAATCCGAGTGCATAGCATTCGTAGCCGTCACGGCTCGCCATGGCCAGAACCGTGGCGGAATCGAGTCCGCCGGACAACAGAACGACTGCTTTTTTGTTACTCATAAATCCATCCGAATTCTTCTGGCGAACTTCCAGCGAACATGGGCAAACCACTCGCCATCACACGCCGGGTACATCGCCCCACAGCAGCTTGTGCAACTGGATCTGCATGCGCACAGGCAGACCGTCTTCCAGTATCCACTCCGCTAACTGGCGCGGGCTCAGCTGCTCGTAGCTGGGGGAAAACAGCACTTCACCCACCCGCTCGGCCAGGCGGTACTGGTCCAGGGTAAACCTGGCCCAGTCGTAGTCACCACGATCACAGATCACAAACTTGACCTGATCTGCCGGACCGAGCAGCGGTATATTTTCCAGGCGATTGCGCGACTGCTCCCCGGAGGCGGGGGTTTTCAGGTCCACTACCCGGGATACCCGGGCGTCGACCGCATCCACCGGCATGGCGCCACTGGTTTCCAGTGACACCCGATAACCGGCGTCGCACAGCGCCGTCAGCAGCGGCAGGCAATTGGGTTGGGCCAGCGGCTCACCACCGGTAACACAGACGTGGCGGGCGGGATAGCTCCGGACCTTCTGCAAGATGTCGGCCAGCGTCATGCGCTCGCCACCGTAAAAGGCATATTCCGAATCACAGTAGGTGCAACGCAGCGGACAGCCGGTGAGGCGCACGAATACCGTGGGCAGGCCGGAGTCGCGCGCCTCGCCCTGCAGAGAATAGAAAAGCTCGCTGATACGAAGAGACTCTTCAGTCAGGTCAACTCCGCTCAGATCTGTCTTTGTCTCAGCTGTCATTCGCAATCCGCATCCCGCTCAGTGAACATCTCACACCGCCTCTGGCCACGGCTTCAACCCGTGAAGCGTCCCAGACACATATAAAAACGCCCGGGTGGCGTAACCACCCGGGCGCGGGATCATAGATTCTTTTTGATCACAAAACCAGCACCGACTGATGGCACCCACCAACAGTACTCAAGTCTGAGCACTGCCTGCGTCACCCTCTCACTTGGAGCAGCAACCGGATTGCGGTGGCTTTACCGAGGTCGGACATGTATCGGTTCTAGTTGAAATTTTCCTTCAGGTACTGCTTTGCCAGTCCTGAGGCGCGGGCGTCGCTGGACGCCACCTGTTGCAGCAATTCCCGGGCCTTGGCATTGTCGCCCAGCTGATGGTAGACGGTGCCAAGCTTGTAGCGCCCATCCCAGACCTTGCTGGAATTGGGGTAGCTCTCCAGCAACGCGACAAACCAGGTGCGCGCTTCTTCCACATTGCCCTGCACCAGCGCTATTTCACCCAGCCAATAATTGGCATTGGGTGCATATTGCCCGTTCGGGAAATCATTCAGCAGGCTTTTGAACGCCTTGCTGGCACCGTCGTAGTCGCCGTTGCGCGCAAGATCAAAGCTCGCCTGGTAGCGATCCCGCTCGTTTTCACTGGCCTCCGCAGCGCCGCCGTTTGTCGGCAACTGGGGCGGAACCTCTGCACCAGCCTCTTCAGCGCCGCTGGCGCCGGACTCTGGAGCATCAGTGGCGGGAGCCGTGCCACCCAACTTGGAAATTCTGCGGTCGAGATCCATATAGTCCTCGGTGCGCTGTTGGCGCAACCGCTTGACTTCATGTCTCAACTCCTCCACAGCGCCCCGCAATTCCTGCACTTCCTGCTGCAGTATCTGCATCTGGTAGTAGGCGTCCGCCTGCGGGTTAGCCTGCAGGCGGCCGGCTGAGGCATCCGTACGGCTCGCAAGCTGTGGATAACTCGGGGGCGGCGGAGTTGCATAGCCCCGGTCCGTGGTACTGCCGTTGGACAGATCCACTACCGGAGCCTGCGCATACGAGGTCGATGCCGCAGCCATACAGGCTGCGGCAACCGCGATACTTCTAATCAGAAAAGACAAGTGCATGCTTTCAGATTAGTTGATAACCACACGGCGGTTCATGGCGCGATCGCTCTCGCTGCTGCCCTCAGAGGCAGGGCGCTCTTCACCGTAGCTGATTACTTCCAGGTTGGCGGCATTCACGCCCTGCAGCACCAGGAAGTCGCGAACAGCGTTGGCGCGACGCTCGCCCAGAGCCAGGTTGTACTCACGAGTACCCAGCTCGTCAGCGTGGCCTTCCAGACGCACGGTGCCAGCAGCGCCGCGCATACGGTCCGCGTGCTTGATCAGCAGCTCGCGGGTGGAGGGCTTCAGCAGTGACTGGTCGAAGTCAAAGTAAACTACGTTATCCAGAGCAACCGGTGCCTCAACAGTAGTGGTATCTTCCACTACTGGCGGCGGGGTCTGGTCGAGCTGGTTGGCGCTCGCGCTGTCGTCGGTATCGGTGCTGGAACAACCAGCCATAACGGCCAGTACGCAAGCCAGGCCCAGGCCGGTTTTAACTGATTTGAACATAAACAACTCCGCTTTAAGTGTTATCGAAAAATTCTGTCAGACTTACCACCCGGTTACTTTACCGGGCTTTACCTTTTTCTTATTTGTTTGATTTCACACCCGCAGCAAGAACATAAGGCCCGCTGCAGGTACTGCATCAATCAAAGTAAGGCGACCACGCCGGCTCGCGGACATTTCCCTGTTGCGAAGGCAGGCTGTATTTGACTCCGGCATCCAGCGACACCGCTGCCAGAATACCCTTACTCCCCCGCTTGGTGGCGTACATCAGCATCGCGCCATTGGGCGCAATACTTGGGGATTCGTCCAGGCGCGTCTCCGTAAGGACACGCATTCTGCCGGAAACGATATCCATCGTAGCGATGGTGAAAATCCCGCTGCTACGATGCACCATTACCAGCGTTTTGCCATCGGGAGAGACCCGCGGACGCGCGTTGTAGTCGCCGTCGAAGGTTAAGCGGTCTACTTGACCCGTGGCAAGAGTCAATTGGTAAATTTGTGGTTTACCTCCCCTGTCGGAAGTGAAAACCAGCGACTTTCCGTCTGGCATCCAGTTCGGCTCGGTATCAATGGAGAAGTGGCGGGTCATACGGGTGAACTGGCCGCTTCGCAGATCGAGCACATAGATCTCCGGGTTGCCGTCTTTCGACAGCACCATCGCCAGCCTGGTCCCATCCGGCGACCAGGTCGGCGAGCTGTTCAGCCCTTTGAAGTTGGTGAGCTGCTGGCGCGCACCGGTGCGAATGTTCTCGCGGAAAATGGCCGGGCGTCCGGTTTCAAAGGAGACATAGGCCACTTCCTGGCCGTTGGGTGACCAGCTCGGCGACATCACCGGCGTCGAGAAGCGGCGGATCTGACGGGCGCGCGCGCCATCGATGTCGGACAGCATCAGCGCATAGCTGGGCTCGCCACCGCGAGAGGTCTCCTGCACATAGATCATCTGAGTGCCGAAAGCGCCGCGAATGCCCGTAATGGCCTCGTAGATTTCATCCGCCGCGCGGTGGGCGATATCCCGCAGCTGCTGTGGGCCACCGGTCACCTGTTTGGTGAACATCTTGCTCTGGCCGAAGATATTCACCAGATCAAAGCTCAACAGGTAACCACCGGACTGGGGCTGTATGCGCCCGGTAACGACATACTCGGTACCCAGCACACGCCAGTCGCGGAAACTCACCTCTTCCGGCGTCTTCGGGAACGACAGCATGTCTTCCCTGGGCACCGGTGCGAACAGCCCGCTGCGGCGGAGGTCGGCAGCGACAATTTCGGAGACATCCTCCGGCAGCACGCCGGTACCGGACCAGTCAAACGGTGCGACCGCAATCGGGGTCGGGTCCTGATTGCCATCGGTAATCTCCACCACCAACTGTGCCCGGGCGGACACCGCCAGCGCGCAGCTGATTAGGGTGGCAAACAACAGTGAGAAGGTTTTTTTCATCATTGGCGCAGGCCTTCGACTCTGAATATCAGTTTGGTTGTTCGGATCTGGCGCTCGAACAGTGACGGCTCCTCGCGGGCCACTTCGGCCACCTCCGGAAATACTTCCACTTTTTTAACGGCGGTCAGTACCGACCTGTCCACAGCGGCATTGCCACTGCCCCGGGTGATGGTGGATGCCACCACCCGGCCTGTGGGCACGAAATTGATCTGGACTTCCACCACCATACCATTGCGGGCACTGGGCGGGCGGCTCCACACCGCTTCGATACGCTGCTGAATGGCCTGTGCCACCGACATGACGGCGGCGGCATCACTGCTGGCGTCATGGATCTCTTCCTCATCTTGCAGCGCATCCTCAAATGCGCTTTTGCGCTCCTGCTCAAGCTTTTCCTGGCGCTCTTTCTCCTTGCGCTCCTTCTCTTTACGAGCCTTTTCTTCCGCCGCCTTCTTCTTGCGCGCGGCCTCGTCAGCCTTGCGCTTTTTGTCTGCCTCTTCTTTTTTCTTACGCTCGGCGGCGGCCTGGCGTTTCTTCTCTTCCGCCGCCTTCTGCTGGCGCTCCAGCTCCTGCTGACGGCGCTGTTTCTCTATCAGATCCACCTTCGGCGGCGCCTTGCGCTCCTGGGTGGACTTGGATTCAAGCTGCACCAGCTTCGCCTGCACGAATTTGGGCATAGGCTTGAGCTCTTTCTTGTGCTCTGCCTCCCAGCCAAAGGTCAACACCGCGATCAACAACGCGTGCAGGGCAACACTGATAACGATAGCCGGGCCGTAAGAGCCGTTCATAGATTCCTCTCGCCCCGCATCACTCGGACGGCGGCTCGGTAACAAGACCGACGCTCGGCGCGCCCGCCTGCTGCAGGTGTGTCATGGCACCCACGATCAGGCCGTAGCGGGCATCGGTATCGCCCCACACCAACACGGGAGTTTTCGGCTTCTGTCGCAGCACCTTGGCCACTGTTTCCTTGATTTCCGGCAGTGGCTTGGCGACTTTTTCGTCCTCTCCCAGGTTCAGGTAGTAGGTGCCATCTGCTTTGACGGACACGATCAGTGGCTCGTCGTCAGTATCCTCGATAGGCGCGGATGGCGCGTCGGGAAGATCAACTTTCACCCCCTGCATCAGCAGCGGCGCGGTCACCATGAAGACGATCAGCAATACCAGCATCACATCGATGTAAGGCACCACGTTGATCTCGGAGACCAGCTTGCGCTTTGGGGCTTTGCGGAAATTGCTCATGATTCGACTCCTGGCACAGCGTCGCTGTTGGCGCCTCAGCTGGCGGCGTGCACTTTGCGGTGCAGGATGGAGGAGAATTCTTCAGCAAAGGTCTCGTAGCTGGACAACAACCACTCGGCCTTGGCGGAGTAGCGGTTGTATGCCATTACCGCGGGAATAGCGGCAAACAACCCCATGGCGGTCGCCACCAGCGCCTCGGAAATACCCGGTGCCACAGTGGCGATGGTGGCCTGGTGCATAGTCGCGAGGCCGCGGAAGGAGTTCATAATGCCCCATACGGTACCAAACAACCCGATGTACGGACTGACAGAACCCACGGTGGCAAGGAACGGCAGGTTCATCTCCACCTTTTCCTGCTCCCGCGACATGGCTACGCGCATGGCGCGCTCGGTGCCTTCCATCACGGCCGCCGGGCTGCTTTTACCCTGTTGGCGCAGTCGGGTGAACTCGGTGAAACCGGCGCGAAACAGAGACTCGACACCATCGATCCGGCCCCGTTCCGCCGCCGCATTGCCGTCGCGGAACAGCTGGTTCAGATCCGATCCGGACCAGAACTTGCGCTCGAAGTTGATCATCGCTTTGCGCGCGCGCGATAAGTAGGTCCCGCGCTGGATGATCATCACCCAGGAGATGACCGAGGCCAGCAGGAGCAGCAGCATTACCAGCTGTACCAGCAGACTGGCGCTGGAAATCAGCCCCCACAGAGATAGTTGTTCACCGGCATTCATGTCGTTAACTCGCTGCCTTCAATGCTTGATAAATGGGTTCGGGTAGAGCGCAGGGTTTGCGGCTGGCGTCGTCGACGCAGGCCACTTTGACCACACCCTCGCAAATAATTTCATCGCCGCGCCAGATTTTCTGTTCAAAGGTAATGGCGGCGCGCCCCAGTTTGCCGATGGCGGCACTGGCGTGCAATTGGTCATCCAGTATTGCAGACTTTCGATACTGAACCTCCGCTGAATGAACCACCAGTAACAGCCCCTGCTGAGGCATTGCCGGCTTATCATAGCCGAGTGAGCGGACCAGTTCTGTGCGGGCCCGCTCCATATACTTCAAATAATTGACGTAATAAACGATGCCACCAGCGTCGGTATCTTCGATATAGACACGGATGGGGATGTGGAAGGGTTCTGACACTTTCTGTCCTTAAATCGCCGACCGCGAACTCGGTTTTATTGGTCTTCTGCGGTTTTGGGGCCACCGGTCCACCCGCAAGGAACCTCTGGAAACCTAGCGAGCGGTGGCGACCAACGATGGGACAACATGCTACAGGATGACGACCGCTTCGTCAGGTGCGGTCGGGCTTCGGGATACCAAAATGTTCGTACGCCAGCGCCGTCACCAGCCGCCCCCGCGGGGTGCGGGTGATATATCCCTGCTGGATCAGGTAGGGCTCGAGCACGTCCTCGATGGTGTCTCGCTCTTCGCTGACCGCGGCGGCAAGACTGTCGACCCCTACCGGGCCGCCGTCAAATTTCTCGATCATGGTGAGCAGCATACGGCGGTCGAGCTGATCGAATCCGCGGGCGTCCACGTTCAGCATGTTGAGCGCGCGATCGGCGATATCCACACACACACGACCATTGCCTTTTACTTCGGCGTAGTCGCGCACCCGGCGCAGCAGGCGGTTGGCAATACGCGGCGTACCGCGGGCGCGGCACGCGACCTCTCGCGCCCCCCCCTCATCCATCTCCACGCCCATGAGTCGCGCCGAGCGGGCGACGATGCTGGTGAGGTCGTCTATGTTATAAAACTCGAGCCGCTGCACGATACCGAAGCGATCCCGCAGTGGAGAGGTAAGCAGGCCCGCACGCGTGGTGGCTCCCACTAACGTAAACGGCGGCAGATCCAGTTTGATCGAGCGCGCCGCCGGTCCTTCGCCGATCATGATGTCGAGCTGATAGTCCTCCATTGCCGGATACAGCACCTCTTCCACATGGGGACTGAGGCGGTGGATCTCGTCGATGAACAGCACATCCCCCGGCTCGAGATTGGTCATGATGGCGGCGAGATCGCCGGCCTTTTCCAGCACGGGGCCAGACGTCGTCTTGATCGCCACACCCATTTCCGCGGCGATAATGTTGGCGAGCGTGGTCTTGCCGAGACCGGGGGGGCCGAACACCAGGGTGTGGTCCAGCGCCTCTTTGCGCAGCTTCGCGGCCTGGATAAAGATCTCCATCTGCTCGCGCACCACCGGCTGACCGACGTAATCGGACAAGGATTTGGGGCGCACGGCGCGGTCGTACTGATCTTCCTGGCCGGAAGGGCCTATGGGTTCGGGGGCGATGAGACGGTCGGCTTCAATCACTGGATGCACTCAATTATCAGGCAGGGGCCATGCTCTTCAGGGCGATACGGATCAAGCTGGCGCTGTCGGCGTCGGGCTGCTCCTTGGCGGCGCGGGAGACCATTTTGGTGGCATCCGTGGGCTTGTAACCGAGCGCAACCAGAGCACTTTCCGCCTCGCCCGCATGGTCCAACTTGGGTTCGGCATTCACCGCCAACAGCGGGATGTCGCCGAGATCACCGGCCTGCGGGGTGAGCTTGCCGCGCAGCTCGATGATCAGGCGCTCGGCGGTTTTCTTGCCCACACCGGGTACTTTTACCAGCGCCCCCACATTATCGTCCGCCACACAGCGCGCCAGCGCGGCGCCATCGAGGCCGGAGAGAATTGCCAGCGCCATTTTCGGGCCGACGCCGTTGACCTTGATCAGGATGCGGAACAGCTGGCGATCCGATTCGCGGATAAAACCAAACAGCTGCTGGGAGGTTTCCGACACCGCCAGATGGGTATGCAGCTGCACGCTGCCGCCCAGTTGCGGCAATTCGAAGATGGTGGTCATGGGAGCCAGCACTTCGTAGCCGACACCCTGCACATCCACCAAAAGTTGCGGCGGCTGAACCGCGGCCAGTTTGCCGGTAAGTCTTCCAATCATTGTTGTTCCAGTATCAATTCTTTTATGCCGGGGCCCTCGCTCTTTAGAAACCCCAGTGGCGGTACTGCTACCGATATTTGTTTGCGAGACACGCCGTGAACCCATCCCTGGGGGCTCTTCCGCGAGGTCCCTCTCGCGGAAGGTCTCGCAAACAAATATCGGTAGCAGCACCTTCGCTTCTTAGCACAATGCCATGTAAACCCAAAGGGTATTTCCCGTGAACGCCAAGTACAGTGCACTACGACGCTAAGGCTTTGATACCGGGGGCACCTTTGCGGGACCGTCTGCGGCCTGGATGGCCGCAGCCGAGCCCCCAGGGATGGGTTAAGGGGGGGCGCCTAGCCCGTGTCCCGCAAAGGCGTCACCGGTAGCAAAGCCGCCACCGGCCCTCCCAACAGCGAACCACGAAGCCCGCTAAGAAATACTCAACCTTCCGCGCCGGAACCGGGCCCGGCTTCCGGTAGAGGACTGGATCAATGTCTGCATCGTGTGCAGATGACAGAGTGCCACCGCCAGTGCATCCGCGGCGTCTTCCTGCGGCGAGGCGGGGAGTTTCAATAGGGTTTTGACCATGTGCTGGACTTGTAACTTGTCCGCCGCACCACTGCCCACCACCGCCTGCTTCACCTTGCGCGCTTCGTATTCCGACACCGGCAGACCTGCGTTGGCAGCGGCGACGATGGCGGCGCCCCTCGCCTGGCCGAGCTTCAGGGCCGAACCCGCGCTCTTGGCCATGAACACATTTTCAATGGCCATCTGCTGTGGCTGGTACTGCTGGGCAATCTGGCTCACTGCGTCGAAGATGAGTTTGAGCCGCTCCGGCAACGGGGCATCCGGTATGCGGATCACGCCGCTGGCCACATAGCGGGCACTGGAGCGCTCCACGTCGATCAGGCCATAGCCGGTCTTGCGTGAGCCGGGGTCTATCCCCAGAATTCGGGTCACGGCTGCCTGCCCCCTGTACATTTATACAATTCCGGCGGGAAGTGTCCCAAGGCGATTGCGGGGCGTCAAGGCGAAAGGGGCAATCCCCGGAAACAAAAATGCCCCGACTGGCGGGGCATATCAGGGGCGCGAAGCAGGATTACCCGAGTTCGGCCATTACCTCTTCCGGGATATCCGCATTGGTGTAGACGTTCTGCACATCGTCCAGGTCTTCCAGCATATCCACCAGTGCCAATACCTTCTCCGCACCCTCTTTATCCAGCGCGATGGTGGTGGAGGGGATCATGGCGATTTCCGCGCTCGCTGGAGCGAAGCCCGCTGCGGTCAACGCCTCCTTTACCGGCATGTAATCGGTAAACTCGGTGGTTACCTCGATGCTGCCGTCGTCATTGGTGACGATATCTTCCGCACCGGCTTCCAGCGCCGCTTCCATCAGTGCATCTTCATCCACACCCGCGTCGTAGAACATCTGCCCCTTGCGCGAGAACAGATAGGCCACGGAGCCGTCGGTACCCAGATTGCCGCCACGCTTGCTGAAGGCGTGGCGCACTTCACTTACGGTGCGGTTGCGGTTGTCGGTCAGGCATTCCACCAGCACCGCGACACCGCCAACGCCATAGCCTTCGTAGATGACCGCCTCGTAGTTATCGCCGTCATTGGCGCCAGCACCGCGGGCAATCGCTTTGTCGATGGTGTCGCGCTTCATGTTCGCGCCGAGGGCCTTATCGATGGTGGCACGCAGGGTGGGGTTGTCATCCGGATTGGCACCGGCCTTGGCGGCGACGGTCAGTTCGCGAATGATCTTGGTGAAAATCTTGCCCCGCTTGGCATCCTGGGCAGCCTTGCGGTGCTTGATGTTGGCCCATTTACTGTGTCCAGCCATCAATTTTTCCTCCGTCGTCTCCCTGTAGGAGCCTGCTTGCAGGCGAACATTCGCAGTGCGAAATTCGCCTGCAAGCAGGCTCCTACAGCGGTTTTCTACAACTTAACCTACCTGCTCTTCTTTACTGCGCAGGCGAATGCTCAGCTCGCGCAGCTGTTTGGCATCTACCGCGCCGGGGGCGTCGGTCATCACACAGGCAGCACTCTGGGTTTTCGGGAAGGCGATGACGTCGCGGATGGAGTCGCTGTTGGTCATCAGCATCACCAGGCGGTCGAGGCCGAAGGCAAGGCCACCGTGGGGCGGCGCACCGTATTTCAGTGCATCCAGCAGGAAGCCGAATTTTTCGCGCTGCTCTTCGGCGCTGATGCCCAGGGCGCGGAATACGGTCTGCTGCATTTCCTGATTGTGGATACGGATGGATCCTCCACCCAGCTCAGTGCCGTTCAGCACCATATCGTAAGCGCGCGACAGGGCCTCCAGCGGGTTCTTCTCCAGCTCCTCCGGTGCGCAGGAAGGTGAAGTGAACGGGTGGTGCAGCGCGGTAATACTGCCGTCGTCGTTCTCTTCGAACATCGGGAAGTCCACCACCCACAACGGGGCCCATTCGGCGACGTACAGGTTGAGGTCTTCTCCCAGCTTGCAGCGCAGGGCGCCGAGAGCTTCGGATACAATTTTGCCCTTGTCGGCGCCGAAGAAGATCAAATCGCCGTTCTCCGCCCGCAGACGGTCGAGAATAGCTGCGCGCACATCGTTTGGCAGGAACTTGACGATGGGGGACTGCAGGCCGTTTTCCAGGTCGGACTTGTCGTTGACCTTGATATAGGCGAGACCCTTGGCACCGTAGATACCCACAAACTTGGTGTAATCGTCGATCTGCTTGCGCGTCAGTTTGTCGTTGCCACCGGGCACTTTCAGCGCAGTGACACGGCCTTTCGGGTCGTTCGCGGGGCCGGAGAACACTTTGAAGTCCACATCGGTCATCAGGTCCTTGATGTCCACCAGTTCCAGCGGAATGCGCAGGTCAGGCTTGTCGGAGCCAAACTTTTCCATCGCCTCGCTGAACGGCATACGCGGGAACTCCCCCAGCTCAACGCCTTTCAGCTCCTTGAACAGCTTGCGGATCATGCCCTCGGTGATGGACATGATGGCGTTTTCATCGAGGAAACTGGTCTCGATATCAATCTGGGTGAATTCCGGCTGGCGGTCTGCGCGCAGGTCTTCATCGCGGAAGCACTTGGCGATCTGGTAGTAGCGGTCGTAACCGGACACCATCAGCAGCTGCTTGAACAGCTGGGGAGATTGCGGCAGCGCAAAGAATTTGCCGGCGTGGGTGCGGCTTGGCACCAGATAGTCGCGGGCCCCTTCCGGCGTGGCGCGGGTGAGGATCGGGGTCTCGATATCCAGGAAGCCCTCGCCATCCAGGTAGTTGCGGATGGCATTGGTGATCTTGGAGCGGAACCGCAGGTTGCGCTGCATCTCACCGCGGCGCAGATCCAGGTAACGGTATTTGAGGCGCACATCCTCGCCAACGGCCGTGTGCTCGTCCAACTGGAACGGCGGGGTTTCGGCGGAGTTGAGAATTTCCAGCTGCTGGCCGTAAATCTCGATCTCGCCGGTGGCCATGTTCGGGTTGACCGCTTCCGGGGCGCGCGCGCGCACTCGCCCGGTGACCTTGAGCACGAACTCGCTGCGCACGCGGTCCGCCAGTTTGAAGTGTTCGGCGGCATCCGGATCAAACACCACCTGGGCAATACCATCGCGGTCGCGCAGGTCGATGAAGATCACCCCGCCGTGATCGCGGCGGCGGTCTACCCAGCCACACAGGGTTACTTCGCGGTCAATATCGGCGGATCGCAGGGCGCCACAGTAATCGGTGCGCATGGAGTCTTATTCCCTTAGTCAGTAATGTTGAATCAGCTTGCTTTGGCGGAGCCGGAGGCGCTGCTGCCTGTGTTGGCTGCCGGCTTGTCCTTATTCGGCTTGGCGGCGTCGCCCGCCAGGTTCTTCTTGCTGCCGGTCTTGAAATCGGTCTCGTACCAGCCACCGCCCTTGAGCCGGAATCCGGCTGCGGAAATTTTCTTGCTCAACTCCGCCTGGTTGCAGGCGGGGCAATCGGTCAGTGGCGCATCGCTCATGCGCTGCAGGGCTTCCATCTGGTGGCCACAGGCCTTGCACTGGTATTCGTAGATAGGCATGGCTTTTACCCGAAATCTCACGGCATTCAAAGGGGCGCAGATTATACATGAGCCCCCCGGAGGGAAGAAGTTACCGGTGTATGGGAACCCCGCCCGGGCATCAGAAGGCTAAATTCCGGCCAAAACCCTGTAAAAATGCACTTTTTTTCCAATTTTTCCCGATGCGCGCGGATAAAAACTGGATATACTCAGTCCAGTACTTGGGAACACCCTGTCGTACTGGAGAATCCGACCGATTTCCGGAGCTCCCGAACCACTTTTATTGGAAAAACACTGATACAAAAGGAAGCTAACGATGGCCGCACGCAAGACCGCCGCAGCTAAGAAAGCCCCCGCCAAGAAAGCCGCAGCCAAAACCGCAGCGAAAAAGGCTCCAGCCAAGAAGGCCGCAGCCAAGGCCGCTCCGGCCAAGAAAATGGCTGTAGCAAAAGAAAAATTCACAAAAACCCAGGTACTGAACCACATTGCCGAAGCCACCGAGCTGTCCCGCAAGCAGGTTCAGGCGGTACTGGACGAGCTGACCAACGTGATTGAAAGCCATGTGAAGAAGAAGGCCGTGGGCGAATTCGCCCTGCCGGGTCTGCTGAAAATCACCACCGTGAAGAAGCCGGCCAAGAAAGCGCGCAAGGGCATCAACCCCTTCACTGGCGAAGAGACCATGTTCAAGGCCAAGCCCGCGAGCATCCAGGTAAAAATCCGTCCGCTGAAGAAGCTGAAGGAAATGGCCGAGTCCTGATTCTCGCCGCCTTCAGCCAAGAAACCCCGCTTTTGCGGGGTTTTCCGTTTTTGGGGCAACGATGCCCCAGCTTCCAACCGGGCAACCCTACCAAAACGCCGTTGCTACGGCGTAAAATGGCCGCCCCCTGAAATTCAACGACCAAAAAGAAAGCCCTATGCGCGCCTCCCGCTATCTGATCGCTACCCAGAAAGAAACCCCCAATGACGCCGTGGTCATCAGCCACCAGTTGATGCTCCGCGCCGGCATGATCCGCCGCCTGTCCTCCGGTCTCTATACCTGGCTGCCCACCGGCCTGCGTGTTCTGCGCAAGGTGGAGCGTATCGTGCGCGAGGAAATGGATCGGGCGGGTGCGCTGGAGGTGCTGATGCCGGTAGTGCAGCCGGCGGAGCTGTGGGAAGAATCCGGCCGCTGGCAACAATACGGGCCGGAACTGCTGCGTATCCAGGATCGCCACGACAACCCTTTCTGCCTGGGCCCAACCCACGAGGAAGTGATCACCGATCTGATCCGTACCGAGATCAGCAGCTACAAGCAGCTGCCGGCGAATTTCTACCAGATCCAGACCAAGTTCCGCGACGAGATCCGCCCGCGTTTCGGCGTAATGCGCGCGCGTGAATTCACCATGAAGGACGCTTATTCTTTCCACCTGAGCGCGGATTCCCTGCAGGAAACCTACGATGTGATGCACGATGCCTACTGTCGCATCTTCGATCGCATCGGCCTGGATTACCGCCCGGTGTTGGCGGACACGGGCTCCATCGGCGGATCCCACTCCCATGAATTCCACGTACTGGCCCAGAGCGGCGAGGACGATATCGCGTTTTCCACCGTGAGCCGTTATGCGGCGAACGTGGAGCTCGCGGAAGCCGTGGCACCCGCCGGCGAGCGCCCGGCGCCGTCGAAAGACATGGCGGAGCTGCACACTCCGGGGCAGAAAACCATTGCTGCACTGGAGGAGGCCTTCGGTATCGCGGCGAATACCTCGGTGAAAACCCTGATTGTGCTGGGCGAAACCGAGGAAGAAGGCGCGGAAGCGCCGCTGGTGGCGCTGGTGCTGCGCGGTGATCACGAGCTGAATGAGCTGAAGGCAGAGAAACTGCCGGGCGTTGCCAGCCCGCTGCAGTTCGCTCCGGAAGCACGTATCGCCGCGGAGCTGGGCTGCGGTATCGGTTCATTGGGCCCGGTCGGCCTGACGATTGATGTGATCGTGGATCGCGCTGCGGCGCATCTGGCGGACTTCGTGTGCGGCGCTAATAAGGACGATTACCATTTGACGGGCGTGAACTGGGACCGCGACGCGGCGCTGGCTCGCGTGGAGGACCTGCGCAATGTGGTGGCGGGCGATGCGAGCCCGGATGGCGAGGGTGTGATCGAGATCAAGCGCGGTATCGAGGTGGGGCACATTTTCCAGTTGGGGAATAAGTACAGCAAGGCGATGAATGCCAAGGTGCTGGACGAGAACGGCAAGGAGCAGGTGATGGTGATGGGCTGTTACGGCATCGGGGTTTCCCGTGTTGTGGCGGCGGCCATTGAGCAGAACCACGATGATGCGGGCATCATTTGGCCGGAGGCGATTGCGCCGTTCCAGCTGGCGATTGTGCCGATCAATATGCAGAAGAGCGAGGCGGTTACCTGGAAGTGTGAGCACATCTATGAGGCACTCACTGCGAAGGGTATCGATGTGCTGCTGATGGATGAGCCGAAGGCGCGCCTGGGTGCGATGCTGGCGGATACTGAGCTGATGGGCATTCCGCACCGCATCGTGGTTGGCGACCGCGGCCTGGAAGGCGGCAAAATCGAGTACAAGGGCCGTCGCGATTCTGAGAATTCAGAGTTTTCTGCGGATCAGATCGTGGACATCCTGCTCGAGAAAATTTCGCACTGATCTTGGCAGGCTCTTCGTAGCCCGTCTTCCTTCGTAAGCAGGTGCGGTGGCGGCCGATCACTGGGTGAAAGGTTTCGAAACCGCTGTAAATACATCCCTGTACGCTGCGTCGGCGACGTCCCTGTCGCCGACGCTTTCGAAACCTTTCACCCAGCACTCGGCCTTCGCGAAGAGTTCACAGTTTTGTTCGGCTCGCTCTATGCGGAGTACAACACTCTGATGCGAAGGGCCTGATACCGGGTATACCTTTGCGAGACCTTCCGCGAGAGGGACCTCGCGGAAGAGCCCCCATGGATGGGTTCACGGCGTGTCTCGCAAAGGTATACCCGGTAGCAGGGCCGCCACCGAACTATAAAACGAAGCACCAATCACTGCCCCTGCCCTTCCCCCCAACCTTCCCGTAAAATCCCACCCCATGATAAGAGCAATCCTCACCACACTCCTGCTGTGCCTGTTCAGCACTGCCGCATCTGCCCAGGTCAAAGAGGTGGATCCGCAGCTGTTGTTGGCACTCAAGGAAGCCGTCACCGAAGCCGACTCCTTCGTCGATCGCTTCGATGCCGAGGTGTGGTTGATGGCCAAGTCCCAGCCGCTGGCGCGCTATATCAAGGATCCCCAGCGGCGTATGCACGTGCTCAAGGCGATCCACCGCGAGGCGACGCGCGCGGGGCTGCAGCCGGAAATTGTACTGGCGGTGATCCAGATCGAAAGCGCGTTTGACCCCTACGCGGTCTCCCGCGTAGGCGCCCAGGGTATGATGCAGGTGATGCCGTTCTGGAAAAACGAGATCGGTCGCCCGGACGACAATCTCATCAATATGGATACCAACCTCCGCTACGGCTGTACCATCCTCAAACACTATATCCAGAAAGCCAAAGGCAATATGGCCAACGCCCTCGCCTATTACAACGGTAGCTACGGCCGGCACACTTACAGCAGCAAAGTGCTCGACGCCTGGGCTGATCGCTGGCGCTGAGCGGCCGCGAAAAACCGATGTTGCGAGGTACCAGATGACCCACAGTTTCTTTGCCGGCGCCGCCTGTGGACTGCTGCTCCTGGCGGCGGCGAGGCTTGCCATCGGGCAGCGGCAGCGGGACAACCGCTGGTTGTTGATCGTGATTTTAGGGGCTTTCTTGTATCTTCTGCGCCCCCTGCTGAACGACCTGAACTCTCTACTCGACCTGCTGATTGATCTCCCGACCACACTGATTCCCGGCGCCTTCTGGCTGTTCACTCATCAGCTCTGCAGCGAGCGCGAACCGTTTCCGTCCTGGGGATGGGGAGTGATCGGTGCCGAGTTGCTCGTAGATTTGGCCAGCCAGCTGCATATCCACACGTTTTTTTACCTGCTCGCACAACCCTTCAAGCTGGGCTTGATCGGCGCCGGACTGGTGACGCTGTTGCGGCAACTGCATTGCGACCTGGTCGCCGAGCGGCGCATGCTTCGCGTCGCCCTGCTGATTGCCATCGGCAGCTATATGGTGATCGTGGTATGCGCGGAATTTCTGTTCTCCTATCTGCCCGTCCCCAGTGGTATTCCGACCCTGCACGCGCTGATGGCCAGTATCCTGGCATTCAGTGCATGCCTGTGGTTACTGGCGCTTTCTCCGGGCGCACTGGATGAGTCCCTGCCACCACCGTCGGCAGCCCCGGACAACCAGGGGAAGACGCTCCTATCCGCGCCGGAACCGCTGGAAGAGCATCAGCGCCAGCTGCTGGAGCAGCTGCAGCAACACATGCAGAACGGCGGCTACCGGTATACCGGATTAACCATTCGCGAGCTGGCAGAGAAACTGGGTGCGCGGGAGTATGTGTTGCGGGCGCTGATCAACCGGCATCTCGGTTATCGCAATTTCAACGAATACCTGAACCAGTACCGTATAGATGAGGCGAGCCGGCGTCTGGCAGACCCCAACGAGATACACCTGCCGGTACTCAGCATTGCGCTGGATATTGGTTATCGCTCCCTCAGCCCATTCAACGCGGCATTCAGGCGCCGACACGACATGACGCCGACAGAGTACCGGCGGGAACGGATACCGGCGTAAAAATTACTGAATCGGATGACGTAATCTACTGGCGATAAAACCCGTTCAGGGTTTTTGAGAGGAAATACCCGCCAAATTTTTTCTACGGCCACGAGCCGGAATACGCCCTGTCGGCCACACTAAAATTTGCAGGACCTGTTCTGCAGGCAATTAGCCCAGTCACCATCTCGCCCGCAGATCAGGTTCCTGCGATCCCATCAGGGTTTGGGCGACGACATGAACTTGATCAGCGCCTTGTATTCATCGTCACTGCAGTCAGGACACATACCGCCGGGAGGCATAGCGTTGAGCCCGTTCTTGACGGAGTTCAGAAGGGCGTCCATACCCTTGTCCATGCGCGGCTTCCAGGCTTCCACGTCGTGTACTTTCGGTGCATTGGCCACACCAGTGGCGTGACAGATATGGCAGTACTGGTTGTACTTGTCTTCCACCGCATCCGCCGTGGCCAGACCGCTCCCAACCAGGCTGCCAAATAGAAAAATAGCCGCTGAGCGCATCAGAGTTTTCATCGCATTGCTCCCTTGTTTCACTGAATGTATTCGTGGTTACCCGGTCAACCTTATCAATCCAGAACAGAGTGTAGATTCCTTTCAGCGCCAAAAACCACAATTTTCTTGCCCTTATCTCTGCCTATCTGCCGCAAACCCGCTTTTCCAACCCCGACGCGTTGCCATTCGTGGTCTATTCTCATTGGCACGAGAAATTTTCCCGATACAACAGCCGTACGCCGGAGTTCTCCCATGACTCTGCATTGGATCAAAAACCGCAGTATCCGTATTGCCCTTGTCGGTACCCTGTTGTTTGGTATCAGCTTCCTGACCCAGGCACATGAACTGCGCCCGCCCCTGCTCAGTCCCTTCCAGAGTACCGTGCCCAACTTCGACGTCCCCTCTACAGATTCCATCTACAGCCGCGACGAGATAGCGCAGTGGCCGGTTTCCGGAAAAAACGCGGGTATGTACTTCGCTCTGGGATTCACGCACATGCTGCTAGGGATGGACCATTTGCTGTTCGTGCTCGCGCTGGTAGTGCTAGTGAGCGGCTGGCGGCAGCTGATTACCACCATTACGGCGTTTACTCTCGCCCACAGCGTTACCCTGTCGCTGGCGGTACTGGGGATAGCCGGGCTTCCGCAGGAGCCGGTGGAGGTGGTCATTGCGCTCAGTGTCGCATTTGTGGCGGTGGAGATCTTGCACAAGCTGGAGGGACGCAAAACCCTGACCATTCGCAAACCGTGGCTGGTGGCGTTTGGCTTTGGGCTATTGCACGGGTTCGGATTTGCCGGCGCGCTTTCGGATATCGGCCTACCCGATCATGCAATCCCACTGTCGCTGGCGGTGTTCAATCTGGGGATAGAAGTAGGACAGCTAGCGTTTATCCTGGCGATCGGTGCGCTGGGCCTGGTGTTGCGGCGCATGCCGTCGGTACACCAGTGGGAAGTCCGCACCGGCCACTCCGCCACAGTGGCTTCCGCGTTACCGGTGGCTTACCTTGTGGGAGGGCTTTCAGTCTGGTGGTTAATGGGGCGCACGATTGCGCTCGTAATATGAGATTACTCCTGAAACAAAAGCTCCAGCGGATAGCCGGTAAAAGGTTTGGTCTTTTCGATCACCAGGTGTGATGTCATACGGGTGATCGCCGCATCCTCGTCCGCCAGCAGCTGCTCAGACACACGGTTGAAGTCGCCCGCATCCGGACATACAAAACGCAGCATGTAATCGAACTCTCCCGACATTTTGACGCAGGAGACGATCTGCTCAATCTTGTTGATGGCGCGGCGGAAGCTTTCACTGGTTTTGGAATCCTGACGCTTCAGCGCCACGTTCACGTAGAACTCCGCATGGCGCACCTTGTCGAGATTGACCTCCGCCTGAAACTCGCGGATAAACTTTTCACTGGTGAGTTTTTTAACCCGCGCCAGACAGGCGCTCTCAGACAGTCCGATTTCATCCGCGAGATTGAGATTGCTGATGCGGGCGTTGGTCTGCAGGACTTCGAGAATCTTGAGGTTGTGACGGTCTATTTTCACGTGATTTTTACGCTTTTATACAGCTGAAGGAGTTGTCGGGAACAGTTGGCGACTTAGGATAGCGGCAAACGCCCCGAGCGGAAACCGGCAGTGGCGATGCACTTATCCAGCCTTCAGACAACCACATGTTACAAACCGCTCAATCCTGTCCAGAGCCCGCGAAATCTCTGCCTCATCCGCCGCCAGAGTGAGGCGCACATGGTTGATGGCACTGGGACCAAAAGGCTTGCCCGGCAACACCGAGACCCGCTCCGCGTCCAGCAGCGCCTCGGCAAACGCCTCGCCACTTTCCGCCACCGCGGAAACATCCACCATCACGAACATGCCCGCATCCGGTGAATTGCAACTGATCCCGGGAATCCGGTCGATACGCTCGACAATCAGGTCGCGGCGCTTTTCGTAGGCATCGCGCATCTGCTTGACGAAATAGGTATCAAATTCCAGCGCAAAAGCGGCAGCCTCCTGGATAAATTGAGGCACGCCGAAGATGGTGGCACCGGCGTATTCGATCAGGCGCTCCACCAGCTCCCCCTGAGCCACAGCCCAGCCGAGACGCCAGCCGCTCATGGCGTGGGATTTGGACAGGCCGTCGATCACGATCACGTTATCCAGATGCTCCGCGGCGGTGCGCAGCGAAGTATGGCGGCGGGCAAATGTGATCATCGAGTACATCTCGTCGGAGATGAGCCAGATATTGCGCGCACGGCAGTAGGCGGCGAGCTCCCGCAGCTGCTCGGGTGTCGCCATGGCGCCGGTGGGATTGACTGGAGTATTGATCATGACGGCGCGGGTGTCTGCACCGATGGCTTGCTTGATGGATTCGATATCAAAGGCGAAGCCCCGTTCGGGCGGACAGGCAACTTTTCTGACATCCAGTTGCAGCGCGTCGGTGATCGGTACATAGCCGATGTACATGGGCTCGGGGATAACGATCTGTTCACCGGGATTGAGCAGGCAGGACAGGACGGCATAGATGGCGTTGGTGCCACCGGGGAAGACGACGACATCCTCCGGGCTGCAGGGGTGTGGGCTGACGCGGCTTTCGATGTCGGCAATCGCACGGCGCAGCATGAGCTCGCCAGCCGCCGGGGAATAGTGGGTGCGGCCGACGCCGAGGCGGGCGCGGGCGAAGTCGAGGATGGGTTCGGGGGTGTCGAAGTTGGGATCGCCGACGCACAGGAAAATGACGTCTTCGCCTTTGTTGGCGAGCGCGTGGGCGCGATCACTGACCGCCCATACGTCCGCGTCGGCGGAGTGAAGGGCCTGGCTCTGCTTGCTAAAGCGCGGGGTGTACATCGTCGGAGTCCATCTTTCGCGGTTGTTATCAATGGTTCTAAGGTAACAACCGGCGGGGTAATCCATGCCGCTTCGCGGTAGCTGTTTTCGCAGCAGGCAGGTCATTTTGCATTGATCGCCGCAGAAAATGCGGAAGCAGCCGGAGTTTTAAGCTGGGCGAGGGGCGGGAAAGCACTGGGCGTATCCCCCTAAAACCGGTAGTTCAGGCTCAATCCGCCCACGGTGTCTTCCGGCCGCACAAGCAGGTCCGCGGCCAGGCGCAATTTTTCCGTCACGTTCACACCCACCATGGCGCCAACACCATTTTGGAAATAACCGGCGTTTTTACTGCGATAGGACGGCAGGCGCGCATAGTTGTTGAAGATGGAGTTGACGCCGATGCCGAGGTCGGCAAAATCATCGCCACTGACATGTTCCAGCCAGAGCTCACCGAACCACTGGTACTTGGCGGTATCCGGGCAGTTAAAGAAAAGGCCCGCGCGGTAGCGCAGGTACTCCCGATCCTGGCCGTGAACCCAGAGGCCGAGGGGATCCTGGCCCGGGCCGAATCGGCCGGTGTAGGTGTAGGCCGCTTCAGTGCTTTCGCTGAAGCCGTTGACGTCGATTTCGGTCCAGTCGACGGCGACGAAGGGGCCCATCTGGCTGGTGAGATTGCGCGTGGCGTTGTAACCGGCGCGAAGGAAGGCATTGTAGCCGTCGCCGTCGGTATCGCCATCGAGGCGGTGGCGAAACGTTTCGCCAAGGCGGATAGTGCGGTGGATGTTGTCGTACTGGATGTCGGAGAAACCAAGCCCACCATCGGCAAACCAAAAACCGTTGTCCCAACGGGCGAAGGCACTGACGTTGAAGTTGCGGGACTTGGCGAAAAAGTCTGACGGCTCGTATTCACTGCCGCCATACGACATGCCGAGCCCCCATTCGAGATGTTCAAAGCCCGCGAAACTCATGCCGAAAAATCCGTCCCACGCCGGGAATTCATCGTTTACCGCGGGGCCAGTGCCCAACTCCGCGTGACCTACGCTGGCGCCAAAAAATACCGTGGTATAGGGGGGGCGGAAGCGCTGAGAGAGCAAGTGGTGGTCGATGTTGATGCGATGCTGGCGCATGTTCTGATACCCGAGGTCCGGCAGCACGCCAAATTCCACGGCGGCGGTGAGCGTTTCGTAATAATAGTCCGCGAGTATGCGCTGGGCGGCCAGCGTGGGGTGGATACTGTCGTAGAACACCAGCATATCGGCGTTGGGGCTGGTACCCGCCGCGCCGTAGGTGGCATTCGGGTTGGCGCAATCGATATAACAGGTGGCGCTCTGGTTGATCGGCGCAAATCCGTAGTTTCCCGGTCGCTGCACAATCAGTTCGAGCAACCCCGCCATATCCAGCAACAGAATATTGCCGATCCGGTTGGCCTGCCTGCGCAGCGTTTCATTGAACAGCTCGGTACCGTAGTTGGCATACTCGATGGCCGCCTGCCCTTGGGCGTAGATCGCGGGCGTGCGGCCGATACGCGGGGCGTTGGTCATGACGATATATTTCGCCCCGGCCGCTTTCAGCTCATGGCCGGCGGTGGAGAGGAAGGTCGCGGCACGCGCCATTGACATCGGCGACAGACTGCCGCTGCGCACGCCATCGAGAATATTGTTACCGCCACCGTTGAGGAAATAGAGATCGCTGCGCGATGGTGTATTGCCCTGCAGGTATCCCTGCCCTGTGGCAAAGGGCACGCCGGTCAGCGTGATGTTATTGCTGGGGTCGTCCACCAGTGCCTGCAGCGCCGCGGGATCATTGAATGCCGCAGTCGCCGCTTGAACCTCCTCAACACTGAGATAGGGACTCTCGCCCGCTGCAGGGTCGCACACACCGTCGGCGCCACAGCGGCTGGAGTCCGGCAAAATAGTCGTCAGGGTGTTGTGATCCGCCACCGTGGTATTCGGGAACAGCTGGCGGAAGCGCTGCGGCCCCACGAGATCCAGTAAAACATCCGCGGTACGGTTGCCACCCACCGCCCAGTTGGGGCCATTGGTCAGCACCGAGCCGGTAATCTGCTGCAACTGCTGCTCCATTGAACCCGCCGCAGGCGCGCAGGGAATGGCGCCGCCAAATGCCGGCCCCAATCCAAAACAGGAATTCTGTTTGGGCACTCCGAGCATGTCAGCGAGGAAGGACACCGCCGGCTGGCGCGGATAGATTCCCGCGGGGTCATCGGAAGTAAAAACGCCGGCATTGCCATTGTCGGAAAGGCTATCGCCGAAGACGACCAGCGAGCGGTACAGCGGTTCTTCTGCCTGTGCCACAGCGCCATTTAGTGCAATGGAGTTTGCAAGAACGCAGACAAAAAACAGGGACGGGATTCTGGCGAATGGATTTCCTTTCGGGAACACTGCAGCCTCCTTGCCACGGCAGAAATTCGTGGCAAGTATAGGTCAGCTTCACGATAGCAATGGCCGCATCAAGACATCGGACTCTCGGCCGCTTCCATCTGCTCGATCGCGGGCACCAGCACGCCGCTGACCAGTGCAGCGAGCGCACTCCATACCAGAGCGATCGCCAGCAGACATTCCCACATAGGGCGCCCCCAACCGGCAGGGCCGAACTGCACACTGTTGAAGTAAAACGCAGGGGCAAGTAACAACCCGGCCAGTGCCGCCCAACGGGGTTTACTGACCAGCCACGACAGAGAGTAGCGCACGGTGGTTGCGAGCATGGCCCAGATGCAGATGGTCCAGGCGGGCGGCAGGTTGGAGTGGTAATCCTGGACGCCGTTGGCAATAAAGGCCCATTCGACCCCGAAGCCGCCGAAAATGAAACCGAGTATCAGAAAAATATCCCGCACGTCCCGCCACAGGATGAAATGCACCATAAGCACCAGAAATAGTGCAATCAGCGCCAGAGCATTCCCGAACAATAGAGCCGTCCACCATCCGGCGACAAACAGCGTGAAGTTAACCAGCTTTCTATAACTCATGGGCGACTCATTCATCAGAAGGATTTCTGTACCGCGAGCGCATGCCCCGACCTATGCACGGGACCCGGCAAAAAACAGGCCCTGCAGAATTAATCAGAGGATTCCTGAGACTTCAAGTTAGCAAATACCTCAATTGCGTGTTTACGCGATTGGGTCACATCGCAGATGGGGACAGGGTAGCTTCCGCCGCGGAACAGATCCCTCGGTGGGCAGTGAATGTCTTTGTTAGAGTAGTCTTCAAGTTCCGGGACAAACCTGCGGATGAAATCCCCATCGGGATCAAACCGCTTGGATTGGCTGTAGGGATTGAACACGCGGAAATAAGGCGCGGCGTCGGTACCGGTGGACGCGGCCCACTGCCAGCCTCCGTTGTTGGCGGCGAAGTCCGCATCCACCAGTTGCTGCATGAAATAGCGCTCCCCGAGGCGCCAGTCCGTCAGCAGGTTTTTAGTAAGGAACGACGCTACCACCATACGCAGGCGGTTGTGCATCCATCCAGTCTGGTTCAACTGGCGCATGGCCGCATCCACAATGGGCACACCGGTTTGCCCTTCGCGCCAACGCTCAAAATCCGAGGGACGGTTCGCCCAGGGGACACCTTCGGTTTCAGGCTTGAATGGCAGGTTGCGGCACACCCGCGGAAAATGCACCACCAGGTGTTGGTAGAATTCCCGCCATAGAATCTCGTTCAGCCAGCTGCTTGCGCCCTCGCAGCTCCCCGCCCAGCGACCGCCATTTTCTTCCAGCGCCATGCGGGCACATTGGCGTACGGAAATAGCGCCGCAGTTCAAATAGGGCGACAGCCGGGAGGTCCCCTCGAGCGCCGGAAAATCCCGCTGCTTGTGGTAGTCCGGAATTACGGCGGAAAACGCCTCCAGGCGCTTTTTCGCCGCGCCCTCGCCCACTGTCCAGTCCAGTACCTTGCGCTCTCCCCCGGGCGCCACACCATAGTCGCCGACACTATCGGGGATCGAGCGCACCAGATTGTTTTCGCCGGCAAGCGCTATCCACTCGGGCCATCGATTTCCGTGATCGGGCCCCAGTGAACGAGGCGCCGGCAACGGATCGAAACCGCAGTCGCTATTGTCGTGCTGAGCGATAAAAGCGCGCTTAAAGGGCGTAAAGACTTTGAAACCGTCACCGCTGTTCGTGGTCAGGCTGCCGGGCGGAATCAGGGTGCGGTCGGTGCAGTATTCCACCGGCACCCGGATCTGCTTCAGCGTATCGCGTACCGCCGCATCGCGGCGCTGTTCATTGAGCGGGTACTCCGCATTGGCGAAAAGTGCATCCACTTCGAGCTTGCCACAGATCTGCTGCAGTGCGGCGGGCACCTGCGCGAAGCGCGACAGTTCAAGGAAATACAGCGGAATGTGCTTTTTCGCGAGGGATGCCTGCAGCGACTTCAGCGTGCGCAGGCGCATCGCCACCACATTGTCGCCGTCGCCGTGGCTGCGCCAGGTTTCGGGGCAGGCAATGAACACGGCGGCAAGGGCATCGCAAGCCCTGGCCGCGCGATAGAGCGCAGTGTTGTCTTCCATGCGCAGGTCGTTGCGCAGCCAGACCAGGCCACGCGCGAAGTTGTTCTCAGACATATTTCTCAGTGAAAGTCGCAGAGCCCCAACTCCGCCGGCTCCGCGGCGAGCAGGACCTGGCTGTGGATAAAACCGTTTGGGCTGCGAGGGAGGTAGTGGCGCAATAGCGTGAGGACGGCCGAGAGCGGCTTGCGCCCGAGGCGATATTCTTCGATCAGCTGCTGTAACTCGGCCTTTTCCCGCCGGTCGAGAAACGCCTTGAGATGCCCCTGGCTGTGCATCAGCGCATTGGTGCGGTCCTTGCGACTGGCCGGGCGCGACAGAATCTGCATAATCCGGCCGCGCACCGCCAGCGCCAGTGCGTCCTCCGACATGGACTTACTATCCGCCAGTACCCGGCCAAGCTCGCGGGTCGCCTCCTGGTTGTGCGCCAACAGCAGATATTTATAGGCGGTGTAGAAGTCGATAATACGGGCGATACGCGAAGGCATCCGCTCACTCTCGCTCCAGATGACGTTGCCTTCTTCACCTTCCACATAGCGAAACCAGGCATCGTAGGCAAATACCCGGGTAAGGAAGTTTTCACGCAATTCGCTGTTGTTCAGCCGCCCCACCTCCTCCATCGGCAGATGGGGAAAGTGGTGCCGGAGGCGCAGGGCGAACAGCCCGACCCCCTCGCTGTCGATGCCGTGGCCGTTGTCGAGGTAACGCCGCACTCCGCGCAGGCCACAGCTCGGGGAGTTCTGCATAAGGATGTAGCCGCGCACCCGCTCCAGCTGCGGCACCACGGAGTCCGCGTAGTCACGCAGTGGGGCGGTCACGTCCACGCTGGCGTCTTCCACCCCCACCACGCGCACCGCGTCCACCGGCTCACCGGCCTTGTCGACCAGTAGATGAATGGGCTTGCGCGGTATCCCGAGTCCTATCGCCACTTCAGGGCACAGCGGTACATACTCAAAGCACTGGCTCAACAGCTGGGTGCACACCTTGCTGTGCTTGTGGCCGCCGTTGTAGCGCACAGGATCACCCATCGCGCACTGGCTGATGCCTACCGGGATCTTTGACTGGCGAGGCGTTATCCGCATGATCTGCCGCTCCGGGAATATCCTTTGTTGCAAGTGTACTCTGAACGAAGAGTCTCTTCCGGCTTATACGTCCGGATTGGAAATACAGATCAAACGGGGCGTGGGGGCAGTCTGCGCAATATCCGCGCTTCCCAGCGGTGGTTTTCCGGTATTTGTTGCGCAGCCGGCTGCCACCGCTAAAATGCCAGTCCTTCTTTGATACACGACCAAGATTCACCTGATCCCCGGGGCCCGGAATGATTCCAGCACTGCGCGAAATCAACGCTGTACAGGCGCTCTACCTGCAGTTTCTCAACGCACTCAAGCAGGCGGGCTTCCGCGGCGACACCAGCCCCAGCTACGCCAGTCGCACGGTGCTTGCCACCGACAACTCCATCTACCAGGTGCTGCCCCAGGCGGTGGTCTACCCGCGGGACGTGCACGACCTGCAGCTGCTGATGGAACTGGCGGAGCGCGAGGAGTTCCACAAGGTAGTGCTGTCTCCCCGCGGCGGCGGCACTGGCACCAACGGCCAGTCCCTCACCGACGGCCTGGTGGTGGACATCTCCCGACATATGAACCGCATCCTCGAAATCAATCCCGAGGAGGGATGGGTGCGGGTGCAGGCCGGGGTAGTGAAGGACCAGCTGAACGCGGCACTGAAGCCCCACGGACTGTTCTTTGCCCCGGAGCTTTCCACCAGCAACCGCGCCACCATCGGCGGCATGATCAATACCGACGCCTCCGGCCAGGGCTCCTGTGTCTACGGCAAGACCCGCGACCATGTGCTGGAACTCAGCACCGTGGTGATGGGCGGCACACTGTGGCAGTCGCACGTTATCGACGACGCCGACCTCGCTGCAATCAGCGAGCAGGACAGCCGCGTCGGCAAGATCCACCGCACCGTAGAAGGCATCCATCGGGAAAAACGCGAGTTGATCGACGCCCGGTTCCCCAAGCTGAACCGCTGCCTCACAGGCTACGACCTCGCGCATATCCGCGATAGCGAGAAGGGCAAAGACGGCCGTTTCAATCTCAACAATATCCTGTGCGGCTCCGAGGGCACCCTGGGCTTTATCGCCGAGGCCAAGCTAAACCTGCTGAAGATCCCCAAGTGCGCGGCACTGGTAAACCTGAATTACGACCATTTCCAGGATGCGCTCAAGGATGCCAGCGACCTGATGAAGGCCGGCCCCACGTCCATCGAGACCGTGGACAGCAAGGTGCTGCAGCTGGCCATGGGAGACATCGTGTGGGACAGCGTGAGCGAGTTTTTCCCGCAGAACGAAAGGCCGGTGAACGGCATCAACCTGGTGGAATACACCGCCGATTCCGAGGAAGAGCTGGACGCAGCGCTGGCCGGATTCACCGCTCACATCGACAGTCTGATCGGCCAGCCCGGCAAGAGCTTCGGTTACACCATCGCCCGCGGCCACGCCCAGGTAAACCGGATCTGGGGGATGCGCAAGCGCGCCGTGGGCCTGCTCGGCAACGCCAAGGGTGAACAGCGTCCGATCCCGTTTGTGGAAGACTGCGCGGTACCACCGGAAAACCTCGCCGACTTTATCGCCGAGTTCCGCGCCGCGCTGGATGAAGCCGGCTTCGCCTATGGCATGTTTGGGCATGTGGACGCCGGTGTGCTGCACGTGCGCCCGGCCATCGACATGAAAGATCCGGAGCAGGCCAGGCAGGTCCGGGTCATCACAGAAAAAGTGGTGGAACTGGCGCAAAAGTACAACGGCCTGTTGTGGGGCGAACACGGCAAGGGCGTGCGCTCGGAGTTCGCGCCGGCATTCTTCGGCGAGCTGTATCTGGAGCTGCAGAAGATCAAGGCCGCCTTCGACCCGCGCAATCAGCTGAACCCGGGCAAAATCGCCACCCCCAGCGCCGCCTCCAGCCTGCTCAAGATCGATGAAGTGCCGACCCGCGGCGAGCACGACCGGCGGATTCCGGTACAGGTATGGGAGGGTTACTCGGAGGGAGTTTACTGCAACGGCAACGGGGCCTGTTTCAACTGGAACCCGGACGATGCCATGTGCCCCTCCTACAAAGGCACCCGCAACCGCATCCACTCACCCAAAGGCCGTGCCTCGCTGATCCGCGAGTGGTTGCGCCTGCTGGCGGACAGATCCGTCGACCCGGAAGCGGTGGCGCGCAAGAGCCGCGAGCAATCCTTCATCATCGGCCTGCCCGGGCGCATCAAGAACAGTCTGGCCAAAGCCCGCGGCGAGTACGACTTCAGCCACGAGGTGAACGAGTCCATGCAGGCGTGCCTGGCGTGCAAGTCCTGCGCCGGCCAGTGTCCGATCAAGGTGGATGTCCCCACGTTCCGCGCCAAATTCCTCGAACTCTACTACAGCCGCTACCTGCGCCCGCTGAAGGATTACTTCGTCGGCAGTCTGGAATTCGTGATGCCACATCTGGCGCGGGTGCCCCAGTTGTACAACCTGCCGCTGAAACTGAAGCCGGTGCGCTGGCTGCTGGAACGCGGCCTCGGCCTCGCGGACTCTCCCAGTCTCTCCGCCACCAGCCTCGACAGGGCCATGCGTGAACTGGGCGTGCCCTACGCCAGCCGCGAAAGCCTGTGTGCCATGGGCCCGACGCAGCGCGCCAAGGCCGTCGTGATTGTGCAGGATGCCTTTACCAGTTACTTCGACGCGGACGTGGTGGCAGATACACTGCGCCTGCTCAAACTGCTCGACTTCAACCCGCTGGTGGCGCCGTTTCGCGCCAACGGCAAACCCCTGCACGTGCACGGCTTCCTGCGCCAGTTCGCACAAACCGCCGCCGGCAACAGCGCCATGCTCAACAGCCTCGCCGAATACGGCGTGCCACTGGTGGGCATAGACCCGTCCATGACACTCACCTATCGCGGCGAATACCAGAAGCTGCTGGGAGACAAGGCGCCCAAGGTATTACTGCTGCAGGAGTGGCTGGCCGGGCACACCGATCACCTCGCCACCAACCGCAACCGTCTGCAGGCCGGCCGTTTCACCCTGCTGCCCCACTGCACCGAGCAGTCCAACGCCGCCGGTTCCGGTAAACAGTGGCAGGAGGTGTTCGCCGCGCTGGGTATGGAGCTTAATACACAGGCCGCGGGCTGCTGTGGCATGGCCGGCACCTACGGTCATGAAGTGGCCAACCGGGAGACCTCGCGGGTAATTTTCCAGCAATCCTGGGCGCCGAAACTGAACGGCGATACCAGCGCCATTCTCGCCACCGGTTACTCCTGCCGCTGCCAGAGCAAGCGCTTTGCCGATACCAGTCTGCGCCATCCACTGCAGGCGCTACTGGCGCAAATCGAGGATTCAGGGTTTACTGTCAGTACGCACTAACTTCTCGCCGGCGCACCGGCGAGCCTCGGGAACATCTGGTAATGTTGAGTCCGCGGAAGAAACCGGCCCCTTATCGGTACAAAGCCCTTGGCGCCGCCCTGCTGGCGGCGCAGCTTATCGCGGCCGCACCGGCACTGACGGCGCCGGCGGAATCCGGCCCCGTGGCGAGGCTGATCGCGCAGGCCGAAGAAACGGCCCTGTCGGGCGACTACGATGCCGCCCTGCCACTGTATGAGCGCGCCATTGCCGGGCTCGCCAACGATCCGCGCCATCAGAACCTGCTGCGTTACCGCTACGGCATCGTCCTGAATGCCCTCGGCGGCGAACGCCCCGACCTCTATCCGCTGGCCCGCAGCCAGTTCGAAGCGGTTCTTACCTATATCGAATCCTCTCCGGGGCTTCCCTTCGAGCACTCGGCCGCACGGGTGCGCTCCGCCATTGCCCATACCTACCATCAGCACTCGGCACTGCAGGACAACCCCAACAAGCGCGCCGCCATGCTGCGCAACGCCTACCAGCTCTACGCCAGCGCCATCGGCGATCTGCGCCAGGAGCGCGACTGGCAGAACCTCGCCATCACGGCCTTCAACATCGGCCAGGTGTGCGAGTGGCAGGGCAATCTGGAAGAGGCCATTCAGTGGCTGGAACAGGCAGTAGACCTGGACCGCCGCCACGGCTTTGAGGATCTGGAAGAGGACATGGCCTATCTGACTTCATTGCGAGAGATGGTCAACCCGCGGCAACCCGCGGGTGATACCGCCATCTGACTCACTACAGCCACAGTCCCTGACTGCCCGCATCGAGACAGCCATTCCCCCACGGCCCCGTATCCCGGAGGAAAACGATGCGTTCCCGTTGGCATTTCAAGCGGAAATATCGCGCCTAACAGCAGTGGTTTTCTATCGCCCCAATAGGCGGAGTCTTGCGTCAAACATAAGAAAAACCGCTCACTCATCCCTCCTACACCGCTGTCATCGACAGTATTTCGCCGTTTTGAACAACCAGTCGCAAATAATCCGAAAAAAATTTTGTTCCACAAACCCATACCTCTCACCACCCAAATCGCACAAATTTCAACCAAACCGAAATGACATCGCTGTCAGAGAGTGTTGCCGGTTGGAAACGGGAGACTCATCGAGACCAGTTTTTCGCCACTGGTTCCGTCATTAAAGCGTAACAATTGAATACATGCTCCTATATCTGTGGACTTTGATAGCAAATTCGTCTACGAACAAAAAATAACCGATTACTCTGTGGGGGAAATTGCCGCTGTCGCGCAAAAGATTGATTCAGATCAAGTGGCGTTTAATATGGCCTTCCCTGATCAAAGATTGATCACTTATTACGAAATCAACTTGGAGGCCGAGCAGACAGGATCGGTCTGTGACCAAAGAGCTTCCAGAGGTAATGAGACTTATGCGACAGAGCCTTAAAAAGTACATCATCGTAATCGCCGCTTCACTTGCAGCACTTGCCGGTGGCGATGCGTTCGCCACGATCAAGAAGGAACCTGACGGAAAGAAGAAATCCATGACCGTCACCGCCACGGCCTACAACTCCATTGAAGGCCAGACCGATGACGACCCCTGGACCGCGGCCTGGAACAACCGCCTGCGTCCGGGAGACAAGATCATCGCGGTATCCCGCGATCTGGAAAAACACGGCCTGACCAACGGCGCCAAAGTAAGGATCGAGGGCCTGCCCGGCACCTACACCGTGCGCGACCGTATGAACAAGCGCTACACCAACCGCATCGACGTGTGGATGGAAAAGGACCTGAAAAAAGCGCGCGCCTGGGGCAAGAAAAAACTGAAGATCATCTGGCACCCGGAGAAAAAATAACACGCCGGTCAGAGGAAAACGTCGCTAAGAAAACGTTGCCTGCCAGAACCTTGCCTGGAACTCAGGTCCCGGAACGGAACCGGACCACAGAAAGTACACAGGGCTTTGCCAAGCACTGCTTTCAAAACAAAACCCCGCTCTTGCGGGGTTTTGTTTTTTGGGCAGGGAATTTCTGGTGTTCTCCGCGGTTCAGGGCTCGGTGGTGGTTTCAATTCCGGGCAGTTCGCGACAGCCCTCGTTCTCAATGTAATAAATGCTCGGCTGCCGCGTTTCACTGTAACGGTGTTCAACACCCTCATCGCGGAATACCAACAGGTATTCCTCCTTCACCCAACCTTTGTCGGTGCGATATTCCGTCAGCCACAACAGCGCGGGAGAGCTCTCGTGGCAGTCGCCGTAAAACATCCGGGTTTTTTCCACCAACTTTTTCGTCAGGTAATCGCGATACCGCCCCGGGTAGCTAAAGCGCTCACCGGAGAGATTGATTTCCGTCACACCGTCAGCGTCGCCATCCATCTCGGCCTGGGACTGGTCCCGCTGCATGGCCGTGGTCTCATCACGCGGCTCCCGATTCTGCTCGGCAAATCTCTCCGGCTCCGGCGTCTCGTCCGCATCCCGGGCGGGAAAGGCTTCTCCGTCGATTTTCTGCAAAAAGATCGCCGTGTTTTCGTCGCAGTCGATACAGGTCCGCCCGGCGATAATGGCATATCCGCTCAGTTCGGAAATAAGGCGCGCCTCGGCCAGATCTACACTGAGCACGCGATCGTCCGACAGTTTGAGTTCAATATCGGAAATCGCCGGCACGGCGCTGGTATAACAGATCAGGGGGAGCACAAGGCGGGGAAGGAATTTTTTCATGCAGAGCAACCACACATCATACATCTGCAGACCGCGATCAGTTGGCGCCGCCAGGGCAACTTTCCTTGCTGCCCGTGGCGGCACCGCGATTGGGTAGTGCTGTTACACTGTCGCGATTCCCTTCTATGTATAACCTTAGCAGCCCAGAAAAAACCTGCGGTGTATGGCGCTATTTATTTGTAAGCGCACTTGTGGCTCGCAGTCACTCTCCAGCGCATGACTGAAAAGTCGCCTATCCGGGACACCGGGGTCAAGGCGCCTCCCAGCTGCCACTGGACTCCGCAGGGCCGATAAAGGCCCCCAACCCCTCTTCCTTCAGTGCGTCCAGCGCCTCCTGCAGCGCCTCGGCATCAGTATCAAACGTGTCTTCCCACACGGTGGAGTTGTTGTGTTCATCCACAATTTCCAGCAGCCAGCC
Source organism: Microbulbifer harenosus (assembly GCF_005771435.1). GTDB lineage: Bacteria > Pseudomonadota > Gammaproteobacteria > Pseudomonadales > Cellvibrionaceae > Microbulbifer > Microbulbifer harenosus. The sequence goes on from NZ_VANI01000013.1 coordinate 69,433, forward strand.
CCCCTCGCCATCCTCGTAGATGTCGATGTTGACGGTGTGATTGCCATCGCTGTAGGCGCGGCAGAGCGGAGAGTCCTGGGGAATGAAGTCATCGGCCATGGGAAAAACCTCGCTGGCATTGCTCGCTGGAATAGCACGTTTGCATGGAGAGAAGCGGAAACGGCGGCCAATCTGACAACTTATGGATCATCGGTCAAGGCCCGCCCGTCACTGTCGAAAAAGTGTACGACGGCATCGGCGAAGTTTTGTTAAAATACGCGGCGATTTTTACCCTTGCCCCGGATTTACGCTCCGGCCTGCAAAAGGACCCCCAACAATGACCGAACCAACTATCGTGGTCTGTGCGCTGTACAAGTTTGTCAGCCTGGACAATTTCGAATCCCTGCGCGAACCGCTGCTCAAGGTGATGCTCGACAACGAGGTGCGCGGCACCCTGTTGCTGGCGCGCGAAGGCATCAACGGTACCGTGGCCGGCCACCGCGCCGCCATCGATACCCTGCTCGCCCACCTCAAGTCCGACCCACGCCTCGCCGAGCTGGACTACAAGGAATCGTTCACTGCAGAAATGCCGTTCCTGCGCAGCAAGGTCAAACTGAAGCGCGAGATCGTCACCATGGGCGTCGAGGGCATCGACCCCCGCCGCACTGTGGGCACGTATGTCAAACCCCGCGACTGGAATGCCCTCATCTCCGACCCCGAGGTGCTACTCGTCGACACCCGCAACGACTACGAATACCAGGTGGGCACCTTCGAGCGCGCGGTCAACCCCAACACCACCAGCTTTCGCGAGTTCCCGCAGTATGTGAAAGATCATCTGGATCCGCAGAAACACCGCAAGGTGGCGATGTTCTGTACCGGCGGTATCCGCTGTGAGAAGTCCACCGCCTACCTGAAGGAACAGGGTTTCGACGAGGTGTATCACCTGCAGGGCGGCATCCTGAAATACCTGGAAGAGGTGCCGAAGGAAGAGACCCTGTGGAAAGGCGAGTGCTTTGTATTCGACGACCGCGTGACGGTGAACCACGATCTGGAACGCGGCAGCTACCAGCAGTGCAACGCCTGCCGTATGCCGGTTACCGACGAGGAAATGCAGTCGCCGCTGTTCGAGCAGGGCGTCAGCTGTCCTCACTGTTTTGACGCGGTCTCAGAAGCCGACAAAGCGCGTTTCCGCGAGCGGGAAAAGCAGATACAGCTGGCCAAGTCCCGCGGTGAAGAGCACCTGGGGCACGATGCCAAGGCCACCACCCAGACCCGGCGCCAGCAAAAACAGGCACTGCGTCAGCAGCAGGCGGAGCAGACGCGCGGCGCCGGATGATATCGCCGCAGCGGCGGATACGGCGCGGGTTGGGGTGCCCCTAACCGGGCACCTCCGCCGTGCTGACAAGCCACTTCATGGCTGCCGCTTCGGTAACAAATGAAAAAAGCTCCAGGCCGTTTTCCTTCGCCTTGGCACGCATCACCGCGGTGGTGTTGAGCTCCACCCGATTCAGCATCGCGATACGCGCACCGGACATTGCCGGCAGCTGCGCCAGATACACACCGTAGCGCTGCTGTTCCTCAAGACTCATGGACATTTTCGTCACCCGGCGCACATCCGCCAGCACCCGCAGGGGTTTCAGGTGGCCATATTTCGCCACCAGCTGGTGTAACGCTTCCAGACGATTTTCGAAGGTTGCTTCGCCGTATAAAAGCATACAGACCACTCGACGCTGACTGTCGTATCGGATCCGAAAACTCATTACTGCTACTACTCCAATCCGCTCACTGACAATTCCTGTGGCGTATCCCGCACCCGCCGCCCGGCAGATCGGCGATTCCGCGAAGTCGGAGCAGTTTAGAAGCTTCCGTCAACGAGTGACGCAAAAGACTACTGAAAATTTCAATTCTGGAATTTTTTTCTCAAAACAGACAAAAAATGAGAAATCACTCACAATGGAGCCTTGCGCGACATTCCCGGCAGATTCGCGCACAGCAATTTGAGCGCGAGTCCGCCGGAAAGTGTTTTCGGAGTGGGTCCGCGAGGTGGCGAGGTTCAGGCGCGGTTGCGCCCGCCTTCCGCACTGCCGGTCAACCACTCAACCGCGGCGTGCTCGGTGACGAACTCAACCACTTCCATGCCCTCCGCCTGCGCGGTGCTGTTGATGATGACATTGGCGTTGTGATCAACCGAATGCAGGACCGCGGCGCGGCCGTGGCTAAGTCCCTGCAGATGCGCCGCAAAGCGACCGAACTGACGGCGCTCAGAGGTAGAGAGAACGATGTCTGCACGGCGGACATCGACCAGCAGTAACAACGGGTTGAGGTGGCCGAATTTTTCCGCCACCTGCCTCGCCGCTGCCAGCTTCTCCACGAGCTCCACACGTTCAAAAAAAACGACATTAACGATACGGTTGGTGGGATTAAGTCGAATATGGAAACTCAACATCCATCTCCTGAACTGCCCAGAAAACCGGCCAGGGCGCCATTGCCCTGACTGAATGACTTCTTGTACGCCCTGCTGCCCCATCCGGATCACCGCAACCGGCAATCAGCGTCCAGTTGTCGGCTGCGCAAACATTCAGCCTTGCTCTATCTCCGGCAATACACCGCCATCGCCCTGAGCCATCCACACCTGCGCGGCCGCCTTGCGGGCAATTTCCCGGTAGAGTCCTGCCACCTCTCCGGCGGGCTCCGCCGCCACTGTTGGCTCGCCGCTATCGGTCTGCTGACGTATAGACATCGCCAGGGGCAAACGACCCAGCAACCGGGTATCGTAGTCGGCCGCGATTTTTTCACCGCCACCGGCCCCAAAGATCGGCTCCTGATGTCCGCAGGCGGAACAGGTGTGCAACGCCATATTCTCAACGATGCCCAATACCGGTACCGATACCTTGCGAAACATTTCCACACCCTTGATGGCATCCACCAGCGCCAGGTCCTGCGGCGTGGTAACGATCACCGCCCCCGCGAGTGTCACCTTCTGCGCCAGGGTGAGCTGGATATCGCCGGTCCCCGGAGGCATATCCACCACCAGGTAGTCCAACGCTTCTTCATCGTCCTCCGCCCACAGGGTCTGGGTGAGCATCTGATTCAGGGCACCGCTCGCCATCGGGCCGCGCCATACCGCAGGGGTGTCTTCCGTGAGCAGGTAACCGAGGGACATGGTCTTGAGCCCCTGCGCCGCCACCGGCACGAAGAACTTGCCGCCCTTCACTTGCGGGCGCACACCCTCGGTGCCGAGCATGGTGGGCAGGCTGGGACCGTAGATATCCGCGTCCAGCAGCCCCACGGAGGCACCTTCGGCAGCCAGCGCCAGTGCCAGGTTCACGGCGGTAGTGGACTTGCCCACGCCGCCCTTGCCGGATGCCACCGCAATGATGTTCTTCACCGCCCGCAGTGACTCAGGCACATCGCCGGATTCTGTGCGCGGCACATCGAAAAACAGATCAAACTTCAGTTCGGCTCCCGCAAGGGGGCCGTCGGCCAGCAGCGGTGCGCAGGCAGCGCGCACGCGCCGGGCCCAGTCATCCTGCTGGCTGTCGCAGGGGTAGCCGAGAATCACACTTGTATAGACGGTGCCGTCTTCGATCCCCACTTCGATGTCCGCATCCAGTGCATCCAGCGGCAGGTCGGTGGCAGGGTCTTGCAGCGCGCCGATGACTTCCGCCATCCGTTCGAGCTGCTCCTGCACCTCTGCGGGGATATCTTCGTGGTCATGGTCGTGCTCATGCCCGCAATCGCGGTGATGGCCGTCGCAATGGTGGTGATGATCGGTCACGCTGTTTTCCTCACTGGCGCTGTGTTCGGGCCGGCATTTTGGACAGGCCCCGCTGTGAATACAAGGTCAATGCCGGAAGCCACCCCAAGGGTAGTCCACAGCCGTGCGGGTGCCGTGCAGGGCCCGTTTCTGCTATATTCCGCGCTCTTTTTCGGCGGCGCGATTCCTCTTCGTGTTGTTCGCAGCCGCCGGGCGAATCCATTCCGCCCACCATTATCACTGACGACCATTACAAACAGCCTCGCAGCCTTTGGAAGCCAAGATGTCTCACACCGACCATCAGCCCAGAAACATCCTCGTCACCAGTGCCCTGCCCTACGCCAATGGCTCCCTGCACCTGGGTCACATCCTCGAGTACATCCAGACGGATATCTGGGCCCGCTTCCAGCGCGCCCGCGGCAACCAGTGCCTGTATATGTGTGCCGACGACGCCCACGGCACCGCCATTATGCTGAAGGCGGAACAGCTGGGCCTGACGCCCGAGCAGCACATCGCCAATATGCAGGCGGAGCACGAGCGCGACTTCGGCGGCTTCCTGATCAGCGTGGACAACTACCACTCCACCCACTCGGAAGAGAACCGCGAACTGTCGGCGATGATCTACAAGCGCCTCAGAGAAAACGGCCATATCGCCTCGCGCACCATCACCCAGGCCTACGACCCGGAAAAAGAGCTGTTCCTGGCGGACCGCTACATCAAGGGCACCTGCCCGAAATGCAAGACCGAAGACCAGTACGGCGACAACTGCGAAGCCTGTGGTGCCACTTACAGCCCCACCGAGCTGATCAACCCGGTGTCCGCCATCTCCGGAGCCACCCCGGTGGAAAAGGAGTCCGAGCACTTCTTCTTCACCCTGCCGGCGTTCAACGAGTTCCTGCGCGAGTGGACCCGCGCCGGCCACCTGCAGAGCGAGATGGCCAACAAGCTGGCGGAGTGGCTGGACGAGGGCCTGCAGGAGTGGGACATCTCCCGCGATGCGCCCTATTTCGGCTTCGAAATTCCCGACGCGCCGGGCAAGTATTTCTACGTGTGGCTGGACGCACCCATCGGCTACATGGCGAGCCTGAAAAACTACTGCGACCGGGAAGGCCTCGACTGGCTCGATTTCTGGAAAAAAGACAGCAGCGCCGAGGTGTACCATTTCATCGGCAAGGACATCGTCAACTTCCACGCGCTGTTCTGGCCGGCGATGCTGCACTCCGCGCAGTTCCGCACCCCCACCAAGGTGTGCGTGCACGGTTTCCTCACCGTGAACGGCAAGAAGATGTCCAAGTCCCGCGGCACCTTCATCAACGCGCGCAACTATCTCGACCACCTGAACCCCGAGTACCTGCGCTATTACTTCGCCGCCAAGCTCACCGCCGGCGTGGACGACCTCGACCTCAACCTCGAGGACTTTATCGCCAAGGTGAATTCGGATCTGGTGGGCAAGGTGGTGAACATCGCCTCGCGCACCGCCAAGTTCGTGAGCAAATCGGGGGGCGCTCTGGCTGCAGAAATTGCCGACGAAGCGCTGTGGAACCAGTTTGTGGAAGCGGCCCCGCGCATCACTGAGTTTTTTGAAACCCGCGAATACAGCCGCGCCGTGCGCGAGATCATGGCACTGGCGGACGCCGCCAACGCCTGGATCGCCGACAAGGCGCCCTGGTCGCTGGCGAAGCAGGAAGGCAAAGAAGCGGAAGTGCTGGCGGTGTGCTCCCAGGGCGTGAACATGTTCCGCGCGCTGATCACCTGGCTGGCGCCAGTGCTGCCGGAAACCGCGAAAAAAGCCGAGGAGTTCCTCGGTGTACAACTCAACTGGAACACCGCCACCACCCCGCTCGCCGGCCACAGCATCAACGAGTTCAAGCCGCTGATGCAGCGGGTGGAAAAGGCACAGGTGGAAGCAATGCAGGAAGCGGCGAAGGAATCCCTCGCGCAATTGCAGGCGGAAGCGAAGCCGGCAGGCGCCGCCAGCGAAAATAAAAGCGGCCCGCTGGCGGACGATCCCATCGCCCCGGAAATCCAGTTCGATGATTTCGCCAAGATCGACCTGCGCATTGCGCTGATCGCCAACGCCGAGCATGTGGAAGGCGCCGGCAAGCTGCTGAAGCTGACCCTGGATCTCGGCGGCGAGACCCGCCAGGTGTTCTCCGGCATCAAGAGCGCTTACAAACCGGAAGACCTGATCGGCAAGCACACGGTGATGGTGGCCAACCTGGCGCCGCGCAAGATGCGCTTCGGTGTGAGCGAAGGCATGGTGCTGGCCGCCGGCCCCGGTGGCAAGGATCTGTGGATTCTGGAACCCCACAATGGCGCCCAGCCAGGCATGCGGGTGATGTAAACCACGCGTTGTAGGAGCCTGCCTGCAGGCGAATGGTTCATGGCACGAGTCATTCGCCTGCAGGCAGGCTCCTACAAGTCATCGATTACCGGTGGCGGCGCCGCCACGATACTCGCTAAGTAGCACCCCCCAGGCGGCCCTCAGGGGCCATTTTCTGCTCCACAACCTCATCGGCAATCGTTCCGCAGAAAACAGCCCCTGAGGGCCTTAGCGAAAAGCTCTGTTACTCGAAAAAGGACGTATTCCATGCGCGGTGTTTTTCTCGATACCCTCACCATGAAACTGGAAGAGCTGGATACTTCCGCACTGGAAAAGGTTCTCGACCACTGGGACTTTTTCGAATCCACAACGCCTGATCAAACCGCCGAGCGCATCCAGAACGCCGATGTGGTCATCACCAATAAAGTGGTGCTCGACCGCGCGCTGATCGAAAACGCCCCCAACCTTAAACTCATCTGCGTCTGCGCCACCGGCACCAATAATATCGACCTCGATGCCGCGGCCAGAAAAAATATTCCGGTAAAAAATGTTTCCGGTTATACCGGCAGCTCGCTCGCGCAGCACACCATGGCCCTGCTGTTGGCACTCGCCACCCGCTGGCACCAGTATGCAGCCGATGTAAAAAACGGGCGCTGGAGCCAGTCGCCGATTTTCTGCCGGCTGGATTATCCGGTGATGGAACTGGCGGGAAAAAATCTCGGCATCATCGGCTATGGCGATCTCGGTCGGAAGGTGGCAGGGCTTGGGGAGGCGCTGGGGATGAACATCCTGATCGCGCAATCATCGACTGGTGAAGAAAAACCAGGAAGGGTAGCGCTGGAAAAGCTGGTCTCTGACTCCGATGTCATCAGCCTGCACTGCCCGCTCACCGCGCAGAACAGCAAAATGGTGAACAGCGAGTTTCTCGCGGCGATGAAACAGTCCGCCTTTCTGATCAATACCGCCCGCGGCGGCCTAGTGGATGAAACCGCCCTTGCGGACGCTCTGAAGCGCGGAGTCATTGCCGGCGCGGCCCTGGATGTGCTTGCGGTGGAGCCACCGCCGGCGGATCACCCGCTGCTCGCGCAGGATATTCCCAATCTCATTATCACCCCCCACAACGCATGGATCAGCCGCGAGAGCCGCCAGCGCCTTCTCGACGGCGTGGTCAACAATATTCGCCAATGGCTGGATGCCTAACGTTCTAACAGCTTACCGAAAGGTTATCCACGGCCTGTTCAACCCGGGTTTGCGGACGGTCTGTCCCCGCCCGGTTTAACATGCCGTTTTTCCAAAGCCTGCTAAATTCCAGAAAATTCTATCCGCGATGCAGCTGATACCAATCTGTGCAAACGCGTAAAAATGTTCAGTTTCCCTGGCCCTCGACCCTATCCTTCTATTTCACCTTGAATCCCCGAGGACCAATATTATGGCAAGCGCAAAATCTCCCAACGGTGGTACCGGTCTCCATTCAGGCCGGGAAAAGTTGCAGCAGGCCTACCACCTGGCCGGCGAAGCCGCCCAGGATACTGCCGAGCATATGAAAACCCGTGCCCGCGAAACTGCGGGTCATATGAAGACCCGAACCCGCGAATCCATGGAAAAGGGTAAGCAGAGAGCACACGATGTGGCCGAGCGCGCGGAATCATCTATTAAGGCCCACCCTCTTGTCAGCGTCGGGTGCGCCTTTGCTGCGGGATGGCTCATCGCAAAAATCTTCAAGTGAAGAACCGCGGGGCAGTCTGATATGCCCCGCAGAACGATTTTATAGGCGCGGTCCTGGCTTAGGGCCTTAGGGCCGGGTCTGCCTGTTTAAACAGCCAGAATGACACTTGATGGGGTGCTGTTGATGGCCGCTCCGGAAAAATCCCACCCCCTGTATGCCGAGGAATATGCAGACATCGACAATGCTGCCCCCCCACCAACAGAAGACTCGTTGCGGGCCGACATGGCGGCACTGATGGATCGGGCAGAAGCCACCCTCACACTGGCTACCGCCTGGACGGAAAATCTTACCCGCCTCGCCCACCTGGAGTTTCAGCGCACTGTGACGGCCGGCAAACGCATTGTCGCCCTGTTACTACTGGCGTTTTTTCTGGCCATTGCACTGGTAGTGAGTCTGTGCGCCGGGCTGGGCCTGCTCGGGTACTACTTCTTCCAGTCCGTGTATATCGGCTTCGGCATTTTTCTGTTGGCGCAGCTGCTGACAGTCGCGGTTCTCCTGTTGTCTGCCAGCCGACTGCGCAAGCTGTTGGGATTCGATGAAACACGCAAACAGGCAAAGGAGGCGATCGACGATGTCACTGCGCTCTTTAAACAGAGAGATTGAGCGCCATGGGCGGGAAATGACGCGGCAGCGCCACTGCGCCCTTTCGCTGATTCGGCAGCAGAAAGCGCTGGTGGCCACCCAGGCGGAAAAAATTCCCCTGCCACTGGCAATGGGTGCGGCCTTCGCCGGAGGGTTTATTCTGCAGAAATTCCTGAATAGCCCCACGCCGGCAACACTGATGAACTGGTACCTCACGTACCAGGCCTTCAGCAAGGGATCCAATTGATTTCATGCGCCCGCTTTGCCGGCTTCCACAGTCTGCTTTTCTGACGTGGAACTCGCGCTATCGCTAACCCCGTCACTTGCACTGCGCTCGCCACTGCCGATCTGCAGGATTTTCTCCGCAACGTCGGCTAGTTTCAGGTTCATCTCCATCGCTCGGGTCTGCATGGTGCGGTACGCATCCTCTTCGGTCAGCCGCAGGCGCCGCATCAGAATCCCCTTGGCTCTCTCCACCCGCTTTCGCTCGGTAAGTGCGCGGCGGGTCTGCTCCAGCTCTTCACTTACCCGGTGGATGTGCGCCACCTGGGAACGGATCAGGTCGTACAGAGAGTGCGCCAGATGCTGACCTGGCAGCGGCGTCACCATAGTGTCCGGTGTACTGCCGTAAAGACCCGGGACCTCCGGGTCAAACAGCACCGCGAGCGCCGGTGGGCGCGTCCAGCCGGTGGATTTCATTCGCTGCAGTTGTGCATAGTGGTGCCCCAGTTCGGACTGCGACTCCGCCACCCGCTGGCGGCTCACCTGCAGCAGGCGCGCCGCCATCGCATCTTCAAGCCGGTGCATCGCGTCGATACGCGCGGTCGCCAGCTCATACCATACCTCGCTGATTTCCGCGGCAATGGGTTCGCCGTCTTTCAGCCCGGCAATCACCCCCCGTAAACGCTGTAAATCCCGGGATTCCTGGCAGTCTTCAACGGCTCGCCAACGCGCAAGCTCCGTCTCGCCGGCAAATTCCGCAAACAGTTCCAGACTGCGGCGCTGGCAATCCTGTAGTTGTGCGAGACGCTCGTGCAGCTTTTCGTCGAAGCGGCTCCCGGCAAAGCCAATCGCCCCCCACGCGCGTTCCTGTCCGGAAAATTCTTTGGCCTGCATAAAGTTGAACAGCGCCACGAGGAGACGTGTTACCTCCGGGTCGTCCGCCACATCGGCGGCCTCGAACACCACCGACAACAACCCCGCGATCAACCGGCAGAAGGCATCGGTGGACTCAAGCGCGCTTACCTCAAAGGCGTCGACATGGCGGCGCAGATTGGCGAGTTCATCCAGTCCGTGTAAGGAGTAGGCGATGCTGTTCAGCAGACGCATATTCTGCGGACTGTCGCTGCGGGTAGACTGCAGGTAGCGATGGTGCAGCAAACGCCGAAACGCTGCCTCGCTAGCCGCGCAGTTCCGGATTTGTTGCTGGCGCTGCCCGGAGAAACGGAACCCGGCGGAAACCAGGTAGATATTGCTGATACCCCGCTCCCGCTGCAGCTGATGTACCAGGTCAGAGACCGTGGTCGCCAATTCGCAGCTGCCGACCAGTCGCTCCAGCGCCTGGATTTCTGCGCGCTTGGCGGCCAACAGAAATTTTTCCGCGTCGTCGCTCGTTAAGGACATGTCTGTGGGCATGGCTGCGCTCCCCTATGCAAGGTCACAATTCCATTCCAGCAATAAATATTCCACTCACGCCGCATCACCGGAAATTTCTCCACTCGACGCCAAAAGCACCAGACTGGAGCGCAACAACAGCCTTGCACCAAAATGGAACTTTCCGGGTGCGTATATTTCGCAGCACGCCTGTATCTGGCGCGAGGGTAAACAATTTTCCATACCCACCCACTGATGCCCCCTTTCCATAGCGCCGGCCCGCAGCGGAATTAAAAAGTTGGCATCGAGATTGCTTTGACTTTGCAAGTACAAACGCATGTACAGGTTTCGCGCCATCTCCACAGGAGCAGACGCGAGCCATACCGGGCAACCTGCCCAATACAATCAGAACACTCTGGATAAAGGCGTCCATCACTTTCCGGCAGAAGCCGGTCTGTGTGGCCGCCTTTTTTTGTGCTTGGGTGCCGTCCAGCGCGCGTTGAAAGCAGCAAGGTGCACAGTCGTCGGTCCAGCACAGCAGAACACCCGATCTCGAACACAAAAAGGTGATCACTATGGCTTATCTCATCCCAACGGAATTCGTGACCAAAATGGTCGACGCGGGGGAATCCAAGATTTACATGTCCACCCGCGACACCCTGGTGCGCGCCTACATGGCCGGCGCCATTCTGGCATTGGCTGCGGTATTTGCGGTGACCGTAGCCGTGGCCACCGGTTCACACCTGATCGGCTCCATCCTGTTTCCCGTGGGTTTCTGCATGCTCTACCTGATGGGATTTGACCTGCTGACCGGTGTGTTCGTGCTCACGCCGCTGGCGCTGCTGGACAAACGCCCGGGCGTTACCGTGCAGGGTGTATTGCGCAATTGGGGGTTGGTATTTGTCGGCAACTTTGCGGGCGCACTGACCGTCGCCACTATGATGGCATTTGTCTTCACTATGGGGTTCAACACCGAGGCCGGCGCTGTGGGCGAAAAGCTCGCGTCCGTTGGTGAAGCTCGTACCCTGGGTTACGCCGAGTACGGCGCCGCCGGCTGGTTCACGATTTTCCTGCGCGGCATGTTGTGTAACTGGATGGTGTCCATGGGCGTCGTTGGCGCGATGATTTCGACCCATGTCAGCGGCAAGGTGCTGGCCATGTGGATGCCGATCATGTTGTTCTTCTTTATGGCCTTCGAGCACTCCGTAGTGAACATGTTCCTGTTCCCATTCGCCATCATGATGGGCGGTGACTTCTCGGTGATGGATTACCTGGTCTGGAACGAAATTCCCACCGCGCTGGGCAACCTGGTGGGTGGCCTCGCCTTCACCGGCCTCACGCTTTATAGCACCCACTACAAAACTGCGCCGAAGCGTCAGCTGACTGCCGAAAGCAGCAAACCCGGCAAAGAAGCACTTGCCTGATAACCTACCCAAGCCCCGCACCTTGCGGGGCTGATTTTTTCTATGAATAGCACACTTTCACTGGATGTCGGCCAGCACAGCAGCGCGGGCCTCAAAGCAGAAAACCAGGACTGCTGTGGCGCACGCCTGCCGGCGGAGCCACAACTTCGCGTGAAGGGCGCCGCCTTTGCGATTGCCGACGGCATCAGCTCAAGCCCGGTCAGCGCCATTGCCAGTGAAACCGCGGTAACCAGCTTTCTCGACGATTACTACTGCACCTCCGACGGTTGGAGTGTAAAGAACGCCGCGGAACAAGTGCTCAAGGCCACCAACGCCTGGCTTTACGGGCAAACCCGACAAAGCCCCTACCGCTTCGAGAAAGACAAGGGTTATGTCTGCACGTTCAGCGCGATGATCCTGAAAAATAAGGAAGCACATCTGTTCCACCTCGGTGACTCACGCATCTACCGGCTGCGCCGCGGCTCACTGGAACAACTCACCCACGACCACCGGCTGTGGCTCGGGGAGCAGCGCAGTTATCTGAGTCGCGCCTTGGGCGCGCAGTCCCAGCTGGAAATCGACTACCGTCGGGTAACGCTTGAGACCAACGACCTGTTTATTCTGAGTACCGACGGGGTACATGAATCCCTGTCGCAGCAGACACTGATCGAGCACCTGGAACAACACCGGGGTTGCCTCGACAAGGCCGCCAAAACCCTGGTGGCCGCGGCTCTGGCGAACGGCAGTAACGACAATCTCACGGTGCAACTGGTGCGTATCAACGGTTTGCCGGAGACACCACCAGAACTGGTGGAGCAGGCAGGCGCGCTACCCCTGCCGCCAATTCTCAAAGGCGGTGACGTATTCGACGGCTATGTGATTGAGCGCGAGATTCACGCGAGCAGCCGCAGCCACGTGTATCTTGCCACGGACGAAGCCAGCGGTACCCGCGTGGTATTGAAAACCCCATCCATAGACCTCTCAGATAATCCCGGTTATCTGGAACGACTGTTGATGGAGGAGTGGCTGGCGCGACGGGTAAACAGCGCGCATGTGGTGCGTGCCGCGGCCACCCATCGGCCGCGTCAGTATCTCTACACCGCCATGGAACTGGTAGAAGGACAGACACTGCGACAGTGGATGACCGACAACCCCGATCCCGGGCTGGAAACCGTGCGCGGCATTGTGGAGCAGATCGCACGGGGCCTGCAGGCTCTGCATCGGGCGGAGATCCTGCACCAGGATCTGCGCCCGGAAAATATCATGATCAGCCGCGCTGGCACCGTCACCCTGATCGATCTGGGCTCCGCGAAAGTGGCCGGCGTTGCCGAGGTCGCGGAAGAAAACGGCCAGCTGATTCTCGGCACAGCCCTGTACAGTGCGCCGGAATATTTCCTCGGCGATACCGGCACGCCGCGCTCCGATCTGTTTTCTCTTGCGGTGCTCACCTATCACCTGCTGTGCGGGGAATTTCCCTACGGCACCCAGGTTGCCCGCTGCCACACCGTGGCCGCGCAACACAAGCTGCGCTACCGCAGTGTATTGAGCGAGTCCCGCGCCATTCCCGCATGGATCGACGCCACACTGAAAAAAGCCCTGCAACCGAATCCGCTGCGCCGCCACGAGGCTCTATCGGAATTCGTCTTTGAACTGCGCCACCCCAACCCGGAATACCAGAGCGCTTCCCGTCCGCCGCTGATGGAGCGCTACCCGGTGCGTTTCTGGCAATCGGTAAGCGGTCTATTACTGCTCATCATTTTTTACCTGTTGAGCCTGATTTCCAGTGCAAGCTGACACCATTCCATCGTCCAAGGAGAAACACCATGATCAGCAACCGCCAGCAAGTCACCGACATGATCCTCGTCGCCAAGGTGCAGAAGGATCTGAAATGGTCCCAGGTGGCCGATGCCATCGGCCTGTCCAAAGAGTGGACCACCGCTGCCTGTCTGGGGCAGATGACCTTTACCAAACAACAGGCCGAAATTGTCGGCGAACTGTTTGACCTGAGTGACGAGGCGATTGCCTGGCTGCAAATCGTTCCCTACAAAGGCTCTCTGCCCACCGCGGTGCCCACGGATCCGTTGATCTATCGCCTGTATGAACTGGTGAGCGTGTACGGCACCACCATCAAGGAACTGATTCACGAGGAATTCGGCGATGGCATCATGAGCGCCATCGACTTCTCCATGGATATCCAGCGGGAGGAAGACCCCAAAGGCGACCGGGTAAATATGGTGATGTCCGGCAAATTCCTGCCCTACAAGACCTACTGACCGCCATCTCCAGCGCCGGCGGCCATCTCGCCGCCGGCACCGGTGCTGCCCCATGCTGCCAGACTCGCTACACTACCGGCACTGATACCCTTCCCGAGTCGGCCGAAACCATGAGTCTGAGTACGCTTTCCTCACTATCAAGCGTCGATGAAAACGCTGTTGTCGAATCCGAGTTGCCTGCACAAGTGGCGGCGGAGCGACTGGTGCATTTTATTCGACGTCACCCGCGCCTGACGGTATTGACCGGCGCCGGTGTGAGCACAGATTCCGGTATTCCCGATTATCGCGACCGCAACGGGCAGTGGAAACGCAAGCCACCGGTGGATCACCGGGAATTCATGGCGAGTGCGGCTACCCGCCAGCGCTATTGGGGGCGTGCGCTGATCGGGTGGCCGGTGATTCGCAATTCCGCACCAAATCCGGCGCATGCTCATCTCGCCGAGCTGGAGCGGCGCGGGCATATCCATCTGTTGATTACGCAGAATGTGGACCGGCTGCATCAACGGGCGGGAAGCGAGCGGGTGATTGATTTGCACGGGCGCGCGGACGAGATCCGCTGCATGGGCTGCGATTACCGGGCAATGCGCCAGGTGGTGCATGATCGCAACTACGAACTAAACCCGGAATTCCGTCTATATACCGCGGAGACCGCCCCTGATGGAGACGCGGATCTAGAGGTGGATTTCAGCGGTTTTCGGGTGGCGGATTGCCCGGATTGCAGTGGGATATTGAAACCGGATGTGGTGTTTTTTGGCGACAATGTGCCGAAGGATCGGGTGCAGTTGGCAATGGATGCGCTGCGGGAGAGCGATGGGCTGCTGGTGGTGGGGTCTTCATTGATGGTGTATTCGGGGTTTCGGTTTTGTCGCTATGCGAAGGAGTGGGGCAAGCCGATGGCCACGCTAAATTTTGGCACAACGCGGGCGGACGATTTAGTGGATTTGAAATTGAGCGCGGGGATTGGGGCGACGTTGGAACGCACTCTGCAATTGCTTTAATTACTAATTTTGACCTTCGCCAACTTCGTTAGTTTGTTGCGGAGCGGCCGCGCACAGGTGGAGCATTTCGAAATCGGGCTAGGCGCTCACCTTCAATACTTCCCTGTACGCTCCGTCGAGGCCATCCATGGCACCGATGGTTTCGAAATGCACCACCCAGTACTCACCCTTCATTTCTAAACATCGGTCTTTAACAACCATTAATTGGTTTACTCATTTCCGATTTTATCCTGCGTACGCAATTCAAAATCACTGGCATCGTGCCGTTCGTGCAATTGCTCAGAAGGTTCACCCCAGGTGCGATTGACCATTCTTCCGCGCTGTACCGCCGGTCTTGCGGCAATCTCCTCTACCCAGCGATTGACGTTCTTGTAGGTGTGCGCCTCAAGAAATTCCGCCGCGTCGTAAGCCTGGTTTTTTGCCACCGCGCCATACCAGGGCCAGATGGCCATGTCGGCGATGGTGTATTCCTTCCCTGCCACAAATTGATGCTCCGCGAGCTGGCGGTCGAGGACGTCGAACTGACGTTTGACTTCCATGGCATAGCGGTTAATGGGGTATTCGTATTTTTCCGGGGCGTAGGCGTAGAAGTGACCGAAGCCGCCCCCGAGGAACGGAGCCGCACCCATTTGCCAGAAGAGCCAATTGAGGGTTTCGGTGCGCTGCTCCGGAGTGTGCGGGAGGAAGGCCCCGAATTTTTCCGCCAGGTACAGGAGGATAGAACCGGATTCGAACACGCGGATTGGCGGGGTAGTACTGTGGTCAACCAGCGCGGGGATTTTGGAGTTGGGATTGATATCGACAAAGCCGCTGCTGAACTGATCGCCTTCCGTAATGCGGATCAAATGGGCGTCGTACTCGGCGCCGTCGTATCCCAGCGCCAGCAACTCTTCCAGCATGATGGTGGCTTTCACACCGTTGGGTGTGGCCAGGGAATAGAGCTGCATCGGGTGCCGGCCCACGGGCAGTTCTTTTTCATGGGTGGGGCCGGCGATGGGGCGGTTGATCTTGGCGAACTCTCCCCCGCTCTCGCTATCCCATCTCCAGACCCTGGGCGGTGTGTAGCGGTTATCCGTCATAAAAAACTCCACCTTGTGGCATTGATTGATGTGAACGTTCAACTGCAGCGTAAAATTGTGGACTCTGCCGCGGCAACAGTTCCGAAGAGCCGCAATGGATAGTGCTGCCCATTGCCCCGCGCAAATTAACATCTTAAGGGGCATCTGAGAGCGCGCAAAGAATGAGCTGTGTTCGGACCACCGTCGAAATCCGAAAAAATGCCTAAAACACATATTGCAGGAGCCGGCATGAGTCTGCCATGGATAACGGGAATACCGATACACCGGGGCCGACTGTGTCGCAAATACCTGCAACCGCCAGGCGGATAAATCTGCCCAACGAATAACTACGATGTCACCTCTGCCGCAACGCCTCCACCAAAAAATCCACTGTGGCACGCACCCCCGGCAGCAAACCGCGCCTGTGGGGCATAACAATTGTGGTGGTCACCCTACCCGCATTCCAATCCGGCAGTACCCGAACCAGCTGCCCCGACTCCAGCTCGGCACGGCACAGCATTTCCGGCAGACAGGCGATACCCAGCCCCGCCGAGGCGGATCTTGCCAGCACCATTGATTCATTGGCTGTCATCCTTGCCTGCGGCGTAACCTCCACCTGCTGTCCGTCACCGCTGGTTAATACCCAGCGGACATTCTGTGGGCCCGTGAGCAATCCAAAGTGCCCCTCCAGATCCCCGGGCGTCGACAGTCTGCCGGCCCGCGCCAGGTATCCGGGAGCCGCCACCAGAACAATCGGCTCCACCATCACCTGGCGCTGTACCAACCCGGAATCAGGCAGCGGTGCAAAGTGGCAGCGCAGCGCCAGGTCATAGCCCTCCTGAACCACATCCACAAAGCGATCCGACACATCCACTTGCAGATGTAAGCGCGGGAAGGTCTCAGCCAACCGCGGCAGATGTCCGGCAAGATATGCCTGGGCAACCGGCACCGAAGTTGTCATGCGCACAGTGCCACTGGGCACAGCTGCGCGGCTGCGAACCGCCTCCTCGGCCGATTCAGTTTCGATCATGGCCGCGCGGGCGTGCCGGTAAAAATCCTGCCCCAGCTCTGTAAGCGTAAAACTGCGCGAAGTGCGATGGATCAACCGCGCATCCAGCGCCGATTCCAGTTCCGCGACCCTTTTGCTTAGTGTCGATTTGGGGATACCCAAACTGCGGGACGCTGCGGCGAAGCCCCCGTGTTCTACCGCCCGCACAAACAGAAACAAGTCGTTGAGGTTCAGCATAAAAAGAAAGTACACACTTATAGACTTTAAATCCAATTTTTGCAGCCTACTCGCGCAAAGTCCATGTGCGTACAGTGACGTCACCCAGTCAACGGGCCCAACTCAAAACACAACCCCCTGGAGAACACTATGAACCCCATCCTTTGCTACGGTGTACCTTCCGGCTGCTCCTTCGGTTCCATCGTCGCCCTCGAATGGCTCGGCAAACCCTACCAGCTGTGCCGGGTGGAAATGCCCGAAATGGTCACCACGGAGGTGTTTCGGCGCATTAACCCCGTCGCGGAAACCCCATCGCTGCTTACCAACACCGGCGACGTCATCAGCGAGAGCATCGCAATCCTCAGCCACATAGGTGCACAAGGCATCGAGCAAAAACTCGGATTCGCCCAAGGCACTCGCGAATTCGATCAACTGAACCAGATGCTCGCCTTCCTCAACACCACTTTTTTTGGTGCTTTTGCACCGCTGTGGCACGCACTGGAACACAGCGCCGAAGGCGCGAAAAAGGAAGCGCTCACCCACTACGGCCGCGGCGCAGTGGAACGTGCCCACACTGCCCTGGAGGCCATGCTCGGCAACAAAGAGTGGCTGCTCGGAAAGCAACGGACCCTCGCCGACGCTTACTTTATCGGCATTGCACGCTGGAACGAGTACCACAAGGTTGTCGACCGCCGCGATTATCCCGGGCTTCAGCGGCTCTATAACAAACTGGAAGCGGATCAGGCAGTAATTTTCGCACATGCCATTGAACGGCAGGAGGTGGGCGCAAGCAGCGGTGGGTTTCAGGGGGAAATCGGATTGAGCGACGTGTTGGCACGACTTAAATAGGCCGTGAAATAAAGCGCGCCTGACCTTCTACAGGTCAGGCGCGCTTCGCAGTATGAAATCACGGTCGCGAGCACTTCCTCGACGCCGGCAATACCAGTTCATTTGCACATCGGAAATATTGACCGTGCGCTACCGCAAGCGCGGTTGGAGAGTCTTGCCCCTACAATGAAAGCATCAGAAACAGACTGTTCGGGTCCTCTTTATAGCCGGCAAATGGCGCGCAGGGTTCAAAACCAAAGCGCCGATACAGACGGTGTGCGGGCTTGAAAAACTCCATCGAACCGGTTTCCAGACTCAGGCGTGTATAGCCCCGTTTTCTCGCTTCCTCAATGATGTGCTGCAGCACAGCACCACCCACGCCCCTACCCCGCGCATCCGCGCCAGTGCGCATGGATTTGATTTCGCCGTGTGTTTCCGAAAGTTGCTTCAATGCACCGCAGCCGACAAGGACATCGTCACAATACACAGACCAGAAGGTGATCTCCGGCTGGCGCAGCCCATTCAGGTCCAGTGCGTGCTTGCTCTCGGGCGGAGAAGTCGCGCGCATGTCATCGATATGAGCCTGCAGAAACGCCGCAATTTCAGAGCCGGTCAAATCATCCAGAACGATGTTCAGATTTCCCTCAGACATGTGTATTCAGATCCTGAAAACCAGATATTTGGGGCTATCGTACCAATTTTATGTTTATCGCCAAGTACATTTTCCCGGCAAAAGTGGACTCGTTCTGTGGATAGCGCACGCTCATTTCGATAGACTCCCGCACAGGCTCGAAATTGGATTTCAGCAAGGACTCAAAAGCAAGGATTACAGCAGATGTTTTCGAACACTCCCGCCAAACGTGAACTGCGTATTGCCGGTACTCACTCCGGTAAACCCGTCACCATCACCCCACAGGCCGAACCCATCTACCACGAGCTGGTGAAACTCGCCCGCCGCGGCAACCACTGGGCCCAGATCACCGTCAACGCCATCAACCAATTGGCCTCGGGCCGCCTGCACCAGAACAATATCTTTATCAAACCCAGCGCCATGAACAGAGGGGGCACCGAAGAGTTTGTGATGATACTGCCCGGCTGCAAAGTGACCGCAGAGAAGCTGGAGCGGGATGGATTCCGGATTTTGCATTTTGAGGCGGATTTGAATTATGGGGAGTTGATTGAGAAGTATCAAAAACCCGGATTATACAAGGCCAGCAAACAGGATGGTCAGTGGGAGGTAGGTCCCGCAAAAAAAGGTGGGAAGATAGAAAGTTTGGAAGACAGGGTTGTGGCAATCTGTGATAGCGGTCGCGAGAATCCGCGTGAGGCTGCCCGGACAGCATCCAGCAGAATTTCATCAGCTCCGATTTCTGGTGGCGGAATTACCATTGACAGGCATGGCTTTGATCTCCACTACACACCAGGCGAGAGAGGCATTGGTGGCCTGCGCAATTACAAGAATGCAATCCGACCGCTGAAAGACCAGCAACTATACGAGTCTGCCTTACTACTCGCCAAAACAATGTACGACGCCCGCGGTACTGAGGGTGTACGTTGGATATCAGAGTTCGGTGGTTCTGCAGTGTTGACCCAGGCGATGAAGATACTAGCTGATCAGAAAATACAACTTAAAGAGCATTATGTTTTTTTGGTAGATCCCACTACCTCACCCAATACTGCTTACAAAGCTGCCCATGAAGCTGGCTTGAATGTCGATCGCAAGTTTTCCAGTACCGACATGCTTAACTACATGGGCAATCGAGACCAGTTGGAGCTCATAGGTAATCGCCTGCGTTTCGAAAAGAAAAATTACAGCCTGCTAAAGGCATCAGCAGACGTAATTGAGCATTGTAAAAGCCTACAGGGCGCCGGCGCATTTATGGGAACTCTGGCGGCAACTGCCGGTCTTTCTCTCAGTGCCCCGGCTTCCGCAGCCGCATTCCTAACGGCACTTGGGGCTGCAGCCACCACCGCTATAGGCCTCGGAAAGGTGGGCAACGCCATGATCCGAGCCTGGCTGCCAAAACACCATGACAAACTTAAAAGTAAATTCTGATGCTTGATCTAATAAAATATTCCTCACTACGGCTGCGAAATCAGGAAGGTCGCTGCAGTCCAAAGGGGCCTGCGTTTGAAAGCGCTCAAAATACCAAAATACGCTTTCCACAATGCACTCTGGAATTCAAACTTCCCAGCCATTCTCCAAAGCGGGGAGATGGCACAGAGCAAACAAGGATTCTGAAAGATATTTACAGACTTGAAGGACGCAGCTACAACCGAAATATAATGCCGAGCAAGAGCTGGGAGCACGAGCTTATCGCCAGTCGCAGCTGGGTGTTTAACGGACCGTGGTTTACCGGCTATAAGGGACAAGTCTCGTTTGCCATGAGCGGAGTAAACCCCGGCATACAAAATCCCAAACTCAACTTCCTCCACCCCAAAGGATTTGAAACTGGTGTGCTTGGATTTTTAACCGCAAGCTGGGGATATAGAGTTTATGATGAAGAGCAAGAAATCCCCGAATACAAGGCACCTCTAAACTGGTCTCCACTGACACATCTAAAAATACCTGCAGCGCGATTCGATATGGAAGTAGCTGCGCCGGTGAGTCGGTACAGATTCGTATTCTTCCCGGTATCCCGAGACAGATTGATACATATAAGGTTTTCATACTGGCAGGCTTGCGCTGGTTCCCAGCAAGAGCAGGATCAAAAAATAGACCCCAAACCCATGCAGGACCTGATCGACAATATCATCCGCAGCATCCAACTCACTCCCTCCCCGGAACTGGAAGCCGAACTTGCGGAAATTAAAAAGAGCAGTCCGAATCTGAGCGTCAGCCCCAAGTGCGCGCCGCTCAAGTGGCCAGCGGATGTGGATAAGGACGGCATCACCATCCTTGAGTACGACAAGCGCCGCTACGCAACGCCTGGTTATTAATGATTTCTCTCATGTCATAAAGTCTGCGAAGGGCGAGACTCGAACTCGAGTTGCGCCTGGTCGCTGACAGCCAGAATTCAGAGCCCTACTGCCCCACTCATCATGACAGACTGAAAAGTAAATTCTGATGTTCGACGCTATCAAATACTCATCCCTGCAGCTGCGGGAAATTAACAGTCCTTGCATACCTTTTGGCCCCTCGTTTAAACGAGCCCAGCCATCAAAAATTCGCCTTCCTCTATGCACCTTGGAGCTGAGATTACCAAAACACAATCGCATACGTGGAGATAGCACCGGACAGAGAAAAATTGGCAGCGATATATATGATCTTGAGGGTCGAAGCTTCAATCGCAACATTATGCCTAGCCAGAGCTGGGAGTACTCATCCATTGCAAATCGCAAGTGGGCATTTAACGGTCCTTGGTTTAGCGGCCTAATGGGACAGTTGACATTCTCAGCGGTAGCGGTGAAAACCACGATATCTAATCCCAAACTCAACTTCCTTCATCCCCGAGCATTTGAGTCAGGGGTATTTGGCTACTTAACGGCGAGCGAGGGGCACGCTTTATATGACGAAGGCAGAAAAATTCCGGAATACAAGGCCCCACTGAATTGGTCTCCTATTCCCAACCTTCCTGTTCCAGCAGTGCAGTTTGATATGGAAATGGCTACTCCGATATGTCGCTATCATTTGGCATTTATTCCCGTGTCTCGTGATCGACTGGTATGTCTCAGATTTGATTATTGGCAGGAATGTTCCGGTTCACAGGATGAAAAAGACCAGAAAATTAGCCCCAAGCCCATGCAGGACCTGATCGACAACATCATCCGCAGCGTCACACTAACCCCCTCCCCCGAGCTCGAAGCCGAACTCGGTGAGATCAGGAAAATCTGCCCAAATCTGAGCGTCAGCCCCGAGTGCTCGCCACTCAAGTGGCCCGCGGACGTGGACAAGGATGGCATCACCATCCTTGAGTACGACAAGCGCCGCTACGCGTTACCCACTCATTGAGCGGCGTCTAATATTTCTCGTCGTTTCCCATGGAGCCCATGCCATTTGGGCGGGCTCCGACCTCCATTGTTGAAGCCCCTCTGGTGCTCCCCCATAATACCGCCCCGATTTCAAGTATTGCGCCGCCGGTCGCAGACAAGCGTCCCGATGGGGCCGCTTGCTAGTCTTGCACTATCGGGCGCGCAAATTTTGTACTACGCCAATTCAGCACCCGGGACCGGCGCCGCGGCCCGAACGGAACGTCTATGACCGAATTCACTGTCATCCTGCTTTCCACCATCCTGGTGAACAACTATGTGCTGGTGCAGTTCCTCGGCCTGTGCCCGTTCATGGGGGTTTCGAACAAGCTGGAAACGGCCATCGGTATGGCTGGCGCAACCACGTTTGTGCTGACGCTGGCGGCCATCTGCTCCTATCTGGTGAATACCTATCTGCTTGAGCCCTTCGGGATGGAGTACCTGCGCACCATTTCCTTCATCCTGGTGATTGCGGTGGTGGTGCAGTTCGCACGCATGTTTATCGAAAAGACCAGCCCGCTGCTGTACCGGGTGCTGGGGGTCTTCCTTCCTCTTATTACCACCAACTGCGCAGTGCTGGGTGTGGCACTGCAAAACACCATGAAGGCGAACAATTTTGTGCAGTCCACCCTCTATGGTTTCGGTGCGGCGGTGGGTTTTTCGCTGGTGCTGATCCTGTTCTCCGCGATGCGCGAGCGCCTCGCGGTGGCGGATGTGCCGAAGCCATTTAAGGGGGCGGCCATTGGTATGATGACGGCGGGGCTGATGTCCCTGGCATTTATGGGCTTCAGCGGATTGGTATAAGGAGGCGACGATGGATTGGCTGTCTGATGTGTCCACGCCGCTGCTGATTCTCGGCGGCATGGCCCTGGTGTTCGGCGCCCTGCTGGGCTTTGCCGCGGTGCGCTTCAAGGTGGAAGGCGACCCGATTGTGGATCAGATCGACGCCCTGCTCCCCCAAACCCAGTGCGGCCAGTGCGGCCACCCGGGCTGCCGCCCCTACGCCGAAGCCATTGCCAATGGCGAGGCGATCAACAAGTGCCCGCCCGGCGGCCAAGCCACCATCAATGAGCTGGCCAATCTGCTGGATGTGGAGCCGATTCCGCTGGACGCGGAGCACGGGGTGGAAGACATCAAGAAAGTGGCGTTTATCCGCGAGGCGGAATGCATCGGCTGTACCAAGTGCATCCAGGCCTGCCCGGTGGACGCTATTGTCGGTGCCGCCAAACAGATGCACACGGTGATCGTGGACGAATGCACCGGCTGCGACCTGTGCGTGGAACCCTGCCCGGTGGACTGTATAGACATGGTGCCGTTGGAAGTGACACTGCAACGCTGGCACCCGAACAAACCCAGAGACGGAGTCCAGTTGATCGCCAGTGACCGCCCGGAACTGCACACCAATGACCGGAGTGCAGCATGAGCCAGACCGAAGAGAGAATGAGTGCGAGCGAGCGCCGCGCCGCCCGCGAGGCGCACCTGATTGCCAGTGAAAAGGCCCGGGACCTGTCCCGCGAGCTGAAGATCAATGACTTCCATGGCGGCATCCACCCACCGGAGAACAAGCACCAGTCCACCGGCGAGCCCATCGGCAGTATTCCGCTGGCGGCGGATCTGATCGTACCGCTGAACCAGCACATTGGCGCCACCGCCATCCCGCTGGTGAAACTGGGTGACCTGGTATTGAAGGGCCAGAAGATCGCCGAGGCCGATGGTCCGGTGAGCTGCCCCGTGCATGCGCCCTCCTCCGGCAAGGTGGTCGCTATTGAGCCGATGGCGGTGCCCCACCCCTCCGGTATGCTGGCGGACTGCATCCAGATCCGCACCGATGGCCGCGACGAGTGGTGTGCGCTCACTCCGCTGGAAAACTACGCCGAGCGCGACAATGATGAGCTGCTGGAGAAGATCCACGACTGCGGTATTGCCGGTATGGGCGGCGCCGGCTTCCCCACAGCGGTAAAGCTGAGTCCCCGCGGCGGTGCGGTAATCGACACTCTGATCATCAACGGCACCGAGTGCGAACCCTACATCACTGCCGACGACATGCTGATGCGCGAGCGCGCGGAGGAAATCATCGGCGGTGTGGAAATACTCGCTCACCTGCTGGATCAGCCGGAGCGGGTGCTGATCGGCATTGAGGACAACAAGCCGGAAGCCATCAAGGCCATGAAACAGGCGGCCGAGGGCACCCGCTTTCACGTAGTGGTCTTCCCTACCAAGTACCCCTCCGGTGGCGAAAAGCAGCTGATCGAGATTCTCACCGGCCGCGAAGTGCCCAACGAGGGTCTGCCGGCCAATATCGGTATCGTGTGCCAGAACGTGGGCACGGCCCGGGCGGTGTACCGCGCGATTCACCTAGGAGAGCCTCTGATCAGCCGGGTGACCACGGTGGTGGGAGAGTCCCTCAGCCGCCAGCGCAACATCGAAGTGCCGCTCGGCACCCCCATTCGTCACGTTCTCGAATGCCATGGGCTCGATCGCAAAAAGCTCCAGCGCATCGTGATTGGCGGGCCGATGATGGGTTACACCATCGAAGACGAGAGTGCACCGGTGGTGAAGACCACCAACTGTATTCTCGCGCCCACCAATAACGAGCTGCCACCACCGCCACCGGCACAAGCCTGTATCCGCTGTGGCCTGTGCGCGGAGGTATGCCCGGCGAGCCTGCTGCCACAGCAGCTGTACTGGTATGCGCGCGCGGAAGATAGGGAGAAGCTGCAGGCCTACAATCTGTTCGACTGCATCGAGTGCGGCGCCTGCTCCTACGTGTGTCCATCCAGTATTCCGCTGGTGCAGTACTACCGCGCGGCCAAGGGCGATATCCGCGAAGCGCGGGCAGAAAAGGAAAAGGCCGATCGCGCCCGCGAGCGCTTCGAATACCGCAAGCTGCGCATGGAAAAGGCGGAGCAGGAGAAAGAGGCCAAGCGCCTTGAGCGCAAGAGGGCGGCAGACGAGGCGCGCAAACTGCGCGAGCAGAATACCGACACGCCGGACGCCCAGGCCGCCAGACAGGAGGCCGATGTGGTGGCTGCCGCGCTCGCGCGGGTAAAAGCCAAACAGGCCGCGCCGGAACAGGTGCTGGCCCGCGCCCAGCGCACCCTGACCAGTGCCGAACACCGGGTGGAGCGGATGCAGCAGAAACTGGCCGAGGCCGACGATGCCCAGCGTCCACAGCTGGAAGCCCAGCTGAAAACTGCAGAACTGAAACTGAAGGAAGCCCGCGACAAGCTGGCCGAGGCTGAAAAACAGGCCTCTGCCGAGCCGGCACCGGGCGGGGCCCAGGAACCGCCAACACCCTCCACCACCGAGGACAAACTCACTGTGGCCGGCGCCTCTTCTTCTGCCGCAAGCGTCGCCATCGAAAAGGCCAAGGCCGCAGCCGCCGCCCGCGCCAGCATGAGCCCGGAGCAAAAACTCGCATCGGAAATCGAAGCGCTAAAAGCGCGGGTGGACAAGGCCGCAGCGCGGCTGGAAAAAGCCCGCAGCGAAGATGACCCCAATACCGCCGCGTTTGAAAATGCGCTCAGCAAACTGCAGGAAAAGCTGGCGGACAAACAGCATCAGGCCGGCGAGCAGGACTGAGGCGAGGGAAAGAGAGAAAATTATGTCCCTGATGCGAGTCACGTCCCCACACGCCCACTCAGGCCAGAGCACTGCCAAGGTAATGCTGCAGGTGGCCGCGGCCACCATTCCCGGTGTGCTGGCGCTTGTGATCTACTTTGGTCCCGGTGTGTTGATCAATATCGCGCTGTGTACCGTTACTGCGCTCGCCTGTGAGGCGGCGGTAATGAAACTGCGCAATCGCCCGGTAGGGTTTTATCTCAAGGACTACAGCGCGCTGGTAACTGCCCTGCTACTGGGTATCGCCCTGCCCCCCTACTGTCCCTGGTGGATTCCGGTCATTGGCAGTGCGAGCGCGATACTGCTTGCAAAACAACTCTATGGCGGCATGGGCTACAACCCGTTCAATCCCGCCATGGTGGGCTATGTGGTGTTGCTGATCAGCTTCCCGGTGGAGATGACCCGCTGGGCCGGCCCGGCGGAACTGATCCAGGGCGTGCCGGGGCTGGATGAAACCTTTGCGCTGATCTTCGGCAACATGAACGTGGATGGTTTTACCCGCGCCACGCCGCTGGAAATCGTGCGCCACAACCAGTCCACGATCCTGTCCCAGTTGTATGAGATGGAGCCGGTGTTCAACAAAGGCACTCTGGCGGGTCTCGGCTGGGAGATGGCCAATGTCGGCTTCCTGCTGGGTGGGCTGTTCCTGCTGTTCCGCCGCCTGATTACCTGGCACGCACCGGTAGCCATGCTCGCCACTCTGGCAGTACTTTCCGTGGCTTTCTACGACGGCGGCAGCTCCCTAAGTGAGGGCTCACCTCTACTGCACTTGTTCTCCGGTGCCACCATGCTCGGCGCTTTCTTTATCGTCACCGACCCAGTGAGCGGCTGTACCAGCAACAAGGGGCGGCTCATTTTCGGAGCCGGTGTCGGCCTGCTGGTGTTCGTGATCCGCGCCTGGGGCGCCTATCCGGATGCGGTGGCCTTCGCGGTACTGCTGATGAATTTCGCCGCACCGTTTATCGACAATTACACCCTGCCGCGCACATACGGCCACAAAGCCGCGCGCAAGGCCACCGATCTGGAGGAACAGTGATGCTGAAGCGCTCCATCGGTAAAAATGCCGCGGTGCTGGCGCTGTTCGCGCTGGTTACCGCGGGCACCCTCGCCATTACCCAGATCACCACCCGCGAGCCCATTGAGCGCGCCATCCGCGAGGCCTCCGCCAGGGCGTTGCTGGAGATCATCCCCCTCGAGCGCCACAGCAACGATCTGCTGGTGGACACCTACCCCATTCCCAAGCAGTACTGGGCCATGCTCGGACTGAAACAGGGCGGGAATATCAACCTGGCGCGGGAAAGTAGTGGCGTCATCGACGCAGTGATTATTCCCACCGTGGCGCCAGACGGCTACTCCGGGCCGATCCAGATGCTGGTGGGCGTCAACCGCGACGGCAGCATTGCCGGCGTGCGCGTCACCAACCATGCGGAAACCCCCGGTCTCGGCGACAAGGTGGAAGTTAAAAAGAGCGACTGGATTCTGTCCTTCAACGGCAAGTCCCTGGCGGACCCTGAACGAGACCAGTGGAAGGTGCAGAAAGATGGCGGTGCCTTCGACCAGTTCACCGGCGCCACCATCACTCCGCGGGCTGTGGTGAAGCAGGTGCGCAAGGTGCTGGATTTTGTCGCCGAGCATCAACAGGAAATTTTCACTGCGCCGGTTTCCGGGCGCGCGGTAGAAGTGGAACAGCCCCACGTGAATGAAGGGCAACGGAACGGGGAGAAAAACTGATGGCCACCCCAAGCTACAGCGAAATCACCCACAACGGTCTGTGGAAAAATAACCCGGCTCTGGTCCAGCTGCTCGGCTTGTGTCCGCTGCTGGCCGTGACCGGCTCGGTGGTCAACGCCATCGGCCTCGGCCTCGCCACCACCGCGGTGCTGGCCTGCTCCAACCTTGCAGTGTCTCTGGTGCGCCACCAGATGCCGGAAACCGTGCGCCTTCCAGCGTCCGTGATGATCATCGCCACCTTCGTGACCTGCGCCGAATTATTGATGAAGGCATTCACCTACGAGCTGTATCTGGTGCTGGGTATATTCATTCCGCTGATCGTGACCAACTGCGCGATTCTCGGACGCGCCGATGCCTTTGCCAGCAAGAACCCCATACTGCCCTCGCTGCTGGATGGATTAATGATGGGTGTCGGCTTCAGTGCGGTATTGATTGTGATTGGCGCCGTGCGGGAAATTATCGGCCGCGGCACCCTGTTCAGCGATATGGATCTCCTGCTTGGCCCAATGGCCGCCAACTGGA
This sequence comes from Microbulbifer harenosus, assembly GCF_005771435.1. Classification (GTDB taxonomy): domain Bacteria; phylum Pseudomonadota; class Gammaproteobacteria; order Pseudomonadales; family Cellvibrionaceae; genus Microbulbifer; species Microbulbifer harenosus. The sequence goes on from NZ_VANI01000013.1 coordinate 97,021, forward strand.
CCCTGCCGGTTTTGGGGCAGGATTACTCCGGGTTTCTGGTGGCTGTACTGCCGCCCGGTGCATTCTTGGTGGCGGGACTGTTGATTGCAGCCAAAAATGCTATCGACGCAAATGCGGAAAAACGCCGTAAAGCCCAGGCCAACGTAGTGACTGGCAGCAAACGTGTGAGAACGACCGGCAAAATCCAGTAACGCCACAGGGGAAAACGTTCTTCCCCAGAGTTTCCCCCAAAGACGTCGCAGCCTGATGTCATTTCTGCCAGGCAATGCCGGCCAGCTGGCCGGTAGTGCCATGACCAATTCACCCACCCATACCAAACCAACCTCCGTTTACGCACACCCCCATTCTGATATTTTCGAAGCATCCTTCACATAAAACCCCGTGTAATAGGATGTAATGGGATGCGCCTCACAATCCTGAATTCATCGGTAGCTTAGCCGCAGTACATCGCTAAAATAGTGCGATCGTTCCAGTTTGTCTTGCCGGTCAAATTTATCCATGGCATGCCTCAGAGGCATTCGCTGGAGTGGCCCGATAAAAATAAAACCAATATGTTTAGAGAGCGGAATACTGTGAACAGGCAACACCGCCCACATCATATTTATCATGCTATTTTCATCCGGATACCGTATTACCTGATTCCCGATAGCACATTGCTCACCATCGAAAAGGAATTACCGTCACCATGACTTTGGACAGTGGAAAGTCTGAACTGGTCTATCAAGGTCGCAAAGCACAGCGTGCCGATAGTCGCCAACGCCGCAAAGCCATCCTCGAAGCCACCCTCCGCCTGATTGTTAAAGAGGGGATCCGTGGAATACGTCATCGCGCGGTCGCCAAGGAGGCGGCGGTTCCTCTGGCCGCAACTACCTATTATTTCAAGGATCTGGACGACCTAATCAGTGATGCATTTACCTATTTTGTGGAACTGAATATTGACCAGACCCGGAGCCTGCAGGAAGAAAGTTTTGCCGCCGCCCGTCAGCTTTCTCCTGATCAACTGGCGTCTGTAAATGGCCGCCGCCAGCTGGTGCAGCAGCTGACACGTTTTGTGTTGTCACATATTCGCGCGCAGGCGGCCAATCGCGATCATCGTATTATCGAGCTGGCCTTCAAGAATGAAGCGTTGCGCAACGACGAGCTCACCCGCGCCGTGCGCATGGCCTACCAGGCAACGGAAGGCATGATTGTGGAGTTCTTCGAACTACTGCAGCTGGCCGATCCGGTAGCCGCTGCGCAAATTGTCCACGGCACTATTCTCAATCTTGAGTTTCAGGTTTTAAGCGGCGCCATCTCCATCGAATCACCGCTGCTTGAGCGCGCCATTGTCATGATGATCAGGGGCCTGATCCCCATCGGCGAAGAGGCGTCTGTGCCGATGCGCCTGGAAAGTAAAACCGCCTAAGCACTCTTCACGTCCGCATCTCATATTCGCATCTATCTCATTCCCTTTAAAAATATGCGGAAGAGTATGACTTCGACTGGCGTCTGCTGTTAGCGCAGATATTCCAGGAGAGCACGTTCAACCCGAGGGCCAGATCCTGGCTATGCGCGCGGCAAGGAACCCTACGACTACGTGCGCAAGATCCACGCACGCTATCGAACCTATGTCGCGCTGTTGGAAGATTACGAACGAAGAAACTCAATCGAAACCGGACGTTTTCTGGATTTGCTGCATCCGGAATTCAACACAACAGGGCTGGCGAAACCTCAATCGGGGGAAATCGCGGCGGTCGAAGACCGCCGCCAAAGCCGGAAAGACGTTGCCGTTAACCGGCTTTACAACTGCCCGGCATGGACGCTATCCATTGCTTGAGTAATTCCGCACCTTCTTTATGCGCCAGACTGCGTCCCAGCTCCGGCATCATGGCTCCGGGATCCGTGGATTCAACCCGGAAGTTGAGTATCGACGCCTCGGGGCTGCCTGGCACAATTGCAAACAGCCGGTCCCCGGACCCCGTACCTGCGGCTACTGGCGGTTTACACACCCCCAGCCGGCGCATGTCATGCTCGGCGCCGTATAACATCAAACCAGAGGTATCCGCTGCACCGCTGGGGTTGTGGCAGTGCCCGCAATTGATATCGAGATACGAGCGCGCGCGCTCATCCAGTGAGGCGGCCACATCTTTGTAATCCACATTGCGCGGCACCGCGGCCAACTCCGGAAGCCCACTCAGATATCCCATCTGCTGCCAGTACAGCAGCTGGTTTTCAGTGCCGTCCTGATACGCATAGTCCTTGTTCAGATGCCGCGCCCGGGGGCCAATTGGCCTGATAGCCTTTTGCGTGTGGTTGTCCGCGTGGCATCCGGCACACTGATTCGCGTCTGGTACTACATAGGTAAAACGTTCACTGCTGCCATCCGCACTCACCAGCTGCAAACGCTTGGCGTCTCCGGCAATTTCCAGTACTGCATCTGTCTGGGCTTCGTTCCATACATAGGGCAGAGCCTGCCAACCGTCCACGCGCTTTACCAACAGGCGGGTTTCAATCAGTTTTACCTTCTTAAGGTTCAACCCGCTGCCGGCAAAGTCCGCGGAATAGTCGTCTGTGTTCAGCACGCTACCATCTGTGGCCAGTGGATAGTAAAACGTTTTACTGATGACGGTGCCTACGGGATAGTCAAAATCGTCTTCTCCGTAAACTGCATTGGCGCCCTCTGGCATCCACACTGTTCGCAGTTTGTGCGCGTAATCAGTGAACAACGCGGTGTTGAGATCGTACGGTGTGACCCGCTCGTTGAGTACCAGCTTGCCGTCGATGGCCTCGACCACGTGCCAGTCGCTCAGATTGTCCGGAACGGCACTGTGCTCATGTATGGTGACTGCCTCGCGGGGGGCATCGCACCCCGCGAGTGTCAGGGCCAACACCGCAGCCCCCAGCCATCGGGGAAACAGCAGTTTACGCATCGGTAACCTCAGTGGCAGCGTGTTGCTCTTCCTGAGGTTTTTCCTGCTTGTTGTCGAAATCGAGCACGATCTGCGGCAGCTTTTTCAAACGGCATTGGTGCGCGGTGATATCGGTGGTGATGTTCTTGTAGTCGTTCAGGATATCGACATTAATAATGCCGACGCCTTCATTTTCGATACACAGTTTTAGTTCGTCAGGCAGTTTTCCATCGACCATTTTCTTACTGTCGATGGCACCGTCCCACATCACATCAGGCAGACTGCCGGTGAGACCAAACTTGGCAATTTTCAGCGCCTTCAATTCCATGTGATCGGGAGAGGTACCGCCGCCGCTGAAGGCATTGTTGTAGATATAGATACCTTCGGGATAGGGATCGAAGTCCTGCTGAGTGGACTTGTCGCTGTAGTAGCCGGCAGCGAAGTAACTGCTGACAATGACGTTGGCGGTGTCGTTATCGGAAATTTCGTTGTTGAAGATTTCCACATAGTCATTGGAATTGATGACCACCCCGGAACCCGCAGGCACCGCGGCCACCGGTGTGCCCTCATGACCGAAGTTCTCGGTATTGTTTTTGTAGATCTTATTGTTGTACACCCGGGTGCTGTGGCCCGGTTGTGGCAGGTTCGGCATGTTGAAGACCAGGATACCGCCGGTGTTGTTGGTGGCGATATTGTCGTATACGTCGGCGCCGATGGTATTTTCGATCTCGATACCCGCCACGTTGAACTCGGCGCGATTGTTGCGCACGATCACATTGCGGGACTGCCCCACATAGATCCCGGCGTCCGATGCGCCGATGGCGACATTGCCTTCCAGCAGGGTGTTTTCTGTCTGTACTGGGTAGATGCCATAGGCGCCATTCTCGGTCGCTGGGCCGTTGGTCCACTCCACACGGATATTGCGGATGATGATATTCCGGCCCTCGTTCACCTTCAGCGCATCGCCAATGGTGTCTTCGATGGCCAGGTCCTCAAGGGTGAAGTCGCTGGCGTTGACCAGCAGGCCTTCAGCGCCCTGAATCTGGTCCTTGAAGGACAGAATAGTCTTGTCCATACCCGCGCCGCGAATGGTCACTCCGTCCACATTCAGAGACAGGCTGCGATTCAGCTGGTAGTGGCCCTCCGGAATTTCGATGACGTCGCCGGGCTGTGCCTGGATCAACTGCTTGAGCAGTTGCTTCTGGAAATCCCCGGAGGTCGCGGACGTATCCTGCCCCCCGCTGCTGCGGCCACTGTCCTGTGTACAGGCCGCCGCCAGTGCCGCCATTAACGCAACACCCAATTTGACTGGTGCTTTCATGGATTCTCCCGCTTTCCTTATCTGAATGTTTTTAGAGTTATGTGTCAGCTCTCCCGGTTCGGACCAACCCGGGATTGATAGCGCAACCGCAGCCGGACAGACGCTGAGCAGAGCGTCAATTTGTGACCAATTAAGCGCCATTCGTATTATCTGGTACGAATGTACCAATTTTGAGGCGCAAGAAATGGCGACTGCCGTTGGCCGGATAGTATCCAATGGCCGGTAAGGCGGCAACCGCTAAAACGGAACCCTGTCTCGTTTTAACCAGTCCACCCCAGCATCCAGGCACGACCGTATCCAGACACCGCCACAGAAGACATACCCCCGCGCGAGTACCGGTAAATAAAAACCCGCGCAGAGTCGTGCTCCGCGCGGGTTTGATATTTGTAGCGCCGGGCCGCTGGGCCCAAACGCCAACCGCTCAGTGCTGAAACACCGGTGCCGCCACAAAGCTCCAGAACAGCACGGTAGATACCATCACCACCACCGCCATCACCAGACACACGGTGACCACCGCGCTGGCAAAAAGGAAGCCTCGCTCCTCGGAAACATTCAACACAATGGGAATACCCACATACAGCAGGTAAACAGCGTAGGCGACTGCCAGCGTTGCCAGCAGGATGTCCAGCCACAGAATCGGGTAGAGGCCGGCGGCGCCAGCAACGAAGATCGGCGTTGCGGTAAATCCGGCGATGACCATGCCCTTCATCGGGTGGGTTTTGGCTCCGTAGGTTTTCGCCATCCAGTGAATAAAGTAACCCACGGCGATCACCGCCAAAATCATGGTGACGTAGAACACCGCTACCAGGGAGAGTGCGCTGTTGCTCGTCAGGGTGCGCACCTGTCCGCCGCGGCCGATATTCCAGCCGATTTCGGTGGTGCCGAAGTACCAGCAGAGCGCCGGCAACAGTGCCAGTACAATAACGTAGGGGATCTGACGGTTAAGCCCTTTTTCTGACAATCCGGCAATTTCCTGCCATTGCCTGCGAGGTTGCACCATCAGGCCGTAGAGATGATTCAGCATTCCCATTCTCCTCACTCGCGAGGAACCGCACGGCTTGCCGCCGCGGGGGAGAGCCTTTTCTTTCAGGGAGCCACCGTCTTAACCCGACTCCGTGTCTCAAATTGATCTGGATACTACTTGTCAAAGTGAGGGATACCGCCAAAGGCCATTCCCAGAGTTCCAGCTTCTTGTTTTTGAGCGCTTTCAAACGCTTGCTTACCGTTTTCCGCGCGAAATTACGCGGCGACCAGCCCGGAACAGATTCATATCAACTGAGTGTCAGTTGGCTGCGCCCCGGACTCAACAAAGTTGTAACACCCTGGTCATGCAAGTCAACGCGTGCGGTGCGAAAGATAAAAATAAAAATGCGGTCGTTTCTCCTGGAAACAACCGCATTTCAAAGAGTGCTACCTAATCACTCGACCGATATCCAGTGTCATGATTATTCGCGCGGGAGTGAAAAAACGCGCCGTAATTGCTTGTGCAAAAACAGAAAATGCGCAAAACGACGTCAGAGACTCGCCACCTGCACCAAATGCATCCAACCGAAGCGGTCCTCCGCCCGGCCCTCCTGAATGTCCAGCAACGCGGTCCGCAGCTGCATTGCAACCGGCCCGGGCGCCTGTGCCAACCGGTACCGTTGCTCGCCATCACCCAATTCACTAATGGGGCTGACAATCGCGGCGGTACCGCAGGCGAACGCTTCGGTACAGGTACCGGACGCTACCAGCTGCAGTAGATCGTCGATATCGATCGCCCGCTCGTGCACCTCAAGCCCCGCATCGCGCGCCAAGGTCAGCAGGGACTCGCGGGTAACCCCCTCGAGAATTGACCCGTTTAATGCCGGGGTGTGCAGCGCGCCGTCCATCACCGCAAAAAAATTCATGCCGGAAAGCTCGTCCACTGTGTGGCGGTTGCCCGGGTTGAGCCACAGCGACTGGTCGTAACCGCGTGCCTTGAGCCGGGAAATACTCTGCAGAGACGCGGCGTAATTGCCCCCTACTTTGGCATCTCCGGTGCCGCCAACCGCGGCGCGGCTGTCTTCACGCTCCACCCACAGGCGCATATTGCCGGGATGGTAGGCCTCCGACGGGCTCGCAATCACGTAAAACTCGTAAGCGCGGCTCGCAGTAACTGAAAGGTCCGGCTGGGTGCCCATAAGGAAGGGACGCACATACAGGGATTCACCACTGTTGCCGGGCACCAGGCCGGCGCAGTGCGCAACGACCACGTTCACCGCGTCCATAAACAAAGACTCTGGTACCGGCGGCATGCACAAGCGCTGCGCGGAGTGCGCCATGCGTGCCGCATTGCGCTCCGGGCGGAACAGGCCAATACCCTCATCACCATAACGATAGGCTTTCAACCCCTCGAAACAGGATTGGGCGTAGTGCAGAACCTTGGCCGCCGGGTCTAGCGCCAGCGGACCATAGGGCAGCAGCTCGCCATCACTCCAGCGCCCGTCCTGAAAGCGGGCACGGAACATGACCGGGGCCATCACGGTACCGAAACCCAGTCTCTCCGGCATTTCGAATCCCCGCAGACTGGCGATAGCTTCCGGTTGTATTTTTATGCTCACAAAGCTCTCCCACTGAAGATTGCACAGTTTCGCTTTAACGCGTGAATTATGCCCCCAAACCGCAGCCAGTCCAAACACAACAACCACAAACATTGGCCTATGCGCAACAATATCGAACAATTCAGCATCATAATAGGATGAATCACACCCACATGGCGCGACGGGCACCCGTTGCGCCCACCACGCCCCCAAACCACAAACTAGACCGGGTAGCGCAACAGCGCGCCCTCGGCCGTCGGGGTTTGCATCCCGGCAGAAATTATTGGCACCGGGTTTTGTGAAAATGCCCGTTATCCATTCTCACGACTGCCAGACTCAGTGGGCTCTGGGCAGGTTGCATCCTGTCATTCAGTACGGGTATTTCCACACAATCGCGCACTGGCGCCCCACCCTACGCGGGGAAGTAAAGCGCGAAAATTCGTTGGCTATACTCAGAAATACATGGGCGGTGCTCGCCAAATGCAAGAGAAACCAGCGCCAGGTTGCAGAATGTGTAGCCTGATACGTTTCCCCGGCACCAAAGCCCAGCGTCGAAATCGACAACACACCGGGAAACCGGCAGGAACGTGAACGAACCACACTTCAGGGAGAGAAGTTCCGCGCAACCGGAGTTGCCACAGGCGCTTTTGCGTCTGCAACAGCCACCGGACTGACCGCGGAATTCGCGCTCATCGCGTATCCGCGCAGTGGATAGCGGCGGGCCTTGCACAACATGGAATGGAAGTGGTTCAACCGTGACACAGACAGATACCAGCAACGCAATTGCTATCGGCTTGATGTTTACAGCCTCAGCTCTGCTGTGTGGCCCTGTCGCGGCGGAAGAAGTATCCGCGCTCGACTCAGCCCTAGACAATGCCAAGGCTCCCCCGGCGGCTTACATAGAAGCGGCCTCCAAACCACTGGAAAAACCCAAACGGCAGCTGCGTCCGTCGAAAGCAGCCGATGATTACCGCGATCGGATTGAGGAAATGGAAGCCGAGTACGGTGCCTATGGCGCCGGTATTGATGAGCAGCTCATTGGTTTGGGCAACGCTCTGCAACGCATGGGTTCGCACGAGGAAGCCATTGCCCAGTTCCGCCGCGCCATGCTGATCAACCGCGTGAATGAAGGGCTCTACTCCCTGAATCAGGTGCCGATGATCGAGCGCATGATCGAAAGCCAGATCGCACTGAACCAATGGGAAGATGCCAACGACAACCAGGAATACCTGTTCTGGCTGCATGCAAAAAATTACGGGGAAAAAGATCCGCGCATGCTGCCAATTATCAATACGCTGAGCAACTGGCATCTGCAGGCTTACATCGATGAAAAAGGCACGACGCTGTTCGAGCACCTGATCAATGCCACCAATCTCTATGCGTTGGCGGTGGATATCATTTCTCAGAACTTCGGCGCCAATGATCTGCGTCTAGTGGAAGCCCTGCGCGGTCTCAAAGCCACAAATTATTACCTCGCTACTTACAACGGCGAGCCGCAGGAAGCGGTGGTGATTAACACCAGTTTTGGCGGCGGTGATCTCAGCCCGGACCGCCGCGCAAAGCTGGACCACTACCGGATGAACAGTTTCAGTTCCGGTAAAACGGCGATCACCAAGATCATGGATGTGTACCAGAAAAACCCCGCGTCACCGCCGGCGGCTTCCGCCAAGGCCAAGGTCGAACTGGGTGACTGGTACATGATGTTCAACAAATGGCACTCCGCCCGGGAAACCTATGGCGAAGCCTATCAGGCGCTGTGGGACAACGGCGCCACCAACCGGGAAATCGAGGAAATTTTCGGGCGGCCTGCCGCTCTGCCGGCCCTGCCATTTCTCGAAGAAGATCGCGAGGCGCTGGCAAATTCCTATGTGACGGTTTCCTACGATGTAACCGCCTTCGGCAAGGCGCGCAATATCCGCATCATCAGTGCCAGACCGGAAGACAAGGTCAGTATTCGTTCGCGGGTGCGCAATGTATTGCAAAAAGCAAAATTCCGCCCGCGGTTTGAAAATGGTGAGCCGGTAGAAACCACCGGCATTGTGCAAAAGTTTGTCTTTGAATGAAGAAAGCGTGTTCGACTGATGTAGCGAATTTGGTTTGAGTCTGACGAGAGCCCTGATAAGGCTTGCGGAAAAACTGGCAGCAATTGGCTTCTGCCGGAAAAACCTCGAAAGACAAAAACTGTCGAACAAATAACAGGAAACGGGCCGCTGCGATTCCGCCGCGGCCCGTGAACGCATCAGGAGATGACCCATGGTATTAAGGACGATTGCTCAGCGCTTTACCCATACATCCGTCCATTTGCACAGTCTGCGCTGGCAAAGCCTGGCCTCCGTAGTAGTGCTGGCCGCGGTCATCAGCGGCTGCAAAAACCAGCAGACCCAGCAGCAGCCTCCGGCGCAGCCACAACAGTCTCAGTCGCAGTCCTCGAGTTCGTCCCAGTCCCAGTCACAGTCACAATCGCAGTCGCAGTCTTCGAGCTCTTCGTCATCGAGCCAGTCGCAATCGAGCCCGTCTACGGCCAGCAGCATGCCCTCGCCCAGTTCTCCGAGCAGCAGCCGCAGCCCGAGCATGTCCACGGCGAGTAGCCGCGCGCAGCCGAATACGTCTTTCCCGAGCATCGAATCCGGCGACCGCTCCAGTGAGCAGTCCAGCACATCCTCGCGCAGTGGTGAGGAATCGGCGCGGCGGTCCCGCTCCCAGAGCAGCAGCGATGGCGAGCCCACCGCCAGCAGAAGTCCGTCGACGCCGGTGTACAACGAGTCCGACCAACGCCCGGAAGAATCCCGTATGCCGCCGGACCCATCCTCCAATAAGGAAGGTCAGCCGCCGGATGAAATTGATTTCTCGGAAGAGCAGCAGACTGCCAGCAGTAGTGCATCTTCGAGCTCATCCTCGAGTGCGTCTTCCAGTTCATCCAGTAGCGCATCGTCGAGCAGTGCGTCATCCAGCAGTTCATCATCCAACAGTTCGTCATCCAGCAGTGCATCTGCCAGCGGTGCGCCGAGCAGCGCTTCTAGCAGCACTCCGTCCAGCAATTCCCCTTCGGGGGCCCAAGGTGGAGGACAAAGCGGAGAGCAGTCCACCGCTGCGGCCGGCGGTCAAGCCGGTGGTGGCGCGCCCGCCAGTGCCTCCAGCACCGGCAGCCCACCCAGCGGCAGTGGCGCGCCCAACGAGGCACCGATGAGCGCCGCGGAACGGGTGGCGGAGTTGGAAGGAAGATTCGAATCCACTATGGCCACCTACGACGGAATGATCCTGCGTGAGCGGGATTACGTGCGTAACCGCCCCGCGTCCGCCGAGGAGGAGACCGCAGAAGACGAGGCGCCCCCCGGTGAGTCGCTGGAAGATCTGATCGAATCCGCGGAAGCCGAATTACCGCCCGCGCCCCCGTCTGGCGGCGGTGAACCTGGCGGCGGTCCAGAAGAAAACAACTCCAGCGGCCAGGCCACCGGCCCCGGTCTCCCAACCAAGGGCCGCAAAGGTGAATACAACCACACCAACACCGCTGTGGTAGTTCCCGCCGATGTTCCCACCGGCGATGACGACGACGTAGTGGCACGCCAGATCCGCGAGGCGGCCATGCGCGAATCCGATCCCGAACTGCGGGAAAAACTCTGGGAAGAGTATCGGAAATATAAAAAAACTCAGAAATGAAGATGAAAATTCATCAGGGAGAGTAGTGATATGTTTTTCTCGTACGCACGCAGCGCCCTGTACAGCCTGACACTGGGTTTATTGACTCTCGTCGGCTGCACCACCACCGAGGTGCGCACCACCGCCTACACACCACTCACGGTAGAGGACGCCGCTATTGCGGAAAACCGACTACTCGATGTGGGCATCGTCCAATTCAATGCGGGCTTGAATCAGGAGGACGAACTGGAAGAGGACGACCTGGTCTTCCCGGAACTGCGCCGCGCGGAATCCCGTTACATTGCCGTCACTCTCGCGGATGCGGTGCAATCCAGCCAGGGCTGGGGGGCGGTGCGGGTGGTTCCCAGCGAGCGCACCAATATCGACGTGACCGTCACAGGGAAAATTGTGCAGTCCGACGGTGAAACGCTCACCGTGGATGTCACCGTCGTCGACTCCCGCGGCCAGGTGTGGTTTACCCGACAATACACCGAGCAGGCGTCCCACTACGCCTACGACCGCAAACATCCCACCGAGGGCGATGCGTTCCAGGGCATTTACAATCGCATATCCAACGACATGCTGATTTATCGGCAGGGATTGTCGGACCAGTACATCGCGGAGTTGCGCACGATCTCCGAAATCAAGTTTGCCCAGAGCTTTTCTCCCAGAGCCTTCGAACGCTACCTGGTACAAGACCAAAACGGTCTTTACCGACTCACTGCGCTGCCCGCGGATAACGACCCGATGCTGATACGCGTGCGTCAGATCCGCGAGCGCGATTACCTGTTCGTGGACACATTGCAGGGCTACTACGACACCTTCGTAAAAACCATGGAGACCCCCTATCAGGAGTGGCGAGCCATGAGTTATGAAGAAGTGAAAGAAATGCGCGAACTCAAACGCAAGGCCCGCAACAACACCATCATGGGCGTGGCCGCAATCGTCGGCGGTATTGCCGCGGCTGGCGCCGGCGGCGGTGCGGCACGCCAGGCAGGCAATGTCGCCGTGGCTGGCGGTGGTTATCTTGTAAAAAGCGGATTTGATCGCCGAGCGGAAGCCAAAATGCACATCGAGGCACTGCAGGAACTCGGCGACTCCATGGAGGCGGAAGTGGAACCCCGCATCGTGGAGCTGGAAGACCGCACCGTGACCTTGTCCGGTTCGGTGGAAAACCAGTACCAGCAGTGGCGCGAACTGTTAAAAGAAATCTATGAAGTGGAAACCGGCGGCATAAGCGATATCTAAGCCCCCGGACCTTTCCTGGAAACACGCTCGGTCGGCAGCGGGGATCAAGCCATCCCCGTCTGCCGGCGACCCGAAAATAACAGCGAACGGTGCGGAACATTATGCAATACCGCGATCCATCATCGGACGATGAATCCTTTATCCAACCCGCCGACTTTTCTTTCGGCGGTGAGCCAAAAACGGACAACCTGGGCCAAGCAAAAAGCCGGAAAACGGGAAGTGATGCAACCACTGGTGCGCACGCCGCGAAAAAGCTGACGCCCTGGTTGCTGGGCGGCGCGATGATCGCCGCGTTGGTCGGTGTATTTTGGGTATTGCCGCAAGTTGTGGAAAAACCTGCGGTCGCATCCGTCGCCACCACTGTTCCGGCGGCAGCGACACAAAAGGCCGCACCCAAGGTAGAGGTATCCCCCTTTACCGAGGCGGAAATCACCCAGCAGCGCCGGGAAGTACAGCAGGTGCTGCAGGAAATCCTGCAACTGCAGGAAGAGCTGATAGAGCGCAAGGTAGAAACCTGGGCGGCGGAAGAGTACTTCGCCGCACGCACTCTCGCGGAAGAGGCAGACGGTATTTATCGCCAGCGAAAATTCATGGCCGCGTTGCAGCAGTATCGCCTGGCGCTCACCGGCCTGCAGCAGCTGCGCGACAGTATCCCCACACGTATTGAGCAACATTTGGCGGAAGGGCACGCGGCGCTGGATATCGGCGACGCCGCTGCTGCGAACAAGGCTTTCGATCTGGTGCTGACCATCTCCCAGGATCACCCGCGCGGCGTCAAGGGCAAGTCCCGTGCGGAACGGCTGCCGGAAGTTTGGCCACACGTTGTTAGCGGAAAAAACGCCTTTGCAGAAAATGCTCTGGATATCGCCAAGGCGGCACTGGAAAGGGCCCTGAGCCTGGATAGCGAAACCGAACCGGCGAAAGCCCTGCTGCCAAAAGTAAATGCGGCAATCCTTGAGCGGGATTACAGCCAGGCCATGTCCGCGGGCTATGCCGCCATTGCCGCCGGTGACTACGACACGGCCAAGGCCTCGTTTCACAAAGCCAAGAAGCTCAAGCCTACCGCCAGCGACCCCGATGTAGGTATCACCCAGGCGGAAAACGGTCTATCCAAGGCCCGCCTGGATCGCCTGTTTGCCAGCGCTTCGGAAAATGAAGCGCAAGAGCAGTGGCACCAGGCGGCGGAGCAATATGGCAAACTGATCAAACAGGACGGGAGCCTGGTGGAAGCCATCACCGGCAAGGCTCGCGCCGATGCCCGCGCCAAGCTGGACGATCAACTCCAGGAGCTGCTAAGCGATCCCCTCACCCTGGGGCAGAGCAAACGCAATCAGTATGCGCGCAAGGTTCTCGCGGACGCCCGCGCGCTCAACGCAGACACACCGCGCCTGAAAAATCAGATAGAACAGCTTGAAATCGCACTGACCAAATCCCTGATACCGATTACGGTTTTGTTGCAATCCGATACCAGTACGCACGTGACCATTTATCACGTAGGCAAACTCGGCAATTTTTCCGAGCGGGAAATCGCACTCAAACCTGGCCGCTACACCGCGGTCGGTACCCGCCAGGGATATCGCGATGTGCGCCAGGAATTTGTTGTCGACCCCGGTTCGGAGTCTCCGGTTGTTACGATCCAATGCCAGGAAAAAATTAACAACGCCAATAATTCCTGAACCCGGAAACCAACTCCAACGCGGGCAGATCAAAAGCACACGACGTGAATGTCGCGGTGATTTTGAATTGGCTGCGCGCGCCTCCCGCAGATTTTCTGACCGGCGGACCATACTTTTCATTACTTCCTCACGCCAACATTGACGCCAGTGACGCGTATCGGATGCGCTCCTGGGCATGGACGAATTTGTCGTCCCGGTATCGGTAAAACCGAAAAATCCACGCCAAAAAGACCGGCGCCCAAGCTGCGGGTGCCAGAGCGGGCTAAGCTGAAATGCGCGGCTCTGCCTTTGGGACTTTTGGTACCCAGGCGATCCGGTAAGGAAACCGGTGTGGCGACAGCGGCGGAAAAATCAATAAGTGCGCAGTAACAGGAAACCATAAATGACAGCTAAGGAAGCGGTACCCGTTCGCGAAAACGAGCCGGCCAACGATGATGCCTCAGTCATCCAGCCGATCGGTTTCACCCCTGCCCAGGTTTCCAGTGGTGGCAACAAACTGCTGCTCTCCCCCAAAGCCATCGCTGTGGTTGCCAGCCTCTGCTTCGGCGCGCTGATGCTGGTTTACCTGCTGGTGGCACGCTCCCTGATTTTTGAAACCCAGCCTGCGGATGCCGATGTTTCCGTCAGCGGCTTTGCCTTGCGCCTCGGCGACGGCCACCTGGTGCTGCCCGGCAGTTACCGCTACACCGTCAGCGCCACCGGTTATCTGCCACAGAGTGGCGAAGTGGAAATCAGCAGCGACAGCAACAGCCGCCACGCGGTGAAGCTTGAGCGCCTGCCCGGACATTTGCAGGTCATTACCGAACCAGCGGTACCCGTGCGCATTCTCGTCAATGGCGCGGAAGTGGATAGCAGCGAAGGCCTCGCCCAGTCCATTCCCGCCGGCCGCAAACGTATCACTGTACTAACGGAGCGTTATCTGCCGTTCAGCAAGGAAGTGGAAATCGAGGGGCTCGACAATACGCAGACCCTGACCGCCAGCCTGCGCCCGGCCTGGGCCAATGTACATATCACCAGTAATCCAGCCGGCGCCACCGTCAGCGTGGAAGGAAAAATCCTCGGCACCACGCCGCTGACAGCGGAACTGGTGCAGGGTGATCGCGTGGTCGACATCTCACTGCCGGATCATAAAACCGTACAGATTCCGGTTCCGGTCACCGCCGGGGTGGATCAGACCCTGCAGACTGTCGACCTCGCGGCCGCGGACGGCACCCTGCGGGTGGTGAGCAATCCACCCGGGGCCAGCATCACCGTAAATGGCGAGTACCGCGGCCAGGCCCCGATGGACGTCGCACTCGCTTCCAACCGCCGGCATCAGCTGCGCTTCTTCCTCGACGGTTACCGCTCTGTGGAGCACACCGTGGATGTGCGTGCGGGCGATCTGCGCGACCTGAACGTGGATCTCACCGCAGTATTCGGCGATGTCACCATCACCAGCAGCCCACCGGAAGCGCAGGTATTCATCGACGGCAGGCTGGCGGGGATTGCCGGCGAAACCTTCACCCTGCCCACCCGCAGCCACACCATTACCGTGCGCAAGGCGGGTTACGAGGATTATCAGACCACCATCGTGCCTTCCAGCAAACTCAAGCAGAGTGTGCGCGCAATACTACTCACCGGTGAGCAGGCGCGCTGGAGCAATGTGCCCGCGGAAATCACCCACGGTGCCGGTGGCAAAATGCTGCTGATGCGCCCCAGTTCAGAATTCACCATGGGCTCCTCACGTCGCGAGCAGGGGCGCCAGGCCAATGAGGTACTGCGCAAGATTTCTCTCACCCGCCCGTTTTACATCGGCACAACCGAAGTCACCAACCGCGAATATCGACGCTATCAGCGCATGCACAGTTCCAGCCACACCAATGGTGTCAGTCTGGATAACGACAGCCTGCCGGTGGTGAACATCAGCTGGAATGACGCCGCCCTGTTCTGCAACTGGCTGAGCGCCCGTGACGGTCTCAAGGAGGTTTACCGCACTGAGCGTGGCCGCGTGGTGGGGTTTGACGGCAGCGCCAACGGCTATCGCATGCCCACGGAGGCCGAGTGGGCCTGGGCTGCCCGCTATGAACGCGGCGCCATGCGTAAATTCCCCTGGGGTAATGCGCTGCCGGTGGGCAAAAACTCCGGCAACTACGCCGATAGCAGTGCCGGCCAGATAGTTCCCGCAGTGCTGCGCACCTATAACGACAACTATGCCGCCACCGCACCGGTGGGTAGCTTCGGCCCCAATCATCTTGGCCTGTTCGATATGGGCGGCAATGTCTCCGAATGGATTCACGACCTGTACACCATCGGTACGGGCCTCTCTACCAGGGCTGAAGAAAACCCGGTGGGACCACAGGAGGGCGATTACCACGTCGTGCGCGGCTCCAGCTGGCGGCACGCGGGACTCACCGAACTGCGCCTGTCTTACCGGGATTACGGCGCGGAAGCGCGCGATGATGTGGGCTTCCGCGTGGCCCGCTGGGTCAATTGATCGCGGAGCCAGAGAAGTAAGAACAGAAAGACGTAGGAACAGAGAGAAACGAGGTGTTGGCATGCAACGCTATAGACAAACCAACCTGGTGCGATTCCTGCCCCTGATTCTGCTATGCAGTTTCGCGCTGGGTGCACAAGCGCAATCAGCCGCTGACGACGCGAAGACAGATCAGGAAAAGCAGGAAGAAAAAGTCACCGCCCAGCCTGCTTCAGTCAGTAAAAAAAAACCAGCAGCAAAGATCAAGGCACAGAGCGCCCAAAGTGCCGACAACTACGAAGCAACGGAAGAAATATCGGAAGACCTCTCGGTCTCCTACCCGGTGGACATCTAGCAACAGCGAATAGCGCGAAAATTCCAGCGGAAATCTGAGCAATAGCCGGGCCTCGCCAATGGAATGGCCCCACAAATAAGCGGGAATACCCATGAAATTCAAGTCTTCAGATTTTATGTTCCAGCTGTTCGCCCTGCTCGGGGCCATCATCCTGGTACACGCCATTTACGTAGCCATCATCCGCCCCAACGCCGACGCTCTGATCCAGGAGCAGATGGCAAGGGAGGAAGCCGGTGAAACCTATATTCAGCAACGCTCGATGTACATTGTGTTGCGCGATTATGAACAGGAAGCCTGCTTCGTACTGATGCTGTGGGCCATGGCCATCATGGGACTAAAGGCACGACGCAGTATGCGCGAGCGCAAACTACTGGACCAGGCGCTGCTAAATGTCAGCGAGGGCACCCCGATTCTTCCGGAAGACGCGCGCGATCTGTCGCGGCCAATCCAGGCCTTGCCGGAGGAGGAGCGCAACTTCCTACTACCCCGCGCCCTGCTCACAGCGCTGCAGCGCTTCGGCTCCACCCGCAATGTGGCCGCCGTTTCCAATTCGGTGAAGGAAGTATGTGAGACCGAGGGCGACCGCCTCGATTCAGAACTGGCGATGGTGCGCTATATCACCTGGGCGATTCCCTCCATCGGGTTCATCGGTACGGTGCGCGGTATCGGCGAGGCATTGGCACAGGCACACCGCGCAGTGGAAGGGGATATTGCCGGTGTGACCGTGAGCCTCGGTGTCGCGTTCAACTCCACTTTTGTCGCACTTGTCATCAGTATTGTCATTATGTTTTTCACCCACCAACTGCAGTTGATGCAGGAACGGCTGGTGCTGGATACCCAGAATTACTGTGACAACAATCTGCTGCGCTTTCTGAAAGTCAGCTGAACAAATCCAGGGCGCCCACGGAGCCGGGCCCCCGCCAAAGGAAACAGGAAATCCCATGAGCAAAGGTGTTCTGGAAATCAACGACTGCGGCCTGCGGGTGTTTGACAGCACGACCGAAGTAGCGGAAAGCCCCGGTGTCGCCATCGTTAACAACCGCGAAATCATCACTGGCACCGGTGCGTTGATGCGCGCGCGCAGCCATCCCACACAGGTTAATCACCAGTTCTGGCGCAGGCTGAGCTTGGAGACGTTGAAATCTTCCAATCCGGGCTGCCGCCACCATGCAGACCTGGCCTTCTGCCACCTGAAAGAAATCGCGGGCCTGTGCGACCTTCCCGATGAAATTGTCCTCGCCGTGCCCGCAAATTTCACTCGTGAGCAATTGGCGCTGCTGCTCGGCGTGGTCAAAGAGAGCCCTTTCAATATCGTGGCATTAACTGACGCCGCCACCGCCTGTATCAGCAGCTGTGCTCCCCGAGGTGTACACCTGCACGTGGAATTGCACCGCCACCAGACACTGGTAAGCCGGGTGGCAGTCCACGAGCGCGCGGAGCTGGATATCGCCGAAACCGTAACCGATGCAGGCCTGCACCATTTTCAGGAGGCTTGGGCGCGGATCTTCACCGATGCCTTCATCATGCAATGCCGTTTTGATCCGCTGCATTCGGCCGATGCCGAGCAGCAGCTCTACGACATGTTGCCTCAGTGGATTGCCCGCGCCATGCGCCAGGGCGAAGTTATGGCGGAACTCGACGACCGCACAGCCAAGGTCAGCCTGCGCCAGCTTCAGGACGCGAGCACACCGATTCTGTCTCGGGTACGCGCCATGATTGAGAATCTGGGCGACGCCAGCAGTGTGGTATTTGTTTCTCACCGCTGGGCGGAAATTCCCGGCGGCGCGCAGCTCGCAGAACGCATTCACCTGCTACCACACAATGCGGTGGCACTGGCGGTGGATAAACGCTGGCAGGAACTGCACAGCGAAAATGGCCATCTGCGGCTGATTGCCGACCTCAGTGCTGCCCCCGTCGCCGATGTGGCAGTACAGGTCAATGCTGCCGCAGAAGCCGGCGCCACTCACCTGCTCTTTGGCAACCGCGCATTGGCAGCTCAGCAGCCACTGTTTGTCAGCTGGCAGGAGGGAAAACTTCAGATTACCCCCACCCCGCCCAGTCACCCCGCCGCCACGATCACCCATCACGCGGGCCGACTCGCTCTGCGCGTGGATGCTGGCGCACAACTGATGCTGAACGGTAGAGAAATTTCCTCTCCGGTCAATCTCTCCGCCGGCGACCGAATCAGCGCGGCGGATTTTGCCGAGGTCATCACAGCGATCAGCGTGGAGCATTATGGCGCGTAAGAACCGGCGGTTTACCACCTTCAGCCTGTCGTTTCTGGACATTATGTCCTGCGGTTTCGGTGCCGTTGCCTTGATTTTCCTCATCATCAAGCACGGCTCCGACCACGACATCGAAGCTGAAAATCAGGATCTGGCAGCGGAGGTCAATCTGTTGCAGGAGGAGGTGCAGTTCGGCCAGGAACATCTGGTGCTGGCCCGCAATACCCTCGATACCACCAGCGATGAACTGGCCAAGACTCAGGGGCTCGCGCGCCGCATCATGGAACAGATTGAGGAAATAAAAGGCAACATCGCCGAAATCGACAGTACCACGGATGAAATGGATGTCGCCCGTCTGCAGGAGAAACTGAAAAAGCTGGAGCAGGCGAAACAGAAACTGGAAGAAGAAAATAAAAAGCTCGGCAACAATGTGCGCAAGTTTGTCGGCGATGGCGACCGCCAGTATCTCACTGGCCTGCGCCTCGGCGGGGATCGCATCCTGATTCTGCTGGACTCCTCCGCCAGTATGCTCGGCGACGAGCTGATCAAGGTCATCCGCACGCGCAACATGTCGGATGCGGTAAAACGCGATACGGAAAAATGGCGCCGCGCCAAGCAAACGGTGTCATGGCTGGTGTCACAGTTTCCCCAGGACAGCCAATACCAGATCTACACTTTCAATACCGGGTTCCGCGCCGCCATCGTCGGCACCGAGGACCGCTGGCTGAACGTGGACGATCGCGCGAAAATGGATGATGCCATCAAGGCGCTGGACACCGTCGTGCCGCAGAATGGCACCAGTCTCGAGCGGATATTCAACGCCGTAAACAGCATGTCACCACTGCCGGACAATATCATCCTGATTACCGATGGCCTGCCCACACAGGGCATGCAGGCAGCAAAGGGCAATACCGTCTCCGGCAAGGACCGCCTCAAGCTGTTTCGCAAGGCGGTGGATGCGCTGCCAAAAAGTATTCCGGTCAATGTCATTCTCGCCCCCATGGAGGGCGATCCCATGGCCGCCAGTGAGTTCTGGAAGCTCGCCATGGACACACAGGGTTCGTTCCTCGCACCATCCAAGGATTGGCCATGAGTAGCAAACGCAACAAACGGCAACAGGAAGAATTCAGTATTTCCTTTCTCGACGTGATCTGCTGTGGCTTCGGCGCCATTGTACTGTTGTTGATGATCGCCAAGACCGTGGAACCGATTGTGCTCGAGGAAGCCGAACAGGATCTCGACGGCCAGGTGCAGGAACTGCAGGAGCAGCTGGCGGAAATCCGCGGTGAAACCAGCGTATTGAACCGCGATCTCAACGCCAAAAAAGAACAGCTGGATATTGAAACCAAGCGCATCGCCAAACTCAAGGGTGAATTGGAAACCCTGCAAGCGGTGTACGCGAAGAAAACCGAGAGCGACTCTGAAGAAGGTAAGCTCAAGGGCGAGCTGACCATTGCCCTGCAGACCATGACCGACGAAATGAAGCGGCTGCTGGGGGAAAACTATCAGCGCAAGAATAATGTTATCGGCGGCATTCCGGTAGACAGCGAATACATCCTATTCATCATCGACACCTCCGGCAGTATGTTCAATTACGGCTGGGACCGCATGATCCAGGAGATGGTCAATACCCTGAACCTGTATCCCAACGTAAAGGGAATTCAGGTAATGAACGATATGGGCGACTACATGTTCTCCAATTACCGCAACAAATGGATTCCGGATACACCCGGCCGGCGGCAGGCAGTACTCGATCGTTTGCGTTCCTGGAACCCCTTCAGTAACTCCAGCCCGGTTGAGGGTATCCAGAAGGCGGTGCGCACCTTTCACGATCCCAACAAAAAAATCAGCATTTATGTACTGGGCGACGAATTCACCGGTAAATCCATTCGCAATGTGATGATGGCGGTGGATCGGGTAAATGCTACACGCGGAGAAAACGAACGCATGGTGCGTATCCATGCTATCGGCTTCCCTATCCAGTTCTCGCGCCCGCTGCACCTTCAGACCACTGGGCTGCGCTTTGCCGCACTGATGCGCGAGCTGACATACAGGAATGGCGGCACCTTTGTGGGGCTGAACGATTTCCGTTAAATGGAACAACGGTGATGGGTGAGGAAAACATGATTCGCTTGTTAAAGGGACTTTTTTCAATAAAACAAGGGGCGATCAGAGCCGCCGCCCTAGTGGTGCTCGCCTGCCTGCTGACAGCCTGCGCGCATACGGTATCTGTCGATGGAAGATTTCCCGCACCGGTGGGCAACCAGCATCCCCTCACCGTAGGAATATTCCTCAGTGAGGACTTCCGGCAATTTACCTACAGCGAGAACCGCGATGACCGCGACGAGTGGAATATCAACACCGGTCGCGCGCAGAAGAATCTGTTCGAGACCGTACTCGGTTCCATGTTCAAGGAAACCGTAAATCTGTCGCAGTATCCGAGCAATCTGCCCCAAGGAGTGGATCTGGTAATTGTGCCGGAAGTGCGCGAGCTGCAGTTCACCATGCCGCGGGAAACCCGTGTGAATATTTTCGAAGTGTGGATCAAGTACGACATGCGCGCCTACAACCAGCAGGGTGACGCGGTGGCGGAGTGGGTGATCACCGCCTATGGAAAAACCCCCACCGCGTTCCTGAAATCCCAGGAGGCGGCACTCGCTCAAGCCATCAATGTGGCGTTGCGGGATGCGGGTGCCACGCTGTATACCGGTTTTGAACGAGTGCCGGAGTTGCAGGCATTTCTCGCCAGCAAACAGCGCGCCCTGAGCATGAAGCAAACGGAAGCAGACAACAACTGAGCATTAATTTTTTCGCAATGGATTTGCCCCCACCTGCCGCATACTCGGCAGAAAATAGGGGATTCAAGGAGGATGTAGCGGTGAAATTTCTGAGCGCGCTTTTTTCCATGTCGCTTCTCGCGACCCTCAATAGTGGCTGCACCACCGTCGTGATCGACGAATACCGCCGCAGCGCTGGCGAGCTGGCGGTGGGCGACTCCGTGGTAATTCTCGGCCGCCGCCACTCCAGTGAATACGAAACTGAACCCGATTTGATCGACTGTGTCGGCCAAACGCTGCACAACCCGAAATCCGGAGTGAACGTCATTCCCGAACAGCAGTTTGTAGACGCACTCTATCCCTGGTTTGAACCACGCACCGCGCCCATGCATATCAAGTCCCTGAGTAAGCTAATGGACATCCCTGACGTGCGCGACCGCATGGAAAGGTACGGGATCAAATATATCGTCTGGATCGACGGCAATACGGAGACCACTTCAAGTGCCGGCTCCATCGGCTGCTCCATCGGCACCGCCGGCGCCGGCTGCTTTGGTTTCGGCACCTGGGACAAGGAGTCCGACTACGAGGCGTCGGTTTGGGATTTTCGCGATCAGGAGCTGTCTGGAAAGATCAGCGCCGATGCTCAGGGCACCTCGTATATGCCCGCCATTGTCGTACCCATTCCGTTGATCGCCCGGGTGCAGAACAACGCCTGCAAGGGCATGGCCGCACAGCTTCAGGAATTTCTGTTACCGCCGCAATCCGCCAGCCGCTGAAATAAACGGAGTTTGCAGCAGCGGCTATCTGACTGGAGAGAATAACTAGGGAGCCTCAAATGCACACGCTCAAAAAAAGACTGTTAACCGCCCTGCTGGTAGTCACCGCCGCCGGCTGTTCCTTCAATCCCGCCACCAACCGGCCGGATCTCGTGCTGATGTCGGAAGAAAAGGAAATCAAAATCGGGCGTGAGATGCACGAAAAACTGGTCGCCAGCACTCCTATCTATAGCGATCCGATTCTTACCGCTTATGTCGAACACGTGGGTCAGAAAATTGCCAAGGCCAGTGACCGCCCGGACCTCACCTACTACTTCACCATCATCGACAGCCAGGATATCAATGCCTTTGCTCTGCCCGGCGGCTATGTGTATATCAACCGCGGTCTGCTGACCTATCTGCACTCGGAAGCGGAAATGGCCGCCGTGCTCGCCCATGAAGTGGGGCACATCACCGCCCGCCACGCCGTGCGCCAGAAAACCGCAGCCACCGGTGCCGGCGTCGCTTCAGTGCTCTCGGTACTGGTCACCGGCAGCGGCGTAGTGGGTGATGTAACCAATCTGTGGAGCACCGCCGCGGTGAAAGGATACGGCCGGGATATGGAGCTGGAGGCCGACCGCTTCGGTGCCCAGTACATGTACAACGCCGGTTATGATCCACAGTCGATGATCAACGTGATTGCATTGCTCAAGGATCAGGAAACCTTCGCCCGCCGCCGCGCGCGGGTCGAGGGCAAGCAACAGCAGACCTACCACGGTGTTTTCTCCTCACACCCACGCAATGACGTACGTCTGCGCGAAGTCGTTGAGGCGGCGGGAAAACTGCCGGATGACAAGAAAATTACCAAGGTGGAGTACTATCGCGAAAAAACCGATGGCATCGTCTACGGCACCAATGCGCAGGAGAGCGAGAAAAACCGTTTCAATCACAAGAGCCTGGGCTTCTCGCTCCTGTTCCCAGAAGGTTGGACAGTGGAAAACCTACGCTCCGCCATTGTCGGCACTGCGCCGGACAAATCCGCAACCCTCACCATCAAGGTCGATAAGCGCGATGGAAATCAGCCTGCGGATATGGCGCTGCGCGGCGTATACGATGTGCGCAGCCTGGAACAGGATGAGACGCTGAATCAGTACCGGCTGGAGGGCCACACCGGTAAGCTGCCGATCAAGTCCAGTGACAGTCCGGACCGGGTGGCGATCCTGTTCTACGGCAGCCGCCAGTACATTCTGGAAGGAAAAATCAGTGAAAAACCGAAAGACACCAAAGCGGCCACCGAGCTGGACAATCTGTTCCTGACCAGCATCCGCAGCTTCCGCCCCTTGCGCCAAACCGACATCGCCAAACCGGACATCAAACGCGTGCGCTATGTACAAGCCAATGACAAGACGACATTCGCATCCCTGGCCCGACACATGGAAATCGGCGAGTATGCGGAGGAACAGCTGCGTCTACTGAACGGTTACTACCCGCGTGGTGAGCCCAAACCGGGGGAATGGATCAAGATTGTGCAGTAAATTGGGGCAGACCATTCGATCTGCCGCAATGAAACGCCGCCGATGTCTGTCGGAGCTGTTCGTCAGACGGGTTCCGGATTGAGTGGCGTTTCCGCACTACCCGCGGTGGAAGACGATTGCTCACTGTACTCGACCACCATGTTGCGCCCGCGCTCCTTGGCGCAGTAGAGGGCGTGGTCTGCCTGCCGCAGCAGAGTTTCCACCGATTCGTCGGTGCTGCCATGGGCCACGCCGATACTTGAGGTAAATTGCACACAGCCCTCGGGGCAACGCAAGCGGATCTGCGCGATGTTGTCCCGCAGGCGCTCAGCGGTGTACAGAGAGTCCGGCCGGGTTTCGGTGATCAGCAGCGCGAACTCCTCGCCACCGAGACGCCCGAAAACGTCGGTTTCGCGGATTTTCCGCTGAATGGTCACGCTGAATTGGCGCAGCGCCTCATCACCGATACCGTGGCCGTGGTTATCGTTGATGGACTTGAAGTGATCGATATCAAACATCAGCAGGCTCACAGGCTCACCCCTGCGCTGAGCGCGTTTGATACATAGCTCGGCATCCGACAAAAAGCTGCGACGGTTGCGGATACCGGTGAGAGGATCAGTGCGCGCTTCCAGTTCAGCCTGCTGTTTTGCCTTTTCAAGCTCTTCCGTGCGCGCCCGCACCAAGCCTTCCAGTTTGACCTTCGACTGCTCCAGATGCCGGCGGTACTGTCGCTCCGACTCCAACCCCTGCAAGCGCAGGCGGCGCAGCTTCATTCCCATGGCGGCCATAATCGTGACCATTTCGATAAATGAACTGAGTGGCGGCAGGTAATAGTTCACCAGATTGTGCTCGACATAGCCGAGATCCCGCAGCGCCTGGTAAAAAAGCCCAGCCAGTAACAGCGTCCAGCCCAGCGCGAACACGACCGCCTCGCTGGAGCCCTGCCGCCAGCGCACCAGAGCAATAACCGTGAAGGCTGGATATAGCAACAGCGCGAAAGTAATACTCATCAGCGCCACGGCTTTGATCTGCAGCAGCGCACTGCCGAGCAGCACTCCCGCATTTACCATCATCAGGATCAGGATCAGATCCAGCCTGGGTGTGTACTTGCGTGTCTGCAGGAACAGACGATCGAAGACGAGCCCACACAGAATGCTGACGGCACCGGCCGCCGACATATAACTCCAGTGGAACCCATCGGGCAGCACGTACTGATGGGTAAATCCGAGAATGGTGCCCCAGGCCACGATTTTGGAGATACCGTATACGAAATAGGCGAAGAAACTCCACTCGCGGGTGGTCACTCCGACAATCAGCGAGAAGAGGGAGATGAGGGCAATCCCACCAAACAGAAACGACAGCACCGCGGTTTCGCCGGTATGGGATTTGCTGAGGGCATCGGGAGACCAGATCCGCATGGAGGGAAACACGAACCCGACCTCCTCGGAGTCAAACCGCACCAGAAATGCCTCAGACGTACCCGACGCGAGAACCACTGGCACCACGAAGCGGTTGTGGAATACCGGCCGCCGTGCGAAGGACTCCCCCATCGCGAGATTGGCCAACTCCAGGAAATGAGGAGTGTCGACGGAAGCGCTGGCGAACGCCTGCAGCCGGATCAATTGGTGATCCACGTATTCCAGATGTATGGGAACGGAACTATCTGTCGTGTTACGCAGAATGAACAGGGACCAGTAGCTGCCCTTCCGCAGGCCGGTTGAACCGGCTCCGGCCAGAGGTCGGAATTCGCCCTGCTCCAGCGCCTGCAGAGCCGCTGAGAGATCGGCCCTGCCACTGGGGTCATGCCAGACGGCAGCCTGCCCCGTTCTTAGACTGCCATCTTCAGCGGCGCCGATGTCTATCGCATCGGCAAAGGAATGCAGCGGCGCGGTGAGTGTGTTTTCCTGGGTACCTTTGCCCACCCCGCCCACGGTGATCCCTGCGTGAACCTGGGCACACAGCCCCCCCCACAGGAGTACAAGCAGGCCCTGCACAAACAGGCGAACCAGTGATTTGTATAAAAGCCCAGCGGGAGCAACGACATTCATGGTCCTGAAAACCAGGTTACCGCAGAAATCCTGCGCAGTTGTAGATGTTCCGGCTGCGGGTGTTTCTTATCTTGTGGACATTCACCCGGCAAAAGGTCAGGCACTGAATAGTCAGCCGTAAAGGCGGAAAGTGTACCGGCTCACGAAATGATATTCATGCCCCAATTTTACCCAGCCTCCGCACCCGCCTCGTCGCGAAGCAACATAGACCCACGAAATCAAGCCAAGTGAGAACAAAATCCCACTCTTTGCCAAGCAGAAATGAAAAAGGTCGCCTTTGGCGACCTAAAGGGAAAACATGACTGACGACGGATTACTTTTGAGGATTTCCGTCTATTCAGGGGTCAGTCAAAGCGGGAGAAGTCTGCCGGCCTTTTTTCCATGAAAGCTGTGGCTGCTTCGCGAAACTCATCCGACTGCAGGCGCGCCTTGAAATGTCCCGCTTCCTCCCGAATGGCCGCCATGCCGCTCTCCAGAGTGCCCTGGCGCAATAGCTTCTTGGTCAACCGCACCGCCTCGGGGGCCTTCTGAGCAAGCTCTGCAGCGTATACCCGGGCGCGATCCAGCGCTTCGCCGGAATACACCACTTCGTTGCAGATATTCACATCCGCCGCGGTCTGCGCATCGAACTTCTTGCCCAGCAACAGCAGCTCCGACGCCTTGGTGTGACCCATAATACGCGGCAGCAGGAAACTGGAACCGTACTCGGGACACAGACCGAGATTGACGAAAGGCATCTGGAAAACGGCATCATCCTCGGCGATGGAGAGGTCACAGTGCAGCAACAGGGTGGTGCCAATACCCACCGCCGGACCGGCAACTGCGGCGATCACCGGTTTGGGAAAACGGTACAGTGCCTGCATAAAACGAAAAACAGGAGACTCCTCGCCACTGGCGGAACCGCCGAGAAAATCCGTCAGGTCGTTGCCGCTGGTAAAAGCTCCGCCGCTACCCGTGAGAATGACCACCCTGACTTCAGAGTCAACGACTGCCGCATCCAGCAGATCGGCCATGGCTGAGTACATGGCCATAGTGAGCGCATTCTTCCGCTCCGGCCGGTTGATGGTGATCTCCAGTACCCGTCCGGATACCTGAGACCGAATTTCTGCACACTGGCTCTGCATGAGGTCGGCTCCGCCTATTCTGTGATTATCGCAATTGACTGCATCGCCCGACCCAACCCCGGTCGGGACCCGCAGGGCCGGATTTCCGGCCGTCATTACATTTGGTATGAACAGGTCACTAGTGTAGCCACTCCCCAAATGTGCACGAGGTCCGATTCGACCAGATTGGGTTGCGGATTCTCAACGTTAGTGGCGGTCTCCGGTTAAAGGATTTTCCAACTGCTCCGGTGGAAACCTTATAATGCGGCCAAAGATTGGCGAAATGGCGCAATTTAAGATTCACATCACTGGCAAAACCGGTACAACCATTTCGGTTACGGTGATTTAAAGACAGGAACACTCCAAAAATGACAGTGACATACAGCTCCTACCTGAAAGTCGACGAGTTGCTGCAGTGCCAGCAACCACTATCGGAAGGGCCGGAGCACGACGAACTGCTATTTATCGTTATCCACCAAAGCTACGAGCTTTGGTTCAAGCAGCTGCTGCACGAACTCGACTTTCTGGTGCGACTTTTCAACGGCGGCGAGCGCAACCGGGCCCTGCACACACTAAAACGGGTAGACGCAATCTACCGCACCCTGATCCAGCAGGTCGACATACTGGAAACTCTCACCCCACTGGAGTTCATGTCATTCCGCGACCGCCTGTCCACCGCCAGCGGTTTTCAGTCCTTTCAATTCCGCGAACTGGAATTCCTCTACGGCGCTAAAGATGCAAAGAAGCTGGGCAATTACGAGCCCGGCTCCGAACACTACCGCCGCCTGCAAAAGCGCCTTGAGGCGCCGACTCTGTGGGACGCCTTCCTGCGCTTCCTGGCCCTCGAGGGGCACAATATTCCCAAAGCGGAACTGGAGCGGGACTTCAGCCAGGTGGCTGCGCCCTCTACTGCCGTGCAGAAGGTATTGATCGATGTGTACCGGAATGATCCGCTGGTAAGCGATATCTGCGAAGCGCTGGTGGATATAGACACCTCGCTGCAGCAGTGGCGGTACCGCCATGTAAAGATGGTGGAGCGAACCATCGGCCACAAAATGGGTACCGGGGGCTCCAGTGGTGTGGGTTACTTGCAAAGTACGCTGTTCAAACCGGTGTTCCCAGACCTGTGGGCGATCCGTTCCGAGTTCTGACCACAATGGTGGCCGAGCGCGGGAGAACCGCCTGGCCACTCACATAGAGACCGGATGGGACAAATCGCAGGCACAAAAAAAGCCAGCATATGCTGGCCTTTTTTGTGCCCTCTAGGGCTGCCCTGAAGAAGCGCGTTAGCGCTTGTCTTCGAAAGGCACCAGGGAAACCTGAATATTCGGGTTTACCTCTTTCGCCGCGTCGGCGATGGTCACGTATGTGTCTGCGCTGGACTTATTGTGCGCACGTACGATTACGATGGCCTGGGGGTTTTCCGCGTAGAGCTGGGCAATACGGGCTCTTACCGCACGGCTGTCGATACGGCTGCTTCCCATCCAGATCTCGTCGGCCGAATTCACGGTCAGCAGGATATTCTGCTTGTCGGGGTCCGGCGGAGTCTCTACCTGCTGATCAGGATCCGGCACGTTCACGTCCAGCGCCTTCTCTTTCACGAAGGATGCCGTCACGATAAAGAAGATCAGCATGATGAACACGACGTCCAGCATGGGGGTCAGGTCAATATCGGCCTTTTCTTCTTCTACGGCCTTACCGCGTCGTCTACTCATAAAACACCGTACTGTTTTTAATTCGAATTACTCCGGTTACCCGGTCTAATCAGGTGGGGAAGATTGCCGGGAAATGGCCATCAATGCAAGCGCAAGATTCCGCGCCAAAAATATCCCTTAAAAATCAATGAGATAGAAAGAAGACCCACTCAAACCGGACGAAAATTAGACAGCTGTTTCGTGTTTTCTCTCGGCCAGATAGCCCTGATAGTCAGGTACCTGCCGCGGGAAACTCCGCGTCATCAGCGCCGAGTGGATCATCATGTCGGCGCTGCTGGCATTACAAGCCACCGGGATATTCCACACCGCGGCAATGCGCAACAGCGCTTTCACGTCTGGATCATGGGGCATGGGTTCGAAAGGATCCCAAAAGAAAATCAGGATATCCACCTCGCCCTGACAGATACGGGCACCCAGCTGCTGGTCTCCCCCCATGGGACCGCTGAACAGTTTCTCCACCGCCATACCGGTCGCCGCCTCTATCCGTGTCCCGGTGGTTCCGGTTCCCAGCAACTGATGCTGCTCGAGAATACCCCGGTGCTGCAGACACCAGTCAATGAGACTGGCCTTGCGGTTATCGTGCGCCACCAGAGCGATACGTTTCTGCGCTGCAATCGGCTGATCTATATAGTTCACTTGAGCCCCCGGGCAACTTATCCTGAACACGCTACTACTTACACGGTTAATACGGTGCCGATGTCACACAGCACTACCGACAACGAATGACTCCTGGCTGCCTGGTACAGACCCGAGCGGAAATCCGGGAGAACAGGGGGATTATGCTAAATTCTGCTGCCGTCATCCATCCACGCGGCAATCCCCTCTTTATGTTGCCCCCGGGTGAGTATAATCCGCCCCGTTTTATGTACATGCTTTCATATATAGGAGTGAGTATGAGTGTCGGTGCCTGGGAACCCGCCAAACCGGCTTCCAACGATCGGACGCGCAGTGACATCGACAAGTCGCTGCTGGAACGGATCATTAATGCTCTGCAGACGGCAGACGCGGGAGCCACGCCCGGTCTGGCAGCTCCGGATCTGACCAAATTCGACAGCGATCTGCAGTCCTCGAACTGGCTTTCGGGCCTGCCCGCTACACAGTGGCTGGATGAAGCCGCGCACTGGAACAATGATCAGGTGTGGGGGTTGATTCGATTTTTTACGCTGGCGGAAGCACAGCTGCCGGATTGGCAGGGCGGCGCGGAGTCCCCCGTCATTCCGCTGGCAAAATCCCTGCGCCTGCGCAAGTCTCCGCTCGTCCGCGAACAGCTATTGTGGATTCGTCAACACTCCGACAATCGCTACCTGCCTTACGGACCACTGTGAACCGCTTTGGATTCTTCCCGGCACAGCACTGACCAGGCAATAGCCCCTATTGGCCAAACAGAAACAAAGGCGTAGCGGAAAGCGATCGCCTTTTGTTTTGCCCAACCTGTAGTCCGCCCGACAAATCCACCCCGTGATCCCGACTCACTCGGGCCTTCGCCCGAGCGTTGCCCAGGGCTCTATTCTTGCAGACGGAACAGCTGGTTGCGCAGCGTAGCCACCGTTGTCGGCATTCGATAAGTGGCAGGTAATTCCCGCCATAAAATATATCCCTCTGCATCCAGCAGCCAGGCACTGGGACGCGCAGCGTCTTTAATCCAGGGATGCAGGATAAGCGGCGCGGCATTACTGGCCGCGAACAGCGCCGGTACCGGCTGTGCCAGTTGTCTCACCTGGAAAATTACCTGTGACGTATTCGGAGCAAGCAAATGGTGCGGCCAGCGGTCTTCCGACTGTACGCTCCAGAGCACCAGCCCCACATTTTGCCGCTGCAAATCCTCAAGCAGGGTGTACAGCTGAGACAACTGATGGCGACTGTCCGCGCAATAACTTCCCCGCAGAAAGAGCACAATCACTCCCCTCACCCCGTGCTCTCGGCAGTATTCCGCTGCCTGCCAGCGACCGACATCCCGGTGTTCGAGTGCAGGAAAAAGAGTTCCCGGCGCTGGCATCGGCGGCCATGCGACCGAACTCAGGTGATGGAGGTAAAACAGAAATACAAACAGGTTGTATATCGCCAGATAGACCGGCAACCCGCGCTCGCTGTCCGTCAGCAATATCAGCGCGAGGCCCACAAGCACCCCGGCGAATGCACCCGGTTCACGCAAATCCCCGGATATTTTCCCGGGAAACAAATAGCGCAACAGCATCCATGAAGGTAATGCCCAGGCATTAATTAAAAGACCGATCCAGGCTGCAGTTGCACCGCTCTCTGAGCCTCGCACCAGGGTGAGCACAGCCCAAAATCCGCAGAGCAGCAACCAGAAGAACCCAATAAAAGTAAAAAAAGCCTTAAATTTATTCATTACAGAGTAAAAACACCCTTAAAACACTTGCATTCAAGTATATAAATGAGCTGCAATTAGCGCGATGAATTCCACTCATCCAAGATAACACCTAGATATTAAATTCAGATACAGGGATATTTTATGGCCGCACGTAAAAAAGCCACCTCGTCTCCGGTGAGTGCCGTAGCAAAGTTGGAAGCGGAACTCGCCTCTCTTAAAGCCCAGCTCGAAAAAGCCCGCAGCGGCCAGGAAGCTGAAGCCAAGAAAGAAGCGGACAAACTTTCCAAAGATGCCGAAGCCGCAGCCAAGAAGGCCGCAGCAGCACAAGCCAAGGTAAAAGCTGCCCGCGCCAAGAAAAAGTCTGCCGCGCAGCAGAAGCAAGTAAAAGCCGCTCAGGAAGCTTCCGCAGCCGCCAAGAAGCTCGCCGCAGCCGCCAAAGCCGCTGCCAACGACGCGAAAGCCAAGCTGGCTGCCATCTCCGCTGACAACAAGCTGATGGCAAAAGTAGCCAAGGCTGTGGCCAAAGAAGAAGCAGCTATTACCAAGAAGCTGACCGCCGCTGAGAAGAAGAAAGCCGCCGCTGAGAAGAAGAAAGCCACCGCTGCCGCCAAGAAGAAGGCCGCTGCTGAGAAGAAAGCCGCTGCTGCCGCCAAGAAGAAAGCCGCTGCCGCTGCGAAGAAAAAAGCCGCTGCTGCCAAGAAAAAGGCTAGCGCTGCTGCCAAGAAGAAAGCCGCTGCCGAGAAGAAAAAAGCAGCTGTAGCCAAAAAGAAAGCCGCCGAGAAGGCCAAAAAAGCGGCCGTCAAAGCCAAGACCGCTGCCAAGAAGAAGCCTGGTCGCCCAAAGAAAGCTGAAGCCGGCGCTGCCGCTCCCGCAGCCAAGAAGCCTGGTCGTCCCGCCAAGTCTGGCGCCGCCAAGAAAAAGCCCGGTCGCCCACCCAAGGCTGGTGCAGCCAAGAAGGCTCCGGCTCGTCGCGGCCGTCCGCCCAAGGCTCCGGCCCAAGGCTAAGCTGTCACTACTGACAGGCGAAAATAAAAAACCCCGGTTCCCCGGGGTTTTTTTATGACTGTCGTCAGGTCATCGGCGACCTGGCACCTGATCCCACCCGGTCACTTTACTCCCTTATCCGGGAGTCGCGATTTTAACATCCCCACCGCATCACCTATGATTTCCCTGAGCGCCGACGGCAGCGCAAGCATTACCGGGGTCACAATCAGGGTCAGAATCGTCGAGAAACTGAGTCCGTAGACAATGGCGCTGGCCAGCTTCACCCAGAAGGATGCGATCACACCGTTGACCACGATGGTGCGCCCTACCATATCCACACTCACCCCCAGCGCCAGCGGTAACAACCCGAGAATAGTCGTGGCGGTGGTGAGGAATACCGGGCGCAAACGCTGTGCCGATGCTTTGACCGCAGCAGCGGCACAGCTCAGCTGCGGTTCGGCTTTACGCACATAGTTGTAGGTATCTATCAGCACAATATTGTTGTTCACCACGATGCCCGCCAGCGCCACAATGCCCACCCCGGTCATAATCACACTGAAGGTGCTCTGGGTCAGAGTCAGCCCCAGCATCACACCCGCGGTAGACATAATCACCGAAGAGAGGATCAGTGCGGACTGATAGAAACTGTTGAACTGGGTTACCAGCAGGATAAACATCAGGAACAGCGACAGCGAAAACGCTACCTGCAGGAAAACCAGAGACTCGGCCTGATCTTCGTCGGCACCGCGGAACAACAACTCCACTTCGCCGTCCAGCGGGTGTTGTAGCAGCCACTGGCGAACTTCCCGCACCTTGTCATCCGCCAGAACGCCGTCATTCACATCCGCTTTTACCTGCATACGGGTGATACCGTCGATACGTTCGATCTTGTCCACCTTGGGGCCAGCCACGGTGGAGACAAAACTGCTGACAGGTACCGCGCCATTCGGGGTATTCACTTTCAGTTCGTCCAGCGCGGCAATTCCGCGGGCGTAGTCCGGGTAACGGATGCGGATATCCACTTCCTCATCGGAATCGTCCGGTCGATATTCCGCCATCAGCACACCGTTGGTCACAAGCTGCACGGCGCGGCCGACTCCGGTCAGATCGGCGCCATACAGGGCCGCCTTGGCGCGGTCGACCTTCACTTCCCATTCAATGCCCGGCAATGGCGCGGTGTTGACGATATCCCGCAACCCCTCGAAGTCATTTTCCAGAGCCCGATGCAGACGCCAGGTTTCCCCGAGCAACTTGTCGTAATTGCGGCTGCGCAATTCCAGTACGATATCCTTGCCCACCGGCGGCCCGCCTTCGAATGCATTGGCACTGGTCTTTATTCCGGGGAAATGGCCGGTGCGCTCGCGGATATCCGCGAAAATCTCCCGGCTCTTGCGCTCACGTTCCATAGAAGGCAGCAGCTCCACGAGCAGATTGGCAATCTGGTCCGGTGACTTTTCAGAGTTGCCGGAAATGCCGCCGGAGCCTATGGCGGTGTACACCACCCGTACTTCCGGTACTCGCATCACCGCGGATTCCACCTGGGCCACCAGCGCTTTTTTCTCCTCGAGCGACAGGTTGCCCTGCGCGCGCACTTCCACGTTGCCGTACTGCTCTTCGGTCTCGGTAAAGAATTCCACCCCGGGATTAAAGCGGCCAAAGGCGATGAAGATACCGATCAGCACCAAAATCGTCACCGCGAAGGACACGAAGGGCCGCCGCACCACCGGATCGAGCATCCGCGCGTAAAAACCGGTAATCCCACCGAGGGAAACAGGATCTCCATTTTCCAGCTGCCTGAGATATTGCTGGGTCTGCAGATCCATATTGCTCTTGCCGAACACCGAGCCGAGTACCGGAGCAAAGAACAGCGCGTAGACCAGTGATCCGGCCAGCACGGCGAACACGGTCACCGGCAGATAGCGCATGAATTCCCCCACCACTCCGGGCCAGAAGATGATCGGCAGGAACGCGGCGAGCGTGGTACCGGTAGAGGCCACTACGGGCCAGAACATGCGCCGCACCGCGATGGAATAAGCCGCCCGCGCCGACAGCCCTTCGGCCATTTTGCGGTCGGCAAACTCGGTGATCACGATGGAGCCGTCAATTAGCATGCCGAGCGCGAGCAGCATGCCGAACATCACCATGAAGTTGAACGAGTACCCCAGATACCAGGTGATGATGGAGCCGAACAACAGAGAAAACGGAATGCCGAACCCCACCAGCAGTCCAGAGCGGAACCCCAGCGCACCCACCACAATGATCATCACCAGCAACATGGCGGTAAGGATATTTCCCTCCATTTCGCTGACCATGTCCCGGGCGACTTCCGACATGTCGAACACGAAATCCACCTTCACGCCACGCGGCAGATAATTCCGTTCAGCATTCACCACCGCGCGCACACGATCTGCCAGATCCACGGCGCTGGCCCCGGTGCGTTTCTCCACATTGATGGCGAGCCCGGGTTGGCCATTTACACTGGTGTAGCTGGTAGCGTCCTTGAAGGTACGACGGATATCCGTCACCTGCCCCAGGGTCACCACGCCGTGGGCGGACTGTTTAAGTGGAATCTGATAAACGTCGTCCGCTGTTTCAATCAAGCCCGGCACCTTGACGGAAAAACGCCCCCTGCTGACATCCATCTCACCGGCGGGAATCAGCAGATTGTTGCCCAGCACTGCATTGATCAGTTCATTGCCGGTGATCTGGTAATGCTCCAGGCGCACCGGATCTATAGTGGCCTCCACCACTTCTTCCCGGTTGCCGTTGATATCCGCGCTCAGCACTTCGCCGATCGTTTCAATTTTGCGCTTCAGTAGTTGCGCACTGCGCAGCAGCTCACGCTCACCGACACCCTTACCCGCAAGTGTTACTACAATCGCGGGAAAAGGTTGCGCCGACGCCTCCTCCACAACCGGCTCTTCCGCATCCCGAGGCAGATCCGCCTTGGCACGGTCCACCGCATTGCGCACTTCGTCTACCGCGTGGTCGATATCCATGGCCGAGTCGAACTCGATCACGAGATACACCAGAGATTCACGCGCGGTGGCGATCACCTCTTCCACGCCTTCCAATGCGCGAATTTCCTGCTCCAGCGGCCGGATCAGCAGCCGCACCCCGTCTTCCGGAGAAATACCCTCGTGCATCACCTGCACGATGACAATGGGAGGGTTGACTTCGGGGCTTGATTCCACGGTCATAGCGCCGCGGGCGACGATGCCCATGATGACAATCAGCAGCATCAGACTGAGGCTGCTGCGAAAACGCTCGACGGCACTCTCCAACAATTTCATGGCTGCGCCTCACCATCGGCGCTGCCTGCAGACTGGGCAACCGGGGCAGCCAAATCCCCGGCAGCATCCTCCAGTGCCGCATCAACCCGCTCCCCCTCGCTCACATACTCCTGTCCAACGGTAATCAGGGTCACACGCGGCGGCAGACCGGTGATCCAAACTCCTTCATTTTCATCACTGACCAGCTGTACCCGCGCAAAGCGAACCCGCTGTTCCGTATCCAGTGTCCGCACCCCCAATTGCCCGTCGTCGTCCAGCGTCAGCAATGAAGAGTTGATCCGGTGGGCCAGGACTTCACCAGTGGGAAGTGCCAGGCGCGCGCTGATGCCGCTCCGCAGTTTGCCGTCGTGATTGGCAACCTCCATTTCCACCCGGTAGGCGCGCGTCACCGGGTGGGCCTCCTGGCTCACGTAGCGCACACTGCCCTCCACAATCTGCCCCAATTGCAACTGAGCACTGGCCGGCGCCCCTACTTGCAGGTGGGCCACCTGGGCCTCGGAAACCTCTCCCACTACCAGCATCGGATCCAGCTCCAACACCGTCGCACACTCCTCACCGCGACGGATAAAATCCCCCAGTTCCACCGCACGGCTGTTGATAATTCCGGCGAACGGCGCCCGAATCGTGAGATTGTCCACTTCCACCTGGGCGCGCTTGAGATCCGCACGCGCATTGGCCAGCGACACTTCCTGCTGCGCCATCGCCGCTTCGGACTGCAGTCCCCGGCCCTGCAGTTTTTTGGCGCCCGCAAAGTCCAGTTCCGCCTTGCGTAAAGCCGCGCGCGCGCGTGTCAGGTTTTCCGGCCGATCTTCAGCGGCGATTTCGCAAAGTACATCGCCGGCTGCCACCCACTTGCCCTCCGCCACCGGCAGTGCGGCAACGACGCCATCCAGCTCCGCGCGCACTCGCACAGTGCGATTGGCTTCGGTGCGGCTGTTTACCACCACGCGGGTAACGTAAGGTTGCGCATCCAGTTGTCGGGCTCGGACACTGGGCGCATCGGCCTCGACGCCCGCAGAGCTAAGTTTCACTCCCGCTTTGCCATCACTATCAATAGCGTCATCGGACCAGAGCCCACTCAGTAACCAGACAAGCGCAACCAGCGACACCACCGAGGCCATCCGGTAATTGCGTTGTCGCCAGAGTTTCAACAGAAAATTCATACCTGCATTCCTGCATACAAATAAGGGAGGGGAAGCCATTCAACCGACAGTATTGATACGGAGGGGATTCTATGCATAAAAGTCTTCATACGCAGTGGTCACAGCTGTCGGATTACGAAATTCACCGGAATCTTCCACCTCGAAAAGTTTGCCCCGCCTACCGCAGGGCAAAATCCACCCATAACACCCACGCCGAATACAGCTCCGGAGGATGCCCCTGCAATGGGAATAAAGGGAGATGGGATCAGGAGTAGATCGACCGCGGCAGTACCGCGGCGATTAGTCGACCATAGGGCCGGGCGGACAGGAAAAAGAAGTGAGCGGCCGCGATTCGCTTCAGGAGAGTATAGATTCAAGAAAGTCCGACATATCAGACTCTTCCGCGGCGAGCTGCCCGCTGCCAAATTCTGCATTCCAGTCGAGTAGAATCCGCGCCAGATCCCGCGCCTGATCCGCGAGTGCGTGCAACTCCTCCCGGCAGTTTTTGGGACCGGTGTAGAGTTTTAGCCGGCGGTGGCTGTTCGCAAGCTCATGGGATGGGTACTTGGATCGATATACTTCCAGCTTCCAACGCAGGGAGTGCACCATGTTGCGGTAGAACACCAGTTTGGACGGCAGATGCAGTAGTGAAAAGTCTTCCAGATCGCCGAAAAGGGTGCAGTCCACCGCCAGTACCTGGATCTCCTGGCCAACTGGCGCCGCTACGATGGTCGCACTGCGCGGTTCCGCCAGAAGCATGGACAGGTCGCCAAACAGCTCACCGGGGCGAATTACCGCGAGAGGCCGTTCACCCTGCGCCGCCGCCGTATCGTCCACGTGGACCTGCAGCTCTCCACGCAACAGAAAATACACCCACTGGTCTACATCCCCTGCATGCAGCAACGCCTCCGCATGCGCCAGGGAAACCAGGCGAGAGCGCTTCAACAATACGTCGTACTGCCACTCGCTGGTGGCGCGAATATCACGAAAGAGATGAATGACATTCAGAAGTCGATCGACCGCATCCCTGGGAAATTCACTAAGCGGTTTGTAATCCATGTAACTCTTGGTTGTGTATTGTGCTCGGGTTACCGACAGCCCGCCCTGTTCCTGATGTCAGGGAAGCGTCAGGCCCCCATTCTCGGTGCATGCTCAGTATTAAATCAATACACTGCGCACCGGGTGATGCCGCATTCTAGGCGGAAAGTGATAACTGTCTGCCCCGACAGGTCGCGGATTTAAAAAAACGAGACATTTTACCCATTTCAGGGTTGAACTCCATTGCAGTTGAAGTAGAGTTGGGCGGTGCCCCGATTCATTTCATTTTGCGACTGGAGAAATATTGACCGCCAGCAGCATACGAGATTTTTCGGAGCGCGCACCTTTCGGGGGGAGGGTGCGATCGAAGCGGCTGGAAATTTGTCTGGGGTATTTTGATTGATTTTTCAGCGCTTTCTCTGCCGGTTTCTGCCCATCCGGCTTTAAAACAGAAATCAAAGCAAAAATGAAATCGTCAAAACTCGTCATTGCCCTGCTGTTGTTCGCTGCGGCCCTGACTGTAAATGCGGCACCGCTTCTGAACGGTCTGGCTCTGGAACAACAATTCAATAAAGACCAATTCATCGCTGCGGTTTACGCCGAGCGTTTATCAAACGATTCCGCTTCCCTGCTCGATAATAATATGCCCCGGGCGCTGGAAATTCGCGTTGTTGCCGATCACCTTTCCGCCCGTCGCCTGCGCAACCAGTGGATGGAAGGTATCGCCATCAACAATGCCGGCGACACGCTCACCGGCCAGGCGGAAAACATGGTGACCTTCGCCAACCTGTTCAAAGGCCGCCTGCTTGCAGGTGACCGCCTGCGTATCGAATTTGCGGCAGGCAGCGGCTCTACCGTGGTATCCCTCAACGGCGTCGAACTCGGCGTAATCGAGGATCGCGGCTTCTTTAATACGCTGATGCGCGCCTGGATTGGCCCCGTGCCACCTTCCACGGAATTCCGCGATAACCTGATGAAATCCGGCCAGGTAACCGGTGGTCTGCTGGCCACGTTTGAGTCCCTGCAACCCAGTTCCGAGCGTGTTGCGCAGGTGCGCGCGGCCTACGAGGAAACGGAAGAGGTGGCCGCTGCCGTCGAACCCGCCAGGGAAGAGCCGAAAAAGGAAGAGAAACAGGCCTCCAAGCCCGAGTCCTCACAGATCGTCGCTGTCAGCAAGCCTGACCTGAGCGCCGACATTCCCGCGCCCACACTCGCCGCCGTCGGCAGTGCGGCGGTCACTCCCGCGGCCCCGGGGCGCCCCGAGCCGAAAGCGGAAAAACCTGCCACGGCCCAGGCCACGCAGCCCAAGCCGCTGAAGCCCACCACCACGCGTCCGGCAGTACCGCCCATGGACGAAGAGGAGCTGGAGGAAGAGGAAGACGAAGCACCGCTCACCGCAGATATGATTCTGGCCCGCCAGATATATCACTCCATGCTGCTGCGCCATACCTTCAAGCATATCAACTATCCCAAGCGCGCCATGGAGCGCGGCCAGGAAGGCAGCGTGCGCCTGAATGTCACCATCGACAGCAAGGGCAATGTGACCAACGTGGCCACTCTGCAGGAGTCCCGCTACTCCAGCCTCAACCGCGAAGCATTGGACGCAGTGGAGCGCGCCGGCCCCTACCCGGCCACACCTCCCCAGCTGAAAATGAACGAATACCGGTTCACGGTACCGATTACCTTCCGCCTTCCGGACTGACGTCCACAAAAAACCCCGCCCTCGCGGGGTTTTTTATTGCGTGCAGAATTCCATCGCCCACCGCCAGCCACTGGGCGCAAGGGCGCTTGCTCATCACAAGTGCACTTGCATACTATGTCCAGTCAGACTCCATCCGGTCCGCGGACCGACTACGACATAACATGCCCAAAAGGCCATTCATGAAAAAACTGCTTTTACCCCTGGCGATCGCCGGTGTCGTTGCCGGCACCTCCCTGACCGGCTGCTCGAAATCCGAGGGCCCACAAGCGGATTCCGCGCACACCAAACCAGCTGCCGAAGCCGCCGCCCCTCAGGCCACCCTCGGCTCCGGTATCGACCTCAGCGCCATGGACACCAGCGTGCGCCCACAGGATGACTTCTTCTCCTATGTGAACGGCAACTGGATCAAGAATACCGAAATCCCCGCGGACAAATCCCGCTGGGGCGGCTTCACTATTCTCGCCGACAAGGCCACAGAAGAAGTGAAGGCCCTGATCATGGAAGCCGGCCAGCATGCGGGCAACGCGGGCGCCAAACAGATCGGTGACCTGTACAACAGTTACATGAATGAAGAGCTGATCGAGAAGAAGGGGTTTTCGGCCATTGCCGGAGAACTGGCCAAAGTCGATGCCATTCAGTCCCAGAAGGACCTGACAGACTTCTTCGCCTACGCGGACACCGTTGGCTATGACGTGCCTTTCGGCGGCACCATCTACCAGGACCTGAAGCAGGTAGAAAACTACATTACTTTTATGTGGCAGGCAGGCCTCGGCTTGCCGGATCGTGATTACTACTTCGACGATTCAGAAAAAGGTCAGAAGCTACAGCAGGCCTACCGCGACTACATGGTGACAATTCAGCAGATCGCCGGACTGGACAATGCCGAGCAGTACGCCGACACCCTGTACGCGCTGGAAAAGAGCCTGGCGGAGCACCACCGCACCCGTGTGGACAACCGCGACCCGGAGAAGTATTACAACAAGAAGACCCTCGTTGAACTTAAGGCGATGATGCCGGCGGTCGACTGGGATAGCTATCTGCAGAAAGCCCACCTGGAAAAAGCACAGGAATTCGTGGTCGGCCAGCCGGAGTACCTGGAAGCGGCCAACAAGATCATCGCGGATACCGAACTGGACATCTGGAAGCGTTACCTGAAACTCAAGGTGCTCTCTGCCGCCGCGCCCTATATGCACAGCGAGATGGCCCAGGCCCATTTCGATTTCTACAGCACCACTATCCGCGGCGTGAAAGAAATGGAACCGCGCTGGAAGCGCGCGGTGCAGTTTGTGAACGGTTCCGTGGGTGAGCTGGTGGGCCAGCGCTATGTGGAGAAATACTTCCCACCGGAGGCCAAGGCGCGCATGGTCAAGTTGGTGGATAACCTGAAAGCGGCCTACAAGGATTCTATCGAATCCCTGACCTGGATGAGTGAAGACACCAAGAAGGAAGCCCTGACCAAGCTGGCCAACTTCACCACCAAGATCGGTTACCCGGATAAGTGGCGCGACTACAGTGCGCTGCAGGTGAAGGCCGATGATCTGGTGGGCAATGCCATTGCCGCCACCCTGTTTGAAAACCTGCACGAGCGCGACAAGCTGGGCAAACCGCTGGACCGCGGTGAGTGGGGCATGAGCCCACAGACAGTGAATGCCTACTACAATCCGGCAATGAATGAGATCGTATTCCCCGCCGCCATCCTGCAACCGCCGTTCTTCAACATGAACGCGGACGACGCGGTGAACTACGGCGGCATCGGCGGCGTGATCGGTCACGAGATCGGACACGGTTTCGACGACAAGGGCAGCAAGTTCGATGGCAAGGGCTACCTGAACAACTGGTGGACCGATTCCGACCGTAGTAACTTTGAAGGCCTCACCAACAAGCTGGTGGCCCAGTACAACGGTTTCGAGCCGCTGGAAGGTGAACATGTGAACGGCGAGCTGACCCTGGGTGAGAACATCGGCGACCTGTCCGGCCTCGGCATTGCCTACAAGGCTTACAAAATGTCCCTGAAGGGCGCCGAAGCGCCGGTCATTGACGGTTTCACCGGCGATCAGCGCGTGTTCCTGGGCTGGGCGCAGGTATGGCGCAGCAAGATGCGTGACGAAGCCCTGAGCGAGCGCCTGAAAACCGACCCACACTCCCCGGCAGAATACCGTGTTCAGGGCGTACTGCCGAACCTCGATGCCTTCTACAAAGCCTTCGATGTAAAGGAAGGCGATGGTATGTACCTGCCGGAAGAGGAGCGTGTTGTTATCTGGTAAAGGGAATCTGGTAATTCCAGCTCCAGCGTCCAACACCGATCCGAGAGCCCCGCCGTTGCGGGGCTTTTTTTTGCAATCGAGATAGCGCTGCATCCCGTACGGTTATCGCATACCATGTCGAAAACGGACTTCCAGGGGATTCGCATGACCCACACGAACCAGTTTGCCCTGCTCAGCAGCCGCCGCTTCCTACCCTTCTTCTGCACCCAGTCCCTCGGCGCCTTCAACGACAATGT
Source organism: Microbulbifer harenosus (assembly GCF_005771435.1). Classification (GTDB taxonomy): domain Bacteria; phylum Pseudomonadota; class Gammaproteobacteria; order Pseudomonadales; family Cellvibrionaceae; genus Microbulbifer; species Microbulbifer harenosus. Next base: position 138,286 of record NZ_VANI01000013.1, read on the forward strand.
ATTCAAGAACGCGCTGATCGTGATGATCGCCTTCCGGCTGGCCACCGATGAGGCCAATTTCCTGATCAACCTCGCCGCTGGGCTGTTTATCCTGCCGTTCTTCCTGCTCTCCGCCACCGCCGGCCAGATCGCCGACAAGCTGGACAAGAGCGTGTTGATACGGCGTATCAAGCTCGCAGAAATCGGCATTGTGCTGTTCGGTATCGCCGCGCTGTACAGCGGCAACAACTACCTGTCCCTGTTGGTGCTGTTCCTGCTCGGAGCCCAGTCCACCTTTTTCGGGCCGGTGAAATACGCCATCCTGCCCCAGCATCTACAGAAAACGGAGTTAGTGGGCGGCAATGCGCTGGTAGAGATGGGCACCTTCGTTTCTATCCTGCTCGGCACCATTGTGGGCGGTCTGCTGGCTGGCTTTACCGGTGACGGTGAGTCGGGTTTGCTATGGATTTCCGCGGTGATCACCATCACCGCGATTGCGGGTTATCTGGCCAGCCGCGCGATTCCCTCAGCGGCGGCGCCGGCACCGGATCTGGTCCTCAACTACAATCCGTTCACCCAGACCGCGCGCATTCTCCGAGAGGCTGCGAAAACACCGTCGGTGTTCTACGCCATCATCGGTATTTCCTGGTTCTGGCTGCTGGGCGCCGCCTATCTCACCCAGATTCCGAGCCTCACCCGCAATGTGCTGGGTGGCAGTGAATCGGTGGTCACCCTGCTGCTGTGCTGTTTCACCATCGGTGTGGCCGTCGGTTCGCTGTTGTGTGGGCGCCTGTCCGGGGGGCGCGTGGAGCTGGGGCTGGTGCCCATCGGCGCGGCGGGGCTGACCATTGTCGGCATACTCCTGGCGTCGACCACCGGCAGTTACCAGCCGCCGGCGGACGGCAGCGTCGCCGCCTTTTGGGCCAATGAGGGCTCCCTCGGCATTCTCGTCAGCCTGACCCTGATCGGTATCTTCGGTGGTTTCTTTATTGTCCCGCTCTATTCGATGATGCAGGAGCGCTCGGCGCCTGAAATCCGCGCACGGATCATTGCCGTGAACAATGTGCTGAACGCGCTGTTCATGGTGGTGGCGGCGGTGCTCGGTATCGTATTCCTGAATGTGCTGGGGGCAACCATCCCGCAGTTTTTCCTGATCATTGCGCTGATGAATGCGGCGGTGGCGCTCTTTGTGTTCACCAAGGTGCCGGAATTCGCCATGCGCCTGCTGATCTGGCTGCTGTCGCACACCATGTACCGGGTGAAACACGAGGGGCTGGAGCAGATCCCCGCCGAGGGGCCCGCCATTATTGCCTGCAACCATGTGAGTTATGTGGACGCGCTGCTGCTGGCCGGCGCGGTGCGCCGCCCGATCCGCTTCATCATGTACAAGCCGATCTATGAAATTCCGGTACTGCACTTTATCTTCAAGACCAGCCGCGCCATTCCCATCTGTTCCAAAGAAAAGGATCCGGAGGGCTACGCGCGCGCGTTTGAAGCGATTGAACAGGGATTGAAAGACGGCGATCTGCTGTGCATTTTTCCCGAAGGTCAGCTGACCAAAGACGGCGAACTGCAACCGTTCAAGGCCGGGATCGAGAAAATCCTGCAACGCACACCGGTGCCGGTTATCCCCATGGCACTGCGCGGCCTGTGGGGCAGTTTTTTCAGCCACAAGGACGGCCATGCGTTTAGCACGCTGCCGCGAAGGTTCTGGTCAAAAGTCTGCGTGGTGGCGGGACCGCCGCTGGAAGCGGCCATGGTCAAGGCAGAAAAACTACAGGAAACCGTATTGGGACTGCGCGGCGAGCACCGATAAATCAGCGCAATTGGCATCGCGGTATTCATGTCCACAACAGTCGTTTGCCCGAGAGGAAGGCCACAGAAATGCGCTGCATACTCAACGCCGAATAGGGTATTCATACCACTTCTGCTTCACCGCAGAGGTGCACTCAGACGCGCTCAGATAAATTGGAAGCCCCGAAGCGAAACACCCCGCAAAACGCGGGGTGTTTCGAGGAACAGCGGACGCTATTCCGGATTTTGGTCTCGATAGACAATCAGAGCGCAGCCAGAGCCGCCTCGTAATCCGGCTCATTGGCGGTTTCCGCCACCTGCTCGGTGTAGGCCACCTTGCCGTTTTCGTCGATCACCACCACCGCGCGGGACAGCAGGCCTTTCAGTGGGCCGGTCTCGAACGCCACGCCGTAATCACCGCCAAAATCCGAGCGGAACGCAGAGCCCAGCTTCACGTTCTCGATACCCTCGGCGCCACAGAAGCGGGTCATGGCGAAGGGCAGGTCCGCAGATACACAGACCACAACGGTGTTATCCAGTGACGCGACCTTTTCATTGAATGCGCGCACGGACATGGCACAGGTGGGAGTATCCACAGAGGGGAAAATATTCAGAACCACGCGCTTGCCGGCGAGGTCAGACAGGTTGAGTTCCGACAGGTCGCCCTGTACCAGGGTAAAGGCTGGCGCCTGGCTGCCAACGGCGGGCAGCTCGCCAACGGTGGTGATGGGATTTCCTTTCAGAGTGATATTGGCCATGGTGCAGTCCTTGACGTAACTGATTGTTAAAACTTCGCGTATGAATACTTTATTGAAAGTGCCCGCAGCATGGCGAGTCAATGGGGTAATGTCAATTGACCCGCGGGTAATAAAAAACCCCGCGAAATGCAGGGTTTTGTGTAGTTCATTTCAGATGCGGATCAGTGCTCAGATGGCACACGACCGAGATCGCCTTCCATTTCCGCCGCCAGGAACGACATCACCACCCAGGCCGCCACATTCTGTTTGAGGTTTTCCGGGTCCACCTTGTCCAGGGTGTCATTGGGTGTGTGGTGGTAATCGAAGTAATCGGTACCGTCCTGGTACAGAGTCATCGCCGGTACCCCCTGCGCCACAAACACGCTGCCGTCCGGGCCGCCGGAGGCTTTGTTGTCGCCGCGCTTGATACCGAGCGGCGCCAACAACTGCATCATTTGATCGGCAATGGCGAACTTGCTCTCGGGAATACGGGTATCGAAACGCCAGATTTTGCCAGCACCGAAATCGGACTCGGACACCATCACGATTTTTTCCAGGTCGTTAGCGTGGGCCTCCACATACTGTTTCGCGCCAACAAGACCGATCTCCTCGGCACCGAACAATACTACGCGCAGGGTGCGGCGCGGACGCTGCGGTAGCTCCGCGATCAGGCGCGCGGTTTCCATTACGATTGCCACGCCGGCGCCGTCGTCCAGTGCGCCGGTGCCTTCGTCCCAGCTGTCCAGGTGCGCGCCGATGATGACCACTTCCTCGGGCTTTTCACGCCCCACCACTTCGCCGATCACATTGAAGGACGGGCCGTCGGCCAGCGCCTCGTTGTGCACATTCAGTTTTAGCTGTACCGGTTTGCCACGCTTCAGCATGGCTTCCAGCAGGTTCGCATCCGGCGCGGACAGCGCCAGCGCCGGCACCGGATTTGCCACGCCGTCCACCGACATCATACCGGTGTGGGCGAAGCGGTCGGAGTCGGTACCCACGGAGCGCAACAGCAAAGCCGCCGCACCTTTTTCCGCCGCCGCGCGCATGCCTTTGCTGCGGCCAGCCGCGGCCGGGCCGTAGCCCTCTCCGGTGCGCGCGCGCTCCATGCGCTTGTTGATAAACGCGATCTTGCCCTTCACCTTGCGCGCCGGCGCCTTCATCAGCGCTTCCACATCGGCAAACTCGACAATTTCCGCAATGAGACCGCCCTCCGGCGTGGACGCGCCGTAACCGAGAGAAGTAACCACCAGCGGTTGCGGGAAGGGCGCGGTCACTTCCGCGTGGGCGTGACCGCGGGCCCAGCGCTTGACGTCGATCTGTTCGGTGTAGACCCGGTCAAAACCCAGGTCTTTCATTTTCTGCTGCGCCCAGGCCACCGCGCGCTCATCGCCTTTGGTGCCAGCGCGACGCGGACCCACCTCCACCGTGAGGGATTCCACATGGCTGTAGGCATCGGAGGATTCCAGCGCACGATCCCGCAGCACTTCCGCCACGGAGATGTCTTCCGGCTTCAATGGAACGGCCTGGGTGCTGGCAGCCAGCAGAACGGCGGCCAGGGCACCGGAAAAATTCATCAGAGGCTTTAACATGTTTTCTCCAGTTGCGGCATTGTGGATTTGTTATGGAATTTATTCGGCTTCGTTTTGCGGCGGCAGTGCCAGCAATCGCTCGCGCACATCACGCAGTTGTTGCAAGCCGGCGTCGGTGAACAGGTAAGGAGGTGAACCTGTGTACTCTTCCTCCTCGATTTTTATACACGCCAGGCGCAACTGCTCCAGCGGCGGATCATGGCGCATGGGGTAACTGATCAGTACCCGCCACTCGTTGTCGTCCGCCTGACCGGCAATCACATCCTCAAGGCCCTGCTGGAATTGCGCGCGCTCCATACGGAAGCGCGGTGTGCGCATATGCATCAGCCCCCAGATAATGAGGGCAAATATGGCGAAGGACAGGCACAGTGTAATAAGAATATTCACAACCGCCCTCCTTCGGCGCTCCGCTTACGCGGCGTGATTAAAGTCGGTCTGGTTTTCCGGATTGCGCCCACGGTATTTGCTGAAACGCCGCTGGATCTCCTGCATATCCGCTTCGAGTTCCCCCGTGGGATGATAGAGCGAGTCTACACAAATACGCTTGGTGGGAAAGTCCCAGGCTACCAACAGAACAGGGACGTCCGCGGCGTACGCAATGCGCAGAAACCCATTCTTCCATTTATGCGCCTTCTTGCGGGTGCCTTCCGGAGTGATGGCAACCCACATTTTTTCATTCTGCTTAAACTGACTTGCCATGTCCTTGGCCAGCCCTCCCGCCGCGCCGCGGTCGGTGGGAATGCCGCCCAGCGCCATAAACAGACCTTTGAACGGAAAGAAAAAGGCTTCCTTTTTCATCATCCAGGAGGCCTTGAGTTTGAGCGCCATGATGAATGGCATAGCCACCACAAAATCCCAGTTGGACGTGTGCGGAGCCAGCGCCACCATCAGTTTTTTCTCCGGAGGAAAATTGCCGTCAAAGCGCCAGCCGAGCAGTTTCACGATCAGCAGGCCTATCCCCTGGGTGAACCAGTTGCCCGCGCGTGGCATTTCTTCCGGCAGATCCGCGGGGATGGTTGTGTTTTTTTCGGCGGTCACTGCAACAATCTCTTCAGGTTTTACTTAGTGTTCACGGGTCGCGTAGAAACGGATTTCCTTGTGGCGCTCTTCCGCGAGTTGCAGGTTCACCCGCGTGGGCGCCAGATAGGTGAGGTGCCCGGAACCATCCAGCGCCAGGTTGGTGCTGGCTTTGTTTTTGAACGCTTCCAGTTCCTTGGCACTGTCGCTGTCGACCCAGCGCGCGGTGTTCACATTCACGTTTTCGTAAATGGCTTCCACTTTGTATTCGTCTTTCAGACGGTAGGCTACCACTTCAAACTGCAGCACCCCCACCGCGCCGACGATGATGTCGTTGTTGTCGAGCGGGAAGAATACCTGGGTGGACCCCTCTTCCGACAGCTGCTGCAGGCCCTTCTGCAACTGTTTCAGTTTCAGCGGGTCTTTCAGGCGGATGCGGCGGAACAGCTCCGGGGCGAAGTTCGGGATACCGGTGAACTTGAGGTTCTCGCCCTCAGTAAAGGTATCGCCGATCTGGATAGTGCCGTGGTTGTGCAGGCCGATGATATCGCCGGCGATGGCTTCTTCCACATGGGTGCGGTCGCCGGCCATGAAGGTCACCGCATCGGCGATTTTCACATCCTTGCCGATGCGCACATGCTTCATTTTCATGCCGCGATTGTAAGTGCCGGAGCACACCCGCATAAACGCGATGCGATCACGGTGCTTCGGGTCCATGTTCGCCTGAATCTTGAATACGAAGCCGCTGAACTTGTCTTCCGACGGTGCGACGGTACGCTCGTTGGTCTCCCGCGATTGCGGGCCCGGCGCCCATTCCACGAAACCGTCCAGCATCTCGCGCACGCCGAAGTTACCGAGCGCGGTGCCGAAAAATACCGGGGTCAGCTTGCCCGCACGGTACTCTTCCAGGTCGAATTCGTGGGTCGCGCCGCGCACCAGTTCGATTTCATCGCGCATATCATCGGCGTATTCCCCCAGCAGCCTGGTGGCCTCGTCGGAATCGAGCCCGTGGATCTGGATGTCGTCGGGGATGGTGTGGCCCTGCCCCTGCTTGAACACATGAATGGTGTCGGTGTAGAGGTTGTAGACGCCTTTGAAATTCTTGCCGGAACCCAGCGGCCAGTTGATCGGCGCCGCCTTGATGTTCAGCACCTCTTCGATCTCGTCCATCACCTCAATGGGGTCGCGGATATCCCGGTCCAGCTTGTTGATGAACGACAGGATCGGCGTGGTGCGCAGGCGGCACACGTTCATCAATTTGATGGTGCGGTCCTCTACACCCTTGGCGCCGTCAATCACCATCAGCGCGGAATCCACGGCGGTGAGTACACGGTAGGTATCTTCGGAGAAGTCCTCGTGTCCGGGCGTGTCCAGCAGGTTGACCACGCGCTCCTTGTAGGGGAATTGCATGACGGACGAAGTCACGGAAATACCGCGCTCCTGTTCCATCGCCATCCAGTCGGAACGGGCGTGCGGCCCCTTCTTGCCCTTTACCGAGCCCGCCAGCTGGATGGCATTTCCGAACAACAGCAGTTTTTCGGTCACCGTGGTTTTACCGGCGTCCGGGTGGGAGATGATGGCAAAGGTGCGGCGGCCGTTGATGCCCGCCAGGGAGGAGGATTGACCCATAATGCAAAAATACGGCTGGATAAAAAACAGGCGCGCATTATACACGCCGGCACACGGCTCGGGGGCCTGTTAAACTGCAAAATCTGACGAGAAACTAACAGCCAAACTCCACTATTCAAGAGGTGAATAATGAGTCAGGAACGTCTGACAGCGCTCCAGCATGCCCTCGCTGGACAACAGGTACAGGGCTTCCTGATCCCCCGCTGCGACGAATACCAGAATGAATACGTGCCGGCGGCCGACGAGCGCCTCGCCTGGCTCACCGGCTTTACCGGCTCCGCCGGCCTCGCCGCCGTCGCCGGTGACCGCACCGCTCTATTCGTTGATGGGCGCTATACCCTGCAAGCCGCTCAGCAGATCGGTAGCCAGCCCATCGAACAACAGAATCTGGCGCCTGCGGATATTGCCAACTGGCTGTGCGCCGCGCTGAAGGAAGGCGACACCCTCGGCTACGATCCACGCCTGCACACCGAACCCGGGCTGGCCCCGCTGAAAAAGCGCCTGGACGAGTGCGGTATTCACCTGCACGCGCTGGATGCCAACCCTATCGACCGCATCTGGGATAACCGCCCCGCCGCACCCTGCGGCGCAGCGCGCCCACACCCACTGACCTTTACCGGCGAAGATTCCGCCAGCAAGCGCCAACGCATTGCCGAGCAGCTCGCAACCAAAAAACAGGACGCCTTGTGGCTCGCCAATCCGGAAGTGTGCGCCTGGCTGTTCAACATCCGCGGCAGCGACATTCCCCATTTGCCGGTAGCCCTGTCTATGGGATTCCTTTACCAGGATGGCAGTGCCGTACTGTATCTGGCGGAAAGCGCTACCACTGAGGCCCTGCGCCAGCATCTGGGCCGGGATGTGGAGATCGTGCACGACAAACTGGCACTCTTCACGGCGGCTGAGCGCCAGCACGTGCAGAAGGTGTGGGCCGATCCGCTGCTCACCAATTGCTGGACCCTGCATGAACTGCGCAACCGCGAAATAAAGATTCTGCTGGAGCGCGATCCCATTACGCTCGCCAAAGCACGCAAGAATGCGGTGGAACTGGAAGGCAGCCGCGCCGCACATATCCGCGACGGTGCCGCGCTGTGCGAATTTCTCGCGGAGTTGCCGGCGGCGGTGGCAGGCGGCCGCCAAGACAAAAGCTTCGGTGAACTGGAAGCGGTGCAATTACTGCGCAGCAAGCGCGAGCTGCGCGAGGGGTTTACGGACGACAGCTTCGATACCATCTCTGGTTACTGCGGCAACGGTGCCATCGTGCACTACCGCGTAAGCCCGCAGTCGAGTCTGCCGATGCGCGCCGCAGGTATCTACCTGATCGACTCCGGCGGTCAATATCCCGACGGCACTACCGATGTCACCCGCACGGTGGCACTGGGCGAGCCACCACCGCGGGCGAAGGAACATTTCACCCGGGTACTGAAGGGCCATATCGCCATCGCCAGCCTGCGTTTCCCCAAAGGCACCTGCGGCGAACAAATCGATGCCTTCGCGCGCAAATCTCTGTGGGATGTTGGGCTCGACTACGCGCACGGTACCGGGCACGGCGTCGGCAGTTTTCTGAGTGTACACGAGGGACCGCAGCGCATCGGCAAGGCAAATACCAATGTGGCGTTGGAGGCTGGCATGATCGTCTCCAATGAGCCGGGGTTCTACCTCACCGGCGAGTACGGCATTCGCATCGAAAATCTGGTCTTCGTGAAGGAGAGCGCGGAGTATCCAGGTTTTTTGGAGTTCGAAGCACTGACGATGGCTCCCATCGAACGCCAGTTGGTTGATCCGGAACTGCTTGCCGACAGCGAACTGATATGGCTGAACCGCTACCACGCGACAGTGCGCGAGACCCTGCTGCCGCTGGTCAGTGAGCAGACCAGAAACTGGCTTGTTGCAGCGACGGAACCGCTGTCGAAAGCCCAGTAATCTCCGTTGCCAGTTTGGGCGCCGCCGAATCAGCAGTGGCGTCCGAACGGCGCGTTCCTACTCGGAAGCCCCCTGCGTATGCATTCCGCCTTTAACAGGCATCGATGCTTCTTCGTCGTGCATACCGGTCTGACTCCGGCTCTCGTCCCAAAACGGCAACATCGCCGCCAGCACCCGGCGGCTGACTTCCGGTTCCAGCGCATGCCCCATGCCCGGGATTGCGACAAACTGTGCGCCTGGAATTTTGTCGGCGGTATCGCGGCCATGATCCGGCGGCAGCAGCGGGTCGCTGTCGCCGTGAATCACCAGCGCCGGCACATCGATGGCTTCCAACAAGCGCGAACGGTCACCACTGGCGAGAATCGCCTGAAACTGTCGCACAGTGCCGGGACCATAGCTGCCCCGGTTCAATACACGTTCTGCCAACTGGCGGGCATTTTCCTCGACGAAAAATTCGGGCGAGCCGATGGTGCGCGCGATGGTCACCCGGTTGGCCAGCTCCTGCTCACGGCTTAGGCCGGACTTGGCCCCCAGTGCCAGCGCGGAAATCGCCTCCGCTTTTGACTCGGTGAGATGGGGCGCTCCAGAACTGGACATAATCGAAGTGAGGGTGAGCACCCGTTGCGGGTATTCCGCCGTCAGTACCTGCGCGATCATGCCGCCCATAGAAGCGCCAACGATATGCGCGTGGCGGATGTGAAGCGCATCCAGTACACCAACTGCATCCGCCGCCATGTCCTCCAGACGGTAGGCTGGCTCGGGGACAAAACCGACTTTGGCCCGCACCAGCGTCCACCACACCGGCGGTGCCGACAGGCGATAAAATTTCTGCGACAGTCCGGCGTCGCGGTTGTCCAACACCACCACCCGATAACCCTGATCGAGCAGCCCCTGGACCAGGGTATCGCCCCAATGCAGCATCTGCGCACCGAGCCCCATGATCAGCAGTACCGGCTCGCCTTCCCGTGATCCCATATCCTGATAGGCAATCGCGGTTTGATTGACGGTAGTGAAATGGATTGGATAGCGATCGAATGGATTTTCCCCCGCATTTGCGCTCACCGCCTGGAGCGCCATCAAGCCGATGAAAATCCGACAGAAAATTCGCCGCACAACAGTCATCAACATATACAGCCTCACGGAGTTATTTCGCCACCACATGCTCAGGCTCCCCTGTGTGCACGCTGAGATAACGGCGCAGCCACCACCAGGCCAAGGCGCCAATCGCCAGATTGGAAATCAGTGTGGCCACAAACAGTCCGCGGATTCCCCAAAAATGATTACCCAGCCAGGCCAGTGGCAAATACACACCGAGTACACGTAAGAAAGAAATGAAGGTGCCGGGGAGCGGATGGCCGAGGCCGTTGAACGCCGCATTGGCGGACATCACAAACCCGTAACCGGCATAACTGAACGGCACCAGGCTCAGATAGGCCACCGCCACCGCCAGCACCTGTGGGGAATCGCTGAACAGCGCGGCCACCTTGCCACCCACCAGCCACAGCACCAGCGCGACACCAATGCCGAAAAAAATACTGAATCGCGCGAGCACCGACACCGTTTGCAGCAGGCGATCGTGCCGATTTGCCCCCGCGTTTTGCCCCATGAATGGTCCGACCACCGAAGAGAGCGCGTAAAATACGATCAGCGCCACCGGCTCGATGCGCAGCGCCACACCGAGCCCCGCTACGGCATCGGCACCGTGGCTGGCCACCAGCGCAACGACCACTCCGCCGGACATTGGAATGATCACATTGGTGGCCATCGCCGGCAGTCCCACCGCGAGCAGAGCAAGCCAGGAGCCCTTCAGCTGCGGCCAACGCCAGCTAGGCAACCCCAAAATCTGCTCCCGACGCACCAGTACATAAAGTGCAATAGCAAAACTGAGGCCACGCGCGATCACCGTCGCCAGCGCCGCCCCCTGCAGCTCCAGCCGCGGAAATCCGTAGAGGCCGAAGATCAGTAGTGGGTCGAGAATCAGGTTGAACAGCGCCACCGCCATCAGAATACGTCCGGTAATCGCACTGTCTCCGATGGCGCGCAGTGCCGACAGCGCAACCATCGGCACCACCGCAAACAATGCCCCCAGATACCAGGTCACCATGTATTCCGCGATCAGCGGCAGTAACTGCTCCTGCGCCCCCAGCAGCCGGAACAGGGGCTCGATGGTCAACAGCCCCACCGCGCTGACCAGTATGGCAATAACCAGCGACAACAGCGTAGCGTCACTGACAAGGCGCTTCACACGCGCCATGTCGCCGGAGCCATAGGCCCGTGCCACTGCGGAGGACGTCCCCGCGCCGAGCCCGATGGCGAGTGCGTTGATCACCATCACCACCGGAAAAGTAAAACTCATCGCCGCCAGCGGCCCGTCTCCAAGCTGCGCGACAAAGTAGGTGTCCACCACGTTGAACGACATAGTGGCGAGAATGCCCCACACCATGGGCAGGGCCAGGCGCTGCAGGTGACCGGAGACAGGACCGTGGAGTAATGAGGGGTGCTTGCTGGAGGCCATGGAATGTCGAGAACAACCGTGATGGGTGCGCCTGCGAGAGCGCCAAAAATTGAACAGTTATTCTAGGGCCTGCGGCGTCCGATTTCGATGGGTGTCACGAAAGAAAACCCTATAGTAGGAAAAAAGAAATGGGCCAGCGTTAGTTTCAAGCTGGCCGGGAGAGCGGGATCAGAATTGCCATTCTACTCCAGGCTGCGGTTTCGTCGATCTGCCATGATGTTTTGTTAGCGACGCGCACAGCGTCAACGTTGTGCTGGAAGTGCCCGCTCACCGCAATGGGGCCAGCCTAGTGCTGGCCACCGGCGATATGCGCACGGGACAGCGCACCGGCCAGCTCCTGGTCATTGTTCACGGCGGTGAGATAGAACCGTGTCTCCACCTCACTTTCACCATGTTTCTTTTCCGCGCTTTGTTCATGTCGACTAGGTTTACGCCCCCTGGAGTAAGTGTCACTTCCGCCGAATCCTTTTGCAGGCTCTGGCTGGTACCAATGACCTCAATGGTTTCCAGCACCTCATCAGCGGCCTCGGCGGGCATACAGGCGAGCGCGAATAGACTCAACGCAACGACACCGCCATGCAGCGTAAGTGGGTGTTTTTCTCTGGCAGCATGGCTGGGGGAAACGGGCATCGAGAAACTCCTTGGATTTATTGTTATCGCAACGATATCCGTTGCATGTCCATAGAAGTTTTGCAGTATAAAGATACGGCGACTCGCGTAGTTGCGACATATTGTCGCAGCGACCAAGCGAGCCAGAAATAATGAGAGTCAGGACTCTATAGGCGTGAAGCCGTCTTTTTGAATAAATTAAAGATAAAGGCTCATCAGCAATGCATCTTCCCGAGTGCCATCCGCTTTGGGGTAATAATTTTTGCGGCGGCCATCTTCGGAAAAACCAAGCTTGTGATACAAAGCGCGGCCGGCGCGATTGGATGCGCGCACTTCCAGCAGCACCCGCGCCACATCTTCCGGCAGAGCAGAAAAAATCTGTTGCAGCAGGCTCGCGCCAACACCCAAGCGGCGCCACTCTGGTGCCACGGCCACATCGAGAACTTCCACTTCATCGAACAGCCGACTGATCACACAGCAGGCGACAATCGCGTGCTGGTCGGTGCGAAAAATCCAACATGTATGCCCGGATTCAAGGCTGTCGCGATACTGGCCGGCATTCCAGGGATGGCTGTGGGCGCTCCGCGCCAGTTGCGCCAACGCGTCACAATCCGGTAGCCCTGCTTTTTCCAGCGTCAGTCCGGCTGCGAGTTCGGAATTCGGAGAATGTTTGTGAGGAGGGGTCTTCAACGCACGATGTCCATGTTTGGCATCCAGGTCCGGCAAAGCCAGGCTGGCCAGCCTTATCGCCGGGTCTGTTCGGGGTAGAGTGTTTGCAGTAACTGCCAAACTTCGCGCTTGCGCAGTGGCTCGCTCAGCAGTTCAGAAAGACTCGGCATGGCGATCAGGCGTACACCGTTCCAGTCCGCAACGGCATCTTCGAGTATCACCGGCGCGCAGTAATCGCGCGCCTGTTGCCCCATCAACCAGATGGACTTCACCGGCCGGCGCGCGACCGCCGCTTCCAGCCAACTGCTGCAGGTATCGCGGGCATCCGCGGCGCCGGCCGCGGCAGCAAATGGGTTTTCCGCCAGCGGCCACTTTAGTTTGTCGCGCCCGGTAGTCAGCTGGTGCCAGCCAAGCGCCCGGGCCATATTCCCGAACAGAGACTCTACCGGCAGTGCGCTGCCCGGTTCACGGCTGTCCACCGCCAGCAGCTCATCGCCAAGCCACCAGCAGCTCAATACAAAGGGATTGATCTGCTGCGCAGGGGCAATCGGTTCCGGGTTTACCTCCGCACGCGTCGTACGGGTCTCGGTGGTGATACTGCCGATTACCCGGCTGATTTCAGGCGCGGACTCCGGGCGCGGGGAGGGCCGAGTTTCATCGACAGGAGCAGGTTCAGCGCCGACCGCGGCCATGACCGCGGCAACCGGGGCTGCTTCCGGAGTGTCCTCAATTGCCGGCGGCAATTCCGCCTGAATCGCCACCGGGGCCAGTGGCAGATGGAAACGCGGCATATAGCTGGTTATGCCCAGTGCCGCCAGGTATTCCGTCCGCTGCAGTTCGTTCACATCTGGCCCCGTTTTCCGATCAAACGCCTTTCGGCTTGCTACTTTTACTGGCGAGCAAGTTTAAAGCATCCAGATAGGCTTTTGCGGATGCCACCAGAATATCGGTATCCGCACCCACGCCATTAACCAGCTTGCCGTCGCGCTCAAGGCGTACAGTCACACTGCCCTGGGAGTCGGTACCCTGGGTGACCGCGTTTACCGAGTAGAGCTTGAGATCCGCATTACTGCCCACCACCGACTCGATTGCTTTGAACGTGGCATCCACCGGACCACTGCCCTCAGAGCTACACTGAGTGCGCTCACCGTCGATCACCAGCTCAAGGCGAGCCTGTGGGTTGCTGCCGCTCTTGCTGCGCACCTCGAGATCCGCCAGCTGGTAGTGTTCCACCGGCTCTGCAGCACCGGAGATCAGTGACTGCAGATCCTCGTCGAAAATCTCGTGTTTCTTGTCGGCGAGATCCTTAAAGCGTTGGAACAGTACGTTGAACTCTGCCGGATCGGCAAAGGTTACACCAAGTTCTTCATAACGCGCCTTTACTGCCGCGCGGCCGGAATGCTTGCCCAATACCAGACGGTTCTGCCCCCAACCCACATCTTCCGCGCGCATGATCTCGTAAGTCTCGCGGTGTTTGAGCACACCGTCCTGGTGAATGCCAGATTCGTGTGCAAACGCGTTAGCGCCCACAATCGCCTTATTGGGTTGCACGGGAAAGCCGGTGATCGAAGACACCAGCCGTGAAGTGGGCACGATATGGGTGGTATCAATTCCAGTTTCCACCGGATAGAGATCCTGCCGGGTGCGCACCGCCATCACAATCTCTTCGAGTGAGGCATTACCCGCGCGTTCACCCAAACCATTGATCGTGCACTCCACCTGGCGCACGCCATTCATCACGGCGGAGAGAGAGTTGGCAACCGCCAAGCCCAGGTCGTTGTGACAGTGAGTGGAGAAAATCGCCAGATCGGAATTGGGTACATTTTCGATGACCCGCTTGAACATAGCGCCGTACTCGCCGGGTTCACCGTAGCCCACAGTATCCGGGATATTGATGGTACCGGCACCAGCTTTGATTACCGCTTCGATGATGCGGTACATGAATTCTGGTTCGGAGCGACTGCCATCTTCCAGTGAGAATTCCACATCATCGGTAAACTGGCGCGCCGTCTTCACGGCTTCCACAGCCTGACGCAATACGTCTTCCGGCTCCATCTGCAGCTTGTATTTCATGTGGATCGGGGACGTGGCAATGAAGGTATGAATGCGCGCAGAGTTGGCTTTCTTCAGTGCTTCACCGGCGCGGATGATATCCGGCCCCACAGCCCGGGCAAGACTGCAGACCGTAGAGTCTTTGATTGTCTCCGCCACTGCCTGCACCGCTTCAAAGTCGCCCTGACTGGCGATTGCAAAGCCCGCTTCGATCACATCCACTTTCATGCGCTCAAGCATGGTGGCAATACGGACTTTTTCTTCCTTGGTCATTGATGCGCCCGGGCTCTGTTCGCCATCGCGCAAGGTGGTATCAAAAATGACTAATTTATCTTTCTTAGTGTTCATCGGGACTCTTCTCCTAGTCTGGCCCGAGGCTAAACAGCAGGGATGCCGCTGTCTACGCACTGCTCAAATTAAGTACGGAATTCTGTCGAGAGATACGGGGGTAAAATTATATGCCGCAGCGCGGCAGTCGTAGCGGGCCAGCTAGTAGCGGGGAGGCGGCAAAGGTCGCAGCGGCGGGAGAGAATCCGGTGCAGTGAGAAATGGATGAACCTGGAACGCCTGATAAACAGAAGACGACTCGCCTTCCGACCGGCACTATCGAACCGTCTTGGATAGTGGGAAACATGTCTGCAGCTTCAATAATCTGGTTGATTGAAAACGATACCTCGAAACCCTTTTGAGGCTTCTGCGATTGCCAGGAAGTCTTGACCGGGCATCACATGTGCGACTATAAGCCTGCCCCGCCAAGACATCAATATCCATCCTATTTAAAGCCTTAAAATCAGACAAACTCGCAAAAACATCAACACAATGACATAAATCGGGAAACGATTATCCCAACACAACCGGATCCGCAGTGGTACCTGTTAGCCCCCCCTTCGGACCTGAAGTTGGTTCAAAGCAGTTTTTCTATATCGGCTGCCAGTGACTCAGGCTTGTCTTTTGGCGCATAGCGTCCAACCACTTTGCCATCCCGGCTCACTAGGAACTTGGTGAAGTTCCATTTGACACCCTCAGTCCCAAGGATTCCCGGCGCCGACTTCTTCAGCGAGGAAAACAATGGATGGGCATCTCCACCATTCACATTCACCTTGGCATATACCGGAAAACTGACGCCATAGTTGATGGAGCAGAACTCCTGGATTTCGCTGTCGCTTCCCGGCTCCTGCTGACCAAACTGGTTGCAGGGGAAAGCAAGCACCACCAGCCCTTTTTCACGGTACTCACGATACAGGTCTTCCAGCCCTTGGTACTGGGGAGTAAACCCGCACTTGCTCGCCGTATTCACGATCAGCAATACCTTGCCTCTGTGTTCTTCCAGGCTGGTCTGCTCTCCATCGCTGGTAAGGAAGGGAATCGAATAAAGATCGGACATTTCGAAATCTCTTTTTTCAGGAAGGGCTAAACGCTACTGGTGCTCCGTCCGAATGGCAAATTTCATTTGGGCACCTCCTCACCGGAAGCCCGTTTGCGACTGGCCGCTCTAGTTTTGTGGATTGTTTTTCTTGGAGTTTTTTGGGTTATGCACAGGTGCTTTACTCACAGAAACACTGGACAGAGCTGGGGATAAGTTTGGGATATTGAGGCTGAAGCCCGTGGTTGCTGGGGTTGGGGAGGCGTTTAAAAAAGCGTCGGTGGTGGAGTTGGGTGGTTTTCGGGGTGACCTGGGGGCGTGCGGGGTGATGGCGTTTTGATTCGGGGGAAGTAGGTGTTTGTGTGCTGTCGTCGCTGATCAGTTTTGGGTTTTGATCCGGGCCTGTGCTGGCGGGGAGAGCGATGACCTACAGTGGGTGGCGAGCGGTGCTCGCCATCGCGGTGCGACGCCCTGCGGGCGCCCCAAGCCCGCACCTTTGGTGCTGCCGGGGTCGCGCACGACCTTTCATATGGCAGCGCGGTGCGCTGCGAGGTCGTGGGAGGAGTTCATCGTATCCAAAATAAAAAAAGGGCCACCCGTTTGGGTGGCCCTTTCTTTTATTTAGAAGCCTGACGATGACCTACTCTCACATGGGGAAACCCCACACTACCATCG
>NZ_VANI01000014.1 GCF_005771435.1 Microbulbifer harenosus
GGGGTCATGGCTGATTCCTTTGTGTAAGTACGGTTGGAATCAGTGTGTTGAAGTCGAATCAGGAAAAACAGGTGCTGATTCTTTGGCGCTTACAGTCCGCAAAACTAATACGCTGGATTTCCTCGGGTTCACTTTCAAAGGAAAGCAGATCCGCTGGAGCGAGAAAGCGATACGACACTTCAAGTACCGGGTGCGTCAACTGACGGGCCGGTCTTGGGGAGTATCAATGCAGCGTCGGATACGCGAACTGAACCAATTCCTGAGCGGCTGGATCAACTACTTCGCCTTAGCCAAATACTACCGGCCTCTCCCGCTCTACGATGAGTGGATACGCAGGCGGTTACGCATGTGCTTTCTCAAGCAATGGCGCAAACCGCGAACACGTATCCGTAATCTCATTAAGCTAGGTGTACCGGAAAAGCCCGCAATATCAATCGGGCTGAGTTCCAAAGGGCCGTACCGGCTGGCGAAGACGTTTGCAGTTCACCAAGGGATCAGTAATGAGTTCCTTAGTAAGCTGGGGCTCGTCTCGGCAAAAGAAATATGGGTGAAATTTCACTATCCGAATGGATAGTGTTAATGAACCGCCGTATGCGGACCCGCATGTACGGTGGTGTGGGGAGGGCGGGTTAGAAACCCGCCTTTACCCGATTATGTGCCTTCCAGTTTAAACTCATTAATACAGTTCCTTTGATTTTCATTAGAGCCATATCCCCAGTCGATCGGAACTGGAAGGAGAGTATCCAAGCTGATTAGCAGATTTCCTGGATATCCATCTTTATGGCCTAGTGTGATGTATGGCGGCAACGAGCTAGCACGCTCACCATGATACCAAGATGATGTTATTAATAACTTACTAACATCAAAGTCGAATTCGGATTTAACACATTCAGGAAAGATTACGACTTTTCCTGATATTGACAATCTTAGATCCGACAAATTGAATTCTGCAGGATAGTATTTCTCAGGCAGACCTCTTAACTTCCCATCGTCTAGCTGCAATACAGTATCGCTATGAGGGTATGCGTTAAGAGAAAACACTGAAAGTAAAAGTATTAGGATATTTCTCATGACTGCCCTTAAACATAACGCCCAGCGCAGGCGCAGCCAACGCGGAGCGCCTTTTGTGTTAATGTTTGAGCGACAGCGAGTAACACAAAAGGCGCGTAGTGTTGGCTGTCGCTCTGCCGCTGTTTGTTAAGTGCTGTACGTGTAGAAGTGCCATGTGCTCTTGCTGGTGCCCATAGAATCATAGAGCTTCTGGGCTGCTACATTATCTGGGGCCGTGACCCACTGGAGCCTTGCCGCACCATTACCTTTTGCGAACTCTCGACAATGGTCTATGAGTTGACGGCCGATGCCATTACCCCGAAACTTTGGCAGAGTGTATAGATCATTCAATATAGCGATCTTTGATGTAATTGTTGAAGTAAACGTAAAATACACCGTGGCAAAACCAACCACTTCTTCTTCTTTCCGAAATAGAAACTGGCTCCCTTGCTCTGAAGATCCGCAAAATTTTGAAAAGAACTCAAAATTTCTTTTGTCGCAGACACTTTGAACTTTGTAAAACTCTTGGTACGCCCGCACAAGCGGTAAAACTTCTTCCAAACTTTCTCTTGAAACTTGCTCAATCACTTGAATTCCGTGTGACACTTAACATTTATATAGTGGTCATTCTCAACGTATTTCTCACGATCACTATCGCTTGGTTGAAAATTGATCTGAAGTCTCTCAGCCACATGCGAGACGGGCTTTGTGCGATATTTCGGTGCCCGCATTTGAATCTGCAAAATGGTCCCCATGCCTTATATACGCCAAACATTGGCCGGACGTAACTCGTTGTTTTTCTGTAGGATTATCCACCCCATCGAGATTTGCCCGAGATAGTGGGCGCGGTGACCGTTTTTCTGCTGTCTTTATAACCTTCTTTGTATTCGGTGTCAGCCCGTATGTTGCTTTACGTCTTTAGTTGGCGAATAGAAAAGGGTCGGCAGTGCCGACCTTTTTATCTTGAGCGAAATTTAATAAGCCTGCTTAAATTTTAATTAGCTCTTTGGGGTTATAGGTGGAGGTATTTCGTGATTTCTACAGCCCCAAATTAGGCAGTACAAATGATTTGGTATTGCGGTGCAGCCTGATCCACAACCCTGGGTTCGCATTCAATTGCTGTAGAGCTTCCTGTCTATCTGAGCTCAAACGCGTATTCAGCACATTCGCATACGTCTGCACCTTGGCCGGCGCTGTATCCGCATCGACTATGGATTGCACAACTTTCTTCGCCTGTAATATCGCCGCCGGGCCCAGGGTTAAGATGTATTGGGCGGAGCGGCATTCGGTTTCGTCCTGCTCGCTTACGGCGCTGCCACCGGCTTTGAATTTGCTGATGTGGTGTTCGAGGATGCTGCTGGAAATCGGGATTACGCCGGCCACATGATGGCCCTTGGCGCCGGAGTAGGGCTTGATGTAGGCGAGGTGCGAGGCCTGGTTTTCTTCCGGGCCGTGGCCGATGAAGAAGATATCCAGGCCGCCGAGGGATTCCAGTTTGTTCAGGTAGGCGATCAGTCCGGCTTCCAGGTCGGCGGTGTCGGTCTGCATGGGTGTAAAACTTTTGATCTTTTTGAAGAAGTCGGGGCCGAGGATGCGCTCGAAGTCGCGCACGAAGCTGAAGCCGTTGTCCATGCTCATGGGGGCGAGGGCGTCCTGGGTGAATACGTTCAGGCGGTCGAGCAGTTCGTCGTATTGTGAGGTTTTGGCCAGTTCGCCCAGCAGGCGGTGCAGGGCCTGGGCGCCGCGGCCGCCGAGGAGGGCAATATTGATATCGCCGGTTTTTGCTCTGGCGGTTTCGAACAGTTCATTCAGCATGGCTTGGCCGACTTCTGCTTCTGAGTCGAGTACGGTGGGGGTAATACCGTAATCGGTCAGGCCGGTGTTGCGCGCGTTTTCCTGGGAGAGCCATACGTTGCCGCTTTCTTCGGCTCTGGTGAAGGATGTGTTGTTGTTTTCCATGGAGTTTACCTCTTTATTCTCGTCTGCAGCTGGCGCTGTTAGGTCGTCAATTTTATAGGGGTGGGGAGGAAAGTTCATTCCTTGTCGTCCTTTATTGGTAAGGCCGGTGCTTCGGGGGGGCTGGATTCCCGCTTTCGCGGGAATGACGGGGTTGGAACTGGAATGTCGCTTTCGCGGGAATGACGGGGGTTGGAAGTGTTTATGCGTAAAAAAAGCCGGCGATGCCGGCTTTTTTGGGTTTTGGCGGGACTGGTTTTAGTCTTTGCGTGCTTTTAGTGGGCCGCGCAGTTGTTCGGCCATGTTCAGCAGCAGGGATTCGGTGGTTTCCCAGTCGATGCATTTGTCGGTTACGGATACGCCGTATTCCATCTGGCTGCGGTCTTTGTTGATCTTCTGGTTGCCGGCTTTGATGTTGCTTTCCACCATGATGCCGATGATGGATTTATTGCCGTCGAGGATCTGGTGGATGACGTTGTCCACTACCAGCGGCTGCAGCTCGTGGTTTTTGTTGGAGTTGGCGTGGCTGCAGTCGACCATGATGTTGGGGATCAGGCCGGCTTTCTCCAGTTCTTTTTCGCACACGGCGACGCTGACGGAGTCGTAGTTGGGCTTGTCGTTGCCGCCGCGCAGTACCACGTGGCCGTATTTGTTGCCGGCGGTGTGGATGATGGCGACCTGGCCTTCTTTATTGATGCCGAGGAAGCGGTGCGGGTTGGCGGTGGACTGCAGGGCGTTAATGGCCACTTCCAGGCTGCCGTCGGTGCCGTTCTTGAAGCCCACGGCGGAGGAGAGGCCGCTGGCCATTTCCCGGTGGGTCTGCGATTCGGTGGTACGCGCGCCGATGGCGGACCAGGAGATCAAGTCCTGCAGGTACTGGGGAGAAATCGGGTCCAGCGCCTCGGTAGAGGTGGGCAGGCCCAGCTCGGCAATATCCAGCAGCAGTTTGCGGCCGATGTGCAGACCCTCTTCGATCTTGAACGAGTCGTCGAGGTGCGGGTCGTTGATCAGGCCTTTCCAGCCCACGGTGGTACGGGGCTTTTCAAAATACACGCGCATGACGATCAGCAGGGTGTCGGAGACCTGGTCTGCTACCGCCTTGAGGCGGTGGGCATAATCCATGGCCGCATCGACATCGTGAACGGAGCAGGGGCCGATAACCACCATCAAACGGTGGTCTTTGCGGTCGAGAATATTGCGAACTGCGGCGCGGCCGGCGGCCACGGTGGTTTCAGCGGTGTCGCTGACGGGCAGTTCCGCTTTGAGTGCCTGCGGGGTGATGAGGATGTCCTGGGAGAGGACATTTAAATCGTCGAACTGCTGCGTGGTCATGGTATTTCTGTCACTACTTGCTGAATGGGATCGTCTTCCTTGCCCGCGGCATGCGCACCGCGGGGCAGTTATGCTAACCAGTGACTAGGGGTAGGGCTAGGGTTTCATTTGAAACAGTTTTAAGTGTCACCTTTGGTGGCTTCTATCGTAACTGATGTCCGGTTTTATTGCCGATTGATGGGATAGTTTTGCTTGACGATTGATGTGTATGGCGGATTGTAGGATGGGTGCACTCGGCGCTCCATCCCGCACGTTGGGGTCTTTTGCTACTCCGCCGGCAGTTCGGCGAGCTGTTGGAGCAGGGGGAAGTACAGCGCGCAGCGGATATTGCGTTCGCCGCGCTGGTAGAACAGGCGGCGGTAGCCGTCGAGCTGTCGACGGTATTTCTCCAGCTGGGTCTCGATAAACGCTTCCACGGTTTCCCCGGCGGCGGGTTCCGCGGTTTTGTAGTCGATGATCCAGCGGGTGCCGTTGCCTTGGCCATCCCCTTCAACAAATGTGCGGTCGACGATGTTGCGGCGCAGCTCCTGGCCGCTGCTGTGGAGTTCCAGTTCCGCGGCGGATTGCTGATGGCTGGCGTCCAGCAGCCAGCGGCCGGTGTTGCAATTCAGGGTGCGCAGTACCGCCTGTTCCACTTTTTCCAGCGCTTTTTCCAGGCTGCTGCCGTTAAGACCGAGCTGGCTGAGGCGCAGTTGCCACAGCGGGCGCAGTTCTTGTATGAGTTGTTCTGGTGCGGCCGCAAGGCGTTCGGGGGATTCTGTGAGTGTCGCGAACGTCTCGTGCGCGACGGTACCGGCGTGTCGGAACCAGCGCTGGTGCACAAGGCCTAGGTCCGGCAGGTTGATTTCCTCCTCTTCTCCGCGCTGGTTGTTCCCCATGCGGTAGCGGGCGAGGTACTCCCCGCGGGGCAGCGGTGGTGCCTGCCAGTTTTGCGCCACGCGCAACAGGTAACTCTGCCCCGTGTGTTCGGTTTTCGTCACCAATTCATCGGCGCTGAGCCAGTGGCACCAGTCCGCCTCGGTGGAGAGCGCGGGCCAGATGCTCGCCAGCAGTGAGGCCGCGGCGGGGGCCTTGAAGTCCTCGTTCTTTTTGTCTGACGACTTCACGCAGGCCAGCAGGTGCAGGCTGTGAATGGCGCGGGTGCAGCCCACATACAGCAGGCGCGTGCCTTCTAGCCGCTCGCGCTCGCTGTTGTCGTGTTTCACGTAGGCGTAGAGCGGGTCTTTGCCGCTGCGCGGACTTTTTGGTGCGAGCAGGAAGCGGTTTTCCACATCGCTGTTGAGCCAAGTGCACCAGCGCAGCAGCTGGTCGCTGCCGCCGGCGCCGCCGGTTTTATCCAATCCGGGAATCAGCACATGCTCAAACTCCAGGCCCTTGGATTTGTGAATGGTCATCACCTGTACGCGGGCTTCCTGCGCGGGGCGGGCGAAGAGCTGTTGCAGCGCCAGTTCGAACGCGGACCAGTCGGTGATGCTGCCGCCGCCGTCGTATTTTTCCAGCAGCTGGAAAAAGTCTGCGGCGTTGCTGAGCTCCCGTTTGTCCGCCACGGTGGCGGGGCCGCCGAGGGCGAGCCACAGGCCTTCCACCCACACACGTAGCGGTTTGCGGCCGCGTTGCTGCCAGCTCTGTAGAATCAGTGCGGCGGTTTTTTGCAGGCGGTTGCGACCTTCGTCGCTGATGCCCCGAATTTCTTCGAGGGTGGTGAGGGTGTTCAGGATTGGCGGCACGCGCGGGTCGCGCGGGCCGTGTTCGCCTGGATTGTGATTGGCCACGGCGTAGAGGTCCGGCAGCGCCAGACCGCACCAGGGGGCGCGCAGTATGGCGAGCCAGCTGATGCGGTCGCTGGGGTCCTGCAGGGCACGGGTAAGACTAAGCAGGTCCAACACCACCATTTTGCTCGCAAGCGGCGCCAGGTCCTGGGCCTGGTAGGCGATGCCGGCGCGGGTGAGGGCGGGCAGTATCTGCTGCAGGTGTTTCTTGTTGCGCACCAGGATGGCGATGTTGTTTTCCGGTGCCTTCGCTTGCAGCTGCTGGATAATCTCCACGCACTGCTCGGCTTCTTTCAGGCGCTCCTCGTCGTCCACGCAACCGTAAAAAGACACCGGGGCGCCTTCCCATTGTTGCGGTCTGAAGGCGACGGAATCCAGATAGCGCACGGCGCCGCGGCTGATGTTGTCGCGGGGCGGGAAGGCTTTTAAAAACGTGCGGTTGACCCAGTCCACCACTGCATTGCTGGAGCGGAAGTTTACCTGCAGGTTGAGCGGGGTGAGCGGCAGTTCGCCGATGCCCTCGTTGCGAGCGTCGAGGAAGATACCCACGTTGGCATTGCGGAAGCCGTAACAGGACTGCATGCCGTCGCCGACGATAAACAGGCTGCGTCCGTCGCCCGGCTCCCAGCCGGCGGTGAGTTTCTGCAGCAGTTCCAACTGCAGCTGCGAGGTGTCCTGGAATTCGTCAACGAGGATGTGGCGGATCTGCACGTCGAGTTTCAGCGCTACATCCGTGGGGGCTTCGCTGTCTCCCAGCGCCACCAGTGCGGCCTGGGCCACTTCGGTAAAGTCGGTGCTGCCGAGCTGCTGGAACACGAGCTTGAGTTCCGCTACCAGCAGCGGCAGCACGCGCGCCATGGCGCGGAGTATCTGCCACTGGCTCTCGTCCATGCCCGCGGGCAGGGTACGTACTTCGGCAATGATGTTCAGCAGTTCATCGTTGTCTGACAGCGCTTCCAGCAGCGCGGTGATGCGCTCTTTTTGTGCTTTGGCGCGCTCTGGATCCGGGGATTTTTTGTCTGCGGCGGGGAACCCCGTGGTTTTGGTGACGGACTTGCGCCAGGTGCCGGTGCCGGTCACCAGCAGATCCGCCAGCGCCAGCCACTGGGGCAGCCCCTGGTCGTTGCACGGCGGCAGTTCGGTGATACCGGCGAGGCTGCTGATGATGTGGTCTGGTTTTTCTTTCTGCAGATTGCTGCCGGCGTAATCGGCGAGATCCAGCAGTTCGCCGGCGAAGGTGCCAAGTGCCGTTTGGAATTGGCCCAGCTGATCTTCGATCAATTCACGGATAACGAAGGTGAAATAGTCTTCGGCTTCTTCGCGGTGTACCGACAGCAGCGGTTCCAGCCACTGCTCGCGTTTTTCCAGCAGGGTCTGCAGCAGGTCGGTAACTTCCGGCAGGTTGTTGTCCAGGTGCAGCAGCAACAGGCTGAGGTCTTGGTCCGGTTGCTCCTTTTCCAATTTTTTCAGCAGATTGGCGATGGCCTTTTGATAGGCGATGGCCGGCTGTTCCAGCGGTTCGCCGGGGGCGCCAAGGCCGCTGTCGATGGGCAGCTGGCTGGCGATATTGCGGCACAGGCCGTCGATGGTCTGGATGCGCAAACGCTGCGGGCTCTGCAGCAGGTGCCATTGGTGCTTTTCGTCGTGGGCGAGCAGGTTGCTGGCCAGCTGCCAGGTGATTTTTGCGTGCGGGTTTTCCGGTTCGGGATTGTCGCGGGCGTCGAGCAGCGCGTGCAGCAAACGCTCGCGCATTTCACCGGCGGCCTTGCGGGTAAAGGTAATCGCGAGCACTTCTTCCGGTTGCTGGCAGGCCGCCAGTAGTTTCAGCAGGCGCTGGGTGAGCAGGCCGGTTTTGCCGGAACCGGCGGGGGCGGATACGGCAAAGCTCTGTGTGATGTCCAGCGCCTGTTCGCGTTCGCTGGCGTCTATGGGTATGTGGGTGGTCATGGTGTTACTGCCTCTCCGGCCAGCGGTTCAGGGGCCAGAGCGCTTTCTGGTTTTCATTGTCTGCCGCGCGGTCGAAGATGAGGGCGGCATGGCCGGTTTTGTATTCTTCGGCGAGGCCTTCCAGCGCCTGTTGCCAGTGCTGCGTTAGCTGGTCCCACTGGATGATTTCGGGGTCTTTGTCTTTTTGGCTATCGGCGACGGTTTTTATCCCGCTGATCGGCTGGCTCAGTTCGCCGCAGCCCTGGTATTTGCAGTCGCCATTTTTGATGGCGCCGAAGGCGATGGCTTTGGCCTGGGGTTGGAACAGGGCGTAGAGCGGCAGCTGTGGCTCGCGCACGCGCGGTTGCAGCCAGTCGGCCACGGAGGTTTGGCCGGTTTTGTAGTCGATCACCAGTTCCTCGCCGTCAGTCAGGGTGTCGGCCCGGTCGAGACGCAGGGTGAAGGTGAGGTCCTGCAGGGTGACGGTGAGTTCGGATTCCACCTGGGAGACGGTGAATTCGGGGCGCGCCTGTTCCAGTGGCAGCCACTGCTCGAAGATGTCGCGCAGGCGGATCTGTTCCAGCTGCCAAAAGGCTTCCGGCAGTTCCGGGTGCTTGCGCTTGAGTTTGGCGATGGCAGTGTCGATGGCGGACGTAATCTGCAGGTCGCGCTGTACGGTGGCCATGGCGGCGAGCTGTTGCGAGCTTTTGCACTGCAGCCAGAAGGCGGCGAGCATTTCGTGGATCAGGTTGCCGCGCTCGGCGGCGCTGAGACCAAGGGCGGGTTCTGAAAAGGCTTCCGCTCCCAGGCGGTAGCGCAGTTGGGCATTCTGCGGGCACAGGGCCTGGGCTTTGAGCACGCCGGCGCCGCCTCGCACCTGGGCGCAGTCCTCGGGGCTGAGCGGTGGCAGGGTGGTGTCGGTGATGTGCTCGAGTTCGGGGGCGTCGGTGAGTGTTTGGTACAGGTGCGAAAGTGCATCGCTGTTCTGTACCTGCGCTTCGCCGTTGCTGTCGAACAGCGCGCTCAACATCTGGCCCACGCCGTCTTCCTCACTGGCATAGCTGACGACGATATCATCGCTGGCGTTCAGCAGATCGCGAGTGAGCTGGCGGGCCAGTTCCAGTTCGCGCTCGGCGCTGGCGCGGGGCATTTTCCACTCTTTTTGCCACAGCACTGGCAGCATGGGATTCGGGGACGGTGGTGTGGGCCACTGTTGCTGGCCGAAGCCAACCAGGCGGATATGGTCGAAAGCGAGGCCGCCGGCTTCCAGTACGCCGAGTATCTGCAGGGGGCCATCGCGGGTTTCTGCCTGGAACGGCGTGCGGCTGGCGATCTGGCGCAGCAGCTGCAGTGCTTTGGCCAGCGGCAGGGCGCCGGTGAATTCACTAAGGCCGGCGAAGTTTTCCAGGGCCTGTTCCCACAGTACCAGCTGCTGGTATTCCTGGCTGTCCGGGTTGCGCTGGCCGGGCCAGCCGAGTCTGGTCAGCAGTTCGGAAAATCGCTGTGCCCAGATTTCTGCCGGTGCGCGCTGCCAGCGGCGGGCCCAGTCGCCCAGCTGGTTCAGTTGCGCGGGCAGCGGGCTTTCCGGCGCGAGCTCCTGGGCGAGTTTCTCGGCCCAGTTGCGCAGGATGTTGCCGGGAACTTCCTGTAGTTCGAGTTTTTGCAGGCGGCGAAATAGGGCGCTGCGCAGGTGTTGTTCCGGCGCGCTGTTGTCGCCCCAGAATGGCGAGAACAAGAGGTTGCGCAGCTGGCTGTAATCGAACTTGTCCCGCAGCGTTTCCAGCAGCTGCAGGGTAGCCGCGCCCACGGGTGTTTTCGCCAGTGGAGTACCGGCGGAGAAGTTGAATGGCAATGTGTAAGCGGGCTGTGTGGGATCGAGCCACTGGGGCTCCAGTACGCGGGCAAAAATCTGTTCTACCTGCGGACGGCACTGGCCGAGGTTGTTCACGACGATGCCGATGCTGGTATCCGGGTTTTGCTGCAGTTTTTCCGCGGCCCAGCGCGCAGCCTGGGTGAGTTCGTCTTCCAGGTTGTGGCAGCGGGCTATCTGTAGCGCGCTTCGCGTTTTTTCCGGGATAGTAAAGGATTCAATCCGTTGCGCGGCGCAGGAAAAAATATGCTCGGTCAGCGGGGAATTCTGTACGAAGCCGGCGAGTGCGAGCTGTGGCAGCTTTTCCAGTACGCCTTCGCCAAACGCGCGCGCGATCAGCAGGTCTCGCTGGTCCTGGGTGATGGCGTTGTGCGCGCGCAGTTGCTGGTGGAATTTCGGTAGTACGGCGAACAGTGGATAGTCCGCCGGCTGCAGGCCGGTTTTTTCCCAGTGGCGGGCGAGGGCGGAGTCGGCCTGGTCCAGGTTGTCCAGCAATCGCCATTGGATCAGCTGTGCCAGCGCGGTGTCGCAGTTGGCAGCGAGCTGTTGTGTGTTGATCAGCCCCTTGTCCAGGCTGTCTTCCACGCAGCCTTGCCACAGAAGTTGCCGCTGTTCCCGGTTCAGAACCCGGCACATGGCGGGCTGCCACTGGCGCTGCTGCAACTGGAACCACAGCTTGTCGAGCCAGCCCTGCAACGATTCCACCGCGGGCGGTGCCCAGTTCTTGTTGGCCTGTTGCCAGGTGCCGTACACCTGCTGGCAGCGATTGCGCAAGCGGTTGGTTGGTGTGAGCAGCAGGCCGCCCTCGGGCAACTGGTCGAGGATCTGCTTGAACGGAAATGCGGGTTGCAGCATGGGGTCTGTGGCGTTGTGGTTTTAATTATCGACAAGATACAGGCGCTGCCCGGCTGTGTGGGCGGCGCCGCAAGGCGGGTTACAGTCTAACCGGCTCAGGCTTTGATTGGGATGCCGGCGCCGAGGTAACTGGGGGAAAACTCGGCAAAGGCGCGCTCAATCTGCTCGCGGTTGTCATCGCTGCTGGTGAGCAGTTGGCTGATGCCCGGCGTTTGCGGGAGCTCCAGTTTCAGTTCATCGAGCAGCCAGCGCACGCGGCGGGCGATGGCGTCACCGGAATCGAGCCAGTTCACCGGTCGCGGGGCGGCCTTGGCGAGCTCTTCTTTCAGCAGGGGGAAGTGGGTACAGGCGAGCACTGCGGTATCCACCAGATTACCATTGGGGACGGAGAATATCCGCTCAATCACCGGGATCAGGTCTGTGCTGGTGACGGCTTCCCCGCGCAACTTGGCCTCTGCGAGACTAACCAGTTCCGGCGCCGGTACGTTGATAACGTGTGCACCGTTGGCGAACTGCTCAATCAGCTCGCGGGTGTAGCGGCGGTTTACGGTGCCCTCGGTGGCAATCAGCGCGATGGTGCCGGTGGCGCTGGCGGCGGCGGCGGGTTTGATGGCTGGCACCACGCCCACCACCGGCTGGCTGAGGGCTTCCCGCAGTGGCGGCAGGGCGAGGGTACTGGCGGTGTTGCAGCCCACCACAAGAATGTCGGCGCCGCACGCGGCCATCATGCCGGAGGCTGTGTCGACGATGCGCGGGCGCAGCTCCTCTTCGGTCTTGGTGCCATAGGGATAGAAACCGTTGTCGATGCCGAAATGCAGGGTGAGACCGGGAATCTGGCGGCGCACCTCGCGGGCGATGCTGATAGCGCCCACTCCGGAATCGAATATCAATGCACTGGGGGCCTTGTTAGAATGGCCGCTTCCTGTTGGCATGTAAAAACCTGTCTCCCGTAACGGTTTGTTGCGGGGCCAAGGATAACTCAGCCCGCGATTTGTAATAAGAGATCACTAAAAGTCGTAAGATTTTTGGTGGTCTCTGTAAGTTTAAGTGAATTTTTATGACCTGGTTTCCCTTGGAATTATCCCTTGAACAGGCCGTGTTGGCCGCTGTCGCCGTACTGATCCTGGTGGTACTGGCAGGGTGGGCGGGCCGGGCGCGTCTGGTTGCCAGGGTCCGGTCACTGGAGGCGGAGCGCCAGGTCAGCGCGTCGCAGCTGGCGAGTGCGCTGGAGCGCGAGGCCCGGCAGGATACTGAAATCCAGCAGCTGCGGGAGGAACTCTCTTCCAAATCCCAGCAGCTGGCGCGATACCAGGTTCTGGTGGAGAAGGGCGAGGCGGCGCTGGCAGAGCAGAAGCAGCAGCTGGAACAGACCCGCGCAGCCATGACTCAGCAGTTCGAAAACCTCGCCAACCGTATTTTTGAAGAAAAGCAACAGGCGTTTGTGCGCCGCAGCGAAGACAGCCTGCGCAAGAGCCTCGACCCGCTGGAGCGCCAGCTGGGCGACTTCCGCAAGCGTGTGGAGCACGTCTACGACCGCGAGAATGCCGAGCGCAACAGCCTGCTCGGTCAAATCAAGGCGCTGCGCGAGCAGACTCAGCGCATCAGCGACGAGGCCCTGAACCTTACCTCCGCGCTCAAGGGCGACCGTAAGATCCAGGGCAACTGGGGCGAGGTGGTGCTGGAGCGGCTGCTGGAGGAATCCGGACTGCAGAAAGGCCGCGAGTACGAGACCCAGGTGACCTTTACCAGCGACGGCCGCCGTCGCCAGCCCGACGTGATTGTGCGCCTGCCGGAGCACAAGGACCTGATCATCGACTCCAAAGTCTCCCTGGTGGACTACGAGCGCTACGCCTCCGCCGAGACCGACGAGGAGCGCAGCCAGGCGCTGAAACAGCATGTAAATTCCCTGCGCGCGCACATCACCGGTCTGAACAAGAAAGCCTATGAGCAGCTGGAAGGTGTGCGCACCCTGGATTTCGTATTCATTTTCGTGCCCATCGAGGCCGCTTACATGCTGGCGATGCAGGCGGACCCGGAGTTGTTCCGCTTTGCCTATGAGCGCCAGATCGTGTTGGTGAGCCCCACCAGCCTGATGGCGACATTGCGTACGGTGGAAAATATCTGGCGCTACGAAAAACAGAACAAAAATGCGGAAAAAATCGCCGCGGAGGCGGGCAAGCTGCACGACCAGTTCGCGCTGGTGCTTGAATCCCTGGATGCACTGGGCAGCCGTATCCGCCAGGCGGATGAGGCCTATCAGGAAACCTACAAGCGTCTGGCCACCGGCCGCGGCAATGCGGTGAAACGGATCGACAGCCTGCGCAAGCTGGGGGCGAAAACCCGCAAGCAAATCGCCGCGGACCTGCGGGAAAAAGCGGAGGATGAGCACCGGTTGCCGGCTTTGGCGTACGACGCCGACGACGAGCTGCTGGATGAAGAGTTGTCGGAAGAAGAACGTACCGAAGAGAGCGAAGCGGAATAAATCTTGAACGCCGTACTGGACACCTTTACGTTTGCGCTCTCGGTTACTGCGCCGATTTTCCTGACCCTGCTGGTGGGGTATGGGCTCGCGCGGGTGGGCCTGCTGAGCGAGAGTTTCGTCGACGACGCCTCGAAACTGGTGTTTCTGGTCACACTGCCGGCGCTGCTGTTTTTCAATATATTTGGCTCCGACGCCCACCTCGGCGACGAATGGCCGCTGTTGGCCGCGGGCCTTATCGGTACCGTACTTACCGTACCACTGGCATGGCTGGCGGCGCGCCCGTTTGCGTTTGGCGATCGCAGTGCGTTTATCCAGGGAGCATTTCGCGGCAATCTCGGCATTATTGGTCTCGCCTGGGCGGCGAATGCCTATGGACCCCACGGCCTGGCGCAAGCGGCGCTGCTGATGGCGGTGATCACCATTTTCTACAACATCGCCGCGGTGGCGCTGTTTGCGGTTTACAGTCAGAAGGCGAAATTCAGCTGGGTCAAACTCGGCAAGGATATCAGCCGTAATCCGCTGATTCTCGCCATTGTGGCAGCGCTCATTGCCAAGGCGGTGGGGCTGAAGTTGCCGGCAATGATCGTGCAGACCGGAGATTATCTGGCGTCGGTGACGCTGCCTCTGGCCCTGCTTTGCATCGGCGCTAGCCTCGATCTGAGTATGCTGAAGCGCAGCTCCTTCGGTGCGTTTGCGGCGAGCGGTTTTAAATTGTTGATCGTGCCGCTGGTACTGCTCGCATTTGGCTGGTTGTTTGGACTGGATGAGCAGCCGATGGCGATTCTGTTTCTGCTGGCCGCAGCACCGACGGCCTCGGCGTCGTTCATCATGGCGCGCGCGTTGGGCGGTAACAGCCAGCTCGCGGCCAATATCATTGCGATCAGCACCCTGTTTTCCATTGTTACTGCCAGCCTGGGGCTGGCGCTGTTGAAGGTGTCTCTCTCATGACCGAAGTACCGGTTTGGATTCTGGTAATTGCCGGACTGATTATTTTTACCCTGTCTGCCATCGCGACCTACTACTGTTTGGAACTGCGCAAGGCGCGCAAGCGGCAGGCGCAGCAGTTGGCGGAACTTGAAGCGGCGGCGGATGCGCAGCGGGATCGGGTAAATACGAGTATTCAGATTATTGCCAAGACACTGCTGGACGAGGGCGTGGGCCTTACCGAGGCTTCGCTGCGGATTCGCGTGTTGCTGGATTCACTGCAGGTGGACGAGCCAGTGAAAAAGGAATTTGTGGCGTTTTACAAAGTTGCGGACCAGACCAGCCATATTCCGATTCTGCAGGACTGGAAAAAGCTTTCGCGCAAGGAGCAGTTTGCATTCGAGAAGGAAATGGCGCGGGTGGAAGACGAGTACCGCGATTTCGCGCTGGACGCAGCCAAGCGGATCCTTGGGCGCAAATTCTGAGCTATAGCGGTGGTATGCCGCTGGTCTATGAACAACCGGTTAGTGACTTAGAACCAGAACCGAACACCTGCAACAGCAAATGTCATTTCTCGGTCGCCGCCATCTTCCTCAATCAGGTCAGCGGTATCGCCAAATTTGCGTTCCCAGGATACGCCGATATAAGGCGCGAACTTGGGGGTAATCATGTATCGCAGGCGCAGCCCCAGTTCGATACCGGTAAAGCCGTCGCCGATGTTGTAAGCGGGAATATCCGAAAAGGAAAAATCGGTTTCCAGTCGAGGCTCCAGCTCAAGGCGCTGGGTAAAGTGAAAGCTGCGCTCGATTTCCAGCCGCCAGGACCCATCGCCATCCTCACTGACATAGCCGGTCAGGTCGGTTTCAAAGCCGTAAGGTGTCATGCCCTGAAATCCGGCGGCGAGGAAGGACCGGCTCTGCCCGGGATTGAAGTCGTGCCGTGCGCCGAGCTGTAGGTCCCAGTAGGGGCGCACGGCGTGGTTCCAGAAAACTTCCAACCGAGCAGATTCCGTCTTTCCTCCCACTTCCCGCTCACCTTCCGATTCCAGGTAGAGCTTGTTATGGTCGCCACCATACCAGGCGTCAATTTCCCATAAGGTATTTTCGTTATCGCCGTCGCGACGATACTCAAGGCGCTTGCCCAATACCTGAAAAAATTTGTGGTTGTCGTGGATGGGAATGACCCCAAAATTTTGCTGGGGCCGATCCAGTGTATCCTCGGCATATTTCCTGATCTGTTTTCCCGGCGGTGGTGGCAGCGGCGGACTGCGGTAACCCTCGGGCTTTGGCTCTGTGCCGTTGTCGCTGGCCTGAATTGGCACAGTGTGCGGTGGCGGCTCCTGGGCCAACAGGAGTGGTGATAGCAGGAGCAGGGGCACGCCGATAGTGAATGTTTTCATGGCGGTGTAATTCTTTGTGAGAGTCAGGCGACGCGCACCACCTGGAACATGCCGGCTTCCATGTGGTAGAGCAGATGACAGTGAAACGCCCAGTCGCCTTTTTCGATCGGTGTAATCAGCACAGAGAGTGCCTCACCGGGTTTGATCAGAATGGTGTGTTTGTAGGGGATCTCGTTGTGGCTGGCTCCGTTTTCAAGCTGCATCCACATGCCATGCAGATGCATCGGATGTTCCATCATGGTGTGGTTGACGAGAAACAGTCGCAATCGTTCGTTGTGCCGAAACAGATAGGGACCCGGTTGTTCGGTGAACTTTTTTCCGTCCAGGGAAAAAATAAACCGTTCCATATTGGCAGTGATATTGATACACATTTCCCGGTCTACCGTCGGTTTGTACGGTTGCGGTTCGGCGGAGGCCAGGTCTTTGTAGGTGAGCACCTTCCATCCGTCGTGGCCGAGACCCACACCGGGCTCTGCCAGCCGGTTTTGTGGGTTCATTACCACCATGGCCACGTTGGGATTGTCCTTGTTCGGCAGGAAGGGCATGGGCCCGTTGGGGCCAGGGATGCTGTCATCCTGCATTTCCATACGCTTGCGATGCAGCTTTTTCTTCATCGCGTCGCTCATGCCGCCGAAGTATTTCCCTTTCATCATTCCCATGCCGATGTCTTCCAGTTTGCGATCGGGAACCGGGCGCGGCGCAGGGATCGGTGCCTGCATGCCTGATTCGGGTGCCAGGGTACCGCGGGCATAGCCGCTGCGGTCCAGGGATTCCGCATACAGAGTATAGGCATTCGCGTCACGGGGACGGATCAGCACATCGTAGGTCTCGGCAACACCGATACGGAATTCATGGCAGCGCACGGGCTTCACCGCTTTGCCATCCACCATAACCACGTCCATGTCGAGCCCGGGAATACGCACATCAAAATTGCTCATGGACGAAGAGTTGATAATACGCAGGCGCACGGTCTCACCGGGCAGGAATTTGCCGCTCCAGTTCATGTCTGGCGAGTGGCCATTCATCAGGTAGGTGTAGATATAACCGGTGACATTGGAAAGGTCTCGCGGGCTCATATTCATCCGGCGAAACGGTAGCAGCTCTGCATTTGCGTCGGCGAAGCCCATCTTGCGGACGTCGCGCAGGTAATCGAATACCGTGCGCTTGTAGTAGATGTAGTACTCGGGTGAGAGGTTGATATTGCGGAACAGGGTTTCGGGATTTGTGAAGGCCCAGTCCGACAGGACAACCACGTGGTCTCGATCGTAGAGAAACGGCTCGCCGTCTTTGGGGTCGATGACCAGCGGGCCGTAGGAACCGCTCTGCTCCTGAAGGAATGAATGGCTGTGATACCAGTAGGTGCCGGCCTGCTTTACGCGGAACTGGTAGCGGTAAGTTTCTCCTGGCTGGATGCCATTAAAGTTGACACCTGGTACCCCGTCCATGCGAAATGGCACGAGAATGCCGTGCCAGTGTATGGAGGCGTGCTTGGTGTCTGGCATATTATTGGTGACGTCCAATGTCACTGTGTCACCTTCCCGCCAGCGTATCAGTGGCCCGGGGACAGTGCCGTTGATAGCGGTGGCGTTACCAGTACGGCCATCTATTTCCAGTGGAGTATTGTGGAAAGCCAAGTCGAAATAGGTCTGTGGCTGATGGTCGCGGATGCCGCCGTGCAGGTATTTGGGAGAGGTGAGGGCCCAGGATGCCAGGGGAAAGGTGGTGTTGATGCCGGTGGAAAACACGCCGGCGCCCAGAGTTCTCAGGAACTGCCGTCGCGTGCCG
This sequence comes from Microbulbifer harenosus, assembly GCF_005771435.1. GTDB lineage: Bacteria > Pseudomonadota > Gammaproteobacteria > Pseudomonadales > Cellvibrionaceae > Microbulbifer > Microbulbifer harenosus. Next base: position 17,349 of record NZ_VANI01000014.1, read on the forward strand.
AATAGCGGCTGCCCGTCTTCCTCCTGCTGTGCCATGGTGAACTATCCCTAAGTTCCGGATGTGTACCCCCAAGCTAGTGCACAGGGCGCGCCAGGCAGAGCGAAGCGCGCCATATTTCAATAAAGTACCGGAATTATTTTCTCACCAGTAGTACGCCCGACTCGGTATGGTCTGTGTACGGAAACTGATCAAAGATTGCGAAGCGTTCGATGCTGTGAGTCTTGGTTAACTCAGCCAGGTTCTCCAGCTGGGTCTCCGGGTTGCAGGAGATGTACAGAATGCGCGGGAAGCGCGCGATCATCGCGCAGGTGTCGGCGTCGAGGCCGGCGCGGGGTGGGTCTACCAGGACGGTTGAGAAGTCGTAGCTGTCGAGATCAAAATCTTTCAGGCGGCGGAAGGGACGCACCTTGTCGATGGCCTGGGTGAATTCCTCGGCGGAGAGGCGCAGGATATGCAGATTCTCAACCCCGTTCGCGGCAATGTTTTCCTGTGCAGCATTCACCGATACCTTGGAAATTTCCGTCGCCAGCACTTTGCGGAATTTCTCTGCGAGCGGGAGAGTGAAGTTGCCATTGCCGCAGTAGAGTTCGAGCATGTCGCTTTCTGCGCTGCCCTCACAACAGCTTCTGGCCCACTGGATCATGGCGCGACAGATCTCGCCGTTGGGTTGAGTGAAACTGCCTTCCACCTGTTTGTACTGGTAGGTGCGGCCGTCGATATCGAGTTTTTCGATCACGTAATCGCGGTCGAGTACAATCTTCTGCTTGCGCGAGCGGCCGAGTATCGGCACGCCGAGTTGTGCCTGCAGTTCGCGGGCTTCTCCCTCCCAGGTCTCATCCAGTTTTTTGTGGTAGATCAGGGTGATCAGTGCATCGCCAGAGAGGGTGGTGAGGAATTCGGTGCAGAACAGCCGTTTGCGCAGTATCTCGCTCTGATTGATGGCGTCGAGAACCTGCGGCATCAGTTCGTTTATTCGCTTGGAGCCGACAGTAAATTCTTCGATCACAAACGGTTTTTTGTACTCGCCCTGTTTGTACATGGCGTAGTCCACGCGGCCACCTTCCTGCCACATTTTGAACTCCGCGCGCAGGCGATAGTGGCTGGGCGGGGAGGTGAAGACTTCGGGGGCGAGATTGGTATAAGAGGCATAGGCCTCCCGCAGGCGGGTCACCTTCTGGTCCAGTTGCTGCTGGTAGTCGTCGGTGTTTACGCGGTGCAGTGCCATTCAATTAACCGTAAAAAGAACCAAATTTGTCGGGGCGCGGATTATAGCGGATGCGGCCCTTGAAAGTGAGACTGGTGTGGCCAGCCTGATCTCAGGCCTGCGACGGGTAAGCGGGTTGATCAAATAGTCTTGCTCCCGGGCCATCCTCGGCGGCGGAGTCACCCGGATTCCGTAATGGACAGCTCGTCAGTGACAGACATCCGCAACCAATACAGTCACCCAGCTGATCTCGCAGCAGCACAAGCTTCTCAATTCGGCGATTCAGGTCGCTGTGCCACTGTTGAGACAGCATTGCCCAGTGTTTCGCGCCAGGTGTCTGTTGCTTGGGTAGCGCCGATAGCGCTTTGCCGATCTCGGCCAGGGGAATTCCCAGTTGCTGCGCCGCTTTTATGATGGCGACACGACGGAGCACGTCCCGCGAGTATCTGCGCTGGCCGCCGGCGTTGCGGGTGCCGCTGATCAAACCTTCGCTCTCATAGAAGCGCAGAGCCGAGGCGGCCACACCAGTGCGCTTGGCGACCTGGCCGATGGTCAGCGCATTCCCCTCTACGCTGTAGATGTCCTGTTCGTCCGATTGTCGTGTGCTCATCCGCTCGGTCTCCCTGTTGAACAGGAGCAAGTTTAGGGAACTTGCACCTTGACTTAAAGTTAACTTTAAGTATTAGCCTGCGCTCGCCAACTTGAAATGGCACGAAACGGCGAAACATGGAGAGACGAGTATGAAGCAGGTTCAATCTGATATCTGGGAAACCGAAATGCAGAGTCCTTTTCCCGGGCTGAAGACACATGCCTATTTATGGGTGCGCGAGGGAGGAAATGTGCTGTTCTACAACACGGGGCATTCTCATGAGATTGCCCGTTTGGAGGAGTTCGGTGGGGTGGAGCGCCAGTATCTCAGCCACCAGGATGAGCTGGGCGAAACACTCAATGAGATTGCCGGCCGGTATGGATCGGTACTCTATGGTCACCGTGCAGAGTTGGAGGCGTACGCGAAAGTGCGTACGCCAGATCATCTGTTGGATCGTCGGGAAATCCATACTGGCGGTATCGAGGTGATTCCAACGCCGGGGCACAGCCCGGGAAGTACCTGCTTTCAGGTGGATTCGCCCACGGGCAAAAAATACTTGTTCACCGGAGATACCCTGTTCCTGGATCGGAAATATCGCTGGACTGCGGGCTTTATTCCCGGAGTGCATGACGAATCGGTTCGCCCGGCACTGGCGAGCAGTCTGCGAATCTTGCGTGTATTGAATCCAGATGTGGTGTTTGGCAGTGCATTTTCGGGCGATTTCGGGTTTGAGGAAATCCCCTCGGGATCCTGGTCTGAAAAAGTGGACGCGGCGCTTGACCGGCTGTTGGCCGGATCCACAGCGGGAAGGCGGGTTGACCGATCGCAATTCTGAAACGGTACAATCCCCCATATGAACAGGGCACCGAGATGCGTGCGGCTGCTGATAGAGGAGTGGTGTTATGGCGATTGGTCAGCTGGAAATTGCAGTGCGGGGACAGGGGCTGCACGAATTTACCGATGCGGTGGGGCACTGGCTGCGGGGGCAGATATTTTCTGGCGACGGCCTTTGTACCCTGTTTATCCAGCACACCTCGGCGAGCCTGCTGATACAGGAGAACGCGGACCCCAGTGCGCGGGTGGATCTGGAAAACTGGTTGAATCGCCTGGTGCCGGAAAATGACCCTTTGTACACGCACACCATGGAGGGCGCCGATGATATGCCTGCGCACATCAAGGCCGCACTTACCGCGAGCAGTCTCTCCATACCGATACATAGTGGTCAGCTGATGCTGGGAACCTGGCAAGGGATTTACCTGTGGGAGCACCGTCACCATCGCGGTAAACGAAGAGTGATAGTGCATGTGAGTAGCTGATCGAACAGGTCGACCTGCAGATCGTAGAGGTTCTCGCTTCCAGTGATAAAGGGGTGGATATCGATACGCGAGTAGAGCTGCTGCGTTGTTGGAAGGTAGCGGCGTGTGTGATCTCCCCGGCATTCGCACGCCCAGCGGTACCCTGATAACGGACACGGCAATTTCGACGTGAGAATTGCAGTTTCAACGTTAGTAATCGGGCCTCTCAGCACCTAAGCTTCGAGAGTCCAAAGCAACTTTCCAGCGTTGCAGGATTGCTCACGTATTTATTCGTTCGCTAGCGCGCTTGGCAAAGTGAAATCGGGGCACGCCACCATAATAAAATTGGCGCCACTCAACCGCTGGTTTTTTGCGTACACGAGTCCGCTGATTACAAGAGAACGGTAAATGAAGGCATCTGATTTGTTTGTTCGAGCCCTGGAGGCGGAAGGCGTCGAATACGTGTTTGCCATCCCGGGGGAAGAGAACCTCGACCTGTTGGAGTCCATGCGCGGTTCGAAGATCAAGCTCGTCATTACGCGCCACGAGCAGGGGGCCGGTTTTATGGCTGCTACCTATGGTCGACTTACCGGCAACTCTGGCGTTTGCATGTCGACATTGGGGCCGGGGGCGACCAACCTGGTGACTGCGGCGGCTTACGCGCAGCTCGGCGCGATGCCCATGGTGATGGTTACCGGGCAGAAGCCGATCAAGAGTTCCAAACAGGGGCAGTTTCAGATCATCGATATCGTCGACATGATGCAACCTCTGACCAAATTCACGAAAACCATCGTGAGCGGCGACAACATTCCCGCCCATGTCCGTGAGGCCTTTCGCCAGGCAGAGGAGGAGCGTCCCGGCGCGACGCATCTGGAACTGCCGGAAGATATTGCGCACGAGCATTCCACCATGCCGGTGCTCGAACCGAGCTATACGCGCAGGCCCATCGCCGAGGAAAAAGCCATCCGGCAGGCGGTAGAAGCAATTTCCGGCGCGCGCAAGCCTCTGCTACTGGTCGGTGCTGGCGCCAACCGGAAACTGACCGCAAAAATGCTGCGCGAGTTTGTCGCCAAGCTCGCTATTCCGACGGTTACCACCCAGATGGGCAAAGGCGTAATCGACGAATCCGGCCCGCATTTCATCGGCAACACAGCCCTGTCCGACGGCGATTTCGTGCACCGTGCCATCGACCAGGCGGACTTGATCATCAATGTCGGCCACGACGTGGTGGAGAAACCGCCTTTCTTTATGCGTCCCGGCGGCCCGGAAGTCGTGCATGTCAATTTCAATTCGGCCCGGGTGGACCCGGTCTACTTTCCGCAGATCGAAGTGATTGGCGACATCGCCAACAGCCTGTGGCAGATGAAGGAACAACTTGAGCCCCAGGATCACTGGAGCTTTGCCGATGCGCACCGCATACGCGATGCGCTGCAGAAGCACATTCACGAAGGCTGTGGTGACGACAGCTTTCCGATACGCCCCCAGCGACTGGTGAAGGAAGTGCGCGATGTCATGCCGGAGGACGGCATCATTGCGCTCGACAATGGTATGTACAAAATCTGGTTTGCGCGTAACTATCCGGCGTACGCGCCCAATACCGTCCTGCTGGACAATGCGCTGGCGACGATGGGAGCAGGCCTGCCATCGGCCATGGCGGCCAAGCTGGTGTACCCGGAGCGCAGGGTGCTGGCAATCTGTGGCGACGGCGGTTTTATGATGAACTCCCAGGAGCTGGAGACGGCTGTACGCCTGAAACAGGACCTCATCATTCTGGTTCTGCGCGACGATGGTTACGGCATGATCAAGTGGAAGCAGGCGCATATGGAATTCCATGATTTCGGCCTCGACTTTGGCAATCCGGATTTTGTCGCCTATGCCGAATCCTACGGCGCCCACGGGCACCGGGTCGGTGCCGCCGCCGAGTTGCAACCGCTGATCAAGAAGTGCTGTACAGAGGGTGGCGTACACCTGATCGATGTGCCGGTCGACTACAGTGACAACGACCGTATTCTCAATAACGAAATACGCGAACTGTCCCGTAAGCTATAGCCAGTTTCCAGGTGGGAACGACTGAGAGTACCAGCCCGCCAAAGCGACAATGACGGTCCGCCAGGGAGTAGAAAATCGTGCTTCGGGAAACCTATCCTTACTATCTCGCCAATGAGGCGGTATTCGCCAACACCGACCTGGAAGTCACGGACAAATATTCCGGCAGCGTCGCCACGCGGGTGGCCATGGCAGATACTGCAACCATCGACCAGGCTATCGACTGGGCGGTGAAAGCCGAAAAGCCCATGGCCGCAGTGCCACCCTATGAACGACAGGCGGTTCTCAATCATTGTGTCAGGCGCTTTCAGGAACGTTTCGACGAACTCGCCGAGGCGCTGTGCATTGAGGCGGGTAAACCGATAAAGGATTCCCGTGGCGAGGTCACGCGCCTGATCGATACGTTTAAGGTCGCCGCAGAGGAATCGGTGCGGATCAATGGCGAAGTCATCAATCTGGAGATATCCGCGCGCGCCAAGGGCTATCGCGGGTTCGTAAAGCGCGTGCCTATAGGGGCCTGTTCCTTTATTTCGCCGTTCAACTTTCCCCTCAACCTGGCGGCCCACAAAGTGGCGCCCGCGATCGCCGCTGGCTGTCCATTTGTACTCAAGCCGGCAAGCCGTACTCCGATAGGCGCGCTGATAATCGCCGAGGTGCTCGCTGAAACCGACCTCCCCAAGGGCGCTTTTTCTGTACTGCCCTGTCACCGTGAGGGTGCGGACCTCTTTACCGTCGACGACCGCTTCAAGCTACTCAGCTTTACTGGCTCACCGGCGGTGGGTTGGGATTTGAAAGCGCGTGCCGGGCGCAAAAAAGTCGTGCTGGAACTCGGCGGAAATGCAGCCTGTGTGGTGGATGAGGGCACCGATCTGGATGACGCGGTGGAGCGCATCATTTTTGGGGCGTTTTATCAGTCCGGACAGAGCTGTATCGGTGTGCAGCGCATTTACGGCCATGCGTCAATCTATGCTGAACTCAAACAAAGACTCGTCGAGCGCACCCGTGGGTTGAAAAAGGGAGATCCAAAAGACGAGGGCACCTTTATCGGCCCAATGATCTCCGAGGGCGAAGCCACCCGTCTGCATAACTGGATTCAGGAAGGCGTAGCGAAGGGCGCTACGCTGCTGTGCGGAGGCGATCGGGATGGTCCCATGCTCGAGCCGACGCTACTTGAAAACGTAGCGAAAGGTTGTGCTGTGGTTGAACAGGAGGCCTTCGGGCCGGTGGCGATACTGGAATCTTTTGATGATTTCGATGCTGTGCTGTCGCAGGTTAATGACAGTGTCTTCGGCCTGCAGGCCGGCATATTCACCCGCGATTTATACAGGGCGCAGAAGGCCTGGGATGTATTGGAAGTAGGGGGCGTGGTAATCGGTGATGTACCGAGCTGGCGCGTGGACAATATGCCTTACGGCGGTGTGAAGGACTCGGGCCTCGGTCGCTAGGGTATCCGCTGGGCGATTGCCGACATGTCGGAAGAGCGGCTGCTGGTTATCCGCACCCCGCAATAATTGATTTTGATTAACGGCGATAAATAAATATTTCAATTTATCGACATGGCAATGCACTAGGCTGTATGGACATACTACAAGCACTCAAAGCGTTAGGTAGTCAGGCAAGATTATCGTTACTGCATAGCCTTTGAGAGCCGGAAAAGCACTTTCTGAACCGCCCCGGGCGGCGGAAATACTTTTGCATGTCAGGCGTTAACGCTGGGCGCCGAAACCCGGCAATGCCTCGTACGCTCCTTGGGCGGAACAGGGAATTCTTATCTGGCAGGCTGATTTAGCAGCCCCGAAGCCAGTGCCTGGAAGGCCTCTACGGCAAGTGGCAGAACTTCCTCTGGGGTGGGGCTGGCAGCGACCCAAAGTGCAGCATTAAGCGCAGCGCCGTTGAGCAATCGAGCAGCTGCTTCTGCGTCAACTGTTTTCATGATGCCCTGGGAGATCAACTTCTCTACGATCTGTATTGTTGCCTGAAGGCAACTGTTTTGACTGGGCCATTGGGATGGGTCACCGAGCACTGCTGGTCCATCAAGCAAAACGATGCGTTGAATTTCTGGGTCAAGAGCCATTTCAATATAGGCAGTGCCTTCGGCAAGCAGCCCTTGCCAATCGTCCCCGGTTTCTGCGCCGGCCTTTTGCGCATACAGGGCCATTTCTGAATCAATTTGATCGACCACCGCCGCCAGTAAACCGCGCTTATCGCCGAAGTTATGGTAAAGCGCGCCCCGGGTTAACCCCACCGTCGAGGTCAAATCATCCATAGAGGCCGCTGCATACCCCTTTTCGGCAAATGCTTTCCTGGCTGCGGAAATGAGCTTGGCCCGATTTTCTGCCATTTTTTCTGCACGTTTATTCATTCTCACTCCCAATCTTGAACTACATACGGCCCGTATCTGAGTGTTGACATACGAGCCGTATGCGAAATAATCTACATACGCGACGTATGTGAGGTGGCCTCACTGCACCGTATAACAAAACTTGGGCTTGCTTGTGAAGCAAAAAGGCGCTTCTTGGCTGCTACCCCATTTATTGACTGTTGATTCAGAGGTTTAACATGACCCAACGCAAAGCAATTTTCCCTGCAGATAGGCACGCACTGTACGAGGAGCATGGTTACTCAGCAGCGATTCAATCCGGTGACCTTCTGTTTGTATCAGGGCAGGTAGGCAGCCGCTCGGACGGCAGTCCCGAGCCGGAGTTTAAGCGTCAGGTTGAGCTGGCCTTTGAAAACCTTAAGGCCGTATTGGCGGCTGCTGGCTGTACATTAAATGACATCATCGATGTAACAACCTTTCACACAGATCCTGAAAATCAATTTGAGGCAATCATGGAAGTGAAGGGAAGGGTATTCAGTACTCGCCCCTACCCAAACTGGACGGCTGTCGGTGTGAGCTGGCTGGCGGGTTTTGACTTTGAGATTAAGGTTATTGCCAGAATTCCGCCAAAGGATTAAGAGCTAAAAAGTAAACCTCCGCAATCACAAGGCTATTGTTAAGTTCAATGAGATAGTTGAGTGATTCCTGATTTTGGCGGTGGTGTACACAGTTGATGCTCGGTACATGGCAGGGGATTTATCTGTGGGAGCACCGGCACCACCGGGGCGAGCGGCGGGTAATTGTGCATGTGGGTAGCTGAGCTGTCGGAAAAATTCCGTTGTAGGAGCCTGCCTTGCAGGCGAACAGTTCGGAGCAGGGAAGGTTCGCCTGCAGGGCAGGCTCCTACAGAGGGGATGTGATCCGGGAATTTTCAGAGGCAGTTGGTGGGTTTGGGCAGGCCCGCGATCTTGCTGCCGATTTTTGCCGGGCTTGGCGGGAACAACTGCATCAGGAATATGCTGCGGCCTTTCTCCGGGCCCAGGTGCTGGTCGATATATTTGACCAGCGGGCGCATCGCCGGGGACAGCTCGAACTCCCGATAAAAATCCTGCAACAGGCGGATCACATCCCAGTGGTCTTCAGTAAGAACAATGTTTTCCTGCGCAGCCAGCGCTTCCGCCACCTGCGGGCTCCAGTCGCCCAGGTTGCGCAGAAAGCCCTCTTTATCCAGCGGGATCTCGCGGCCTTCGATCACCAGGTTTTCCATAGCTTTTACCGGAACCAGCTGACGATGGGATTGTGTTCGGCGCAGAGCGCCACCCAGCGGGCTTCATCAATGGTTTCGATGCTCTCCGGAACGGTTACGCCACGCGCGATTGCGTCGGCGCCGAGGCAGAAACTGTTGTCGGCCGATGCCGACAGCCGCGGGTCATTGACCGCATAAACGCCGTCTTCGATCAGCACCACAGCGTCGCCGGGGTGGAGCGCATTCAGGCAGTCACTCAGGGCACTGCCGGCATAGGGGGACTGATTAACGATATGCAAGGTCATTTCAAAAACTCAGTACCTGGTCGAACCCGGCAATAAACGCGCCGGGATTCTGCAGCAGTTTCAGTTCTGTGCCGGGGAGGCTCAACTGCGCCGGGTCGATGCCGCGTTCCCGCAGGCTGCGCTCACACAGATGCAGGGTCTCCACGCCGAACATGGGCAGCGCGGCTAGATTCCGGCGCAGGTTTTTCTCGCCGATCTGCTGGGCATCCTGCTCCAGCAGCAGGAACACACCGTCGTTGATCAGCAGTACCGCGGGAACTTGATCCATGGCAGCACACGCGAGGATCGCTTCCAGCCCTTCGCGGGCGAGGGCATTGCCGTAGGGCGCGTGGCGGCAGATGGCGAGTATGGATTTGCGGGGCATAGCATCAGCCTCCAAAGGTCACAACGCGGTCGCTAAGCGCCGCGGCTTCTGCCAGTTGCCCAAGCCCCGCCAGGGTAAATCCGGCGGCGATATTTACGGCGGGCTTTTCCAGGCGTTTGGCTTCGCTCTCACTCAGCACACCGCGGCGTTGTGCGGCGGCGATGCACAGGGTGAGGTCCAGATTGTGCGCTTGTTGCAGTTGCTGCCACTGGGCGAGCAGATCCTGTTCATCCTGCGGTGGCGCGGCCAGGGCGCTGCCGTTGTGGATGCCGTCGCCGTAGAAAAACACCCGGTAGATTTCATGGCCGGACGCGAGCACGGCACGGGCGAAGCGCAGCGCGGTGGCGGCGCCTTCGGAGGCGTGGGGTGCGCCGTAAATAACGAGGGTGAACTGCATGGGCGGTAGTTTCTTTGCCAGAGAATCGTCTTCTGCCGATAAAAAAATGCCCCGCAGAGCGGGGCACTGTTTGATCCTGTAGCGCGTGCCGATTAATCGTCGGAAGCGAATCCGAAGATGTGCAGCAGGCTGGTGAACAGGTTCAGGATGTTCAGGTACAGGGAGGTGGTGGCCATGATGTAGTTGGTTTCACCGCCGTTCACGATACGGCTGGTGTCGTACAGGATGAAACCGGAGAACAGCAGGGCAATCACACCGCTCAGGGCCACGCTCGCCAGCGGCATGTACACACCGAAGAAGCTGGCAATCATCATGCCGAGGGCGCACACCAGTACCGCGATCAGGCCGACAAACAGGAAGCCGCCCATAAAGCTGAAATCCTTGCGGGTGGTCAGCACGTAGGCGGACAGCGCGAAGAAGATCAGCGCGGTGGTGCCCAGCGCCTGCATAACGACCTGGCCACCGCCGGGCAGGCCGACATAGTGGTTCAGCATCGGGCCGAGAGAGGCGCCCAACAGGCCGGTGAACGCGAACACCACACCCACGCCGGCGGCGGAGTTGGCGGTGCGCGGCAGTACGAACCAAACCAGCGCGATGGCGGCGATGGAGCAGATCAGGCTCATGCCACGGCCCATGCCGATGGCCATGGATACACCAGCGGTGACTGCGCTGAAAAGAACAGTCATCGCCAGCAATGCGTAGGTATTACGCAATACCTTGGCGGCTTCCGAGCGTTCCAGCGCTCCGGACTGTGAATAAACTTGCGGCTGCATTAGCGTCTCCTGCTAGTGAACATAAAATCTTCCGGGATCATATAACCAGTGCATTGGACCTTCAAGTAGGCACCGGGTTCGACCTTCTTTAAAAACTTGGGGCAAAATAGCGCGTAAAACCGAGGATTGGAAATGAATTTGTCAAAATATCTGTGGGCACTGTTTTTCTGTGCTTTCACTCTGCTTACAACCCCTGCTGTGGCCACTGAGTCAGAGGCACAGGAGGCGCAAACATCAATAAAACAGGTGCCTTCTGCGGATGAGATGGGGGCGATTGTGGCGAATTACAATCGCCTGCGCCCACAACTGGCCACTGGAGGCAGTATAGATCTTGCGGAGGTGAATTCCCTGAAACAGAAGGGCTTCCGCACCATCATTGACTTGCGGACACCGAAGGAGGGCACCGCGGAGGAAAAGGCGGCGGTTGAGGCGGCCGGAATGCGCTATGTAAACCTTCCTGTTGCCGCCGGTGTGCCCTCCGACGCGTTGATTGCGGAACTCGGAAAAGTGCTTGAGGATGCTTCTGCTGCACCGGTACTCCTGCACTGTGCGTCCGGCAACCGGGTGGGGGCGGTATGGGCGATCTATCGCACAAGAAGGGGCGTACCGTTGGAGACTGCGCTAGAGGAAGGGCGCTCCGCCGGCATGCGCGATGCCAGGGAAGCCCAGGTGCGCGAGTTGCTGGAGGCGGGGGATCAGTCGCCCTGTTGCTCTTGACCGACATGGCCGGCCACTGGGACCGTCACCCTGAGATCGACGATCAGGGGCAGGTGGTCTGACGCCTGTCGGGTGAGTTCGCTGCGGGGTACGTGGATGTCATTGACCTCGAGCTCCGGATCTACAAACACATAATCGATGCGCGCCTTGGGCAGCCGGCTGAAAAAGGTGCCCTTGGGCTTGTGGCCTTTCAGTTTCAACTGCGTATCGTCAAGCCATTCGGAAACCCGTCTGATCTCCTGGGAGCCGGGCAGGGCGTTGAAGTCCCCCAGGAGTATGCGCGGCCGCTGGCAGTGGTCGCTGCCCATCCATTCCTTTCCTGTCAGGGCGTCAATCTGCCGCAGGCGCTCTGCTTTGCTGAGCCCGAGGTGGGTATTGAATACCTGTATCTTTACGCCATGAAAATCCATTTCAATCCATAGCGCGCCCCGCGGTTCGGCAAAACCGGGTAGGCGCGATTTCGTCGGCGGACCCGGGAGTATGCCTTTCTTGACCAAGCGCACCGGAAAGCGCGACATGATGGCGTCTCCGTAGCGCTCATCCTCCAGGTGCATGGCGGGCTGAAAGTGGAAATCCATGGCCAGCAGCTGCGAGATCTGGTGCGCCTGGTCGATACCGCCGGTGCGCTGGCGTCGAACATCCACCTCCTGCAGCGCAACGACATCCGGCGAATAGCGTGCGATGACCCGCGCGATGCGCTCCGGCGAGAGCTTGCCATCGGTGCCCTCGCAGATGTGCACGTTATACGTCATTACCCGCAGGATTTTTGTCGTCGTGGGGTGTTTTGTTGTTTCGCCCTCACGGGAGGCAGGCGCCGATACCGTAGACGAGAGTGTTTCGGCATTGCCCGATGAGACCACCGTAACCGCCGGTGGCGATTTCAGTTTCCGCGCGGGCTGCGCGCGCAAGAACCTGAGCGCCGCATCGCGGATATCCTTTGGTCGCCAGTGTTCTTTGCCGTCACTGGGGAAGTGGATGTCGCCGGGCATCAATGCGAAGGCGTGGGTCTCATTGGGGCCAGCGCCACCGTGGCTGCCACTTTCGATTGCAAAACTGATGCTCTCGTGGCCGGCGCACCAGCCACTGATGACAAAATCGCCGGCGTCCGGATGACGGCAAAGGTTCGCCAGATCCTCTACGGCTTCATCGACAAACGGGTGTTCGTCGCCGAACACGAGATGTCCGTCTTCTGGCAGAGAGAAGGCACCTTGGCGCCACCAGCCGCGCACTTTGGTTATCGCGTTGCCGTCGGGGCCCATCTCCGTGGCGTTGGGGTCTTCATAGAGCACCATGGGGGCTTTGGTTTTTTCGACGATCAGCCTGGCGATCTCGGCGTGAGGAGTATCTCTGCAACGGATGTTGTACAACAGCGCCAGCGGACCCATGGCCGAGAGCGCCATGGGGCTCTCTCCTGTGCGTTGACTTTGTTGTGTGCCGACGGGGAAGAGCTTCTGTACCCACTGGCCGCCAAACAGGCGTATGCGCTGTAGCTGTATGCCGTGATTACCATTGGCGAGATAGCCCTTGGGGCTTTGCGGCAGATTGGAGAGTGCTTCGCTCACCGCATCGGCAAGGCTGCGCCCGTGCAGGGTCTCATAGGGAATACTGTCTTCCTGGCCGTGATCTGAGTAGATCCACACATCGTAGTGACGGCGCGAGGAGCGGTGTGCTGCGCGCCAGATACGCGCGATGGCGTCATCGATACCCTTCAGTGTCCAGTGGGCGAATTTGGAACTGGGGCCGCGGCGGTGGGCCTGCTCGTCGTACCCCAGAAAGTTGATATAGATTACCGGCAGGCCGCGGGCGATGTCGATCTTTACGCCCACGGTGGAGAGTTCGCGCAGCAGTATGGTGATACCGATGCGTGTTGGGATAAACATCAGCTCGCGGATAAAGTCCTGGCCGTCGGTGAGACCGCGGAAAAAGTCCACCACGGATAACATCAACTCAAGCAGCACCAGCGCGCCGGTGCGGATCAGACTCCAGATGTTCGCCAGCAGCAGCACCAGCAGCGCTAGTGGCCCCGCCTGTTTTAAGCTCGGACCCCATCCCTGGGAGGCAGGGCAGAAGTGCGCCTCATCGTTATCGGCACCGGCGCGAAATACACTGACGTAACAGCTGCCGCGCTTCAGCAGCGGTTCGTGGCCTGTGCTTTTGAGCTGCTGCTCCACCTTCGTGGCTGCGTTGGATTCGTACATCCGCAGCATTTCCTGCGAATCGGTGGACATAAAGCCGAAGGCCGGCACAGCCGCTTTCACGCCGTAGAAAATCTCCGCCTGTACGGCAGGCGTGGTTGCCGGAACGCCGGAATACATATGGTCCAGATGGTAGTGCTCGCGCTCAATCAGTCGTTTCAGGAAAGGCATTTTGCCGTCGGCGAGCGCGCGGTCGAGCTGTGGGCGGCCGAGGCCGTCGATCTGGATCAAAACCAGTGCGGGCGCGTCGGGATCGCGCTCGTTGATCTGTAATTTGAGCATCCGCGCCAGCCACTCACTGCGGCTGATCTTGCGACGCCAACGGCGCAGAGTACTCTCAAGGCGGGTAATCATGGTGCTGCGTCCACCTGTCCTTCAGCTGTCATTCTTCCGCGACTCATTTTTTCAATGCATGATCCGGGTCGAGCGCGGCGGTGGCCGCACCGGTGACGCCTTCGAGAATTTCCCACTGTGCGCCGATGGTATTGCGCAGACGCATCCACTGGGCGTAAAGGGAGTCGTCCAGTGGCCAGTGTTGGTGAACAAGAGACTGGTAGTGCCGAAGTGCGGAGGCTGCGCAGTTTTCCATGGAGAAGCGCTCCGCGGTCTGCAATGCGGCTTGGCACAGGCGCTGGTATTCCTCCGGTGCGAGATCGTGTACCCACTGCAGGGCCGCGATCATTTCGCGGGTGCTGTGCTTCAGTACCAGGCGGCCATTGATCCGATCCTCCACCACTTCCCGGCAGCCGCTTGCGTCCAGTGCCACTACGGGTACGCCCGCGGCCATGGCTTCAGTCAGCACCATTCCCTGGGTTTCACTGGTGGAGGAAAATCCGAAAACATTCATCGCGCTGTAGGCATCGCGCTGGGCGTCGCCCTGGAGTGTACCGGTGAGGTGCAGGCGTGAAGAGAGGCTCTGTGTATCGAAGAGGCTCCGTATCCGTTGCTGCATTGGGCCTGCACCGACCACCAGGAAATGTATGTCGTCGTTGCGGTGCATCAGTTCGATCACGACGTCGGTTAAAAAATCCAGATTTTTCTCTTCCGCAAGCCGCCCGAGATGGCCAATAACGAAAGCAGACTGTGGGATGTTGTACTGCTGGCGGGCGCTGGCGCCGTCGCCATGGCGATAGTTTTCTAACTGTACACCGGTAGGCACTACGGCGATGGGGCGCTTTACACCGCGTTCGCGCAACAGGTCGGCGACGCTCTCGCTCGGGGCAAATACCATACTTGCCAGGTTGCCATAGCGGGTCGCGAGTTCGATCACAAAGCGCTTGAGTGTCTCTGAATCCGCCGGTACGTAATGGGTGTAGCGTTCGTACAGGGTGTGGTGAGTGAAAATCAGCGGCAATTCCCGGCTGCGGGCAATGCGCAGGGCGGTCATGCCGAGCAGGAACGGGTGGTGTGAATGGACCAGGTCCGGCTCAAAAAAATCGAGCCTCTCCGTCAGCTCGCCGGATAAGGGCAGGGCCACGGAAAAGTCACTGCCGTTGAAATTCTGGATGGCGGGAATACGCACAACATCTTTTTCGTTGTCGATTTTCTCCGCAAACTCCGGAGCCACCACGAGAACCTGATGTCCCTGCCGACGGTATTCCCGGCTAAAGGCATCCACTGATCGCGCCACGCCACCCACATGGGGCAGGTAGGTGTTGGTGAGCATGACGATGTTCACTTGGGTTGCAACTCCATCATTTCCACACCGGCTTCGGCAATTTCCGCGTTATAACCGAAGGCGCGGACTTCAATGGTGGGCGCGTCCCTGTGCCATTTTCCCGACCAGGAAATTCTGGGTCTTACTCCTGGAGTGATTTCCAGGGAGATAGTTCCGAAATGTGTGGGCGCGGGGCCAAAGCGGATCGGCTTTGGCGCGCTCGCATCGCGCAGCCATTCCGGTGGCAGGCCGGAGGCGAGGATCAGGCTTTCGCCCTCTTCGCGCACAAAACAGTTGCGTTGCATGGTGACCCATTCGGCCGCAGCCCAGGCATGCTGGCCGTCGCCCATGCAACCGCCGAAAGAGTGCGGATGAATGGCCTCCGGCCATTGACCGGTGGGGGAGGCGAGATTGGCGACATTGCGCATCAGCTCAATGCAACGTGGGTCACCTGCGCGCAACAGCACTTGCGCTACGTGAATGGTGAGGTAGGCATTGATTCCCGAGTGGATCATGTCCTGGAAAAAACCACCGGACACAAAACATTTTTCCATCAGGAATTCCACCAGGTCCAACAGGCGCGGGTCGTCTTCTGGGTACAGCTTCAACGGGTAGCCGGCGGCAATGGAACCTATAGCGCCGGCATCCAACCGGCGTTTGGGCGAGGCCGGCATGGCAGGGCGCTTGAGGCGCTCTGCGCATTTCTGCAGTGCGTCGTCAATGGTGAGCATGAAGTCATCGGCCTGTCTCTGGAACGTATCCGCATCCTGTTGGTGTCCCTCGCGCTGGCAAATGGCTACTGCGGCGAGCTGCCCGCCAATACCCCAGAAATCGTCCCAGAAATAACAGTCGTTGGGGCCGAGGTGTTCAGCGCTGAATCCCGCGGGCAACAGACCGCCGGTGAGGCTACCGTCTTTTGGCATGCGCTTGTTGTCAATCCACTGTGCACCGCGCAGCACCGGGTCCAGCCACTCAGACTTGAGCTTGCTGTCGGTAATGCGACAGTACTGGTCGATGATCCACAGCGCTTCGCCGTTTGAGTCCCATTCGCCATCCTGGGAATGGAAATAGCCATCGCGCTTCTGGCGCGAGGGAAAACGCTCCAGGGCGCGTTCGGCACGCTCCAGCAGACCGGCGTGCAGCAGCGATTGAATCATGAACGCGGCGTCGCGGAACCAGAATCGCTTGTAGGTGTAGGGCCCTGGGTAGACATCGTAGGGCGAATGGAGAATCAGCGTGCGCACCGCCGCGTCGTAGAGAAACTGCATTTGCGGGTCGGGAATGGTCATGGCGCAGTGATGCGCGAGATTCTGCTTCCAGCCAGCGGGCGCATTGCCGCTGTTGAGCTTGCAGTGCTGTGGGATTTTTACCACGGTGTCGAACAATTCTCCCGGCTCAAGCCGGAACAGTGCAGCCGCGGTGGCCATGCCCACGTCGCACTCTGCGTGCGTCTCGTTGCCTTCCTCGCGCAGGTATAACGCGATGTCGCCTGTGCGATAGTCAGACGCGTGGTGGCGATCCACCGGGCGATCGAAGAAAATCCGGTCTTTACTGTCGATCAACCAGTGGCTGCGATTTTGATCGAGAGCCACTTTATTGATGAAGGCCACGCCCTCTGGATTGCACGGCCGCAGTGCGACGACCAGCCAGCCTCCGGCTCTGTGCTGCGCCTGCAACCGCAGCAGGCAATTGTTGTTGCGCTCATCCACCTCCGCCCACACACGGCTGACAAGCGTGGCGTGATCCGATTGCGTTTCTGTGACTACCGCCACACCGCCTTGCAGGTCCAGGTGCTGTGTGACCTGATTGTGCTGGGAGGGGAAGAGATCCTGACCGTCGTCGCCGATGACCCAGCTGTCAATGGACCAACCGTCGTAGTGGGGGGTGAGCAGCCCACGGGGATCGACGATAGGCATTTCCTCACTGCCGGGCACGCCCACTGCGGTCCAGTTGCGATGGCTCAGATTGCAGTGGGTAATGGAAAAGGCGCGCGGGATGAACGAGACATCCGCCGGATCGAACTGGCGCTCGATCCAGTAGGGCCACACCCAGTCCAGGTTGTGCTGAATGACCTTGCTGTTCATCAGCGCGCGGGCGTGGAAGATCACACCCGCGCGCAACAGCTCAATTGGTTCACTGACTTCCGAGGGCTCGGCAAAACGCTGCAGTCGGGCCATGACCGCGAGGGGGTCCAGGAAGCCATGGGCAGTGGCGAACTTGCGCACGAAGAATCGCCAGGGAAGCCATTTCATCCAGGGCATCAAAGGTCTCCTTCGCCGATTTTTTGCTTCAGTGCCCGGCGTGCCATCCGCGTCAGGCCGATGATGGCGATAATCGCCAGCAGGAATCCGAGACCGTAGAGAGTCCACTCAATCGGGGTGCGCGCCGCACGTCCGGTACCAATACTGGCGAGGTCCGAGGCAATTGAGCCAATGTATACGTTGTTTACAGTGATGGGGATGACCCCGAACAAGTTGCCGATGAGAAAGTCCCGAAACCTCAAAGGCGTAAGACCGAAGAAGTAGTTCGAAAGCTTGAACGGAAAGAATGGCACCATGCGCGTGTACATCACCATACGCCAGCCTTCGTCCCGCAGGATTTCGCCGAGATTGGGCGGGTGTATCTTCGACAGAAGCCACTGGGAGGCCCGTTCGCCGAAGACATAGCGGGCGATCAGAAACGCGATCGCGGCTCCCAGAACTGTGCCCAGTACAACATAAATTGTGCCCTTCAGCACACCGAATACGAAACCTGCTCCCATGGTGAAAATGACGCCCGGTAGCAGGAAAACAATGGCGATGGCCACGATCAGCATAAACCAGACACCCGCCTGCCACCCGAGCGTGTCGAGCCACTGCAGCAGTTTGAGAATTTCGTCATCCAGGTTGAAATAGTGGAGTATTCCCAACGCCGCACCAACGGCGGCTGTACAGATGACAATCAACCAGATCGGTGAAAACTTCACGCCAAATTGTTCCACTGGCCCCGGAGTTTCTGGTGGCCGTATTTAAAGAATCGAACTGGGTTCGAATATTGTGTACTCCTTAAGACTAGCCAAACCCGTGACGGGCGTGTCCACCTGTTTCGAAGAATATAACTGTTTGGTATTTTCAAGTGTCTGACTATCAGGAGTACACCTAAGGCCACAGCCAGAGCGCAGCCAGCCCTGCGGCAAAGGGGATGGCAAACAGTGCAAACACACGGCGCAATAGTGTCCAGCCGCCGAGAAACCCGGCCGCGCAGAGCTTGAAGACGAGGTTGGCAAGGCTTGCGATAACCATCGCGCGCCAGGCGATATCTGCGTCCATGGCACCGGAAGCCGTGAGGTTGGCCGTGGACAGCGTAATGGCGTCTACGTCGGTAAAGCCGGACAGTAGGGCGACAACATAAATGCCGCGATTGCCGAAGTACTCTTTACCGGCGGCAATTGCCAACAACACCACCGCGTAAAGCGCGCCGAAGATCAGCGCCGGTTTTAGTTCCGCCGGATTACCCGGCTCCGGCATGGCGTTCTCGCGGTGCTGGACGCGCAGGTAGGCGGCGCCACAAACTGTCAGGCTTACCACAAACAGCATGCCCAGTGGCGGGATCAGAGCGCTAAGCATGCGTGGCGCCACCGCAATTATCTCCACAAACATACGAATAAACATGCTGGTGGAGGCGAGCAGTATGACCAGTGCCGCCAAGCCCGTGGCTTTCTCCTGGCTGCGCGCCATACGGGCATAGGTGACCGTGGTCGCGGTAGACGATATGAGGCCGCCAATCAGGCCGCTGAGCATAGTGCCGACCCTGGGGCCGGCGATCTTGTATACCGCGTAACCGCCGAGACCGATACCGACGATCAGTACGACCAAAAGCCAGATCTGAAACGGATTGAGTACGTCGTAGGGACCGAAGGTGCGGTTGGGGAGCACTGGCAGGATGATCAGTGAAAGTACGGCAAACTGCATGATGGACCGCAAGTCTTTGTCCGACAGCTTTTCCGCAAAGGCGTGCATTCCGGGTTTGAAATGCAACAGCACGGCGATCGTTGCGCCTAAGACTACAGCGACGGTTTTGTCGCCAAGCACCAGGAATGCTCCGAGCAAATACACCAGCAGTGCACTGACTTCCGTAGTGATACCGGTGTACTCGTCCCTACCGCGCAATCGCTCCAGATTTCCCAGCAGTATGAGCACCGTCATGATGAGCAACCCGGTGAGCATCATCCAGCCCATACCCGGATTGCGGCCCAAATGGGCGGATAGAGCGCCAAACAGGGCAATCAGCGGGAAAGTGCGGATACCCCCTAGGCGGTCCGTCGTGCGCTCGCGTTGCAAGCCAATAATCAGGCCCAGGCCCAATGCGATGGCGAACGAGAGAATACTTTCGGTGTCCACCAGGATTGGCGGCGGCGCTGTGGTTTCGGGGGCTCTATTCATCGTGTTGATGAGTATTGGCGAAGCGTTCCCGGTTTACCGGAAGAATGTGTGCCGGTGGCGGCATTAAGCATTAATTGATGGCGTTTTAAGAGGGGCGCGAGAGATTTTTCCGAGGTTGGTCAAAATCTATACTGCAAGGTCAGTTCGGTAAAACTCAGATCGTCTGCAGGGCCAGTGTCCCGGAAAAACGCTTCCGGATTGCCAAACGTATAAATCGCGGTGAACACCAGTCCGCGGAAGAAGGTATATTCGGCGGTCAATGAGAGGGCGGTGGTAGCGAAGTGACTGTCGCTGCCCATTGGCGCGCGGATAATCTGTCCACTCGGACTGTATAGACCATCCTCCGTCTGCAGGCGCCAGAAAAAATTCAGGTCGGCAGTCAGTGACCAGTCAGCAGTGGGCAATATGTTGACGAAGGTATGGAAATTGTAAAAATTGCGCGGGCCTAGAACGGCGGCTTCAGAGAAGTAGTTGCCGCGGGGAAACAGTGGATTGAAAGTACCCAGGGTCCCATCGTCCGGATTTTTGTCGCCACTGGCGATATTTACGCTGAAGCGCAGCTGTGGTTTCCATGGGTGCTGCTGCCAGCGGTAGGCGGTCTCCGTCGCCAGCGTCCACGCGTGGATGTCATCGCGGGCGAAATGGCCAAACTGATACAGTGTTTCCCAATTCCAGCTCCAATCGTTCTGTTCGCCCCAGTATCGAAGTCCGATCGAATGTCTGTGCTCCCGGCCGGAGCCTTGGACATAGAGCGCATTTTTGTCTTCATAGCCCAGGTAGTACAGGTCGAGATTTCCCGCGGTGTCGAGCGGCCGCGCTTTGGTTGCGTAGGCGCCCCACAGCGCGTATCGGTCGCTGGTCTCGTCATCAAATACGCCGGGTTCATCGGTGCGGGGGCGGGTAGCGAGCAGATCCAAGCGAAACTGATCGCAGAGATAAAACCCGCGGACGCCGTCGAATGTACGTCTGACGTTGGGGCCCTCCCGCACATCCACCAGTCGGCCGGAGCCGAGCACAATTTCCTGGCGGCCAGGGCGGAGGGTCAGTACGCGCGCGTCAGCGCTGGCAAAGCCAATGTCCAGAAAGAGGTTTTGCCAGGCAAGTTCGTTTTCGTCGACGGGACTTGGGCCTTCGGCTCGACCCGTTTCAAGCGCACTGTTTAATTGTGCAAACAGGCGAAACCGCGGACTCCAATGCACGTCGGCCAGAATCGAATAGCGTTGAAACCAGACGCCATGGGCATCCTGCGGGCTTTGACCAAACGTCGGATTGTTCGTGTACTCATACCGCTGCCGGATTTCTCCGCCGAGGGTTACGTAGCTCGGGCCGGACTTTCCGAAGGGAATGTACTTTACGCGCTCGGGCCAACCCGTTGCGGCCGGCTGGTTGCGCATGTCTGAATAATCTTCGTCAAACCGCAGCTTTGCTAATGGCGGCAGTGTGCCGTCGGCATCAGCCAGTACGCCTTGGGTCAGCAGAGCGCCGGTAATAGCTACCACATACAAGGTTTGTGATGTCATCAACGCAGGGAATGGTCGTCGACCACTGCCTGGTCTGAGGCCGGACGCAGGGGATCGGGCGCGAGATAGTGGGTAACACGCGGGGCGCTGCCGTTTGCCTGGAAGCGCAGGACGCGCTGTTGGATCTCGCTGTCCAGGACCGATGTGCGGCGGTGGTGGCGTAAATGCGCCACCCAGGAATCCTCGATAAAGTATTCGAGCATTCGGCCCGGATCGGCCACGTCCTCAAAAAGCCCCCAGGCGTAGGCTCCGTGTCGTTGGCGCGAGGCCTTCAGCTCACAGATCGCGGCCACGAATTCCTGGATGTTATCGGGATCAATACGATATTCGACGGTTACCATCACCGGCCCGCGATCCAGCGACACGTCACTGGCGACCACCGGTTGTGGCCAGTAGCTGCTCGGCGAGTGATTCAGCTCGTCTCCCTGCAACAGTCTGAAGCGCCAGCTGAGAAGTGCGGCAATTAGCGCCCCTGCTGCCGCCACCAGCTGGGTAAAGGGAATGCCAATGCTCGTTGCCACCTGCCCCCAGAGGATGCTGCCGAGTGTCATTGAACCGAAAAATATCGTGATGAAGATCGACAGCCCCCTGGCGCGCACCCAGTCGGGCAGCGCCAGCTGTGCGGAGATATTCAGGCGCGAGAGCACCGTAATCCAGCAGGCGCCGGCGAGCAGACTGGCGAAGATCGCGGCATCGGCTCGCTTGACCAGCGCGAGAACGATCAGAACCAGTGCCGTGCCCAGTGTGCCCAGTGCGACCAGTTGATCCGGGCCGAATTTTCTCGCCAGCCTGGGAAGAAAGAGCGCGCCCACCACGGCACCCACGCCCACAGCCGCGAGAATAATGCCATACAGTTGCGGGCCACCATTCAACTCCTGGCGTGCGACCAGTGGCAACAGCGCCCAGAAAGCGCTGACAAACAGAAAAAATGCCACAGCGCGTATCAGTGTCGCGCGCATTGCGAGACTCGCCCGCACATAGCGCAATCCGGCGCGCATGGCGCTGAAGAACCGCTCGGCGGGCAGGTCGCTTGGGGGAGAGGGTGGCGGGTGCCACCATACCAGCGCGGCGATCACCACCAAAAAACTCACCGCGTTTATCAGATAGGGCCAGGCAATGCCGATCGCGGCAATGATGGCTCCGGCCAGCGCGGGTCCAATGGCCCGGCTGATATTTATGCCGACGCCGTTCAAGGCGATGGCGGACTGCAGATCGGCCCGTGGCACCAGCTGCGGGACAATCGCCTGCCAGGCCGGTGCGACAAACGCTGCGCCGGTACCGGATAGAAATGTGAACAGGAGCAAGGTCCAGGGCGTGACCCTGTCTGTGAACACCAGGCCAGCCAGTGCCAGGGTATTAAAAAACAACAGCACCATGACGGTGATCAATAGCTTGCGGCGCCCGGCAAGATCGGCAAGGGCGCCGGCGGCGAGGGCGAACAGGAATACCGGCGCGCTGGTGGCGGCCTGGACCAGCGCCACCATCAGTGGAGATGGTGATAGCGACGTCATCAGCCAGCCGGAAGCAACATCGTGCATCCAGGTACCGATATTGGAGATGACGGTCGCCATCCACAGCACCGCAAATGCACTGTGGCGAAACGGCGCCCACGCCGAGGTGTTTTCTACGTGCTGGTCGACCGACACCCTTTATCCTTCCGCGTCTCAGATGGCGAAACAGGAACAGCCCAGGACGCCCCAGAAATCCCTTGGATCACGTGCGGGAATAGGGGAATTCCAGGCGATCTGGTGACGGTGGCCGTGAAGCGCACAGGCGTTCGCGCATCCTTCGTGGCAGGCGCGCGCAACGGGCCCGGGTTGCTGTCCGTGCGCCACAGCACTGGCTTGGCGCATGGCCGGCGATGGCTCGCGGTTGACCGGGCTCCAGTCCGGGCTGGCCGGGGGCAGGGGAGGGTCCAGTTTGCCGAACGGGCCTGCGGCATAAACGATTTTTCCGTCCACGACCGTCAGTTGCGAAACAAGCTGCCGGATCGCCGCATCCGACACATGGAAGTAGTCCTGAGACAGCACCGCGAGATCGGCATACTGGCCGGGTGCCAGGCTGCCTTTGACATCGTCTTCGCCGGAAAACCACGCCGAGCCCTGGGTCCACAGGCGCAGGGCAGTGGCCCTGTCGAGAATGTTCTCGCGGTCATACAGCGATAGTCCGCCCACCGTTTTCCCGGTGGTGAGCCAGTACAGCGCGGTCCAGGGATCGTAAGAGGCGACGCGGGTGGCATCTGTGCCGGCGCCGACCGGTAGATCCATAGCGAGCATCTTGGCGATGGGCGGCGTCGTCTTGGCGGCATCGGCGCCGTAGCGATCGACAAAGTACTCGCCCTGGAACGCCATTCGATGCTGGGTGGCTATGCCGCCCCCAAGCGCTTTGATACGTTCGATATTACGCTCGCTGATGGTCTCGGCATGGTCAATGATGAATCGGGTTTTGAACGGCGTTTTTCCGTTGACCCGTTCAAACACGGTAAGAAATCGGTCGATAGATTCATCGTAGGTGGCATGTATCCGGAAGGGCCATGCTTTCTCCGCCAGGAGTTCGACAATCGGTTCCAGTTCCTTCTCCATGGTCGGAGCGAGGTCGGGGCGGGGTTCAAGGAAGTTTTCAAAGTCGGCGGCCGACCAGGTCAGATTTTCGCCACCGCCATTCATCCGCAGCATGTCGTCGCCGGCACCGGGCTCCGTCATTGCAACCCAGCGCTCGTAGTCACTGAGTTCCGAACCGGCTTTCTGGGCAAACAGGTTGTAGGCTATCCGTACGGTGAGCTGCTCGTCGTCGTGTAATTTCTGCACCACCGCATAATCGTCTGGGTAGTTCTGGCCGCCGCCACCGGCGTCGATGACGGATGTGATACCCAGACGGTTCATCTCGCGCATAAAGTGTCGTGTGGAATTGATCTGCTCCTGTAGCGGCAGTTTTGGACCCTTCGCCAGTGTGGAGTAGAGAATCATCGCCGAGGGTTTGGCAATCAGCATGCCAGTGGGTTCACCTTTGGCATTTTTCTCTATCACCCCGCCCGGCGGGTTGGGGGTATTGCGGTCAATTCCCGCTGCTTTTAGGGCGGCGCGGTTCAACAGCGCGTGTGAATACAGATGGAGAACAAAAACAGGGGTATCTGGGGCGGCCTTGTTAATTTCATCGAGCGTCGGCATTCGGCGTTCAGAGAACTGAAACTCGGACCAGCCTCCGACAACGCGTACCCACTGGGGCGCAGGCGTGCGGTCTGCCTGCTCCTTCAACATCCGCAGAGCGTCCGCCAGGGATGGAACATTCTCCCAGCGCAGCTCCATGTTGTAATTGAGTCCACCCCGAATCAGGTGGGTATGGCTGTCGTTCAAGCCCGGAATAACGCGCTTGCCATCGAGATCCACTAGCTGTGTTTTGCTGTCCGCCAGGCGCATGATTTCTTTGTCAGTGCCTGTATCCAGTACCAGCCCGTTGCGGATGGCAATTGCGGTAACTTCCGGCTTTTTCGGGTCCAGCGTGGTGATTTTACCGTTATACAGAACCAGGTCTGCCATTGCGGTTTCTCCTCCGGGAGCCCCGCCCGCCGCCAGGGGACCGAACAGTGCGAGCATGCCAAGCGCCGCCGCATTCTTTACCGCTTTTCTGCGGGTGATCGCATTCTCAGGGGGCGCAGCAATCTGGGGGGAAGGTTTATTCATGGGTGACTTCGCTATTTTCCGGACGTTTGTTGCGCGTAGCTGGTCATGAGGTTGCGATAGTCGGGGATGTGATTACTGAACAGTGTGCCGAGTCCCTCTATGTCGTTGCGCCAATCGCGGTGCAATTCGCACGCGACGCCGAACCAGGTCATCATTTGCGCACCCGCTGCGGCCATCCGCTGCCATGCAGAATGTCGGGTGAACTCGTTAAATGTGCCTGAGGCGTCCGTTACCACGAATACATCGAAACCTTCTTCGATGGCCGACAATGCCGGAAAGGCCACACAGACTTCGGTAACGATGCCGGCAATCAACAGCTGTTTTTTGCCGGTGTCTTTCACCGCTTTGACAAAATCCTCATTGTCCCAGGCGTTGATTTGGCCCGGGCGGGCAATATAAGGCGCATTCGGGAACTTATCTTTTAATTCGGGTACCAGCGGTCCGTTGGGGCCGTCTTCGAAACTCGTGGTCAGAATGGTGGGCAGCTTGAAATATTCGGCCAAGTCCGCCATGGCCAATACGTTGTTTTTGAATCTGTCCGGGTCGATATCCCGCACCAGAGACATCAGTCCAGCCTGGTGATCCACCATCAAGACGGCGGCGTTCTGTTTATCGAGTTTCGTATAAGGGGTGGTCATTTCTGAGTCCTCAGATTGTCGAAATTGCACGATGAACATCGCCTGGAGATTCAGGCGAGTTTGCAGCGAAAAGGGGAGGGTAGGTATCGAATCCGAGTATTCAGCGTAGCAGGTAATCTTGTGTTGAACGGGCAACGTGGCGCGCAGGGAACGTTTGAAAGGCGCGCTGGATAGGAACGCTGGAAAGACGCGCTAGAAAGACGCGCTGGAAAATGCAGGTATAAAAAAACCCGGCATAAAGCCGGGTTCTTCTATATGGCGGAGGGGGTGGGATTTGAACCCACGGAGCTGTTACACTCGCCGGTTTTCAAGACCGGTGCTTTAGGCCACTCAGCCACCCCTCCAAATTGTTGGCGCATTATACCGGGCTGTTTTTCCGGTACAAGTGCACGGACAATTTTTTTTAGGAAGTTCAATGGGTTAGCTGCATTTTTAATCAGCTAACCCAATTGGGCTCCCGTATAACAACAGGTTCTCAGCCAGCTTCGGCGGAGCCGGAACCATTTTCCTCTGCTACATCGCGTTTGACACGGGGGTCATTGGCGGGGCGCTGCAGGGGGCGTGGCTTATGGGCAATCTCTGCCGGTTGAGCGGTGTCCAGCGGGCGCAGTTCGCCGATTGCCGGGCGCGCGGTAACGACGGTGAAATCAACCAGCGGTTTGGGGTTGATACGCGGATCGTTCCCCGCACGGCCGGGCTGGCGCGCGGTAGCGACAGGGGTGACCTCAGCGGTTGCTGGCTCTTCCGCAGTCGCTTTTGTCTCAGCTGCCGCTGTGCTCACCGCGGGTTCAGTCTGTTTGGTTTCTACCGTTTCCGCCTCGACTTCCCCAGCTTCTTCCGTTTCAACCACTTCTGCGGTTTCGGCTTCGGCAGGGGCTGCCGCAGCCTGTTCGGCTTTGGGCGCAGTTTCCTCGGCTGGCTGTACTTCCGCGCTGACCGCTTCCGGCGCCGCTTCCTCGGACACTATGGGCTGTTGTGCAGTGTGCGTGTCGCGGGTTTCGACTGTGGCCTCCGCTTTTACCGGGCGTTCGGCCGGCTCGGCAGCAGGTTTAACTTCGGATTTCTCCTCAGGAGCTTTGACCTCAGGAGCCTTCACCTCTGGCGCTTCCACTGCTGAATCAGCGGATATCTGCGGTTTGCTGTCGGACCAGGGATCGCGCTTGCGCGGGCTTTCGCTGTCGGCGGCAGATTTTTCCGCGCGCGCAGGCCTGACGGCCGTTTCGCGCTCCGCTGTATCAATGGCTTCATTGACTTCGCGATTCAGCTCCTGCTGCTCGCTGTCAGCGCTTTCCTGGCTTTCGGCTCTTTCCGCATTGTCGCTGGTGTCGGCGGTTTCTCCGCGACGACCGCGACGGCGGGGTTGCGGTCGTCCGCGCACATTGCTTGGGCGACGCGCTGGGCGCTGCTGGTCCTGGTCTGAATCCGATGCTTGCGCTTCGTTTTCAAGGCTGGTGTTTTCAGCTTCCGCCACATTCGGCTGCTGTTCGCGGCGATCACCGCGGTCGCCTCCGCGGCGTCTGCGGCTGCGGCGCTGGCCATCACGTTGGCCGTCGCGGCTGTCCTGGGCGCTGTCACGAGATGTGTCGCGAGAAGTGTCACGAGAGGTTTCGGCGCTGTCCTGGCGGCGCTCGGCGGCCGCACTGTCATCGCGGTTTCTGTCGCCGCGACGCGAGCGGTTGTCAGATTTCCGCTCTTCGCGTTCATCGCCAGTCTGGTCATCGCGACGGCCGCCACGACTTCCGCGGCCGCGTCCGCGACCACCGCGCTGGTTGTTGCGGTTGCGCTGCTGCTGGTAATTTTTGCCGCGACCTTTGGCTTTTTTGTGTTTGCTGTCGGACTCTTTTTCTTCAGAGCTGCTAAACAGTGCGGCGATGGCGCTGATCAGGCGGCTGAACAGTCCAGGCTCGGCTGGCGTCTCGCTTTTCGGCTTGGGCTTGGCCACAGGAGTCGGTGCCGGAGCCGTGTGTGCGATCTGCTGTACAGCAGGCTGGGCAACCGGCGCGCGCAGGGGCTCTTCTTCCCGGTTCTTGTTGACGGTTTCCTCGATGGTGCCTGAGATCTTGTAGGAGGTCTCAACGGTTGTGGAATCGTCATCGCGCAGGCGCAGCACTTCGAAGTGCGGGGTCTCCAGATCGGCGTTTGGCACCACCACCACGCGAGTGTGGTTGCGGGCTTCGATGTTGGAGATGGCCTTGCGTTTTTCATTGAGCAGGTAAGTTGCGACGTTCACCGGAGTGATCGCGCGAATCTCTGCGCTGCGCTCTTTCTTGGCTTCCTCTTCCACCAGCCGCAGGATGGACAGGGCGAGGGACTTGGTGCCGCGAATGGTGCCTTGGCCGCTACAGCGGGGGCAGACGCGGAAGGTGGTTTCACCCAGAGACGGGCGCAGGCGCTGGCGGGACATTTCCAACAGGCCGAAACGGGAGATACGGCCTACCTGTACCCGGGCGCGGTCCATGCCGAGGGCCTTTTCCATGCGCTTTTCGACTTCGCGCTGGTTGGACTTGTTCTGCATGTCGATGAAGTCGATGACCACCAGGCCGCCCATGTCGCGCAAGCGCAGCTGGCGGGCGATCTCGTCCGCGGCTTCCAGGTTGATGGCGCGCGCGGTTTCCTCAATGTCACCGCCTTTGGTGGCGCGGGAGGAGTTGATGTCGATAGAGACCAGCGCTTCGGTGACGTCGATAACGATGGAGCCACCAGAGGGCAGCTTCACTTCGCGCTCGAACGCGGTCTCGATCTGGCTTTCAATCTGGTAGCGATTGAACAGCGGGATGTTGTCTTCGTAGTACTTCACCTTGTTGGCGTAGTTCGGCATCACCTGACGGGCGAACTCGGCGGCCAGCTGGTAGGCGCCTTCCTCATCGACGATCACTTCGCCGATGTCATCGCGCATGTAGTCGCGGATGGCGCGGATGATGACGTTGCTTTCCTGGAACAGGAAGTGCGGTGCCTTGGCTTCGTCGGCTTCTTTTTTGATGGCGGTCCACAGTTGCAGCAGGTAGTTGAGGTCCCACTGCAGTTCTTCGCCGCTGCGGCCAACGCCGGCTGTGCGCACGATGATGCCCATGCCGGAGGGGACTTCCACATCGGACAGGGCGTCGCGCAGATCGCTGCGCTCTTCACCTTCGATGCGGCGGGAGATACCGCCTGCGCGCGGGTTGTTGGGCATCAGTACCAGGTAGCGGCCGGCGAGGCTGATAAAAGTGGTCAGGGCTGCGCCCTTGTTGCCGCGCTCTTCCTTGTCCACCTGGACTATGACTTCCATACCCTCTTTGACCACATCCTTGATCTTGATGCGGCCTTCGATGTCTTTGGGCTGTTTGTTGAAGTATTCGCGGGAAATTTCTTTAAGCGGAAGGAAGCCGTGGCGCTCAGCACCGTAGTCGACGAAGGCGGCTTCAAGAGAGGGTTCTACACGGGTGATCTTACCCTTGTAGATGTTGGCTTTTTTCTGTTCGCGGGTGCGGTTTTCAATATCCAGGTCGTACAGCCATTGGCCGTCGACCAGTGCAACGCGCAGCTCTTCGGGCTGGGTTGCGTTGATCAGCATTCTCTTCATGCGTTTGTCTTTTCCTTGCGTTGCGCAAAGGTAAAACACCGCTGAAGCTCGCAGGCTATGGTGGTACGGCGGTGAGACGGGAGAATCCCGTGTTCACGGCAGTATGTACGCGCACCGCACGGAGCCGCCCCTATAGGCGCCTGCGGGCGTCATACCTTGTTAACTCCGGATACCCGTTCTCGGTTTGGTATCCGTTTCCTGCCAGGCCGGCCTCGTGTAGTTCCCGGGCGGGTCCTGGCTGCCTGCCGGCTAGGGCAGACATGGGTTACATCGCTTCTGGCTCCGGGGCCGGCTCGTGGCTGGGCCCTGATGGTCATATCTAGTTGTTACCGGCGGTGCAAGGATGGCATTGGGCATCGTTGCAGAGGCCGGGGGCCAGTTCGGTCGCTGGCGGATCGTTCTCGGAGCGAGATGTAACGAATCGAGTTTGTTCCAAGCGCTGCGGGCGTCAGCCCGTCTTACCTTCGCAAAAATCCCGTGTCGACGGGGTCAGGTCGGCGAGAGCTTCAGGAGTGGCTTCTTTAGCCTGGTCCCTTTGACGCTATCTTTCGATAAGCCTTTCGACGCGCTCTCGAAGTGTCTTGCCGACAGAGTTTTGTTGATAACGCGGTTTTCCGCGCACCGGCCCGATTGGCGGTATTTTCTCAAGAGCGGCACCTGAGTTTTGTATAGCAGAAAAACCGTGCACCGCCGAAAACCAGCCCCAATACAGGCCGGCCGAATATACCACGGGGTATTTCCTGCTTCAATTGCGGCGCTTTAAAAGGGCAGGGCATGGAGCTATCATGCGCCCGGTAAGCAGTAACCCTCCCGTTTTTACTTCCCAGGTCGCCCGTTCCCTCATGAGTACTGATCAGTCGCCATCGCCCCAGGGCTCCGGTGTGCAATTTTTTACTGTCCCCGAAGAGTTGGCGGGGCAGCGCATAGACAATTTTCTGCAGGCACGCCTCAAGGGTGTGCCGCGCTCGCGCATCTACCGGATTCTGCGCAAGGGCGAGGTGCGGGTAAATAAAGGAAGGGTGAAGGCGGAGTATCGGCTGCAGGGTGGTGATCTGGTGCGGGTGCCGCCGATTCGTATGGCCGAGGAGTCTGTGCCGGCGGTGGCTGGAGAAGCGCTGCGCAGGGTGCTGGAGAGTGCGATTCTGTTTGATGAAGGCGGCCTGCTGGTGGTTAACAAGCCCGCCGGGCTTGCGGTGCATGGTGGCAGCGGCGTGCGCCTGGGGTTGATTGAGGCGCTACGGCAGATGTATCCAGAGAGTCCATTTATGGAGCTTGTGCACCGTCTTGATCGCGACACCAGCGGTGCCATTCTGGTGGCGCGCAAGCGGGCGGTCCTGCTGCATATTCAATCTGAGCTTCGCGCTGGCAAGTTGGGTAAATCCTACCTGGCGCTGGCGGCGGGCAAGTGGCCCCGTGGGCGCAAGCTGGTTGAGGCGCCGCTGAAGAAAAATACGCTGAAAAGTGGTGAGCGTATGGTGGTAGTAGATGGCGAGGGCAAGCCGTCGACAACCCGATTCCAGGTTGAGGAGCGCTTTAATGGGGCAACCCTGATGTCCGCCGAGCCAGTGACCGGGCGCACCCACCAGATCCGCGTGCATGCACAGTTTGTGGGTTGCCCTCTGGCTGGCGATGCCAAGTACACACCGGATGAGGTGAACAGCGCCTTTCGCGATCTGGGATTGAGGCGCCTGTTTCTTCATTCCGCAGGCGTGAAATGTACTTTGCCAGACGGGAAAAGAGTGGATGTCACGGCGCCGCTGCCTGCGGAGCTTGAGGCAGTGCTGGGCAATCTGCGGCGGGCGTGACAATCCGTGTTGCGCTGTGTGAGGGTGTGGCGAGCACGCCTAGTACCGTGTCGCAGCGCTGGCAGTGTCAGCTTGGCGTGCGGCTGAGTGGGTCGAGTTGGTACTGTCTGAGTAGGTCAATCAATCGTATTAATGGGAGTCCGATCAGGGTATTAGGGTCATTCCCTTCCATTTTTTCGAATAAAGCGATGCCTAAGCCTTCGGCTTTAAAGGATCCCGCGCAATCGAGTGGTTGATCGAGCTCGACGTAGCGTCGAATCTCTTCCGGGCTCAGGTTGCGGAAGTGCACGCTGAAGGTTTCACACAGTGTGCTGTGTTTGCCGCTCAGGGCGTCTGCGAGGCAGAGGCCTGTGTGGAAGTTGACCTTTCGCCCGGCACAGAGCCGGAGTTGCGCGATGGCATTTTCCGTATTGCCGGGCTTTCCGAGCAGTTGTCCGTCGCATTCCGCTACCTGATCCGAGCCGATGATCAGGGCGCCGGGGAATTGCGCGGTCAGTGCAAGTGCTTTTTCCGTTGCCAGGCGGCTGGCGAGTGTTGCGGCCGACTCACCGGGTAATGCTTCTTCCTTTATATAGGGTGCTGCGCAATCGAATGGGATGCCCAGCTTTGCGAGCAGGGCGCGGCGATAGGGGGAGCTTGAGGCTAGAATCAGTTGGCGCATGAGTTGAGTTTCTGGCTTGGTGTTCGGATCGGGTATCCGGCGGGAGACCGGCTGGCATAGGGGGATTGGGCGCTGATCATGCGTTGGCTGAATTGTTTTGACAAGGCTCAGGTGAGTCCATAGAATTGCGCGCTTATGTCGATACCCCCCCAGAAATCTGCGCTTCCGCGCCGCATAGACGCCCGAAAACTGGTGCAGCGCGAGCAGCAACTGGAAGGTACGGTGCCGCGGGATGCATTGCCGCGACTGGTATCTTCCACGGAGTCGGTGGTTGGCGACGTTGCAGTCACCTTGGCCTTTGCCCGGGATCTGCAGCGCAACCAGATAGCCACCGGCCATGTCGAGCTGCAAGTGGAGCTGACCTGTCAGCGCTGTCTGCAACCAGTTCGCGAGCAGATTGAAGCGGATATTGCATGGGGCTTTGTGTGGTCTGAAGAGCAGGGGAAAAATCTACCCCGGTCTTTGGATCCGGTGATACAGGAAGGCGATGAGCTGGATTTGTATCAGGTGTTGGAAGATGAAATTTTGCTCAACTTGCCAATGGTTGCCTATCACGAAGAGGAATGCGTCTCGCGGGACGAGTTTCATAGTGGCAAGGCGCCGGAAGCGGTGGAGCAACAGGAAAACCCCTTTAAAGTACTGGAACAGTTGAAGGGTTCGTCAAACAAGTCTTGAGCGTTGGTCTCGAGGGATGTTTGAAGGGTTTGGGCTCGCCGGTAGGCGCCCCGGTTCCGGTGTTAACTGTTAGTTATGTTTAGGAGCACCAAATGGCTGTTCAGCAGAACAAAAAAACCCGTTCCCGTCGCGGCATGCGTCGTTCTCACGATGCGCTGAGCGGACCGACTCTGTCCGTAGATCCGACTACTGGTGAGAAGCACCACCGTCACCACGTGACCAAAGACGGTTTCTACCGTGGTCGCAAAGTGATTGATGTCGGCGGCTCTTCCGAAGAAGAGTAAGTTTTGTCCAGCCAATTACGATTGGCCGTGGATGCGATGGGCGGGGACTTAGGTCCCCGCTCTGTCGTTCCGGCCTGCGCAAGATTCCTCATCCGCTTTCCCCAGGCAGAACTGAAACTGTTTGGCCCCCGCTCCCAGCTGCAAACCCTTCTGCTCAAAGAGCCGCCCTCGGTGCGTGAACGTCTCGAGGTGGTTGACTGTGCCCAGGTGATTACTCAAGGCTGCAACCCGGTGCAGGCGCTGCGGCACAAGCGAGAGTCTTCTATGGCGAAGGCGCTGGAAGCTGTTGCCAGTGGCGACTGCGGCGCCATGGTCACATCCGGTAATACTGGGGCGCTGCTGGCGCTGGGTCGCAGTATTCTCGGCACTGTTGAGGGGGTGCGCCGCCCGGCGCTGGGGAAATCGCTGCCAACAGAAAATGGCACCTGCTTCCTGCTTGATCTCGGTGCCAATATCGACTGCAGTGCTGAAGATCTGCTGCAGTTTGCACGTATGGGCTTGGAGGCCCAAAGGGTTTTTTCCGGTAAGGCCGACCTCACCGTCGCGCTGCTGAATATCGGCGCCGAGGGGCACAAGGGGACCGAAGAGATTCGCCGCGCCGGACAGTTGCTACAGGCGGCCCCGGGCATCAACTACGTGGGGTTTGTGGAAGGGCACGATATTTTCACTGGCATTGTCGACGTGGTGGTGTGCAATGGCCTGATGGGCAATGTGGCGATGAAGTCCGCTGAGGGCGTCATACGACTAATTGGTCAAAAGACATTTACAATCGACAAAAAGGCGCCGATCAAGCGTTTTTTTGGCCAATTAGCCATAAATCTGTTGCGAAAATGGCGCGCACAGCTAGAACCCGGTCGTTATAATGGCGCCAGCTTTTTGGGGCTGGAAGGCAATGTCATCAAGAGTCATGGCGGAGCCAGTAGCGAGGCGTTTTACCGCGCCATGCTCACAGCGAAAGAGTGCGCAGAGTCAGATCTGGCGCAACAGATTGGCGGAGCTATGGTGCTGCAGGCGCAGCGCCAGGCAGGGTGCGACTGAGTTTGCGCGCTGGGCTGTGTCGCCCGCTTCCAGACCCACCCAGTTAAGGCTCCACTTATTTGGTTGAAGGATGTTCCATGACCAATCCAGTTTTAGCGTTTGTATTTCCCGGCCAGGGTTCCCAGCAGATCGGTATGCTGGCGGAAGCGGCTGAATCTTTCCCGGAAATCAACGCAACCTTTTCCGAGGCTTCCGCCGTGCTTGGCTACGATCTGTGGGATCTTGTCCAGAACGGTACTCAGGAAGACATCAATCTTACTGAACGCACCCAGCCTCTACTGTTGACGGCGAGCGTCGCGTTATATCGCGTGTGGCTTGCGCAGGGCGGTGTGAAGCCGGCAATGATGGCGGGCCATAGTCTCGGCGAATGGTCTGCGCTGGTCTGTGCCGGTGTGCTGGCGTTTGAGGACGCGGTGCGCCTGGTGCGTGAACGCGGCCGTCTGATGCAGGAAGCTGTTCCTGCCGGAGAGGGCGCTATGGCGGCCGTTATCGGTCTTGACGATCCTGCAGTGGAAAGTGCCTGTGCTGAGGCCGCTCAAGGGGCGGTCGTGGCGGCGGTGAACTACAACTCGCCTGGCCAGGTGGTGATTGCTGGCAGTGCTGCTGCTGTTGAGCGCGCTATTGAAGCCTGTAAGGCTGCGGGAGCAAAACGCGCCTTGCCTTTGCCCGTCAGTGCGCCTTTTCATACCGAGCTGATGCGCCCAGCGGCGGAGAAGCTGGCGCCACAGATTGAGGCGACTACTTTCCTCGCGCCGCAAGTACCTGTCATCCACAATGTGCACGCAACATCCGAAGCCGATCCGGCGGCGATCAAGTCGCTGATGGTGGAGCAGATCTATAGCCCTGTGCGCTGGACTGAATGTGTTCAGGCCATGACGGCGGCTGGTATCGAGCAATTGGTCGAATGCGGTCCCGGCAAGGTACTTGCCGGTCTGGCGAAGCGAATCGATCGCAATCTTGTCGCGCACAATATCGAAACACCGGCACAGTTGACTGAAGCCGTAAAATCCACCGCACAATAAAACCAAGCTTGTTCGTCGCGATACTGCCGGGTGGCAGTTGGCGTGACGCACTGGCGAACGGGAGAAATTATGACTTTTTCAACTTCGCTCGAAGGCCGGGTGGCTCTGGTTACCGGTGCCAGCCGCGGTATTGGAGCCGCCATTGCGGACCTGTTGGGTGCGCAGGGCGCTACCGTGATTGGCACTGCAACCAGTGCCGCAGGCGCTGAAAAAATTTCTGCGCGCTTCGCGGAGAAGGGCGTTAAGGGTGCTGGCAAGGAGCTGGACGTCACTAGTCCGGACAGCGTGGCCAATGTTCTGGATTCTATAAAAGCGGAGTTCGGCGCGCCCACTATTCTTGTCAACAATGCCGGGATCACCCAGGATAACCTGTTGATGCGCATGAAAGACGACGAGTGGGATTCGGTGCTTAACACCAACCTTACCGCCGTCTACCGTGTGACCAAGAACTGTCTGCGGGATATGACCAAGGCGCGCTGGGGCCGCATCATCAATATCAGCTCAGTGGTGGGCAGTATGGGCAATCCCGGTCAGAGCAACTACGCTGCTACCAAGGCCGGTGTAGCGGGCTTTGCGCGCGCGCTCGCGGCGGAAGTGGGTTCCCGGGGAATTACCGTCAATACCGTTGCACCGGGTTTTATCGATACCGACATGACTAAAGTGCTGCCGGAAGCCCAGCGCGAAGCGCTTATGGGCAAGATTCCACTGGGCCGCCTGGGTGCGCCGGAAGAGATTGCTTCCGTTGTCGCATTTTTGGCCAGTGACGCCGGCGGCTATGTGACTGGAGAGACCATTCACGTGAATGGCGGCATGTATATGGGGTGATTTTTTTTCGAAAAAATCACCCTAACTGATTGATTGGTAAAGAAAAATTTATCATTCAAGGGTTGCTGGGAGGCGGTGCATTACATCCCGAAAAAATCAGGGTACAATGCCGCCTCGCATTAACCATAAGCTGTGTTAGCCGGTTGCTGAATTACCACATGAAGTGGGCAACTTTTAAACAGCGACCAAATCAGATTTTTATCCACTAGGAGTTAAATTGAATCATGAGCAGCATTGAAGAGCGCGTAAAAAAGATCGTTGCTGAACAACTGGGCGTGAAGGAAGAAGATGTAAAACCTGAAGCATCCTTTGTTGAAGATCTGGGCGCTGACTCCCTCGACACAGTTGAGCTGGTAATGGCTTTGGAAGAGGAATTCGAAACTGAGATTCCTGACGAAGAAGCAGAAAAAATCACCACTGTTCAGCTGGCCATCGATTACATCAACCAGAACCTCGGTTGATCCCAGCTGGATAGCTCAGGTAAGGGGTAGTATTACCCGTTACTGAAGTACTGTGAGAGCCGTTCTATGTTACATAGCGCGGCTCTCCGTCTATTGGAACCTTGTAAAATAGCGACCGGCATAAACAGTTTAGTTTCCGGCGTGTTTGATTGATTTCGGGGGAGGCGCAAGTGTCGCGTAGAAGAGTTGTTATTACCGGGATGGGCGCAGTCAGCCCACTGGGAAATACCCTTGAAGATACCTGGACCGCCTTGTTGGCCGGTACCAGCGGCGTAGTGCCGATTGATACTTTTGATGTGTCGGCGTTCAGTACCCGGTTTGCCGCAACGGTTAAAAACTTCGACCCCGAACCTCATGTCGCGCAGAAAGAAGCGCGCAAAATGGACATGTTTTTACAGTATGGCCTTAGTGCCGCGGTTCAGGCGGTTGAAAACTCGGGTTTGCAAGTGACCGATGCCAACGCTGCGCGTATTGGCGCCTGTATCGGTTCCGGGATGGGCGGCATTGCGGCGATCGAAGACAATGCTCTCCTGATTGCGGAAAAAGGTCCGCGTCGGGTTTCTCCATTCTTTGTTCCCGGTGCCATCATCAACATGGTGTCCGGTAATCTGTCGATTAAATACGGTATGAAAGGCCCCAACCTTTCCACTACCACTGCATGTACCACCGGCACCCATGCGATTGGTCTTGGCCTGCGCACTATTCAGTACGGTGACGCAGACGTCATGGTGTGTGGCGGCGCCGAGATGGTGACCACACCTGTCGGCCTTGGTGGTTTCTGTGCGGCGCGCGCTCTCTCAACCCGCAATGACAATCCGCAAGCGGCCAGTCGCCCCTGGGATAAAGATCGCGACGGTTTCGTGCTGGGTGAGGGCGCCGGTGTACTGGTACTTGAAGAGTACGAGCATGCGAAAGCCCGCGGAGCGAAAATCTACGCGGAGCTGAGCGGCTTCGGCATGAGCGGCGATGCACATCACATGACATCCCCTCCCGAAGACGGCGCCGGTGCTGCGCTGTCCATGGCCAATGCACTGAAAGATGCCGGTCTTGAGGCATCGGCGATCCACTACATCAATGCACACGGCACTTCCACTCCGCTGGGCGACAAAGCGGAAATTGCTGCAGTGCGCTCGGTGTTTGAAGGGTGTCTGGATCAGCTCGCAGTGAGCTCCACAAAATCCATGACCGGTCACCTGCTGGGCGCCGCCGGTGCCATCGAGGCGATTTTCTCGGTGATGGCACTGAAGGATCAGATCGCACCGCCCACCATCAACCTAGACAACGTCGATGAGAATTGTACTGGGGTGAACCTGGTGCCTCATACCGCGCAGGAAATGAAGATCGATGCAGTGCTGTCCAACTCCTTCGGATTTGGTGGCACCAATGGCTCGCTGATCTTTCAGCGGGTCTGATGCCTTCCCTGACATTATCGGAAGCCGCGGGTGCGACTGTTGCCGGTCGCACCCGCGCCGCTTATCCGACGTTGTGATTCACCCAGTGCCTCTGTCGCTTTCTTCCCTGGGCCGTCAGAGTTCCCTGCCGGACGACGACGAGTTCTCCAGTGGCTTGCTGGAAACCATGCGTGCCGACAAAGGCACGATTCCACTATTGCCGCTGCACCTGAGCCGCTTTGGCCGCTGCGCTTCTGTGGATCCTTCTTTGCTTTCTTTGGTCAAAACCGCTGCGGAGAATGTTGCCGGGAGCACCGAGGAATGGCCTTTCGGTGCACGCATGCGTTTTCGCTATGGTGTTTGGCGGGGGGCTATCTACTGGGATGTGTCTGCGGTACCACTTGAACGGGTTTCTCCATGGGATCGCGGGGTTAACCTGATCCGGTGTGAGACACTCCATCAACCGGAAGTCTCCCATTCTCCATTTACCTCCGCGGGTGTCGTGGAAACGAGAAGTAGTGATACGCCCGCCGCTGTCACTGGCTGTAAATTACTGCAACGCAGTCTGTACGATCGCGCGGCAAAGGAATTACCGGGCTCCTTGCCTGGGAGGGCGTTAGCGGAAGGATTGCTTTTTGACTGCCACGGCCATGTGGTCGAAACGCTGCGCTGCAATCTGTTGCTGTATCGAAGGGGCCGCTGGGTAACTCCGGACCTCTCTGACTGCGGGGTGAGGGGGGTAATGCTCGAGTGGCTGGCTGGTCATGCGGAAATCGGCGAAGATCGCCTGCGGATGGAAGATTTGCAGCAAGCAGACGAGCTGGCAGTGTGTAACAGCGTGCGCGGTGTGGTACCGGTTGTGGGGCTTTTGAACTCACCGTCCCAACGATTACAGCCGTTCGCCTTCGGCCCTGCGACAAGGGCTTTGCAGCAATCGATTGCCGAAAAATTATGGTAGAGGCACCGTGATAGAAAAGAAGAAGAAAACAACGAACGCAAAAGTGAAGCGCAGCAATGCGGGTGGGCGAGGTTTGAATTCCTGGCTGCGTGGATTTCTGTTTATTTTTTTTCTCGCTTTTGTAGGTGCAGCCGCTGCCTTATGGTCCGCGCAGAGTGCGCTGGTAAAACCCTTGCCGCTGCCGCCGGACGGAATGCGAATGGATGTGGAAAACGGCAGTAATCTCTCCCGTGTTCTCTCGCGGCTGCACGACGAGGGTGTGGTGCATTCACCGATCTGGGTGCGGATATATGCCCGGCTGAAGGAGCAGAGCAGTATTCATCCGGGGGAATATATGGTCCCCGCAGGCAGCAACGCCATGGATCTGGTGGCACGTTTACATCGAGGCGATGTCACCCGTTATCGGGTAACGCTGGTGGAAGGTTGGACGTTCCAGCAGGCCCTGGCACAGATCCGCAACGCCACACGGATAAAAGCGACAGCCGCTGGCGAAAGCGTGGCCGCCGCCGCTGCCGCACTCGGCATTGAAGGCAACCCGGAAGGCCGAATTTTCCCCGACACTTATGTGTACCGCTCCGGTTCCTCCGATCTTGACCTTCTGCGTCAAGCGTATCAGCGCATGGAGATTGTTCTGGAGGAAGAGTGGCAACGGCGCGCAGAAAATCTTCCCTACAAAGATCCCTATGACGCACTCATTATGGCCTCTATCGTGGAGAAGGAAACCGGTGTGCCTTGGGAGCGGGACGAAATTGCTGGGGTGTTTATACGCCGGCTGAACAAGAATATGCGCTTGCAGACGGACCCTACCGTGATTTATGGAATGGGGGAAGGTTACGATGGCAATCTGCGGCGCGCGGATTTGCGTGCAATTACGCCCTACAACACGTATGTGATCAGCGGTATGCCTCCGACGCCGATAGCACTCCCGGGACGGGAGGCAATACATGCGGCACTGAATCCGAAAGCCGGTGACTCTCTGTACTTCGTCGCCAAGGGCGACGGTTCGCACCATTTTTCTTCGACGCTTTCAGACCACAACCGCGCAGTTCAGGAGTACCAGCTGAAGCGCCGCTCGGATTATCGGTCGGCACCCGCGGAAACCCAGAATCGCGAATGAAGAACCGACGCGGTAAAACAACAGAACAATTCGGTGCGCACGCACAACAGGCTCAATGAAAAAACCATGACAGATTTACCCAGAGGCAAATTCATCACCCTGGAAGGGGGAGAGGGTGTGGGCAAATCCACCAATCTGCGTTTTATTACCCAGTGGCTGGAGGCGCGTGGTATTGATTTCATCCAGACCCGCGAGCCTGGCGGCACACCTCTGGCGGAGCAGCTGCGCACACTGCTGCTGGAAAAGCGCGAAGAAGTGGTCGACCCCGCGGCGGAATTGCTGATGGTGTTTGCCGCCCGCGCACAGCATCTGAGCCGCGTTATACTGCCGGCACTGGCGGCCGGCAAGTGGGTAGTGTGTGATCGTTTTACCGATGCGACATACGCCTATCAGGGCGGTGGTCGCGGGCTGGACCGCGCACTGATCGCGGAGCTTGAGCAGACAGTGCAGGGCGACCTGCGCCCGGACTGCGTTCTGCTGCTGGACCTTGATCCGGCAATCGGTCTGCAGCGAGCGGCCGCCACTGGCGAAGCCGATCGCTTTGAAAGCGAGCAACTGGCATTTTTTGAAAAAGTGCGTGCCGCTTATCGCGAGCGTGCCGAAGCGGCACCGTCGCGCTATGCCATCATCGACGCTGCCATGTCTCTGCCAGAAGTGCAGCAGCAATTGGCTGAAGTGCTCGAAACCATTGCTGCGGCGCCGTAAATCATGCCTGTGAAATCTGATCCCGCGCGCGAAGAAACCATCGTAGAACGGCAGCCGGCAATCCCGTCGCCTCTGCCTTGGCAGGCGGCGCAGTGGCAGAGGCTCGGCGCCCAGTGGACCGCCGGCCGGTGCCCCCATGCGCTGCTGGTGAGCGGCCAACCTGGCCTCGGTAAACGGCGTTTTGCGGACGCCTTTGCTGCGCTACTGCTGTGCGATCAACCGCGGCACGGGCTCGCTTGTGGTGAATGCCGCGGCTGCCAGCTGCGCATCGCCGGCTCTCATCCGGACTTCATCCGCGTGGTACCTGAAAAGGCCCTGGGGCCGCTGAAGGTCGAGCAAATACGGCAGTTGGGTGAGTTTGTCGGCCGCACAAGTGGTCGCGAGGGCGTCCGGGTTGTGTGGCTTGCGCCGGCGGAGGCCATGAATGTCAACGCTGCCAACGCTCTGCTCAAGAATCTTGAAGAACCCTCCGGTTCGGTGGTCTTCCTGCTGATTACCGACAACCCCTCCGGTCTGTTGCCCACCATCCGCAGCCGTTGCCAGACCATTGCCTTCCCGGTACCACCGCAGCAGTCGTCGCTGCGTTGGTTGAGCGACAGCGGCGTAGAGGGGGAGGCGGCCACCGGTGCGTTGACTCTGGCGGGAGGCGCGCCACTGCTGGCTGTCAGTCTGATGGAGCCCGAGTCCCGCGAGCTGCGGGAGCAGTTTCTCGAGGACCTAACCGCGCTCACTCGGGGGGATGAAAGCCCTGTAACTGTGGCGGGGCGCTGGGAAACACCGGGGGAGGGCACAGATCTCAATTCGCTGCTGCAATGCTGGCAAAGCTGGGTGGCGCAGATGCTGCGTGCGCGTAGCACCGACAGCGCGGCGGAGCGCGAAATCATGGCGTTGTTACAGCGTTTGCCCGGCGCCGGGCCTGGGGGCATGCAGCGTCTGTTTGGCTTCTACGACCAGTTGCTTAAGGCCAGGGCCCTGCTTTCCGGGAACAGTAATCCCAACAAGCGACTACTGCTGGAAGAGCTGATGATCCGGTGGGCGGCTCTGTTCCGCTGATCAGGAGGCGGATTCCTGGGATGGAGTCGGATTCTTCTGTCCAGTAGACAGACAGCGTCTGTGCGGGGTAAGTTACGGCGACAACCCGCAGCGGAAGCCGCGGGTATAAAAAGACGTTTGCAGGATCATTTTAGGGCGCAGCGGATTTGCGACCAGTGAAGCGGGGTTGAATATGAAAGGTATGGGGGGCGGTGCCCGTAACGGCATCCTGTCGCTGAAAATCCAGGATAAATCCGTGCTGTATGCGGCCTATATGCCATTCGTTAAAAATGGTGGCCTGTTCATCAATACCGACAAGAGCTACAACCTCGGCGATGAAGTTTTCCTGCTTCTCAGCCTGATGGATGAACCGGAAAAACTGCCGGTTGCCGGGAAAGTGGTATGGATTACTCCATCCGGCGCCCAGGGCAACCGCACGCCGGGAATTGGCATCCAGTTCAGTGACAAGGAGCACACCGCGCAGAGCAAGATAGAGACTCTGCTGGCGGGTTCCCTCGAGTCCAGCCGACCCACCCACACCCTCTGACGCAGCTACCTTAGTGGCAACACCCAGGCGCGATTGCGAGCGCGCCGGGGCGTCAATCTGTATAATTCCCGGCTTTCTTTCTCCGACCGCCCGTTGTGTGGGGCGGTCCGCAACCCACGGGACTGGTTCCATGCTGGTAGATTCGCACTGTCACCTCGACAGGCTCAAACTGGACAAATTCGATGGCGATCTCGATGAGGTGTTGGCGCTCGCGCGCAGCCGCGGTGTGGGCAAATTCCTGTGTGTCGGTATCAGCCTCGACAATGTGGATGATGTGGTGCGCATTGCCAGCCGCTATGAAGACGTCGTCTGCTCCGTGGGTGTGCACCCCTTGGACGTGGATTCCGGGCTCGCGGATGTTGAAAAGCTGAAAGCGCTGGCGGGGCGCCCCAGGGTTGTGGCGCTGGGTGAAACCGGCCTTGACTACTACTACAGCACTGAAACCCGGGAAATTCAGCAAAAAAGTTTTATTGCCCACCTGCAGGCGGCGGGTGAGGTGGGGTTGCCGGTCATTGTTCACACCCGCGATGCCCGCGAAGATACCATCGACCTGATTCGCGCCCATGGCAGCCGTGAACACGCCGGCGTGCTGCACTGCTTCACCGAAAGTTGGGAGATGGCAAAGGCGGCGTTGGATCTGAACTACTACATATCCCTGTCCGGTATTGTGACCTTCAAGAATGCGGAAGAGCTGCGCGACGTCGCCAAACAGGTGCCGCTGGATCGGCTGTTGGTGGAAACCGACTCCCCCTATCTGGCGCCGGTACCGTATCGTGGCAAACCGAACATTCCCGCCTACGTGCGCGAGGTTGCGGAGTTCATTGCCGAGCAGCGCGGTATTCCTTATGAAGCGCTGGCCGAAGCCACCACGGAAAATTTCCACCGACTTTTTCCCCGCGCCGCTTGAGCGCGGACGACTGATTTAGCGAGAACTGTTTATGTTGCATACCCAATTGCAGACCATGCTGGCGCTGCAGGACGAGATCAACACGCTGGTGAATGAAAACTGGCGCGCCCAGAACTTCCCCTGGTACCGGGCTATCTGGGTGGAAAGCGCAGAGCTGCTGGATCACTACGGGTGGAAGTGGTGGAAAAAACAACAACCGGAAATGGAGCAGGTCAAACTCGAGCTCGTGGATATCTGGCATTTCGGTTTGAGTCTGGAGTTGCAGCAGGGCACACCGCAACAGGTTGCAGAAAAGATGCAGCAGCAGCTTTCTGCCGAGCGCGCTATTGCGGGTGATTTCCGCGAAAACCTGGAAGCCTTTACCCTGAAAACTCTGGCGAGCAGGCAGTTTGACCTGGTGGGGTTCGCGCAGATGATGGCGGACGTGGAATTGCCGTTCGATGAACTTTATCGCCGCTATGCGGGTAAAAACGTCCTGAACAGATTCCGCCAGGACCACGGCTACAAAGACGGCAGCTACCAGAAACTGTGGAGTGGTCGGGAAGACAACGAGCATCTTGCCGAAGTTGTTCAATCTTTGGACGCTTCAGCAGAAAATTTCAGCAATCAGCTGTATCAAACCTTAAAAGACCGCTATCCGGGCCCGGTAAAGAATTTGGCCTGACAGATTTGGTCCGTTAACGCGCGAAGGTTAATGAAATTTATTTGCAAGGCCCTATAATGCGGGCGCCTGAAAACAACGGAGATTAATCGTGAAAGCACCTGTTCGTGTCGCAGTTACCGGCGCCGCCGGTCAGATCAGCTACTCGCTGCTGTTTCGCATCGCTTCCGGTGAGATGCTCGGTAAGGATCAACCGGTCATTCTTCAGCTGCTGGAAATCACTCCTGCACTGGAAGCCCTGAAAGGCGTGGCTATGGAGCTGGAAGACTGCGCGTTCCCGCTGCTGGCTGGTATCGTACAGTCCGATGACGCTACCGTTGCCTTCAAAGACGTTGAATACGCACTGCTGGTAGGCGCACGTCCGCGCGGTCCGGGTATGGAGCGCAAAGACCTGCTGGAAGCCAACGCGGCTATCTTCTCCGCTCAGGGCAAAGCTCTGAACGAAGTTGCTGCACGCAACGTAAAAGTGCTGGTTGTGGGCAACCCCGCCAACACCAACGCGCTGATCGCCCAGCGCAATGCGCCGGATCTGGATCCGCGCAACTTCACCGCCATGACCCGTCTGGACCACAACCGTGCCCTGACCCAGCTGGCGAACAAGACCGATTCCACGGTGAACGACATCACTCACATGACCATCTGGGGCAACCACTCTGCGACCCAGTACCCTGACCTGCACCAGGCCAAGGTGAATGGCGAAGACGCCATGGGCAAAGTGGAACAAGAGTGGTACGAAACCGACTTCATCCCGACCGTGCAGCAGCGCGGTGCCGCCATCATCAAGGCGCGCGGTGCTTCCTCCGCGGCTTCCGCGGCCAATGCGGCCATCGACCACATGCGCGATTGGGCGCTGGGCACCGAAGAAGGCGACTGGACCAGCATGGCTGTGTACAGCGACGGCTCCTACGGTATCCAGGAAGGCTTGATCTACTCCTTCCCGGTAACCTGCAAAAACGGTGACTGGGAAATCGTTCAAGGCGTGGACATCAATGATTTCTCTCGCGAGAAAATGACTGCGACCGAGAAAGAGCTGGCGGAAGAGCGCGACGCGGTTGCGCACCTGCTGCCCTGATTTCACGAATCCCGATTTGTGAAAACGAAAAACCCGCACAATGTGCGGGTTTTTTTATCGCTGCGCGAAGGTGAAAATCAGAATTTCACATTGCGCGGGGTGCGCGGGAAGGGGATCACATCGCGGATGTTGCCCATTCCGGTCACGTAGGAAACGATACGGTCGAAGCCGAGTCCGAAACCGCCGTGAGGCACGGTGCCGTAGCGGCGCAGGTCGCGGTACCAGTCCAGGTGCTCCTTGGGAATGTCCATCTCGTCCATGCGTGCGTCCAGCTTGTCCAGGCGCTCTTCGCGCTGGGAGCCGCCGATGATCTCGCCGATGCCCGGGGCCAGAATATCCATCGCCGCTACGGTTTTGCCGTCGTCGTTCATACGCATATAGAAGGCTTTGATGTCCTTCGGATAGTTCAGCACGATCACCGGCTTCTTGAAGTGCTTCTCGGCCAGGTAGCGTTCGTGCTCGGACGCGAGGTCGATGCCCCAGGAAACCGGGAACTCGAACTTCTCGCCACACCTCTCGAGAATCTCGATGGCCTCGCAGTAATTGATCCGGGCGAAATCGTTGCCGATGATGTTTTCCAGACGGCTGATAGCCTCTTTGTCGATACGCTCGGCGAAGAACGCCATATCATCCGGGCGCTCTTCCAGCACCGCCTTGAATACGTATTTCAGCATCTCTTCGGCGAGATTGGCGCAGTCCGCCAGGTCGGCGAACGCAATTTCCGGCTCCACCATCCAGAACTCTGCCAGGTGGCGGGTGGTGTTGGAATTTT
The DNA here is from genome assembly GCF_005771435.1 of Microbulbifer harenosus. Classification (GTDB taxonomy): domain Bacteria; phylum Pseudomonadota; class Gammaproteobacteria; order Pseudomonadales; family Cellvibrionaceae; genus Microbulbifer; species Microbulbifer harenosus. The sequence continues at coordinate 62,211 of NZ_VANI01000014.1, forward strand.
CTGCACGGAAGGTGGGGCCGAAGGTGTACACCTTGGACAGTGCCAGGCAGTAGCTCTCCACGTTCAGCTGGCCGGATACGGTGAGGAAGGTTTCCTCACCAAAGAAATCCTGCGCATAGTCCACAGCGCCTTTGTCCGTCAGCGGCAGGTTGTTCTGATCCAGCGTACTCACACGGAACATCTCACCGGCGCCTTCGCAGTCGGAGGCGGTAATGATGGGCGTGTGCACGTAGTTGAAGCCACGCTCGTGGAAAAAGCGATGGATGGCCTGGGCGATGCAGTTGCGCACCCGCGCCACGGCGCCGCTCACGTTGGTGCGCGGACGCAGGTGGGCGTGCTCGCGCAGGTGCTCCATGGTGTGGCGTTTGGGGGACATGGGATAGGTGTCCGGGTTCTCGACCCAACCGACCACGGTGACGTGGGTCGCCAGCAGCTCGATGGCCTGGCCCTGGCCTTCGGAAGGCTTGATCGTGCCTTCGATATCCACGGCGCAACCGGTGGTCAGGCGCAGAACCTCGGACTGGTAATTGTTGAGGTTGGACTCCACGACCACTTGAATCGGGTCGAAGCAGCTGCCGTCGTGAACGGCGAGAAAGGACAGGCCGGCCTTGGAATCGCGGCGGGTGCGAATCCAGCCCTGAATACGCACGGACTCGCCTTCGCGCTGGCTGGATTTTAGAAGCTTATCAATGGATTCAACTTGCATGATGGTGCTCTTGTTGTTCGCGTTTGCTGATGGGCATGCCCCCCGGGGGCATCACGCGGCTTTCACGCGGCTTTTTATAGACGCGGCTTGTGGCCGCGCAGGCGAAAGACGCCGGCATCTTGCCCCCTGATCGCGCGAAAATCCAGCCCCACAGCGGAGCGGCGCTGCTGTCGCCAAACCTCTGACTTGCTGGTTTCAAACCCTGGGAGAGTGTAGTTCAGCGGAGGCGGCGGGCGCGGTAATCTGCCTGTTCCCAATGGACAATCGTGACTCTTGGTTCGAAAAAGGGCTGTCCTACACTGAAAAGGTCACAGTGATGGAAGCCGTACCCATGGTCAAAGAAGTCGGCGGCGTGCGCGGGCGCCGGACCTGTATTCTCCTCGCGCCCAATCAATCCCTGTCGCTGGAAGGCAACCTCTGGGTGTTCATCTCTCTGGTAGCGGTGTCACTGGGGATCAGTATCGCCTTTGCGCTGGCAGGCGCCTGGATGGTAATCCCCTTTGCAGGTCTCGAAATACTCCTGCTGGCCGTGTTGTTCGGCTACGTATATATGGAGGGCACCCGGCGCGAGGTGATCCGAATCAGCGATGACCGCGTAATCCTCGACACCAGTCGCGGCAGTCTCAAGCGCCCCGTCTACCACACCGAGTTTGACCGCAACAGTCTGGCCGTACTAGTGCGTATGGGGACCACACCGGCAGAGCCTGCGGTGGTGACGTTTACCGGTCCGGAAGGTTGTCTTGAAGTGGGTGAGTTTTTAACGGACGCGGAAAAAGCCGCGCTGGTGGACAAGCTTGGCAGCTGTGGTTTGCGTGCGCGCCGCGAGCAGAGCTTCCGTCTGCAGGAATTCTGAACGGGACCTTGCCCGGCAGTGGGTCTGTCGATTGGATATAATGCGCGCGTTCCACAGCGCGAGACTCGCGCCATTCACTTTTCGACACATACACCGCGGGGGAGGGGACATGGCATTTCCCAAGATCGGCAATCTGGCACCAGCCTTTTCATTGAACAATCAAAACGGCGAAAAAGTATCCCTGAAAGATTTTCGGGATGAAAAGAACGTGGTGCTGTATTTCTATCCGAAAGCACTGACACCCGGTTGTACAACCCAAGCCTGTGGTATTCGCGACAGCGCTGCCGAGTTCGCCAACCGGGATACCATTGTTTTCGGTGTCAGCCCCGATCCGGAAACCAAGCTTCAGAAATTTATCGAGAAGTATGACCTCAACTTCGATCTGTTAGCGGATGATGACCACAAGGTTGCTGACAAATACGGTTGCTGGGGGCTTAAAAAATTTATGGGGCGCGAGTACATGGGGTTGTTGCGCACAACCTTCATCATTGATAAGAGTGGTCGCCTGCGCCACGTTATCGACAAGGTGAAGACCAAGACGCACCACGACGATGTGCTGCACTGGATCGACGAAAACCTGATGTGAGAGACGGGTTTGCGAAGGGCGCTCAGCGAAGGCCGGGAAAGCCCGGTTTGAGCCGGTGAAGTGGCTGAAAAGGTCGGGAAGTTCACACTTTTTTGGTCTTGGTGATGGCGCGTGTACCGTTTTGTGCGGCAATTAAAAAAAATTCACTGTCGTCCCTTGCATTCTCCCCATATGGTCTATACTGGCTTGTGTAAAGGAGCGCCGCTCAACCGTCTGGCCCAGAGCGATTGGGTGTGGTGCGAGGAAGTAGTACAAAAAACATTCACTCTGGGTAGGCTTTGATGCTTGTTTTCAGGTGCGCCCCCGCACCCAGGTAGTAGTCAGCTGTTGCTCAAGGCAGAACCGTCGAAAGACAGATCGGCCGCGGGTACAATCGCTGGCAGTGGTAAATAGGGACTCGCAGGAAGCGGGCGTAGAACAATAACCGCGGCTCAAGGAACCCATCAAGGAGCAGCTCAATGAACCATATTCAGCCAGACCAAGCTTCGCTCTCAGAAGACAAACCTTTGCAGCAGGCAAGACTGTCCGGAGATCCGAACATTCTTGACCAGTTGCTGGCGCCGCCGGAAGCCACCAGCTTCGGTATCGCCGCCCGAGTAATCGACGTGCTGGAACAACGGATTGGAAAGGCATCTCTGGCAATTCGCCCGGTGGCATCTGACCTCAGTATGTCTACCCGGACCCTGCAGCGTCGCCTGCAGGAGCACAACCTGAGTTTCGCCTCTCTACGTGATCACGTGCGTTTCCGCCATGCAGTGCATTTCCTGAAGGATACTGCTCTGAGTGTGGATGGCATCTCCCGTATCCTCGATTTTTCCGACAGAACCAGCTTTACCAGTGCCTTTAAGCGCTGGACCGGTATGTCACCCACGGGGTATCGCCGCCAGGTTCGACAAAGATTCTGAGGGCTTGCTGAAAAACCAGTACGCGTGCGGCTGGTGTTGTCCGGCGGCATCCAGATGGGGATGTGTTTCTTACATTCTGCTTTCTGTATTCCGGCGGAGACCTTCAGCGGCGCGTTGGCTGTGTTTTTTAGCAGCCCTTCGAATAAAAATTGCCAAACCCTCGCATCACGTAATCCAGTGCCCGACTTATCCCCGGCGCTCTGGATTGCCTCATTTTGACAAAGCCGTTAGAGTTGGCCCCAGATTTTACGACTGACTCTATCGAGGTTTGGAACATGGATTTCTTTATTCCCGCTGCTATGGCACAAGAGGCCGCACCGGCTCCACAGGGTAACCCGCTGATAACCCTGCTGATGTTCGCTGGTCTGTTTGTGTTCATGTGGCTGTTTATTATTCGCCCGCAGCGCAAGCGCCAGAAAGAGCACCAGGAACTGGTCGGCGCTCTTAAAAAGGGTGATGAAGTCGTTATGACCAGCGGCATGCTCGGTCGCGTTGAAAAGGTCGACGATGACTATCTGATCCTGGAAGTGGCGGACAACATGAAGCTGAAGTTCCAGAAGGTGGCCGTGCACGCAGTGCTTCCCAAAGGCACCATAAAAAATATCTGACTCGTGCAATCCCGGTGCTGCTATCGAGCCGCTACCGCCAAAGCGAGACATGCGCGAACGCTACAAACCCGGTTTTCCGCCGGGTTTTTTTGTGTTCAGAATATATATTTCGACTGACTGGCAGAGGAAGTAGAACTTGAGTATCCATTATCCGGCCCGTGAACGCCTGGCGAACCTGCCCACGCCATTGCAGCCTCTGCACAAGATTACGGAGCGATTCTCGAGGCCCTACGGTGGACCAAACATCTGGGTCAAAAGGGATGATCTGACCGAGAGCGCTATGTCCGGCAACAAGCTGCGGAAACTGGAATTCATCATTGCAGAGGCAAAAGCGCAGGGATGCAATACGCTGATTACCTGCGGCGGCGAGCAATCCAACCACTGCCGGGCGACGGCCCTGGCGGCAGCCCGTACCGGGCTCAAGTCCCATCTGATCCTTCGGCAAAATGCCGGTGGTGCAACGAGCGATACTCCCGATGGCAACCTGTTGGTGGATTACCTCGCCGGTGCCAAAGTGTCGCTTTACCCGTTAAAGGAATACGTAAATCAGTTGCCGCAACTCTTCGGTGAATGGGCAAGTTATTACCTTAAGAGGGGAGACCGCGCCCTTTGTATTCCCACCGGCGGCAGCGACGGCCTTGGAATCTGGGGCTATATCCTGGGCGCGGAAGAGCTGCTGGCGGATTGCCGGGATAATGGTTTCGAGCCTGATCGCCTGATTTGCGCCAGCGGCAGCGGTGGTACCCAGGCGGGACTGACACTCGGCTGCCAGATGCTGGGCGCACAAACCCGTGTTACCGGTTATGCGGTGTGCGACAGCGAAGACTATTTTGTAAGCAAAATACGGGACGACATCAGACTATGGGCCGAAGCTTACTCTCAGGTATTTCCTTTTGATGCCGAGCAAATTCATGTGAGCGATAAGTACATTGGCCCGGGCTATGGTGTCGCCGGGGAGGAGATTTTTCAGACCATCTCACTTGTTGCGCAACTGGAAGGAATTTTGCTGGACCCGGTGTACACCGGTAAAGCGTTTTACGGCTTGCTGAAAGATATTGAACAGGGGCTGTATGCGGATTGCCGGCACGTTGTATTCGTCCATACCGGAGGGCACTTTGGCGTCTTCCCCCAACGCACTGGATTCAGCGCCGCTTGGGGACAACAGTGAGTGTTGATAAATACTGACCAGATGTTTTGGGTTATCGTCAACGCATAACAAGTTTTGCGACATAATTGTCGGTTTTAGCGAGAAATTTAGTGATTTGTTGAAATTTTGGCAGAAATAAGGACTATGCTGCTGTTGGTTGGCGGTTTACTGTTCTCGCGCGAGTGAAGCTGATAATCTGCCCGGCAATTGTTGGCGGCCGGCGTTTCATTAGGCGTGGATTTGCCTGTATTTTTGCCGTTTTGTTGATAAATCAATCAAGAATAATTAGGTAGTGGGGGTTGGTTTGGAATCATTCAATCAGTTGTTGTTAACCCTGGATGGCTTGTTGGGCTCTGCGGCCTGGTTTCCCTGGGTTCTTCTCGGAGTGGGTTTTTTCTTCACTCTCTACCTTGGCTTCCCTCAGATCCGCTATTTTGGCCACGCCATTAAGATTGTGCGCGGCAAGTACGACAAACCCAGCGACCCGGGTGATACCTCCCACTTCCAGGCGCTCGCCACTGCGCTTTCCGGTACTGTCGGTACCGGCAATATTGGCGGTGTTGGCCTCGCCATTTTTCTCGGTGGCCCGGCTGCTCTGTTCTGGATGTGGGTGACAGCATTTTTGGGGATGACGACCAAATTTGTCGAGGTAACACTTTCACATAAATACCGCATCAAAGCGGCAGATGGCTATTACGCCGGTGGTCCGATGTTTTACATGGAGCGCCGTTTGAATATGAAGTGGCTTGCGGTGATCTTTGCCATCGCTACGGTTATAAGCTCTTTTGGTACCGGCAGTCTCCCCCAGGTAAACAACATTGCTCAGGCCATGCATGACACCTTCGGCCTCAGCAAAATGTTGACCGGCGGCGTGTTGGCCATTCTGCTCGGCCTGGTAATTATTGGTGGTATTACCCGTATCGCCAAAGTCACATCCACGATTGTTCCAGTCATGGCGGTGCTGTATATCGTTGGCGCACTGGCGGTTATTCTCTACAACTATCAGAACATCATTCCTTCCTTCGCTGCGGTATTCTCCGGTGCATTCAATGGCAGCGCGGCGATGGGTGGATTCCTCGGTGCGAGTTTTGCCTACGCGTTCAACCGCGGCGTAAACCGCGGCCTTTTCTCTAATGAAGCCGGGCAGGGCTCCGCACCAATTGCGCACGCCGCGGCACGGGCGGACGAGCCTGTCTCCGAAGGCATGGTTTCCCTGCTGGAACCGTTCATCGACACTTTGATTATCTGTACGCTGACCGGTTTGGTCATCCTTTCTTCCGGCGTATGGACCGAGAAGTTCATGAACCGCTTCGAGCGCGCGGACATGATGGTTGTTGCCGGCACCTTCACCGATAAGGAAGAGGAGGATGTCCAGCATCTGTTCGGCTTCCTGAGTGGGGATAGCAGCGATGTCCGTCCGTATACCGGCACGATTGTGGTGGCGGATGGGCGGCCGTTGAACAGCAGCGAATTTACCGTTATCAACTCTCGCTCCGTGGCGGAAGATGTCGAATTCCGGGTGGGTGAAGACAATTTCTCCGGCGTACTGAATGTTACCAGTGGCAGCCTGGTAAATCCGAACGTGGAAGTTTGGGGGAACTCTCTGCTGCACTCTGTGGCGCTTACCAATCGGGCGTTTCAGCGGGGATTCTTTGGGGAGTACGGCAGTTATATCGTTACTCTGGGAATTCTGCTGTTTGCTTTCTCTACCGCCATTGCCTGGTCCTACTATGGCGACCGCTCAATGATTTACCTTTTCGGTCCAAAGGCGGTCATGCCTTACCGGCTGGTGTATGTCGTTGCTTTCTTCTGGGCAGCTATCGAAGACACCACAATCATCTGGAATCTGTCGGCGGTGGCGATTGTACTGATGACGCTTCCCAACCTGTTCGGGATTTCGGTATTGGCGCGAGAAATGAAAGAGACGGTGAAGGATTACTGGAAAGATCCCAGCCATAAGTAACGATGCAAGACTGAATTCAGTAAAAAACCCGGCATTGCCGGGTTTTTTACTTTAAGCCGGTATTTATACGTTGAGTAGCAGGTATTCACGCTCCCAAGAGCTGATCACACGGTTGAATTCCTCGTATTCATCGCGCTTGATCGCGGCCCAGGCGCGAACAAATTTCTCCCCGAACATTTCTTTGGCTTCCGGGCACTCTGCCAGCAGGTTCAGCGCGTGTTCCTGGGTGCGGGGCAGGGTGATCGGTTCGGAGGCGCAGCTCCCCTGATAAGGTTCGCTCGGTTTGACCTTTTTCATCATGCCGAGATAGCCGCAGGCAAGGGATGCCGCAATCGCCAGATACGGGTTGCAGTCGGCGCCGGGGAAGCGGTTTTCCAGTCGTTTTGCCTGGGGTGCGCTGTCCGGCACGCGCAGGCCGGTGGTGCGGTTTTCATAACCCCAGTGCAGACTGGTAGGTGCCGCCATTTCCGGAGTAAAGCGGCGGTACGAGTTCACATTGGGGGCAAAGAAGGTGATAAAGCCTGGTGTAAATTCCTGTGTGCCGCCGATAAAGTGCATGAACAGATCGGTTTCGTTGCCGTCATCGTCGACAAAGATGTTCTTGCCGGTTTTGATATCCAGAACACTCTGGTGAAGGTGCAGGGCGCTGCCGGGTTCGTCCTCCATTGGCTTGGCCATGAAGGTGGCGTAGATGCCGTGGCGCAGGGCGGTTTCACGCACGGTACGCTTGAAGGTAAACACCTGGTCTGCAAGGTTCAGGGGGTCGCCGTGCAGGAAGTTGATCTCCATTTGCGCGGTGCCGGATTCATGGATCAGGGTGTCCACATCCAGGCCCTGCGCCTCACAGAAATCGTACATGTCTTCGATGATCGCCTCATACTCATTGGCGGCGTCAATACTGTAGGACTGCCGGGTTTTTTCCGTGCGCCCGGAGCGGCCGACCGGGGCGGACAGCTTTTCATCCGGGTCCAGATTGCGTTTGACCAGGTAGAACTCCACTTCCGGTGCAACCACTGGCTGCCAACCCTGCTCGGCGTACTTGTCGAGCACGAATCTGAGAATATTACGGGTAGCGATAGGATGGCGTTTGCCATCGCGGGTGTAGCAGTCGTGAATGATCTGTGCAGTGGGCTCGTTGGCCCATGGGTTCAAGCGGATGGTACCGGGATCAGGTTCCAGCAGCATGTCGGTATCTGCCGGATCTACCAGTTCATTATGTTCGTCGACGTAATCGCCGGTCACGGTTTGTACCAGGATACTTTCCGGCAGGCGGCTGTCCTGGGTGAGAAATTTATCGGTGGGGGTAAATTTACCCCGCGCATTTCCGGACATGTCCGGCACCAGGCACTCGACCTCGGAAATTGAGTGTTCTGCGAGCCACTGGGTAATCTTGTCCATGTTGCACCTTGTAGATGAAAGGTCTTTCCCCTGAATGGGGTTCATTAGTATATAACCCGCCTCTGTGCCCCCCGGCAGGTGCGGGGGAATCACGGCGCAGGAAAACTGTGAGTTTTCGGGCGGGGCTTTGATTATGGCAAGAAACCGAATTATCATTCAATAAATTTCGAATAATGATTCGGTTTTGTTGCGAGGCTTTTTGTAAAGTGCCGCTGTCACCGAATCGGACCAGTCAGTTTTCGGAGAATTATTCATGCCAGCCAGTGGAACTGTAACCAAACTGCTCGGCCACACAGACTCTTATTACGCCGCCAGCGCAAATGCAGCGCCTGAATTTGGTGCCCTGGAAGAGGTAACGGAAGCAGACGTGTGCATTATTGGTGCGGGGTACACCGGGCTCTCTTCCGCACTGCACCTGGCTGAGCGAGGCTTCAAGGTAGTAGTGCTTGAAGCGGAGCGCATCGCCTGGGGGGCTTCCGGTCGCAACGGCGGGCACGTAGGGGTAGGGCAGCGCAAAGGCCAGGAAGAGCTGGAAAAAATGCTCGGCCTGGACACGGCGAAAATCCTGTGGGAAATGGGGCTGGAGGCCGTGCAATTGGTCGAGGACCTGATTCAGCGGCACCAGATTCAATGCGACCTCAAGCGCGGCATCATGCATCTGGCGGCCAAGCCCAGTCACGATGCCTGGCTGAAGGAGGAGGTGGAACTACTGAATGAGCGCTATGGCTACGACAAGGTCCGCTATGCCGACCACAGTGAAGTGCGCTCCCTGGTGGGCTCCGAACGTTTTTACAGTGGGCAGGTGGACAGCGGCTCCCTGCATCTGCATCCGCTCAATTATGCGCTGGGCCTGGCAGCAGCGGCAAAGAAGGCGGGAGTGCGTTTTTTTGAACACAGCCGCGTGACCAGCTATCGGGGAGGGAATCCCTGTGTGGTGAACACCGCGCGCGGCAGCGTACGTGCACGCAATGTGATTCTGGCTTGCAATGGTTATCTCGGAAAACTCGAGCCGAGAATGGCTGGTCGTATCATGCCCATCAATAACTTTGTGCTTGCCACTGAACCGCTTCCGCAAGAGTTGGCGCGGGAATTGATAGCCAATGACTACGCGCTTCAGGACACCTTGTTTGTCATTAACTACTGGAAACTCTCCGGCGACAACCGGCTGATTTTTGGCGGGGGAGAGAATTATACCTCCCGGTTCCCGCAAGACATTCGCGCCTTCGTGCGCCGATATATGCTGGAGACTTACCCGCAGTTGGCGGATACCCGCGTCGATTTCGGCTGGGGCGGCACACTCGCCATCACCCTGAACAGAATGCCCAGCATCGGCCGTCTGGAACCGAACGTTTACTACAGCCAGGGGTATTCCGGACACGGTGTTCCGACCGCGACGTTCGCAGGAAAGGTACTCGCAGAAGTGCTTGCCGGCACCGAGGAAAGATTTGATATATTGGCGCGAATTCCAACGCCTAGTTTTCCCGGTGGAACACTGTTGCGTTGGCCTGGGCTGGTAGCGGGGATGCTTTATTACAGCTTGAAGGACAAGCTGGGCCGATGAAATGAAAATTGAATGTTTGTTCGGTTTGTGGGATAACAGGCTGTCAGCTCAATTACCGGGGCCGTCCTGAGTGGTAATGAATGGGCAGAAACCCGAACAAAAATAACCCACGGGGAGTAACGATGACGCAATCAGACCAGCCGTTTGCCACCAAAAAGCACCTCTTGGCTTTCACCATTGGTGCCGTCGTATTTACCATTTCCAGCGGCGTTAGCGCCGCGCCGGAAATCGAGGAAGTGACCGTTACCGCGCAGATGCGCGCGGAGTCGCTCAAAGATGTGCCCATGTCGGTCAGCGCCTTTTCCGGTGAGACCATCAAGAATGCCAACCTCAGCGATTTCAAAGACCTGTTTGCCATCACTCCCGGTATCTCTGGCGATACCACGGATTCCTTCTTCGACACTGTCTCTGTGCGCGGGGTAAACAACAACAGCTTTGGTACCGGCAGCGATCCGGCATTGGGCGTATTCCTCAACGGTGTGTATCAGAGCCGCACCGGCGCCACCCCGACCATGTTCGACCTGGACCGTGTAGAGATTGTAAAGGGACCGCAGGGCACCCTGTTTGGGCGCAATACCGCGTCTGGCGCCATCGCCATGACCTCCCGTAAACCCGGCGAGGTGTTCGGTGGTGAGGTCTCGGTAAACGCGGGTCAGTACGGTCGCCGGAACTTTGAAGGCGCGGTGGATATGCCGGTGAGCGAAGACTTTGCCGTGCGTATTTCCGGCATCCACCAGGAGGAAGAGGGGCATGTAAAAAACCTCGCCGGTGGCCGCAACCTGGGTGCAAGCGAGGCTGATGCCATGCGTTTTACCGGTGTCTATGATGGCATCGAGGACACCACTATCACCCTGTTGGCCCAGTACGAAGACCGTATCAGTGACGGCACCATCTACCGGGCACTGGGCACCGAAGGGGATTACGACGAGGTCTATAACGACCAGCGGGGCACGGATCAGGCCGAAATCGGCGATGCGATTCTCACCATAGAGCACCAGATGGGCGATGTTACGTTTAGCTCCATCACCGGATACAAGACCCACAACTACACCTATGTGGAAGACTTCGATGGTACGGCGCAGTCCATCGACACCTTTGTGCGCGATCAATCCGGCGAGTTTTTCAGCCAGGAGTTCCGCCTGACCTCCAACAATTCCGGTCCCTTCAACTGGGTGCTGGGGGCGAGCTACTACCAGGAAGACCTGGATGCGTACTTTGCTGGCGTTGACTCGGAAGACTTCATTTGTGCCGGTACCATGGAAGTGGACTACGAGCTCGACGTAAACGCCTCCATGACCTGTGAAGAGCTGGCGCTGGCATTTCCTGAGGAGATGGATGATGCCTTCTGGACCGGCGGCGATGCCTGGGAATACGCGCCCACTGCCGGCATGGCAATCCCGGGCGGGGTCATGGTCCCGGACGGTATGTCCGTGGAAGAAGCCTACACCCGCGGCGAATTCAGTGGCTGGGGGGTGTTCGCCAATACCACCTTTGACTTGACCGAGGCCACCAGCCTTGGCCTCGGTGTGCGCTATACCGAAGACCAGAAAAAATACACGGTGGATTCCCCGTGGCCGGATACCTGGACTGCGGGCTGGAACTACCAGGCCATGTTTACCGATGGCCCGATCACCGGTGACAAGACCTGGAGCAACGTTTCCGGTCGCGCCACGCTGAATCACGATTTTTCCGACGCGGTTACCGGCTATGCCAGTGTGGCCACCGGCTATAAGTCCGGGGGATTCGATTACCTGACCTACCACATTACCGATCCGGCCTTTACCGACGACCAGGATACCTGGCTGGAAGAGTATGAGTGGACCGTCGACAGCGCTACTGGCGAGCCCAACAGCTTTGATGAAGAACAGGTGCTGTCTTACGAGCTGGGCGTTAAGGCGCGCCTGCTCGATAATCGCCTTCACGTCAATGCCGCTGCCTTCCAGTACACCTATGACGACCTGCAGCAGGCCTTCTTTATTGGGGCCGCTGCGGTGACCCGCAACGTGGGTGAGAGTGAAGGGCAGGGACTTGAGATAGATGCCCGCTGGCTGATTTCCGACAGCCTCGACCTCTACATGGGCCTGGCCTGGCTCGATACCGAGTTCACCGGTGCTCCGGAAGAGTTGTGCGAGGACTGTGACGGCAATCAGATGGCGTTCTCCCCCGAATTTTCCTCCGCAACTGTACTGACTTACACCACGGATGTCGGCTTCGGCACCCTGGCCCTGTCCGGTGAGTACACCTACACCAGTGAGCAGTATGCCGATCTGGAAAACAACGAGGAAGTGAAGCTGGCGAGCCGCGGCCTTGTGAACCTGCGGGCATCGCTCACCGCGCCCAGTGAAAATTGGACAGCTGGTGTCTACGTGGAAAACCTGACTGCTGAGGAGTATTACCACTGGGGCTACGCCGCTGCAGATTACAACCTGCCGGCCACCCAGACGGATCCGTCTCGCGGTCGCGTCGCGGGAGTCAGCCTGGACTACCGGTTCTGATCGCGGCGCATCTTTCTCCTTTTCATCTCACAGGATGAGCAGAAAAGCCGGCACGCATTGCCGGCTTTTCTGTTAATTACGCCCGTCATTTGTGTTAAAAATGCCACTTCGGTAGAAAGGATCACGAAGTGTCGACCGCAGAACAGAATCGCCGCAGAAATCAGTTGTCGCCGCGACGGGAGCCAGTACAGGCCCGCGCCCGCGAGCGCGCCCGTCAGATACTGGATACCACCGGTCGCCTGCTGGAGCAGGTCGGCCTGAACGACCTCACCACCATTTTGATCGCCAAGGAGCTGGGCGTCTCAGTTGGTTCCGTGTATCACTACTTCCCCAACAAGCACGCCATTCTCTATGCCATGGGCGAGCAGTGGTTGGCGAGTCTTACCGAGCGCCTGGACGACCTGGCGGCGAAGGAGTTGGAAACACTGGAGCTGCGGCCCTTTCTTGACGACTTGTTGAATCGCTGGTTGTCGGTCTACCGCGAGCAGCGGGGGCTGCTGCCTTTGGTGCAGGCCATGTGGGGCATCCCCGAACTGCACGAACTCGACGAGCGGCATGATGAGCTGGTCATCAACCATCTGGTGGGCATGTTCCGACGCCTCGGTTTCCGCTGTCCGCCCAACGAGACTAATCGTCTCGCCCGCGCCACACTGGAAACCTGTCACGCGATGATGCTGGTGATCGTCAACCAGCAGGGCACCCGTGCCAAGCGCACCCACGAAGACCTGCTGAATATGCTGATGGTGCTGCTGGAGCCGCACCGCGACGAAGAGAAGCCCGCCGGGCTCGACGATGTGGAGGCGCCCTGAGCGCCGATCGACGATGAGCAGCACACAGCAGACCCCCAGAGGCAACAAACTCACCATCGCGATTTCCTCCCGCGCCTTATTCGATCTGAGGGAAAGCCACCAGATTTACGAAGAGCAGGGCGTGGAGGCGTTCTCCTCATACCAAATCGAGCGGGAAAACGACGTGCTGCCAAAGGGTGAGGCGTTCTCGCTGGTCGAGAAATTCCTGCAGATCAACGAACGGCTCGAGGATGAACCGCGGGTGGAAGTCATTCTGCTGTCGCGCAACAGCGCCGATACCGGTCTGCGGGTGTTCAACTCCATCGAGCATTATGGACTGCAGATTAGCCGCGCCGCCTTCTGCAATGGCGGTAGTCCCTACCGCTATATTGCGCCCTTTGGCTGTCACCTGTTTCTGTCCACCGACGGCGGTGATGTGCGCAGGGCGTTGGAACAGGGCGTGGCTGCAGCTACGCTGATCCCCGGTGGCGCTCGCCAGCGGGGAGACGATACCCTGCGATTTGCGTTTGATGGCGACGCGGTGATTTTCTCGGACGAGGCGGAGCAGATCTTCAAGCGCGAAGGTCTTGCCGCCTTTACTTCCGCCGAGCGCGCATCCGCGCGACAGCCCCTGCAGGGAGGGCCATTCAAAGGATTCCTTGAAGCATTACAGCATTTGCAGGCGGAGTTCCATGCGGAAAGCTGCCCGATCCGCACGGCGCTGGTCACCGCACGTTCGGCGCCGGCGCACGAGCGGGTGATCCGCACCCTGCGGGCATGGAATATCCGTATTGACGAATCCATTTTCCTGGGTGGACTGCCAAAGGGCGAGTTCCTGCGGGCGTTCGGCGCCGATGTATTTTTCGACGATCAGCCCAATCACTGCGCCTCCGCTGCGGCCCATGTTGCTACCGGCCATGTGCCCCACGGCATTGCTAACCTGGAGACTTAGAGACTCACATGTGCCGTGGTTTTGGCCAGGCTTTTCGGAAAATTTTTCCGCCATGCCTTGCGATTCCGCGTGTAGATCCGCCAATTTGGTCACTTTTGGTAACCTTTTTCTCGTTTTTCCTGCCTCTGGAAACCGGGCTATTGGCTCGTCAGCAGATTCACTGCTATTCTTTTCCCGCATAAACTCACTTAGTTTTTATAACCAATAACTGGCGTAAAATTGAGCACTGTCGATTGTTGGCAGGTTTGCGCCCGTAGTAGACAGGGAGAGACTATGAAGCTGCAGCAGTTGCGTTATATCTGGGAAGTGGCACACCACGATCTCAATGTTTCTGCCACGGCACAGAGTCTGTTTACCTCGCAGCCAGGTATCAGTAAGCAGATCCGCCTGCTGGAGGATGAGTTAGGGGTAGAGATTTTTGCCCGCAGCGGCAAACACCTGACGCGGGTGACTCCGGCGGGAGAGGCCATTCTCAAGACCGCCGGCGAGATCATGCGCAAGGTGGAAAACATCAAGCAGGTGGCGCAGGAGTTCAGCAATGACAAACGCGGCAGCCTCGCTATTGCCACCACCCACACCCAGGCCCGCTACGCATTGCCACCAGTCATCAAAGCGTTTATTGCGCGGTATCCGGAGGTGTCCCTGCATATGCATCAGGGGACACCGATGCAGATCTCCGAGATGGCCGCAGACGGCACCGCCGACTTTGCCATTGCTACCGAAGCGCTGGAGCTGTTCAGCGACCTGGTGATGATGCCGGTCTATCGGTGGAACCGCTGCATCCTGGTGCCCAAGGGCCATGAGCTGTGTCAGCTTTCCAAGCTGACCCTTGAAGATGTGGCTAAATTTCCCATTGTCACTTACGTATTTGGTTTTACCGGGCGCTCCAAACTCGACGAAGCCTTTCTGGAAAAAGGGCTTTCACCCAAGGTGGTTTTTACCGCGGCGGATGCGGATGTCATCAAGACCTATGTGCGCCTGGGGCTCGGCATTGGAATCGTCGCGGATATGGCGGCGGTGGAAGACGAGGACAGCGACCTGGTGGCTCTGGATGCGAGTGAGTTGTTCGAGTCCAGTATCACCAAGATTGGGTTTCGCAAGGGTATTTTCCTGCGTGGCTTCATGTATGAATTCATTCAGCAGTTCGCACCGCACCTCACTCGTGAACTGGTGGATGAGGCCGCACAGGCATCTTCTCGCGCAGAGGTGGACGAGCTGTTTTCCCATCTCGAATTGCCGGTATATTGAGCTGACGCTTCGCGCGCCCAAACAAAAAGCCCGGTTGTTGAAACCGGGCTTTTTGTTTTGGGCAGGCAGATATTGCCGCTGTCAGCGATTCAGCACTTCTTTAACGAACTTGAAGTACACGGTGTACACCTCCGGTTCCTTGCCTTCCTCTTCGACCACAAAGAACGGGGCGCGCTGCACATTCAGGCGCTGAGCCAACTGCATACCCGGGCTCTGTGGGTCGCGCTCGTCGGCAATCAGGACCTCGTCCAGAAATTTTTCCTGATCGTTTTCCTTGAGCCGCTGTTCCACATCGTTGCACTTGGCGCAAAGGGAGCCATCGGCGAGAATTTTTTTGACCAGTGTAATGTGCATGTGAAACGGCCTTATGGTTCACGGCCCGACGCCGATCGTGCGGCCCATCGGGCTGGAATGTGGTTAGGATTGGCGCGGAATCTAGCAGAGTCGAAATCCCCATGGAAATACCGAAGGGCGATAGATTTATAACCGATCAGAGGTAGTGGCTTTCCAGTGTTTCCAGTAGCAGGCGCACCTTGTCGAGACACTCGCGGTGCTCTGCTGCCGGATTGGAATCGGCAATAATACCGCCGCCTGCCGCACAACTGATCTGGCCGTTGCTGGCGGTGAGGGTGCGAATAGCGATACTGGTATCCGCACGGCCACTGCTGCTGATGTAGCCGATGCTGCCGCAGTAAACACCGCGGGGACTCCGTTCCAGCTCATGGATGACTTCCATTGCGCGTCGCTTGGGCGCGCCGGTGATCGAACCACCGGGAAAGCCGGCGGCCAGCACTTGGGTAAATTCGGTATCTTCCGGTAGTTGCCCGGTAATTGTGCTCACCAAATGATGCACATTGGCGAAGCTCTGTAATTCGAACAGTGTCGGTACCCGCACACTGCCTCGCGTACAAACCTTGCCAAAATCATTGCGCAGCAGATCGACAATCATCAGATTCTCCGCGCGGTCTTTGCGGCTTGCCGCCAGTGCGCTGGCAAGCTCGCGGTCGCGAGAAGGATCGGCGCTGCGCGGTGCGGTGCCCTTGATTGGCTCCGTCTGCAGGTAGCGACCGTCGGCGAGGATGAAGCGCTCCGGTGACAGGCTGAGAATCTCCCCCTGTGGCAGTGACAGGAACGCGGAAAACGGGCCGGCAGCCAGCTTGCGCAGGGTCAGGTAGGCCGTAAGCGCGCTGCCTTCGAAGGCGGCATTGAAGCGCTGGGTGAAATTGGCCTGGTAGATATCACCGGCGCTGATGTAATCCAGAATACGCGCGATCCGCGCGCGGTATTCTTCCGGGGTGAACTCGTGCGTGAACCCCGTAATTAACCTGAATGCTTCCGTGCGCGGTGCTGTGTTCCAGTTGATGGCGTTGAAGCGCGCGCGCAGATCCCGTATCTGGATCGCCGTGCAGGCCGGATGGAAAACCAGGTGGCTGACCTGCAGTTGATGATCGACGATCAGCGCCCAGGTGTAGAGGCCGAAGAACCCCGCAGGTAGTGGCGTCGACCGGGTATCGGCAGTGAGAAAGTTGCCGGTGGTCCCGAGCTCATATCCGGCATAGCCGATGGCGCCGCCGCAGAAGGGCAGTTGCTGATCTACTTCCTGGGGGGCAAGTTCGCACAGCAGATCGTCAAGCGCTTGGAAGGGGGCGGAGTCCGTAGCGGAGAGTTCCAGTCCACACACCGGGTCGGCGCTGAGGATGTCAAAACGGCCACTGCGGGAAGTGGGGTGGCCTGAGTCCAACCACACCGGGCAGGGCAAATCTGCGAGCGCCGCAAATGCGGCCTCGGTATTGAGCGAGTAGGGCAGGGAAACAATTTGCAAAACGTCAACCAAGGGTTCGGGCGGGTTATCCGCTCAGACTGATACTCAAACGGGCTCTGACGGCGCTGGCGAGCCGGCCTTGTGGGCGGCGCTACTTTACTCTAAAACGATGCCAGTCCGGTAATCGCACGAATATAGAGAATCTAGCCGATTCTGCGCTCAATCCCTGCCTGGGACATCAGTCGGGTGGCCAGCTCTTCTACAGACAGCTCGGTGGCATCGAGATATGGTACCTGCGCCCGGCGCAACATTTGCTCTACCTGGCGGACTTCAAACTCACATTGTTCCGGGGAGGCGTAACGGCTGTTGGCGCGGCGCTCCTGGCGGATACTGACCAGACGACGCGGGTCTATGGTGAGGCCGAACAGCTTGCGCTGAAATGGGCGCAGGATTTTCGGCAGAGAGGTGGAATCCATGTCCTCCTCGGTGATCGGATAATTCGCGGCGCGCAGGCCAAATTGCAGAGCGAGATAAAGACAGGTTGGCGTTTTTCCCGAGCGGGAGACACCGACGAGAATGATATCGGCACTTTCAAACTCGCGGGTGCGACGGCCGTCGTCGTTATCCATGGCAAAGTGCACGGCGTCTATTCGCGCGGTGTAGCGGCGATTGTCGGCGATGCCGTGGGAAATGCCGACGGTGCGGGCGGGATCGGTGCCGAACAGGGTCGCCAGCGGCGCCAGGTAGCTCTCAAACACATCCAGCATCAGTGCGGAGCTCTGGTGCAACTGTTTGCGTATCTGGTCGGATACGATACTGGTGATAATGATGGGCTGCAGGCCCGACTCGCGCGCCGCGTTCTCAATACGCTGTAATACCTGATTGACCCTGGCCTCCGAATCCACATAAGGGACTGTGACCTGTTCTACCTGTTGGTCGCGGAACTGTGCCAGCAGGCTGTGACCGATGCCCTCTACTGTAAGGCCAGTACCATCGGAAATGAAAAACGCGGTACGTTTTCTGGCGCTCGATACGGAGTCCCCCAGCTTTGATGGATGCACGCTGTGCTGCTTGCCGCTCATTGTTGATGGTCTCCACTGACTTTTCAGCCATGGTATACCAGCGGCGCGATAAATTCGTGTGCAGATTTTTACGCCCTTCTCATTGATCCAGGAACGCCGGCCAGAAAAATTCTTGTAGAAAAATTACAACAGGAAACAGCCATTTTTCGCGTTAATCACGGGGTATTATTTACAAAACCCTTCCTTATAATCGGCGGCCTGAACACGCAGTTGCAGAGGGCAATCCATTGAGCAGTTACACTCTCGAATTCGCGAAGCTGGGCATGGCGGATGTCGACAAGGTCGGCGGCAAAAACGCATCACTGGGTGAAATGATTTCTTCGCTCTCCGGCGCGGGCGTCAGCGTTCCGGGTGGTTTTGCCACTACCGCTGACGCTTTTCGTGAGTTTCTCGCCGGTGCCAAGCTGGATACCCGGATTGCCGAGCGACTTAAAGGTCTGGATGTAGGTGATGTCACGGCGCTGGCGGCAGCGGGAGAGGAGATCCGCAACTGGTTGCTGGATGCGCCGTTCCCCGCGCAACTCGAAGCGGAGATCCGCGCAGGTTATGACACCCTCGGTGGCGGCGAAACGGCGGTGGCCGTGCGCTCCTCGGCGACTGCGGAAGACCTGCCGGATGCATCTTTCGCCGGTCAGCAGGAGACCTTCCTGAACATCCGCGGTATCGACGCGGTGCTGCAGGCAGTAAAAGAAGTGTTTGCCTCCCTGTATAACGATCGCGCTATCGCTTACCGGGTGCACACCGGCTACGCAGATGTTGGTGTTGCGCTGTCTGCGGGCATTCAGCACATGGTACGCAGTGAAACCGGTGCTTCCGGAGTCATGTTCACCCTGGATACCGAGAGCGGATTCCGCGATGTGATCTTCATTACCGCCGCCTACGGCCTCGGTGAAACCGTGGTACAGGGTGCGGTAAACCCGGACGAGTTCTACCTTTACAAGCCTGCCCTGGAAGCCGGCCGACCGGCTATTCTGCGCCGCAACCGCGGCAGCAAGGCGATCAAGATGGTCTACGATGCGAGCGGCGAATGTGGACGCTCGGTCAAAACCGTGCCGGTCTCCGAGCAGGACCGCCTGCGCTTCGCGCTGAGCGATGCAGAACTTACCGATCTCGCCAACCAGGCGCGCAAAATCGAGGCCCACTATCAGCGTCCGATGGACATTGAATGGGCCAAGGACGGCGACAGCGGCAAGCTGTTTATCGTTCAGGCGCGCCCGGAGACTGTGCGCTCCCGGGATACCGGTACCAGCATTGAGCGCTACAAACTGCAGGAGCGCGGCGACATCCTGTGTGAAGGGCGCGCTATTGGCCAGCGTATTGGCGCCGGCCCCGTGCGGGTGCTGGAATCTGTAGAAGACATGGCAAAAATGCAGGATGGCGACGTTCTGGTTACCGACATGACCGATCCCGACTGGGAGCCGGTATTGAAGAAAGCCAGTGCCATCGTCACCAACCGCGGCGGTCGCACCTGTCACGCCGCGATCATTGCCCGTGAACTGGGGATTCCGGCGGTCGTAGGCTGTGGTGATGCTACGGACAAGCTGACGACTGGTACCCCGGTCACCGTCACCTGCGCGGAGGGTGACACCGGATTTGTGATGTCCGGTCAGTTGGACTTCGAGCGTTCTCTCACCGAAGTGAGTGACATGCCGGAGCTGCCGTTCAAGATCATGCTCAATGTCGGCAATCCGGACCGCGCATTTGCGTTCAGCAATCTGCCGAATCAGGGCGTGGGGCTTGCGCGGCTTGAGTTCATCCTCAACCGCATGATCGGTATTCACCCCAAGGCCTTGCTTGAGCTGGATCGCCTGCCGGCAGATCTGCAACAGAATATCCGCAACCGCATCGGCGGATACGCCTCGCCGGAAGATTTTATTGTCGAGAAACTGGTGGAGGGCATTTCCACACTGGCTGCGGCCTTTGCACCAAACCGTACCATTGTGCGCCTGTCGGACTTCAAGTCCAATGAGTATGCGCACCTTGTGGGTGGTCAGATGTACGAGCCCAGTGAGGAAAACCCGATGTTGGGTTTTCGCGGCGCATCGCGCTACCGCTCAAAGGATTTCCGCGAATGCTTTGCGCTTGAGTGCCGCGCGCTGAAAAAAGTGCGCGACGAAATGGGGCTTACCAATGTGGAAATCATGGTGCCCTTCGTGCGCACTCCTGATGAGGCCCGTCAGGTTGTTGAGTTGTTGGAGGAAAACGGCCTGAAGCGGGGCGAGAATGGCCTCAAGCTCATCATGATGTGTGAGTTGCCATCCAATGCACTGCTGGCAGATGAGTTCCTGCAGTACTTCGACGGTTTCTCCATCGGTTCCAATGACCTGACCCAGTTGACCCTGGGGCTGGACCGGGATTCAGGGCTGGTAGCGGAGCTGTTCGATGAGCGCGATCCTGCAGTAAAAATGCTGCTGTCCCGCGCTATTCAGGCGTGTAAGAAAGCGGGCAAGTACGTGGGTATCTGCGGCCAGGGTCCGTCCGACCACAAGGATTTTGCCCAGTGGTTGATGGAAGAGGGCATCGACAGCGTTTCCCTGAATCCGGATACCGCGGTAGACACCTGGTTGTACCTGGCGAACAGCCAGAAGGCCTGATACAGAAGCCCCGAACTTACCGATCGTCACTGACTCAGCCCCTGATTCAGCTTGACTCTGAAAAAAGCGACTTTTCCAGTCGCTTTTTTTTCATCCCCGCCTGAAACAATTTCCCACCATTGCCCGCTTTTCAATAAAAGCATCTTTGCCGGCTGTTGGTTCATAACCTTGTGAACATTTTTCCTCCACGCTAAGTCAATTGCCAATCCCCATAACAGGGGGTTCTGGGCATGTAAATCAGTCTAAGAGCATCGTACCCAGTCAATAGAATCGGAAAGGTTCCCGAAAAAAGTCCGGAATTCCCCGGATGATTTTCGGGAAACCTGACTTGCACTGCTGCACTGTGCACGCAGTTGAAACCTTCGATTGAAGTTCTGACGAGTTGAATCCTGATTGAGGTGCCACCATGCAAAGTAGTTCGAAATGCACATTGCAAAAGCTCCAGACTGAATGTCCCCCGGTCTCGTCACCTCCAGGTGCAGTGTTCGCTGCCCGCGGTGGTGGGCATACGATTGCGACATCTGTGGACTCCACGCAGGCGTGGTGGCGCATGCTGCTTATGTTCATGCTGTTGTTAGGAGCGCTTGTGGGCGGCTTGTGGGCGAACCCGGTCAATGCTCATGGCGGTGTCAATTGGTTCGACGATGCAGCGGCGATGAACTCTTCCGGTTCGCCCTCCATCAGAATCAATCTCTCGGAGCAGAAAGCCTACTTTTACAAAGGTTCGCGCCTGGTCGGCGTGTCGCTGATCTCTTCCGGCAAGCGCGGGTTCAGCACAAGCCCTGGTAATTTCCGCGTGCTGGCAAAGCGCCCCAACCACCGCTCCAGCATCTACGGCAGCTACGTCGATAGTTCCACCGGACGCGTGGTGAAAGCCGACGTAGATACGCGCAAGCATCGCCGCCCGCCCGGTACCCACTATCGCGGGGCGAAAATGAATCACTACATCCGGTTCAATGGTGGTATCGGTCTGCACGCCTCCGGCCATGTGCCGCGCTATCCGGCGTCCCACGGCTGCGTGCGTATGCCCCCGCACATGGCGAGTAAGTTTTACCAGTACGCCCGGGTGGGTATGCCGGTAAGAGTGAGCTATTGAGGTGATGTTACAGGGAGAAAATTCGCCGGTGACCTGGCAAGAATGTCTGAATTGGTAAGCCAGCTTGCCGGCTCTTAAACCGCTTGCCCAGATAGAAGAGGGTGAGTTCTTCGCCGGGATTATCCATCAGGGTAATTCCCGGCATTTTTATTTGTGCACTGCGCGGAACCGGGCTCGCCGCTAAGATGGGTTGGTCAATATTTTGCAACCCGTTATTCGGCAGGAGCCTTTTTATGCAAGCCACAACAATTTCCACCCCTGATCTTTGCGACACATTTCCGGACCTGGTCTGTGTGGTGGAACCGATGTTCATCAACTACGGCGGCAGAGAGCGGTTTGGCGGCCAGATAGTGACTATCAAGTGCTTCGAAGATAACTCGTTGGTGCGGGACCTGGTGGCGGAAGCGGGCACCGGCAAGGTACTGGTAGTGGACGCTGGTGGCTCCATGCGCCGCGCCTGTCTCGGCGATCTTCTGGCGGAGAAGGCTACCTTGAACGGATGGGAAGGTATCCTTATGTACGGCTGCATCCGCGATGTGGATGCCATTTCTGGACTAGAGTTAGGAGTACAGGCGCTCGGAAGCCACCCCATGAAGACCGACAAAAAAGGGGTCGGTGAACGCGATATCGCAGTGACTTTTGGCGGCGTCACCTTTAAACCTGGAGAGTATTTGTACGCTGATAATAACGGCGTGATAGTTTCTCCCCAACCTCTTATTCAAATTGGAAATATCTGAGACTGTTTTATTTGCGCTGGTCCTGCTGTCTGCCCTTGCCCACGCCGTGTGGAATGCCGTGGTAAAGCACAGCGGCGAAGGTTTCCTGCAGCTGGCGATGATTCGCAGTGTCGGCTTGCTGGTTGGCGCGGCCCTGGCGACGCAACTCCCATTGCCTGGAAAAAATGCGCTGGGCTTTCTGATCGGTGGGGCCTTCTTCCAGTATCTGTACTTCTTCCTGCTTTCCCGTTCGTATCAGGCACTGGATTACGGCACCGCCTATCCCATGGCGCGGGGCGTCACACCACTGATGGTAGCGATTGCCGCATTACTGTTCCTGGATGAATCGCTCGCACCGCTGCAGCTTACCGGCATATTGCTTGTGACCTGCGGCATCTTCGCGCTGATCATGAAGGAACTGAAAGTCAGCGGGCGCGGAATCTTTTACTCCCTTGGCACCGGTATCGCCATTACCGGGTACACGACACTCGGCGCCGCGGGGGTGCGCAGTGTCGCCAACCCACTCAGCTATGTGGCCTGGCTGGAAATTCTCTCCGGTGGCGGTGTCATCCTTGCCGTGTTGTTTACCCGTCCGATGAAAGGGCTGGCATTCGCCCGCGCGAATCTGCTGCGCAGCTCCCTGTCCGGCGTGCTCGCCACTGGCGGCTTCGGTATTGCGCTCTGGGCCACATCGATGATGCCCGTCGCCGCGGTGGCCGCTACCCGCGAAGTCAGCATCCTGTTTGCCTCCATCATTTCCGTGGTTTTGCTCAACGAGCGTTTCTCCACCCAGCGTCTGCTCGCCGCATTGATAATTTTCTGCGGTGTTGGCACTCTGGCATTCGCCTGATCGCAACCAGTGGCTGTTCATTGCCTATAGTTGCAGGCAAGTCTCTGTATCAATTTTTTGTGGCATCGCTGTATAGGCAGTGAATGTCGCTGTTTTCAGCTGACAAGGATAAGTGATGAGCAACCTGCGCCAGAAGTGGATCACCGCGCCGCTGTTAAAGTGGATCAAAAAAGTACTGCCGCCGATTTCCGATACCGAACGCGAGGCCATGGAGGCGGGGGAAGTGTGGTGGGATGCGCAACTGTTATCCGGAAAACCGGATTGGGATCAATTGCTGAATATGGGCCCCCCAGAGCTGACGGACGCGGAACAGGCGTTTCTGGACGGCCCGGTGGAAGAACTGTGCAAGATGGTCGACGACTGGAAAATTTCCTACGAAGATCACGACATTTCGCCAGAGATCTGGGAATTCCTCAAAAAGAACCGCTTCTTTGGCATCATCATTCCCGAAGAATTCGGTGGCCTCGGTTTTTCGCCCACCGCACACGCGCAGATCGTCACCAAAATTTCCACCCGTAGCACCAGCGTCGGCGTCACCGTGATGGTGCCGAACTCCCTCGGCCCTGGTGAACTGCTGATGGCACATGGTACCGAGGCACAGAAGAACCATTACCTGCCGCGACTCGCCGATGGCCGTGAGATTCCCTGTTTTGGTCTCACCAGTCCGGAAGCGGGGTCTGACGCCGCCTCCATGGTGGACAACGGTGTGGTCTGCTATCAGGAATACAAGGGCGAGAAAACCCTCGGTATGCGCGTGAACTGGCACAAGCGCTACATTACTCTTGGTCCGGTGGCGACGATTCTAGGGCTTGCTTTTAAACTCTACGACCCGGATCACATCCTCGGCGAGGAGGAGGATCTCGGTATTACTGTGGCTCTTGTACCCACCGACACACCCGGGGTGAAGATTGGCCAGCGTCACCTGCCGGCGCTGCAGGCGTTCATGAACGGACCCAATTGGGGTGAGGATGTATTCATCCCCATGGATTGGATCATAGGAGGGCAGGAGAATATCGGGCGAGGCTGGCACATGTTGATGAGTGCGCTTGCGGCTGGCCGCGGTATTTCACTGCCATCGCTCTCCACGGGTGGTGCGAAACTCGCAGCGCGCACAACCGGGGCCTATGCGCACATCCGCGAGCAATTTGGCATTCCCATCGGAAAGTTCGAGGGTGTCCAGCGCCGACTCGCAGAGATAGCCGCAATTGCCTATGTGCTGGACTCCGCGCACATGACAACAACCCGCGCGCTGGATCAGGGGCGCAAGCCGGCGGTAGTCTCGGCAATCATGAAGGCCCATGCTACCAATGGGCTGCGCCAGGCCATCAATGACGCCATGGATATCCACGCTGGGAAGGCCATTATGGACGGGCCGATGAACTATCTCGGTAATGTGTACCGTGCGGTACCAGTGGCGATCACGGTAGAAGGTGCCAATATTCTCACTCGCAGCCTGATGATCTTCGGGCAGGGCGCCATCCGCTGCCACCCATACCTTTTACAGGAAATGGAGGCGGCCACCAATGAAGACGAAGCCGAAGGCTTGAAGCAGCTGGATGCGCTGTTGCCGAAGCACGTGCTGTTCCAGCTCAAAACTTTCTGCCGGGCCGTCTTCCACGGCTGGACCGGGGGCCTGTTTGCCAGCAGCCCGCAAGGCGTTGGCAGCGCGGCTAAGTACTACCGCCAGATGAACCGTTATTCCGCAGTGCTGACGCTGGTGACTGAAATTTCCCTGATGGTGCTCGGTGGAGAATTGAAGCGCAAAGAACTGATCTCCGCGCGGCTCGGAGACGTGCTCAGTGAACTCTACCTGATGAGTGCCACCCTCAAGCGTTTCAATGACGACGGCAGCCCCGCAGCCGATCGCCCGCTGCTGGAATTCGCCATGCGCGCCGGTTTCCACAATATCGAGGTAAGTCTGATCGAGGTGTTCCACAACTTCCCGGTGCGTTTTGTAGGCCAGATAATGCAGTTCCTCACCATGCCCTGGGGCCACAGTATTCGCGCCGCTTCCGACCGCCAGGCGCGCGCCTGTGCCGATCTGATCATGAAGCCCGGTGATACCCGCGACCGTTTGACCCGCGGTGTATTTCTCGGCAATCCCGGCGACGGCATCGACATCGTCGAACAGGCCTTCATCAGCAGCCACCAGACTGAAAGTATTCGCAACAGGATGAGAAAAGGTGGACTGCGCGCACTGAATGACGATGCCATCGACGCTGCGCTGGAGGAAAAACTGATCAGTGAAGACGAGGCAAAGAAAATCCGCGCGACGGCTGCCGCCGTCAACAAAGCCATACAGGTGGATCACTACGAGTCGCTTTCCCCGGCTGGCAGATAAAGGTTGGAAGCATCCATGGCAAAACCGGAAACGTTCAATGCAGCCGAGATCTGTGTGGATGCGGTGCTGGAGAAGGTTGGAAAACGCATTGTATTGGGGCTGCCCCTCGGGCTTGGCAAGGCCAACCAGTTTGCCAATACCTTGTACGCGCGAGCGGAACAAGACCCGGAAATTGAACTTACTATCTATACCGCACTGACCCTTGAGCGCCCATCCGCGGACAATGAATTACATCGGCGTTTTGTGCAGCCATTGCTGGACCGGCTCTACGCGGACTATCAGGACCTGGCCTACAACCAGGCCCGTCGCAACGGACTGCTGCCGGCCAATGTGGAGGTGTGCGAATTTTTTCTGCAGCCCGGCAGCTTCCTGCATGTGAACTCCGTGCAGCAGAGTTACGTCAGCGCCAATTACACCCACGTGCCGCGGGACCTGCTTGATCGCGGCGTCAACGTGATCGCACAGATGATTTCGCCAGCTGCGGACGGCAGCGGCGATTACAGCCTAAGCAGCAATCCCGACCTGACGCTACCGGTACTTGAGCTGGCGCGGGAGCGCGGACACGGGCCGATTACGCTGGTGGGAGAAGTGAATCCGCGGCTGCCTTTTGTCGGTGGCGATGCGCGGGTTGCCGCCGACAGGTTCGACTTCCTGCTCGAGGGGGAAGCATTCACGAAGGAGCTTTTCGCTGCTCCCAACGCCCCGGTACGCCTGACCGATTATGCGCTTGCGTTTCATATTGCCGGCCTGGTACGCGACGGCGGTACCCTGCAGGTGGGAATCGGTACACTGGGCGATGCCATTTGTCACGTGCTGCGCCTGCGCCACTGCAACAATGCGGATTACCGGGATATTTTGCAGTCCCTGGATGTGGATACCGAGCGTGTCCTGTTCAAGCAGCCGCTGGAACTGAGCGATTTCCAGAAGGGCCTGTACGGTGCCAGTGAGATGGTGCCCGAAGGTTTCCTGCACCTGCGTCGCGCCGGAGTGCTGAAGCGGAAGGTGTTTTCCGATGCGACACTGCAGAAGCTGCTGAATGACGGTGTCATCAGCGATACCATTGACGAAAACACCCTGATTGCCCTGCGCGATGCCGGGCGTATCCAATGCCCGCTGACGGAGGCGGACACACGGTTCCTGCAGGCGGTAGGTATTGTCGATCCTCGTTATAGCTGGCGCGGTCACCGCTTTCTCGATGAGCACGGCGAGATCGAAGAGTGCGATCTGCACAGCGGCGCCGGGCGCAATAAACTCCTGGGCAGTTGCGCCGGTAAGCCACTGCCTGATGGTACTTGGTTGCACGGTGGTTTTTATCTCGGTTCCACCGCTATGTACCGCGCATTGCGGGAAATGCCGGCACAGGAAATGGCCGGCATCAATATGACCGCCATTGATTACATCAATGAGCTGCAAAAAGACCGCGACCTCAAGATCGCCCAGCGTCAGCACGCGCGTTTCGTCAACTCCGCGATGATGGTCACCCTGAACGGCGCGGTGATTTCCGATGGGCTGGAAAACGGGCAGGTGGTCAGCGGTGTGGGCGGCCAGTATAACTTTGTTGCCCAGGCCCACGAATTGCCCGGGGGCCGCTCGGTGATAGCTCTCGCCAGCACACGTCTGGCCGGTGGCCGCATACGCAGCAACATCATCTGGGAATATCCCCATTGCACCATTCCCCGACACCTGCGGGATATCGTTGTCACTGAGTACGGTGTTGCCAACCTGCGCGGAAAATCCGACCGCGACGTTATTGCTGCCATGCTGTGCATTGCCGATTCACGCTTCCAGCAGGAGCTGATGGACAAAGCCAAAGCTGCCGGCAAAATAGAGGCGGACTACACCATTCCGGAAGTATTCCGTAACAACACACCAGAGCGCATACATGCGGTCTTCGCCCAAGGGCACCGCCTGCAGTTGCTGCCGTACTACCCCCTCGGTACCGACCTCACTTTGGAAGAAGCCCGGCTCGCGGTGGCGTTGAAAGCACTGAAAGAAGAGGGGCGCAAGCTCTGGGATCTGTGGCCAATAGTGCGCAAAGGGCGAAGCGTTTGCAAAAGCAAAGCGCCGGAATACAAATTCGTACACGAATGTCTTGAGCGCATGGAATTTGAATACAGCGATACGTTTGAGCATCGTCTGGAGGCTTATCTGGTCGCGGGTTCGCTGGTGTTATTTCTTGAAAAAGACCGTCCTCTGGGGGAAGTGTCAGATCTGGCGCTAGCGCCTACCCCTGTCTAAGGATATCTCTAAAAACCGTCATTCCCGCGAAGGCGAGAATCTAGAAACCCCGTGGCTACTTGGCCCGCGCCTTCTCGGGGGTGACGGGGAAACGAATTTTTAGAAGTGTTTTAAGTAGTTCTCCACAAAATTTTGGGAAATTTTCCCTCCCCCCTCTTCATGATTCGTGTTAGTTTCTCGCGCTCAAAATTTATCATTTCACGGAATATGACACGGATATGTCGTTTTGCACCCTTACGGATAATTTGGGAAATACGTACCAACTCACCTCCGGTAACCGAATAGCATCCCTGGCCATTGCCGATTATTTCACAGCGCTGGAGACGCTCGGGCGCATTGATGTTCATCAGTTGGCGGCGGCGGAAGATGAACTGTTCAGCCTCTATGGTGGAGACCTCGAGCGAAGCCTCTTCAGCCAACCAGGGTCCGGCTGGCAGGATATGAATTCCGTCGGGATTTTCAGTACCCATGCGCACCATCCCCATATCGGCATCGGGTTTTTACCCGGCCGCTGGCCGCGGATTCTCGACGCCATACATCAGGGAAACCTCCGGTTTATCCATGCCGGCAGCGCGAAAAAAACCAAGGAAGAACAGCCGCACGATACCCGCAATTTGCTGCGAGTGAAGATTCGCCAGGCACTGCTAGCAATTGTTGCGGCCGAAAGAGCCGAAGCCTCGCAACACGCCAGACAACTGCGGCAGGAAACGTCGGTTAATCGCGGGCTGATTTATACCGGCGCCTTCCTCACCGGCCTGTGGCAGGCGGGCTCGGGTTTTGCGCAGTGGCTGAAAGACGTCAACGATGTGGTGAGCCCACTGCAACGCAGCCTGCGGGGTGTACAAGCCGCCTACCGGGCAACGCAGCGCAGCGACAACGGCGAAAACCTGATGGCTGCCTATCAGGATGAAATTCTAACCGCGGAAAAGCGTGAGATCGTACAGGTACTCGGCTTCGATCCCACCGCCATTACCCGCGAACAGTTCCAACACGCCACGGAACTCGCCGATCTCATCTGGGAAGACCCAGCCCTGCAGGCCGACCTCCGGCGCTTCGTCAAAGACTACGTTAAAGCCCAACACGCCATTGAAATCACTGAATTCTCCGGTGCCGCGGCGTTTGAAGTCCTGTTCACCATACTCCTGGCGGCAGTAACCGGCGGCGCCGGCCTCGCCGCCAGCGCAGCAAGCCTGACCCGGCATTTTGCCAAGTTCCGCAAGGTCGGGCAGTTGCTGTTGCAGTTTGGAGAACAGATCAAACAAGCCAGAATGCTCAGGAACCGCCATGCCCCGGCCAAGCAAACAGCGAGCTTCGAGGACTTTGAAAGTCTCGGCGAGGTGGAGGTTGCCAGGCCAGCCGACATCGCCCCCGATACCCGGAAGAAGAAGCCGAAACCCCGTGAGAAAACCGATTTCAGCCAACGCAAAGGCATCCCTCCCACGTCTCTCGAGGATGCCGTCAGCCGCCTGAACTCTATGGCGGACGAAATTGCCCGCAACGGCTACCAGCCCAAATACACAGATGCCGAGCTGAAAGCCCTGGCCGAAACCGGCGATATTTCGAAGGAACGCTATCAGGTCCGCTTTATGGAAAGCCGCCACCTGACCAACAACGGAGCACCGGGCATGCTTGGGGCGCCCATGCGAGGCGTCAGCGGCAACGGCGCCAAGTACTGGTCCACCAGCTTCGATCAGTTGGAAGACGCGGATACCAATGCGCGCCTGATTTCGGAGAAGCTTGGCCTCGACTATGACCCAACAGCAAAATATACCTTGATCGTCATCGACACCGAAAAGGCCGCGCCTCTCACCGGTGTGAAAAGCGTACCGGCCACTTTTGACAAGGTCAGTGAGTTTGCCAACCGGGAGCTGCCAGAGGAATTTCCCAAGCAGTTTACCGATACGGTTATGACGCCCGAGTTTCAGGATCAGTATGGGTGGCACTACCAGGAGGCCGTGGATAGAAAATTTCTGGAGGATAAATGGTCTACAAAAATAGATGATTTTGAGGACTATCTGGACACCACCGATCTTTCCGAAACAGAGAAAAGCCTCCTTAAGCAGCGCTTGGAAATGCAAGGCACCGTGGGCAACAACCAGTACTACGAGGGCAATGGCCTGACCCGGGACAAGATCGCCGGGTCCGGCAATCACTACGGCGCGGTGGAAACGCTGAACTTCGAGCGGCAACCGGTCAATCTGCAACAACTGGAAGAGGCCGGCGCTATTGCCTATGTCTCTAAGGGGTTTAAATGAATTGGTTCCAAAAACCGAAATACCCGGTAAAAGAACAACTGCCCAAAATCGCGCACCATGAACAGCTGCCGGAGGGCGCCGTGGAGCTGGCAAGAATAGCTGACCCCAACAGTGAAAGGTACACTATTTTTTTTGTACGCCAGGGAAAGTTCCTGAGTGTGTTGGAGGCCGGTAGCTGGCTGCTTAAAGATGGCACACCCCATTACCGATGCTCACAAGTGGATTTCCCCCTCGGCGTATTGCCCTGGTTCGCCGATACCCTCACCGAGTTTCGCAAACCCCCGGCACAGGGCGGCCTGCACGCCGGTGCCATGACCAGTGCCGATGAGGACGTGGAGGGCGAGATGCTGTGTATCCAGCGTGCCATGAGCGCGGGCCGCGGTGTGGGCGGCTATTCCATCGTCAATCGCTCCAGAAAAGACCACTCAGCGCGCTTAGAAGAACATTTTTCGCCCCACAGAATCACCTTCGCCGACAACTTCCTCTACGACGCCGGCTTGCTGGATCTGATCAAAGACCTGGGAGAAAAGTATCGCCGTGGCGAGCTGTAAATACTCGGGAACGAAGCAGCTGTAGCGGGAAAAAAAGCGTGAAATCGTTCAGGCGCTCGGCCTGCAGGACTTTGAAAGTCTCGGCGAAGTGGAGGTTGCCAAACCAGTCGAGGTCGTCCCCGATACCCGGAAGAAACCGAAACCCCATGAGAAAACCGATTTCAGCCAACGCAAAGGCATCCCACCCACGTCTCTCGAGGATGCCGTCAGCCGCCTGAACTCTATGGCGGACGAAATTGCCCGCAACGGCTACCAGCCCAAGTACACTGATGCGGAGCTGAAAGCCCTGGCCGAAACCGGCGATATCTCGAAGGAACGCTATCAGGTCCGCTTTATGGAAAGCCGCTACCTGACCAACAACGGAGCACCGGGCATGCTTGGGGCACCCATGCGAGGCGTCAGCGGCAACGGTGCCAAATACTGGTCCACCAGCTTCGATCAGCTAGAGGATGCCGATACCAATGCGCGCCTGATTTCGGACAAGCTCGGCCTCGACTACGACCCCGACGCCGAGTACACACTGATTGTCATCGACACCGAAAAGGCAGCGCCTCTCACCGGTGTAAAAAGTGTACCGGCCACCTTTGACAAGGTCAGTGAGTTTGCCAACCGGGAGTTGCCGAAGGAATTCCCTAAGGAATTTACCGACACGGTCATGATACCCGAGTTTCAGGATCAGTATGGCTGGCACTACCAGGAGGCGGTGGATAAAGAATTTCTGGCGAACAAGTGGTCTACAAACATAGACAACTTTGAGGACTATCTGGACACCACCGATCTTTCCGAAACAGAGAAAAGCCTCCTTAAGCAGCGCTTGGAAATGCAGGGCACCGTCGGCAACAACCAATACTACGAAGGCAATGGCCTCACCCGGGACAAGATCGCCGGGTCCGGCAACCACTACGGTGCGGTGGAAACGCTGAACTTCGAGCGGCAACCAGTCAATTTGCAACAATTGGAAGAGGCCGGCGCTATTGCCTATGTCTCCAAGGGGTTTAAATGAGTTGGATACAAAAACCGAAATACCCGGTTAAAGAACAACTACCAAGAATCGAGCACCACGAAAAACTGCCGTATGGCACCGTGGAGTTGGCGAGAACAACGGACCCTAACGAGGGTGATACCGTTGTCTTTGTACAGCAGAGAGATCACCTGAGCATATTGAAGGCTGACAGCTGGCTGCGTAAAAATGGTACGCTCAAGTACCGATGCTCGCAGGCCGATTTCCCCCTCGGGGTATTGCCTTGGTTCGCCGATGCGCTCACCGAGTTCCGCAAGCCACCGGCACAGGGCGGTCTGCACGCCGGTGCCATGACCAGCGCCGACGAGGACGTGGAGGGTGAAATGTTATGTATTCAGCGTTCTATGAGCGCTGGTCGCGGTGTGGGCGGTTACGCAATCGTCAATCGGTCCAGAAAAAGCCGCCTAGTGTCTAGAGCAGAGCACTTTTCGCCACAGGAAATCACCTTCGCCGACAACTTCCTCTACGACGCCGGCTTGCTGGATCTGATCAAAGGCCTGGGAGAAAAGCATCGCCGTGGCGAGCTTTAGATCTTTCACCGCTCACCAAAAACAAGGCCTGTGGATGATCGCCAAAACCAGACATCTTCTGTCGTTTAGCTTGAACATCAAGCAAATGTACCGACTGACCGCAATATGTGTAATCAGTGCCGGCTCCGCAATAATTGAAGATTGATTTAGCATTTATTCAAGCTGGCTGGCCTGGATCGCCGTTAACGCAATGGTGTAGATGATGTCATCCACCAGCGCCCCCCGCGATAGATCGTTCACTGGTTTGCGCATTCCCTGCAACATGGGGCCGATACTGATCAGGTCGGCGCTGCGCTGCACCGCCTTATAGGTGGTATTGCCGGTGTTGAGGTCGGGGAAGATGAACACCGTTGCGCGCCCGGCGACCGGGCTCTCCGGTGCTTTTTTCCTGGCCACATTTTCCATGATCGCGGCGTCGTACTGCAGTGGTCCGTCAATCACCAGGTCCGGGCGCTTTTTCTGGGCGAGCTTGGTGGCCTCGCGCACTTTATCCACGTCGCTGCCGCTACCCGAGGTGCCGGTGGAGTAGCTGATCATGGCCACTCTGGGCTCGATACCAAAGGCGCTGGCGGAGTCCGCGGACTGGATCGCGATGTCTGCAAGCTCTTCAGCGTTTGGGTCCGGGTTGATGGCGCAGTCGCCATAAACCAGCACCTGGTCCGGTAGCAACATGAAAAACACCGAAGACACCAGGCTTGCGCCAGGTGCGGTCTTGATCAATTGCAGCGCGGGACGGATGGTATTGGCGGTGGTGTGTACTGCGCCGGAGACCAGACCATCCACTTCACCCTCCGCCAGCATCATGGTGCCGAGCACCACATTATCCTGCAGCTGCTCTTTAGCAACGATGTCTGTCAGCCCTTTGCTTTTGCGTAATTTCACCATTGGCTCGACGTATTTATTGCGCGCAGTTTTCGGGTCGATGATTTCTACCTTGTCGCTGAGAGTGAGGCCCTGCTGCTCGGCGACACGGTGGATTTCTTTTGGATCTCCCAGCAATACCGGCCGCGCGATACCGCGTTCGGCGCAGGTGAGTGCGGCCTTGACGGTGCGCGGCTCATCGCCCTCTGGCAGCACGATGCGCTTGTTGGCTCGGCGCGCACGCTCGGTGAGATAAAAGCGGAAGGCCGGTGGCGAAAGCCGTTTGGGTCGATTGGAGTCCCGCCCAAGGGATTCCACCCAGTGGTTGTCCAGGTGTCCAGCAATGAAGTCTTGTACTTTTTCGATGCGCTCAAGGTCGTCGGTGGGGGTTTCCATGTTGAATGACTGCAATTGCAGTGCCGTCTGCCAGGTATTGGTATCGACCAGAATTACCGGCAGCCCGGTTTCCATGGCTGGTGCACAGAGTTTGCGCACCATCGGTTCAATGTTGTAGCCACCGGTCAGAAGCAGGCAGCCTATTTTAATGCCGTTCATGGCGGCGAGGCAGGCGGCGACGATGACATCCGGGCGATCGCCGGAGGAAACCAGCATTGATCCGGGCTCAAAGCGGTAAATCATATTGCCGAGCGAGCGGGAACAGAAGGTAACGCTGCGCAGGCGGCGTGTATCCAGTTCACCATAATTGACGATTTCCGCCTGAAAGTGATCCGCCAGATCCTTGGCCCGCGGCGCCACCAGATCCGCATTCCACGGAATACAGCCAATAATGGGCAGCGGACTTTTGCCAAACAACGAGAGAATTTCCAGGCTACCCTGGTGGACCTTTGGGCCTTCGAAAACCCCGGTGATATCCGCGCCCGGGGTATCCGGTACCTGCGAAGGCGCCCCTACCTTGTTGACGATACATCCTACCACTCGGCCCGACCGGCTTCCGCCAAACCTCCCCATGGCCATCTCAAGGCGATTCTTGAGCTGCTGTGGTGAGTCCAGATTGGGGCACACCACCAACACAATCTCCGCATCCAGCGTTTTCGCAATCTGAAGGTTCAGCTGATTGGCGAATTGGTTTTCGGAGTTGGGGACTAGTCCCTCGATGATCGCGACATCCGCTTGATTCGCGCTGTCGTTGAAGCGCGCAAGGACTTCTTCCAACAAATCCGAAAGGTCGCCGCGGCCGATAAGGGATTCCGCATGTTGCATCGAGAAAGAGTCGGGTACTTTCAGATTGGCGGCGGTGCGCAGTATCTCGTTACTGCGATCGCGGTTTTTCTCGTTTTTTACCGCTTCCGCGATGGGTTTGTAAAAACTGACGCTGACACCGTTACGTTCCAGTGCGCGCAGGATACCGAGACTGACGGAGGTAATACCGACACCGGCACTAATGGGAACCAGCATGATGGTGCGCGACATGGATCACTCCCTCGAACTGGGGTCGCCATTTGGCCTGTTGGGGGGAGCCAGGCTGGCGGTGTCGCGGGCGATCACCCATTCTTCGTTCGTGGGAATCACCAGTGTTACCGCAGAGCGCTCCGTGGAGATCGGGCCTTCCTCACCGAAGCGCGCGCGCAGGTTTCGCGCCATGTCCAGCTCGTAACCGAGGCCATCAAGATGTGCGAGTACTTTTTCTCGCACCAGACTCGAATTTTCACCAATGCCGCCAGTGAACACGAGAGCATCTACTTGCGATAGCACACCGTGGTAGGAGGCGATGTACTTTGCGAGACGGTAACAGAAAATATCCAGAGCCAGCTGCGCGCCATCGTGGCCCTCCGCTGCAGCCTGCTCCAGTGCACGGCAGTCACTGCTCAGTTCGGAAATTCCCAGCAGCCCGCTTTTCCTGTTCAGCAGCTCGTTGATTTCTTTCACTCGGTAATCCAGCCGGCTGGCCAGATGCATTATCAGCCCCGGGTCCACATCGCCGCTGCGGGTGCCCATAACAAGGCCTTCCAGTGGTGTCAGCCCCATGCTGGTATCCACACTGTGGCCGTCGCGTATCGCAGTGATGGACGCGCCGTTGCCCAGGTGGGCAGAGATGATATTGACCTCGTTAACCGGCAGGTTCAGCAGCTCCGCGGCGCGCTCAGTAACAAAGCGGTGACTGGTGCCGTGCATACCGTAGCGGCGGAGACCATGGTCGCGGTAGAGCTCGTAGGGCAGGGCATAGATATACGCATGGCGCGGCATGGACTGGTGAAAGGCCGTGTCGAACACCGCGACCTGCGGCAGGTCTGGAAACGCGTTAAACGCCGCTTCAATCCCCTGCACGGCGGCGGGGTTGTGCAGGGGTGCCAGTGCTATGCAGTCGCGAATGGTATTGAGTACTGCGTCGTCGATCAGTACCGAGTGGGAGAACTTTTCTCCGCCGTGCACCACTCTGTGGCCGACGGCGATCAGGTGCTCCTGTAGATCCGCGCATTTGCTCAGGATTTCGTCCACCAGAAAACGGATCACGTCGCTGTGCTGCGCCTCCGCGGGCAACCCGCTGGACTGGGTTCTACCATCGCACTTCCAGCTGACCGTCGGTTCATCCTGCCCCAACGCATCGCCAATGCCGCTCAGGTCAAGCGTGCCACTGTACGGGTCGATCACGGCGAACTTCAGCGATGAGCTGCCGCTGTTCAGAACAAGGACGCGACTGGGATTCGACATAGGCGACGCAGTTTGGTTACAGGCATCGTCTAAAGACTAGTGCAAGCGGCCGGCAATTCCCTGCTGGATGAGTGCGTTGGGAAATCGGGAAGATTGGGGGGCGATACCGCCCCCCGATAGAAAGGATCAGTTGCCGTCAGAAACAAACTTGGACAGCAGGCGGATATACGCCACCTGATACATGTTGTGGTTTTCGGTGACCGCCCAGGAGTTCAGCGGCCAGCTGGTATTGAAGTCGAGGAATGACTTCTGTGCGGGCTGGCCGTAGGGCGGTGCCGGTGGGGCGATACCGCAGCGGGCGTTGTTTTCCGGGCTGCCGCAGCTGTTGGGGCAGCAGGTGTCCCAATCGTAGCTGGGGTTAGGGCCGCCCACCAGGAAGCCCGGGGCCGGACCGTAGGAAGAACCGGAAACGGAATCCCACTGCGGGCTGCCGTCGGTAAACCAGCTGTGGTAGAAGCTGTCCACCGAGTTCTCCGCACCGAACTCACCCATATTGGACAGGTACACCTTGCCCTGTGGATTGACGCCGTGCAGGTAGTTGAGGTTACGCAGGGCGGCGTTGCGCGCGGCGGTTTCTCCTGGCGTGCCCGCGTTGTACTGGAGCTGGTCCAGAAACAGGTTGCCCTGGTGCGCCTGACTGCGGTTGCTGCCCCAGGTGTACTGCGGGATGTAAGCGCGATAGGCATCGCTGTTGCCGGTAACCGCCGGCCAGTTGTCATCGCCATTCATGCCCGTGGCATAGGTACTGCGGATACTGCTGGCGACGCTGCCGTCCACACCGGGTAGAGACGCGAAGTAGAGCAATGCATGCTGCAACTCCGTTTCCCAGATGGATACCCAGCTCCACTCCATGAGATGCGCTGTCTGATAGTTACTCTCCACATAGCTGCGATACGCCGCTTTGCCGGTGGCGCGGTAGAGGTTGATCGCCGCTATCAGGCTCTTGGCGAAGCGGCCGTAGTCATCCACTTCCTGTTCGCCGGCGGCAACACCGTTATCGGCGTTGTGGAAAGTGACGGCGGGATTGGCTTGTGCCCACTGCCACGCGGACTCCGCGCGCGCGCTCAGGTCTGCGGCGTAGCTCTGCATGCCCGGCATCTGCCCGAGTACGTGGCTGCCGAGGGCGAAGGCGGCGGCGCTGCTGTAGGTGGCGGCGGTGGTGGCAGGGCCATAGGTACTGGCGCCACTGGCAGCAGACGGCGGGCTGGCGTGAGACAGGCCCATCACCGAGAGTACGGAACCGTTACTCTCCTGCATGCGCACCAGCCAGTCCATGCCCCATTTCACCTCATCCAGCAGGTCGGGCATGCCGTTGCCGGATTCTGGAATATTGAAATCGTCGGTCCACACTGCGGGGTTTTCGCGGTAGCTGTGGAGCAGCGAAATCAGGTAGTCCGCATGCCAGTTGGTGTACTTGTTGTAATCGCCCGCGTCGTACCAGCCTCCGCGCAGATCCCTTTCACTGGATGCGTCGCCAGTAGCATTGTACCGGCGCGCCTGCGGATCCTGCCCGGCGCCCAGATGGCTCGCCCCGTCGGCCCAGCGGGCATCGGCATAGGGCGCCTGCTTGGGGAAACCGACGCGCTGGTAGAAGAAGGTGCGCACCGCTTGCTCGAGCACCGGCCGGTACACATCCGCGGCGATGCGGAACTCCGCCGAGCGCAATTCGCCGGACGCATCAGCGAGGATGTAATCGCCACTGGCGGTCACCGCAGAAAAGTCCACATGCCAGACGCGGTCGCCAGAAAACTCTGCCGTGGCCCCACCATTCCAGGCTTGCGGTTGTGCCGTATGCACGATCTGGCCGTTGTCGGTATTCACCACGTGTATCTCAGCGGGTGGCGAGTAGCTGTCGGCGGCGTCATAGCCCTGCTGCGGGTCGCGCAACACCGCCACTTTCTCGCTGTTCGGCAGATAGCCGAACTGATCCACCGTAATAAAGCCGCTCTGCTCATAGCTCAGATAACCACTGCCGGAACCGCCGGACGACGAAGACGTCGACGAGCCGGAGGAGGAGCTGGAAGACGACGATGAGCTGCCGCCGGAAGAGCTGGACGAACTGCTTGAGGAGCTGCTGCTGGAACTGCTTGAGGAACTCGAAGACGAGCTGCTGCTGGATGAAGAGCTGCTCGAACCGCCGGATGAGCTGCCGCCCTCCGTATGGA
This sequence comes from Microbulbifer harenosus, assembly GCF_005771435.1. GTDB lineage: Bacteria > Pseudomonadota > Gammaproteobacteria > Pseudomonadales > Cellvibrionaceae > Microbulbifer > Microbulbifer harenosus. The sequence continues at coordinate 100,153 of NZ_VANI01000014.1, forward strand.
CGGTCACGGCTACGGTGTCAAGGCCTCCCGGGCTGGCAATAAAGCCGATACTGACCTGGCCGTTGACGCCGATAGTACTGTTATAGGCCGCGGGCCCCACCACATAGTGGTCGCCGCTTTGGGACAGTACCACCCCGTTCCACATCTGGGTGATCTCCGCGTCCAGGTCGAACTCCACCGTCCAGTTGGAAATTGGTGCGGTTTCGTCATTCAGCACGACGATTTCCGCCTGAGCGCCTTGTCCCCAATCGTTGGTGACGTTCATTGTCGCCTGGGCGGCGAATACCGCCGGCGCGGCAAAGCACACCGTGGCGGACAGTAATAAATGCGACAAACGCATTGCGTGGACCTCCATTTTCTCTCGGTTTTTTTATGGATGTGAATCTCTGCGAGATTCGTATGAAATGTATGACTTTTTATAAGGCCGTTATAAAGACGTACGAGAGAGGGTTGGTGAGAGGGCACAGTTCACGCACACCGGGTAAAAATCCGGAAGTGGAAACGGCGTCACGTAGGCAGGTGAATTCAGGCGCTAGAAAAGTGATGACGCGCCCATAAAAAAGGGCTGCCAAGGGCAGCCCGAAGTGAGTGAAGCGATTTCTCAGGGATACTCGCTTTTGGAACCTGGTTAACTCTTATCCATTAACCGAACTGGTTCATGGTGTTGTCTTTACCCGCGGCCTTCAGCGCGGCTTCACCGGCGAAGTACTCCTTATGGTCGTCGCCCATGTCGGAGCCGGCCATGTTCTGGTGTTTCACGCAGGCGATACCCTGGCGGATTTCCTTGCGCTGCACACCTTCCACGTAGCCGAGCATGCCTTTTTCGCCGAAGTATTCCTTGGCCAGGTTGTCGGTAGACAGAGCCGCGGTGTGGTAGGTCGGCAGGGTGATGAGGTGGTGGAAAATACCCGCTTCGCGTGCCGCATCCGCCTGGAAGGTGCGGATTTTCTCGTCCGCGGCCTTGGACAGCTCGGTGTCGTCGTACTCGGCGCTCATCAGGTTGTCCCGCTTGTAGGCGGACACGTCTTTGCCTTCCTCCTGCCAGGCGTCGAATACCTGCTGACGGAAGTTCAGGGTCCAGTTGAAGGACGGGCTGTTGTTGTACACCAGCTTGGCGTCCGGCACCTGCTTGCGGATTTCATCCATCATGGCGCCGATCTGACGCACGTGGGGCTTCTCGGTTTCGATCCAGATCAGGTCCGCGCCGTTCTGCAGTGAGGTCACGCTGTCGAGTACACAGCGGGCTTCGCCGGTGCCTTTCCTGAACTGGAACAGGTTGGAGGGCAGGCGTTTCGGACGCAGCAGTTTGCCATCGCGGTTGATGATCACGTCGCCGTTGGCCAGGTCGCCCGGGGCCACTTCTTCGCAATCCAGGAAGGAATTGTACTGGTCGCCCAGGTCGCCCGGCTCGCGGGTCACGGCGATCTGCTTGGTAAGACCGGCGCCCAGGGAGTCGGTACGGGCAACGATCACGCCATTGTCCACGCCCAGCTCAAGGAAGGCATAGCGCACAGCGCGAATCTTGGCGAGGAAGTCTTCGTGAGGCACGGTGACCTTGCCGTCCTGGTGACCGCACTGTTTCTCGTCGGAAACCTGGTTTTCGATCTGGATGCAGCAGGCGCCAGCCTCGATCATTTTCTTCGCCAGCAGGTAGGTGGCCTCGGCATTACCGAAACCGGCGTCGATGTCCGCGATGATCGGCACAACGTGAGTGACGTGGTTGTCGATCTGGTTCAGGATAGATTTTTCCTTCACCTGGTCGCCGGCTTCACGAGCGGCGTCCAGCTCGCGGAACAGTCCGCCCAGCTCACGGGCGTCCGCCTGGCGCAGGAAGGTATAGAGCTCTTCGATCAGGGCCGCCACGGACGTTTTCTCGTGCATGGACTGGTCCGGCAGCGGGCCGAATTCACTGCGCAGGGCGGCAACCATCCAGCCGGACAGGTACAGGTAGCGGCGGTCGGTCTTGCCTTCAAAGTGCTTCTTGATGGAAATCATTTTCTGCTGGCCGATAAAGCCGTGCCAGCAGCCCAGAGACTGGGTGTACTTGGAGCTGTCTTTGTCATACGCGGCCATGTCCTTGCGCATGATGTCAGCGGTGTAACGAGCGATCTCCAGACCATTCTGGAACCTGTTCTGCAGGCGCATACGGGCCACGGATTCCGGGTTGATGGCATCCCAGGAGGCGCCATTGGCTTTGCAGAGCTTTGCGGCTTTTTCGATTTCTTGAGCGTAGGTGGACATGGGCATCTTTCCTCAACGTTCCTTAAAAAGGTGACTGCGATCAGGTTGTGCGTATCCTAGGAGTGCTGGCATAATTTGGCTAATTTATTGTCACAATTCCCGCTATCCAAGCGGTGAATATGTGGCTGAGCCACTTGTGAAACCTGAGCCGGCGACAGAACAAGAGCCGGTTTGAAACGGTCACAAAAGCCCATCGGGAGCCCCGCCAATGAATCTGGAACGCGCTGACCTGAACCTGCTGGTCTACCTGGATGTACTGTTGCGTGAGCGCAATGTGACCCGCGCCGCCAACCAGCTGGGCCTGTCCCAGCCCGCCATGAGCAACGGCCTCAAGCGCCTGCGTGAGCTGTTTGACGACCCGCTGCTGGTGCGCACTCGCGAGGGTATGATGCCCACCGAGCGCGCCATGGAGCTGCAGCCGATGGTGCGCGAAGCGCTCGCCGCCATCGATCAGGTCATCCAGCCCAACCGGGATTTCTCTCCCGCCGAGGCGCGCCGTACCTTCCGCATCATGGCCAGTGACTATGCGGAATCCACCTTGATTCCACCGCTGTTGAAGCAGCTGCGGGTGAGCGCCCCCGGTATCAGTCTAGACATCATGACGCCGAGTGACGTGAGCTTCGTGGATGTTGAGCAGGGCAAGGTGGATATGGTGATCAACCGCTTCGACTCCATGCCCCAAAGCTTTCACCAGGCAACCATTTGGAGCGACAGCTTCTCTTGCGTGATGCGCGCGGATAATCCCATCCTGCAAGACTACAATCTGGAGAGTTATCTGCGCGCACAGCACATCTGGGTGAGCAAGACCGGCATGGGCGTGGGCGTAGGGGTCAACCCCGAAGATGTGCAGCGCCTGGGTTGGGTGGACGAGGCCATTGGGCGGCACGGCCGCAAGCGGGACATTTCCGTGTTTACGCGCCACTACCAGGTGGCAATGCTACTGGCGGAACAGAGTGACCTGATCGTCACCGTGCCCACGCGGCTGGCGCAATTGGCGTGTAACAATCCGCGCGTGGTACTGCGCGATCCGCCGCTCAAGATCCCGCCGCTGGAGCTCAAGATGGCCTGGAGTCCGCTTCTGCAGCAGAGTGCGCCACATCGCTGGATGCGGCGTCTGATTCTGGATGTTGGCCGTCAGCTCTGACTTTGGTCGACATCTAAATTCATTTCACGAATATTGAGTATCGCACCTATAAATTAGTGGTATGGACGGTCGCCTGTTTAGAATGCGGCGAAACCCATCAGTACCCATTACCAGTACAAGAGGTCATTCATGACGGAAAGAATCCGTATTGGCGGTCTGCAGATTGCCACAGAGCTGCACGCATTGATTGCGGAAGACGTTATCCCGGGCACCGGAGTCAGTGCCGACGTGTTCTGGGCGGAATTCGAGAACATCGTGAATGACCTGGCGCCGGTCAACCGCGCGCTACTGCAAAAGCGCGACGACATCCAGGCCCGCATGGACCAGTGGTACAGCGAAAACCCCCGGGGCTACCGGGATCTCGACAGTTACAAGGCATTCCTGAAAGAAATCGGCTATCTGGTGGACGAGCCTGCGGACTTCAGCGCGAAAACCGAAAACGTCGACGCGGAAATTGCCACTATGGCCGGCCCTCAGCTGGTAGTGCCGGTGATGAACGCCCGCTACGCCCTGAATGCGGCCAACGCCCGCTGGGGAAGCCTTTACGATGCACTGTACGGCACCGACGTAATCAGCGAAGACAATGGCGCGGAAAAGGCCGGTGCGTACAACCCGGTGCGTGGCGAAAAGGTCATCGCCTATGCCCGGGACTTTCTCGACCAGGCTGCACCCCTCAGCGGTGTCAGTCACTGCGATGTGACTGCCTATCGCATCAACGGTTCGCTATTGGAGGCGGAGCTCGCCAACGGCAAGGTAGCCGCGTTGAAAAACAGCCGCCAGTTTGAAGGTTATCTCGGCAGTCCCGAGGCGCCGGAAGCCATCCTGCTCAGCCACAATGGCCTGCACTTTGAAATCCAGATCGACCGCGCTAGCCCCATCGGCAAGACCGACAAGGCCGGGATAAAGGACATCCTGGTGGAATCCGCCCTCACTACCATCATGGACTGCGAAGACTCCGTCGCTGCGGTAGACGCGGAAGACAAGGTGGTGGTGTACCGCAACTGGCTCGGCCTGATGAAAGGCGATCTGCAGGAAAAGCTCAACAAGAACGGCCGGGAAATCCTGCGCACGCTCAACCCGGATCGCGAATATACCGGTGCCGAGGGCGGCACACTGACACTGCCAGGGCGCAGCCTCATGTTTATTCGCAACGTCGGCCACTTGATGACCAACGATGCGGTACTGGACAAAGACGGCAACGAAGTGCCGGAAGGCATTCTCGACGGCATGGTAACCACCTTGATCGCCATGCACGATCTTCGCGGCAACGGGCCGCACAAGAACTCCCGCGCCGGCAGCGTATATATCGTGAAACCGAAAATGCACGGGCCGGAAGAGGTGGCGTTTGCCAATACCCTGTTCAACCGCATTGAAGATGCACTGGGTCTCGCCCGTAACACGGTGAAAATGGGCATCATGGACGAGGAGCGCCGCACAACCGTCAACCTCAAGGCGTGTATTGCCGCAGCGAAGGAGCGGGTGGTATTCATCAACACCGGTTTCCTGGACCGCACCGGCGACGAGATTCATACCTCCATGCTGGCCGGCCCGATGATTCGCAAAGGTGAGATGAAACAGTCGAAATGGATTACCGCTTACGAAGACTGGAACGTCGACACTGGTCTCGCCACCGGCCTCAAGGGGCGCGCGCAGATCGGTAAGGGTATGTGGGCCATGCCGGACATGATGGCGGCAATGATGGAGGCCAAAATCGGCCACCCGCAAGCCGGTGCCAACACCGCCTGGGTGCCGTCACCCACCGCCGCCACCCTGCACGCGCTGCATTACCACAAGGTGGATGTGGCTAAGGTTCAGGAGGAGTTGGCAAAACGCAAGCGCGCGAACCTTGATGACATTTTGACAGTACCGGTAGCGGATGACCCCGCGTGGAGCGCGGAGGAAATTCAGCGGGAGCTGGACAACAACGCCCAGGGTATTCTCGGCTATGTGGTGCGCTGGATTGATCAAGGCGTGGGCTGCTCTAAGGTGCCGGATATTCACGACGTCGGATTGATGGAGGACCGCGCCACCCTGCGGATTTCCTCCCAGCACATTGCCAACTGGCTGAAACAGGGCATCTGCACCCGCGCCCAGGTAGAGGAGACCATGCGCCGCATGGCGGCTGTTGTTGACCGCCAGAACGCCAATGATCCGGCCTACCGGGACATGTCGCCAAACTTTGACGGGAACATCGCCTTCCAGGCTGCCTGTGAGCTGGTGTTTGAGGGCTGCGCGCAACCCAACGGCTATACCGAGCCGGTGTTGCACCGCCGTCGCCGTGAGTTCAAGGCGAGCCAGCGCTGATAGGAACCCCTGAACGTCAATTGCCCCGCCACGTGCGGGGCTTTTTATTTGTGCACGCTGCGCGGATTATTTGTGTAAGCTCAACAGGATCCCGGTTCGTTCCAGAGGGGTAAACGATGTGTGACCCTCTCTGCATTTATTGAGTTTTCACATGGCCATGAAGTACAGCGAGCTGAAATTTCAGCGTTATTGTCTTGCCAGCGACGATACTGAATGCACCGAAGTATCCCAGCTTCTGGCGCCGGAAATCGCGGTGGGTATCAGTTACAACGGCCTCAATCACGCGGTGATGATGGCGACCCCGGAGGACCTTGAAGACTTTGCCCTCGGCTTCAGTTTCACCAGCGGGATTGTGGATCAGCGCGAGCAGATACTCGATGTGGAAATGGCATCGGTGGAGGAGGGGGTGCTGCTGGAAATCACTCTCAGCCAGCGCGCACTCAGCCGTTTGAAGCAGCAGCGCCGCAATCTGGCTGGCAGTAGTGGCTGTGGTCTCTGCGGAGTGGAGGCGCTGTCTCAGGTGTTGTCCATCGACGGGGTGGCGGAGGAAAAACTCAGCTGTGACTTTTTCTCGCCGCTTCCGCCAATTCCCCATCTCTCGGAACTGCGTGGGCGTTTTCTCGCCGCGCAGAAGAATCGTCAATTGCGCGGCGCGATGCACTGCGCGCTTTACGTCGATCAATCCGGCGAAACCGTGCTGTGCCGGGAAGATATCGGCCGGCACAATGCGCTCGACAAATTGCTCGGTGCCTGTCTGGTGGAAGGGGTGGACATTCGGCGCGGGTTTGTCGCCATTACCAGTCGTTGCAGTCTGGAACTGATACAAAAATCAGTGCGCGCCGGCGTCGGCACGCTCGTCAGTTTGTCATCACCATCAGACATCAGTGTGCGCTGGGCGCGGCGCTATCGGCTGAACCTGCTGCACCAGCCCGCAAGCGATGCTCCGCGAATTTACAGCGGCTCTGACATTCAGGAAAAAAACCTGTAAAGGAATTGCCAATGAGAACGCCGGTCGACCGTTTTCGCTTTCGTCCCTACAAGCGGCCCGCTGCCGGCTGGGGTGCACTGCGCAGTGTGGCTCACGCGTGGCTCGACAGCCGCCAGCCATTCAAGAATCTGCGGGCCATGCTGCAGATAAACCAGAACGGCGGCTTTGACTGCCCCGGCTGTGCCTGGGGCGAAGCCCCGAAGGAGGGGCGCATCCGCTTCTGTGAAAACGGTGCCAAAGCCGTCAACTGGGAGGCCTCCGGTGTCGGCGTGGACCGGGCGTTTTTTGCCAACAACAGCGTGCGGGAACTGTCGGCGCAGGATGACTACTGGCTCGAATACCAGGGGCGCCTTACGGAGCCGATGTATTACGATGGTGAAGACGAGCATTACAAACCCATCACTTGGGACGACGCCTTTGCTCTGATTGCCGCAGAACTCAACAAGCTCGGTTCTCCGGACGAGGCCGCGTTTTATACATCTGGTCGCGCCAGTAACGAGGCCGCGTTTCTTTATCAGCTGTTTGCCCGCAGTTTTGGTACCAACAACCTGCCGGACTGCTCCAACATGTGTCATGAGGCCAGTGGGGTTGCACTGAAAGCGAGTGTCGGTACCGGCAAGGGCACCGTCACCTATGAAGATTTCGACAGGGCGGAAGCCATTTTCGTAATCGGCCAGAACCCCGGCAGCAATCACCCGCGCATGCTGGAACCTCTGAGTGAAGCGGTGGCGCGGGGCGCCCAGGTTCTGGTGTTCAATCCGCTGCGCGAGCGCGGGCTTGAGCGCTTTCAGGCGCCGCAGAATGCGCTGCAGATGCTCACCGACGGCGAGCGACCTTTGAATACAGACTACTTCCGCCCCGCACTGGGCGGCGACATGGCGGTGATCCGCGGTATCGCGAAGTTCCTGTTGCAGTGGCAGGGTGAAGCGGAGCAGATTGGAGAAAAAGGTCCTTTAGACCTGGAATTTATCCGTGAACATTGCGCGGGCTTTGAGCAGTATCGCGCGCTGGTGGAGGCCACCAATTGGGACGAGATTGTCGCCTACAGCGGGCTCACTCTGGATGAGTTGGCGCGGGCCGCGGAGGTCTACCGCCGCAGCAACGCCACGATCATCTGCTGGGCCATGGGCATTACCCAGCATCGTCACTCAGTGGCGACCATTCAGGAAATCACCAATTTGCAGTTGCTGCGCGGCCAGATAGGCCGCCCCGGCGCCGGTCTGTGTCCAGTGCGCGGGCACAGTAATGTGCAGGGTGATCGCACCATGGGGATTGACGACAATCCCTCTGCAGACTTTCTCGATGCGCTGGAGCGAAGATTTGCCATCTCCATGCCGCGGGAAGCGGGTGTAAATGTGGTAAAGGCCATCGAGGCGATGCTTGCGGGCAACATAAAAGTATTTATTGGCCTCGGTGGAAATTTTGCCCAGGCCACACCGGACACAGCGCGCGCCCACAGTGCGTTGCGCAATTGCAGTCTCACTGTACATATCAGCACCAAACTGAACCGCAGTCACCTGGTGACCGGCAAGCGCGCACTGATATTACCCTGCCTTGGGCGCACGGATATCGACATGCAGGCGGGCGGAGCGCAGGCGGTGACGGTGGAAGATTCCTTCAGTATGGTGCACGCGTCGTTCGGGCAACTGAAACCGTTGTCTCCAGAGATGCGCTCGGAACCGGCCATTATCGCCGGTATCGCACAGGCTACGCTTGGTGAGAGTCCGGTGCCATGGCTGAATCTGGTGCAGGATTACCGGCAGATTCGCGAGTTGATTGCGGATGTCATTCCGGGGTTTGAAAATTTCAATCGTAAACTGGAGGTCCCGGGTGGATTCTATCTGCAGAATTCCGCTGGCCAACGCCAGTGGAGAACTGCCAGCGGCAGGGCCAATTTTGCGCATCACACGCTGCCCGCGCCGCTGCCACCGGAAGTGTTGGAAATCATTGGCAAGTCGGGCGCGCGCCATGCGGATCTGGTATTGCAGACACTGCGCTCGCACGATCAGTACAACACCACCGTGTATGGCCTGAACGACCGCTATCGCGGAGTGAGTGGCAATCGTCGTGTGTTATTTGCGCACCGGGACGATATCCGGCGGCTGGGCTTTAGTGACCGCCAGCCGGTGGATATCGTGTCGCTGTGGAGCGACGATGTGGAGCGCCGCGTGCAGGGATTTACCCTTATTGAATTTGATATCCCCAAGGGGCAGGCGGCCGCTTACTACCCCGAAGCCAATCCGCTGGTGCCATTGGAGAGTTACGGCATAGGCAGCTACACACCCACCTCGAAATACATTGCCATCCGCCTGGAACCGAACACCGCGCCGGAAAGGATTGTTTAGGCGGGTTTGTTGATCAATGGAAATGTACACACAAAACAGGCACCGGTGGTGTCGGGAGCCTGTTGTAGTTCCACGGTGGCGCCATGGGCGAACGCGATTTCTTTTACAATCGCGAGGCCGAGCCCGCAGCCTTCACCGGTAATTTTTGAGCGAAAAAAACGCTCGAAAATCTGAGGCCAGTGTTCGCGGGGGATTCCCTGCCCATCATCCTTCACCGCGAGCCGGACCTTGCCTTCGTCTCGGGTGAGCTCTACCCACACATTGCCGCCCTCCGGTACGTAGAGGATGGCGTTTTCCATCAGGTTCCACACCAGTTCCCGCAGCAGGAAGTACTCTCCGGATACTTTGAACGTATCCAGAGACTCGCCGCTGACACTCTGGTGCACCTGTACCCGGCGATCGCGGGCCAGTTCACGCAGGCTTTCTGCCGCTTCGCGCACTACGTTATCCAGTGCCACCGGCTCATTGCGCAATCCGCGGCCCGAGGCGGCTTCAGCCCGCGCCAGTTTCAGCAGCTGGATATTCAGGTGTGTCATGGCATCGGTGGTCTGGCAGATGCGCTCCAAGGCTTGATGCGCTGCTGCGATGTTGTCTTCCCGCAGCGCCAGTTGCGCCTGGAGCTTGATGCCGGCGAGTGGGGTTTTCAGCTGGTGTGAAATATTGCCGATAAACTGCTCGCGCGCATTGAAGGCGTTATCAAGCCGCTCCAGCAGGCGATTGGTATTCTCGATCACCGTGCGCACTTCCTTGGGGGCGGATGGCGCGCTGACGGGAGTGAGGTCACGCGGCGAACGACTGGCCAGCTCCTGACTGAGGCGAAGCAAGGGGCGGATTCCCCGGCTCAGCGCAAAAGCGACCACCAGCAGAGCCACGACGATCATTGCGGCTTTTGACAGCACCACTTCAAACATCAGCGTGCGCGACAGAGGAATACGTTTGTGAAGCGTTTCTGCCACGCTTACCAGTGCACTATCGCGGGGCGAGTCCGGATTGGCAAGCACGGTCACGCTGCGTACCCATTCGCCTCCCATTTTCACATTGGTGAATACCGGTCCCTGTTTCAGTTCTGAGAAATCCGGATTGACCCAAGCTTCGCTCTTGCCGGCAAGCACTTGCCCATTCAGGGTTGAGACGCGGTAATAGACTTCGTCCAGTTCGTCCCATTCGAAGACTTCAATAGCGGCTTCATCGGCGTAAAACACCAGCCTGCCGTCTTCCCGTCTAACCTCCTGAGCCAGTGAATAGGCGGAGTCCAGCAACCAGCGATCGAAGACCTGATTGGTAACATGCAGGCCAATGCCAAACGTGACCAGCATTTCGATCACCAGCAGGACGAACAGCGGCCCGCCGACCAGTAACAACAATAGTGAACGCAGCCCGAGCTGTGACTTCAACCGTCTTCCTCCAGCACGTAGCCGGCACCGCGCTGAGTGCGGATAGCGAGCCCGGATTCCTGTAGTCGGCGGCGCAGCCGGTGCACGTAAACCTCTACGGCGTTGTCGCCCACCTCATCGCCCTCGCGGCTGAGACGCTGTGCGAGACGTGCCTTGGTGACTACCCGGTGCGCATTGAGAGCAAGAATCTCGAGAATTTCATACTCGCGTGCCGGCAGTTCCAGGCGTTCGCCGTGGAGCGTGGCCGTGCGCTGAAATGGGCTGAGCTGCAGTACGCCGAGGCTGACCTCATCGGTTGAGAGGTTGTGACTGCGGCGCAACAACGCCCGCAGCCGCGCTTCCAGCTCGCGCAAGTCAAAAGGCTTTTCCATGTAGTCGTCGGCGCCCTGATCGAGGGCGGCAACCTGCTGCTCTACACCGTCGCGGGCGGTCAATACCAGCACCGGTACACGACTCTGGCGCGCACGCAGGCGGCGGAGCAGTTCGAGTCCGTCCATATCCGGCAGCCCCAGATCGAGAATGATCAGGTCAACGTCGTTAGCGAGGAGCAGGCCCTCGGCGCGCTCGCCATAGGGCGCGTGCACCACTGTGTAGGCGCTCTGTTTTAGTGCTTGCAATAACCCCTGTGCGATCAGAGGGTCGTCTTCTACCAGCAATACATTCATGGCTTCAGCTTAACCGTTGGCGTTTTTGGTGCGGCAAAGATTACACGATTCCGCGCGTTTGTACCTGACTGTTGAGACATACAGAAATCTGTCGCATTGAAAGGTTACTGAAAGCGGCTGTCGGTAATCTCGCCAACGTCATAGTCACTGGAGCCTGTCTGGCGGTGACCGCGTTCCACTTCCGTCGATCGCATTGACTGATGAGTTGTACAGGAGTTGTTGGTGATGGATTTGCAGAATCTCAGGAAAGATATTCCCGCAAGCGTGGTGGTATTTTTCGTCGCGCTGCCGCTTTGTCTTGGCGTTGCACTCGCTTCCGGTGCGCCGCTGTTTTCCGGACTGATCGCCGGTATTGTGGGCGGCATTGTAGTGGGCGCACTGAGCGGGTCGCGCCTTGGTGTATCCGGGCCCGCCGCCGGCCTTACCGTGATCGTACTCAGTGCGATAGAAACGCTGGGGTCGTTTGAAATATTCCTGCTGGCGGTAGTAATCGGCGGGCTGATACAGATCCTACTCGGCCTGCTGCGCGCTGGTGTTTTCGGCTATTTCTTTCCCTCATCCGTCATCAATGGAATGCTCACCGGTATCGGCATAATCATCGTGTTGAAGCAGATTCCGTACGCGTTCGGACTGGATGATGGCCTATCCATGAAGGACGGCGTGCTTGCGTTGCTGGGAACGATGCATCTGGGTGTGCTGACTATTTTTGCGCTGTCGCTCGCGCTGTTGATTACCTGGGAAACTCCGCTGGTAAAGCGTTCGCGCTGGCTGGCGATGGTGCCGGGCCCGGTGGTCGCGGTGCTTTCTTCGGTTGTGTTGTATGTATTGTTTCAAAGCTCCGAGAGCCTTGGGCTGACCGAGTCACACCTTGTAAGTGTGCCGGTGGCCACCAGCTTCGATGAGTTTGTCAGCTTGTTCACACTGCCAGATTTTTCACAGCTGGATAATCCACTGGTGTGGACCGTGGCGGTAACCATTGCGGTCGTAGCGAGCCTCGAAACGCTGCTCAGCGTGGAAGCCATCGACAAGATGGATCCACTGAAGCGCACCACGCCCACCAATCGCGAGCTGGTGGCGCAGGGGATGGGTAATTCCATTTCCGGCTTGATCGGCGGTCTGCCGGTAACCCAGGTCATTGTGCGCAGCTCGGTCAATTTACAGACCGGCGCGCGCTCGAAGGCGTCGACCATCTGCCACGGCATTCTGTTACTGGTGTGTGTGGCGACGCTACCCACCTGGCTCAATATGATTCCGCTCGGTGTTCTGGCTGCCGTGCTGATTCTCACGGGGTACAAGCTCGCCAAGCCGGCGCTGTTCCGCAAGGTTTGGGACAGTGGACTCGAGCAGTTCCTGCCGTTCATGATTACCGTGCTTGGCGTTGTGTTTACGGATTTGTTGACTGGCGTCGGTGTCGGTATGGTCGCGGCAATTTTTGCGCTGCTGCGGCGCAATTACCTCAACTCTCACTTCCTGCACAAGAAGCAGGATACGGAAGAGGGTGATCGCATCCGTATCAGAATGCAGCTGGCGGAAGAGGTGACCTTTCTTAACAAGGGAGCCATCCGCAAGGAGCTGAGTGAAATTCCAGACAACGCTCACGTGATTCTCGATAAGCGCAATTGTGTATACGTGAATCACGATGTTGCAGAGACCATAGCCGACTTTATTGCCACGGCGTCTTCCCGCGGAATCGACGTTGATGTGATTGAGCGCAGAAATGTGGTGCCGATCTGGGATGTAAAAGACCTACGAGAAGTGGCGTAGCCCTGGAAAAATCCAATTAGCTTAAAAAAAGGCCCTGGCTGCAATTGCAGCCAGGGCCTTTTTGATGGCCGAGATAACCATTCAGTGAATACAGGATCTGTAATCAGCGGTTCCAGTCGTCGGCATTTTCGCTGGGTTCATGCTCGTTCAGGGTGAGATCCATACGCACATGCGGAATATCCGCTTCCATAAATTCTTCGCCGGTGACAGAAAAACCGGCCTTCTCGTAAAATGGCACGGCGTGAACCTGAGCGTTGAGATATACATTTTTCTGCCCGGACACCCGGGCAAATTTGCAGATACGCTTCAGCAGCTCCAACCCGGCGCCGTGACCGCGTGCGTCCTTGAGGATCGCCATGCGGCCGATCTTGCCACCGCCGGTCAGGCGACCGGTGCCCACGGCCTTGTTGCTCTGGTAGACCAGAAAATGCTGGGCGCTTTCTTCCAGCTCATCCCACTCGAGATCCTCCGGGACCTGCTGCTCTTCCACGAACACTTTCTGGCGGATACCGCGGATAGTGTCCCGATCCGTCTGCCAGTCGGCGAGACGCACAAACAGAGTCATCAATCGCACTCCTCTTCATCATCCATGTCGTCTTCTTCGAGGAGCCCAGGGTAAATGAGACTGCCCTGGGAAACCAGCAGGTCAATCAGCGCGCCTTTGGCGGCGAGTTCGGGGTAGGCGTCTACATCACTCTGTGTCACCTCGCGGGACTCGCAGAGGCCTTCGGCAAATAACAGCGGGGTGGAGAAGGACTCGCCGTCCACGAACAGCGTTGCCGGATCGCGACAGAAAGCGCAGCGCGAGCCCGGATTCAGAATCAGGCCGCCACCATCGGCCAGCTCTTCGCGCCAGTCGTCAGCGGCGCCGGCATCCAGCGCAATGGTGTCTGGGTATTTGGCCTCGGTCATGATGGCGCCGAACCACTGGGCAATGTTTTGCGGTTGCTGCAGCCACGCCGCCAGTTGTCGCTGTACCCTCGCCACGGTCGCGCCGTCGATTTCCGCAGGGTTGGCCGGCAGACTCAGGTCGGCGTCGGTATAGCGATAGTGGTCGGGCAGTCCCGCGCCCAGCTCTGCGGCCAGATCCTCGAGCATGGTGCGCGCGGATGGCGCGCGGAAGCCGACGGAAATAGTGGTGCAGCCGCCTTCCGCAATCCCCCAGTGGCTGTACTGCGGTGGCAGGTAGAGCATGTCACCGGGCTCGAGCAGCCAGCTGGCCTCGGATTCGAATTCCCGCAGGATATTCAGTGGAGTGCCTTCTACCCGCGGGCTGCTGGCGTCCGCCTTGGGCCCCAAGTGCCAGCGTCGGTTACCCTCAGCCTGTAGCAGGAACACATCGTAGAAGTCGTAATGGGGGCCGACGCTGCCTTGATCGGCGGCGTAGCTGATCATGATGTCATCGAGACGCCAGTCGGGAATGAAGCGGAAATAATCCTTGAGCGAAGCCACTTCCGGAATCCACTGGTCCACCGCCTGCACCAGCAGCGTCCAGTGGGTTTTCGGCAGGGAAAAGAAGTCCTCTTCGGTAAACGGGCCGTTGCGCAGCTGCCAGGGACCGTCGATGCCGTGTTCCTCAATGAGGCGGGATTCGATCTGCTCTTCCAGCGCCATGCCGGCGAGTTCTTCGCCGGAAATAGGTGCCTCGAACCCGGGAAAGGCATTGCGGATCAGCAGTGGCTTTTTCTGCCAATACTCCCGCAGGAAGGTTTCTACCGGGATTTCTCCCAGGTGGGTCAGCGGTTCAACGGAGCGATTCACCGATGCCGTCATGGAAGATCTCCCGGATCAAAAGGCGGAGCCAGAGTTTTATTCAGATATTTTTTGCTTGCTCAATGGCATTGCCAATGTAGTTGGCGGGGGTCATTTCTCGCAGCGCCTGTTTGGCATCTTCCGGCATGTCCAGGCCGTCGATGAATTTGGCCAGGGTTTCCTTGGTGATGCCCTGGCCGCGGGTCAGGGCCTTGAGCTTCTCGTACGGTTCTTCGATGTTGTAACGGCGCATGACGGTCTGGATTGGCTCGGCGAGTACTTCCCAGGCGTTGTTCAGGTCTTCCTCAAGGCGCGCGCGGTTGATTTCCAGCTTGCTGAGGCCCTTCAGGGTGGCGGCATAGGCGATCACGGAGTAGCCGGCGCCCACGCCCATGTTGCGCAGTACGGTGGAGTCGGTGAGATCGCGCTGCCAGCGGGAAACCGGCAGTTTGGCAGCCAGATGCTGGAATACCGCGTTGGCGATGCCCAGGTTACCTTCGGAATTCTCAAAGTCGATGGGGTTGACCTTGTGCGGCATGGTGGAGGAACCCACTTCACCGGCGACGACTTTCTGCTTGAAGTAGCCAAGAGAGATGTAGCCCCAAATATCCCGGTCAAAGTCGATCAGGATGGTGTTGAAACGCGCGATGGCATCGAACAGTTCTGCAATGTAGTCGTGGGGTTCGATCTGGGTGGTGTAGGGGTTCCAGCTGAGGCCCAGTGAGGTCACGAATTCCTCCGCGTTCGCCTGCCAATCCACGTCCGGATAGGCAGACAGGTGAGCGTTGTAATTGCCTACGGCGCCATTGATCTTGCCGAGCAGCTCCACGTCACGTATCTGTTTGACCTGGCGGCGCAGGCGCGCGACCACGTTGGCCATCTCCTTGCCCACGGTGGTGGGGCTGGCAGTCTGGCCGTGGGTGCGTGACAGCATTGGCACATCGGCGAAGTTTTTCGCCAGGGTCGCGATCTCATTCACGATCTGGTTCATTGCCGGCAGCAGTACCTGATCGCGACCTGCGCGCAGCATCAGGGCGTGCGAGAGGTTGTTGATGTCTTCGGAGGTGCAGGCAAAGTGAATGAATTCGCTCACGGCGGCCAGTTGTTCGTCGCCTTTCACTTTTTCCTTGAGGAAATATTCCACCGCTTTCACATCGTGGTTGGTGGTGCGCTCGATTTCCTTGATGCGCTCGGCATCCTGCAGGGAGAACTGGCTGACAATATCGTCGAGGATCTGGTTGCTGTTACCAGTAAATGCCTGCACTTCCGCAATTTTGTCGTGGCGCGCCAGCTGCTGCAGCCAGCGCACTTCCACTTCCACGCGCGCGCGGATCAGGCCGTACTCACTGAAAATATCCCGCAGGGCCGCGGTTTTGCTTTCGTAGCGTCCATCAATGGGGGAAACCGCGGTAAGGGCGGATAGCTCGATGGTCATGGTGTGTCTCCGATATCAATATCAGCCGCTTGTGGGTACTTTCCCCGCGGCGGAAAAATAAAAATCAGTGTTCAAGGGTTTCGTACTTGGCCACCAGTGCATCCATGGCGGCAATCAGTTTCTTGCGCTGAAACAGCAGGTGCAGACGACGCCCGCCGAGCTGACGCCAGAGCATGGCGGAGCGCACACCGGCAAACAGCATGGTGCGGATCTGGTTGGCAATGCGCTGCTGTTGCAGGTAATTGAAATCTCCAAGCACCTGGATGCGGAAACGGAAGGTGCTCAGGGTGTCGCTGTAAATACTGGCGAGGTTTGCGTAGACGTTCTCGTGGCCGATGCCAAAGTGGTCGGTCTGGGTGCGGGCCTTCTCCAGGCGGCTGCCAATGATCGACAGCAGTCCGGGTTTTTTCGCCAGTTGGCGCTGAAGGTACAGGATCGAAAGCACATAGCGCAGGCAGTCGGTGTATTCCGGATGGCTGCGGGTGGCGAGCAGCTGGCGCGCGCCGCGCAGGCCCGCGAGCACTTTTTCCACGCCGCCGAAGACGTCCTCGGTGGTTTCGGGATTCTGCTGAAACAGGCTGAAGACCGCGGTTTCCATTTGCTCCGCCGGTGCGGTGCCGGTTTTGGCCAGCCGTTCCACCAGAATGGCCGCCTGGAAAACGCCGGCCAGCGCCAGTGCCTGATCTCGCCAGTTACTCAATTGTTGCTCCCTGCAGCTTGTTTGGTGTTTGCGATGTGCGGCTGTTCGATTTCACCGATGCCGGTCGCCTGCTCGATCACCGCGCCACCCAGGCATATTTCACCTTGATAAATGACCACGGACTGGCCCGGTGTCACGGCGCGCTGAGGTCTGTCGAAGGCGATCACCAGATCGCCGCTGTCACCGACGCTGACTAGGCAGTCCTGGTCCTCCTGCCGGTAGCGGGTTTTGGCCGCTGCGCGGAATTCACGTGCCGGCGGAGCGCCATTGATCCAGTGGGTCTGGGAAGCGGTGAGGCCTGTGGAGTAGAGCAGGGGGTGGTGCTTGCCCTGAGCCACGATCAGGACATTGCGCTCGAGATCCTTGCCCACCACATACCACGGCTGGTCGCCGGCACCTTTGACGCCGCCGATACCGAGCCCCTGGCGCTGGCCGATGGTGTGGTACATCAGGCCGCTGTGCTGGCCCATGACTTCGCCTTCGGGGGTCTGCATTTCTCCCGGTTGCGCCGGCAGGTACTGCTCCAGAAAATCCTTGAAGCGGCGCTCGCCAATAAAACAGATACCGGTGCTGTCTTTCTTGCTGTGGGTGATTAAACCGTGTTCTTCCGCAATGCGGCGCACTTCCGGTTTTTCCAGTTCGCCGATGGGAAACAGTGAGCGGGCAAATTCCGCTTCGCCCACAGCGTGCAGGAAGTAGCTCTGGTCCTTGTTGGCATCCAGCCCTTTCAGCAGGTAGGTGCGGCCATTTTCATCCCTCCGGCGCGTGTAGTGGCCGGTGGCAATGGCGTCGGCACCGAGCATCCCGGCATACTCCAGGAACACCTTGAACTTGATTTCACGGTTGCACAGGATGTCGGGATTTGGTGTGCGTCCGGCTTTGTATTCCGCCAGGAAGTACTCGAACACGTTGTCCCAGTACTCGGCGGCGAAGTTGGCTGTGTGCAGTTTGATGCCGAGGCGGGCGCAGACCGCTTCCGCATCCGCCAGATCCTGCTTTGCCGTGCAGTATTCGGTGCCGTCGTCCTCGTCCCAATTCTTCATGAACAGGCCTTCCACCTCATAACCCTGCTGCATCAGGAGCAGGGCGGCCACCGAGGAGTCCACACCGCCGGACATACCGACGATGACTTTTCTGGGAACATCTGCTAACTGGTCAATGGAGCTGGAGTGCACAGAGATATCCGAATCTGACATGGAATACCGGGTCATTACTACAGTGAGGGGCGCGACGGACTTTTCAACCCAAACGCCAAACCCCGAAAACGCCAAGTTTCGCGAAGCCCACCGAGGGGCGGAAAATGGGGGCGCATTTTACCTGCGAATCCGGTTGCTGACCAATCCGGAGAGGCAAGACTTGGTGCGCGCTCTGGGCGCGCAGCTAAAAAAATACGCGCCAGCTCCCTAACAGCCTAGCCGAACGGCTCGAAACCCTTTCCTCCGCGGTCCGATCACTACGTTTCAATCAGCGTTTGCGGCCCCGGTCGGGCCTGGATTTATAACTTCCAGGCCGCGCCGTGGGTCTGTTCTTGCGCTCAGGCTTAGCCGGCATCCGGGGGAGAGCGACCTCGACCTCCCGCTGTTCTCCGGGTTGCAGGCCATTGAGGTTCCAGCTGCCGACCGATTGTCGGATCAGGCGCAGGGTGGGGTGGCCAACGGCGGCCGTCATACGCCGCACCTGTCGATTGCGGCCCTCGGTAATCGTCAGTTCGATCCAGCTGGTGGGAATGGACTTGCGCTCCCGTATGGGAGGGATGCGGGCCCAGACATCCGGTTCGGCGATGACCTGCGCTTTCGCGGGTGCAGTGCGGCCGTCCTTCAGGTCGACCCCATGGCGCAGCATATATAGCGCCTCTTCGGTCACGTCACCTTCGACCTGTGCCCAATAGACCTTGGGCTGTTTGTGCGTCGGGTGTGCAATCTGGTGCTGCAGGCGACCGTCGTCTGTGAGCAGCAATAAGCCCTCGGAGTCGTAATCCAGCCGGCCGGCGGCGTACACCCCGGGCGTTCTGATGTAATCCGCCAGAGTGGGGCGGCCCTCAGGGTCGGTGAACTGGCAGAGGACCCCGTAGGGCTTGTTAAGCAGGATAAGTCGACTCATGGGGGCTGTCTGGGGTGGACCTACGGCCTCGGTTGTAATGAAACTACAAAAATGGGTGGATGCTGATATAATCCCGCCGATTTTTAGCCGGCTCGGCGTATGCAACGGCGCAAACAATGGGCGGCAACCATGACCGGCAGTGGAAATTTCGGCGCATTATGCCGGTTTTCCCTGGAAAAAGCCGGGCGTTTAGTCAAAGAGTTACGGGAGTCAACTTAATGGGTCATATCCAAGTGCCGGCCAACGGCGAAAAAATCACAGTCAACGCAGATGGTTCTCTGAACGTACCGAGCAACCCGATCATTCCGTTTATCGAAGGTGACGGCATCGGCGTGGATATCACCCCGGTTATGATCAAAGTGATCGACGCCGCGGTCAGCAAGGCCTACGGCAGCGACAAATCCATCGCCTGGATGGAGATCTTCTGCGGCGAGAAAGCGGCTGAAACCTACAGCGGTGACTGGTTCCCGGCGGAAACCCTGGAAGCGATCAAAGATTACGTTGTCAGCATCAAAGGCCCGCTGACCACTCCCGTGGGCGGCGGCTTCCGCTCCCTGAACGTTGCCCTGCGTCAGGAGCTGGATCTGTACGTATGTCAGCGTCCGGTGCGCTGGTTCAGCGGTGTACCTTCTCCGGTGAAAGAGCCGAACAAGGTAGACATGGTGATCTTCCGTGAGAACTCCGAAGACATCTACGCCGGTATCGAATGGAAAGCAGGCACCGACGAAGCGAACAAGGTCATCAAATTCCTGCAGGAAGAGATGGGCGTGAAGAAGATCCGCTTCCCGGAAAACTGCGGTATCGGCGTTAAGCCGGTTTCCGAAGAGGGTACCAAGCGCCTGGTGCGCAAAGCCCTGCAGTACACTATTGATCAGGACCGCGACTCCCTGACCCTGGTGCACAAAGGCAACATCATGAAGTTCACCGAAGGTGCCTTCGCCGACTGGGGCTACGAAATTGCCCGCGAAGAGTTCGGCGCTCAGCCGATCGACGGCGGCCCCTGGTGCAGCTTCAAAAACCCGAACACCGGCAAGGAAATCGTGGTCAAGGATGTAATCGCCGACGCCATGCTGCAGCAGATCCTGCTGCGTCCGGCCGAGTACGACGTAATTGCCACCCTGAACCTGAACGGCGACTACCTGTCCGACGCACTGGCCGCGCAGGTAGGTGGTATCGGTATCGCTCCGGGTGCCAACCTGTCTGACGAAGTTGCCCTGTTCGAAGCCACTCACGGTACTGCACCGAAGTACGCCGGCCAGGACAAAGTTAACCCGGGCTCCTTGATCCTGTCCGCGGAAATGATGCTGCGTCACCTGGGCTGGAACGAAGCCGCCGAGCTGGTTATCAAAGGTATGGAAGGCGCGATCGAAGCGAAGACCGTTACCTATGATTTCGAGCGCCTGATGGATGGTGCCGAGCTGAAATCCTGCTCTGCCTTCGGTGAAGAGGTCATCAAGCACATGGCTTGATTGGTCGCTGACTGAAAAAAGCCCCGCATCGCAAGGTGCGGGGCTTTTTTTTGCTTAGGGCATTTTTGCTTAGGTCACTGGATGTGGCACGAATGTGCCAGTGCTGGTACGTCAGCGACTTCCTGAGAGGGTGGCTCAGTGGGCTCGCGCAGGGGTATTCTCGAAAATCCCTGGATTGTGCCTGGAGATTTTCCGATCAGGCAGGCCTGGTTTCCGGGGCCCCCGCGAGGAGGTGTATTCCGGGTAGTGACGGGCCTATGCGCCCGATTTTTCACATCGCTATCAATCGAGTGCTTCTTCGGTCTCTTTCTCACGCACTACGTGCGCCTGCGGTGCCGGCGCAGGTGTTCGGGGCGTGTTGGCCGTGGCGAGATTAATATTCGCTGCATGATAGCCTTTATCGCCCTGAATGATATCGAAGATGACTTGCTGGCCGGCTTTCAGGGTACGGTAACCCTCCATCTGAATAGCCGAGTAATGCGCGAACAGATCCTCCCCGCCCTCATCGGCGAGAATAAATCCGTATCCCTTGGCGTTATTGAACCACTTGACGGTACCGGTAGGCATGGCGAAATCCCTCTAAATTGCCGGGGCGACTGCTGGCCGCCTAAAAATTTTCATTATTGTTATCGCGCTTCATGCGCTTCCTTATTCGCAATTCGCACAGAGTCATTTGTACGACTAAATGCTAGTGCTCTCTCATCCGCTTGGCGCGGGTAATACCTCTTGTAGCCAAGACCCTGGTAGTTGTCAAGCGAATCAGCGTTCCCGGACTGTGCCCACTGGCGTTTGGGGTTACAATGGCGTTTTACGATTTTCGCTACAGTGACTGATAGCAGCAAACCATTCCTGATTTGCCCCTGGTTAGAAGCGCCAGGGCGTCAGTACTGTGAACTAATTCCTGAAACCTGATTGACTTGCGCTATGGGAAAATCACAAATCATTAAACTACACTCGAACGATAGCGAGGGAGAGGACGGCTACCAATTTGGCGAGTCCGGTGGCGATACCGCGCTGGCCGAAGCCAGGCCGAGGCTCAAAAGACCACCGATGTACAAGGTGGTCATGCTCAATGACGACTACACACCAATGGAGTTTGTGGTCGAAGCGCTGGAGCTGTTCTTTTATGTAAACCGGGAGCGCGCCACTCAACTGATGTTGCAGGTGCACACTAAGGGAAAAGCGATCTGCGGTGTCTATACTCGGGATATAGCGGAAACAAAGGCCGCGCAGGTAAATCAGTTTGCTAGAGACCACGAGCATCCGCTGCTGTGTGAAATTGAAGCTGACGATGCCGATGAAAACGGCGAGGAGGGTTGAAATAGCAGTTCCGGCGCCTGTGTCCAGTAAGGCGTAAATTTCCCGGCCGTAGGGCGGAAAACATGAATACCGGGTGTTTAATTCCAACCCGGATGACATTGGCCAGTAAGGTTTGAGGTTCAGATGCTCAGCAAGGATTTAGAGGTAACGCTCAATCTAGCGTTTAAAGGTGCACGGGCGAAACGCCATGAGTTCATGACCGTAGAGCACCTTTTGCTGGCGCTGCTGGACAACGAATCCGCGGCGGATGTTCTGCATGCCTGCGGCGCGGATCTCAGTGCGCTGCGGCGGGAGCTGCTTGAGTTTGTGGACTCGACCACCCCCTTGATTCCGGAGAATGACACGGAGCGCGAAACCCAGCCTACGCTCGGATTCCAGCGGGTGCTGCAGCGCGCGGTTTTTCACGTGCAGTCATCCGGAAAAAAAGAAGTGACCGGAGCCAATGTGCTGGTGGCGATTTTCTGTGAGCAGGAAAGTCAGGCGGTTTACTATCTGAAGCAACAGAGTGTGGCCCGAATTGATGTGGTGAACTACATCACCCACGGTATTTCCCGTGTCAGCTCTTCCGGCGGCAACAACACCCACCACAGCCCGGACCCCTCGCCGGAGCAGGTGGATGAAGATCTGGGCGCAACATCTGAAGCTGGTGGTTCCGATCCATTGGAAAGTTATGCTACCAACCTCAACCAGGAAGCAATTCTTGGCCGTATCGATCCGCTTGTCGGCCGTGCGCTGGAAGTGGAGCGTGTCACTCAGGTACTCGCGCGCCGCCGCAAGAACAATCCGCTATTGGTGGGGGAGTCCGGTGTCGGTAAGACCGCGATTGCGGAAGGGCTCGCCCGCCGTATCGTTGACGGCGAAGTGCCTGAGCCACTACAGAACAGCACCATTTACTCGCTGGATCTCGGCTCCCTGTTGGCGGGCACCAAGTATCGTGGTGACTTTGAGAAGCGCTTCAAGGCCCTGTTGGCGGAGCTGAAGAAGCGCGACCACGCGGTGCTGTTCATTGATGAAATTCACACCATCATTGGTGCGGGTGCCGCATCCGGTGGTGTTATGGATGCGTCGAACCTCCTGAAACCGCTGCTCTCCAGCGGCCAGATGCGCTGCATCGGTTCCACCACATTTAACGAATACCGCGGTATTTTTGAAAAAGACCGCGCACTGTCGCGCCGCTTTCAGAAAATCGACGTGCATGAACCTTCTGTCGAGGAAACCGTGCAGATCCTGCAGGGGCTGAAGTCCTGCTTTGAAGATCACCACAAAGTGCGCTTTACCGATGCTGCGCTGGAAGCCGCCGCGCAGTTGGCTAATCGCCACATTACCGAGCGCTTCCTGCCGGATAAGGCCATCGACGTGATTGACGAAGCCGGCGCCTACCAGGCGCTGCTGCCTGCCGACAAGCGCACCGATATTATCTCTGTTAGCGAGATTGAGCAGGTCGTGGCGAAAATGGCCCGAATTCCTGCCAAGAGCGTGTCCGCGTCCGACAAGGCGGCGCTGGCGAAGCTGGACGACAACCTGAAAATGGTCGTGTTCGGTCAGGATGTCGCCATTGAGGCGCTCAGTACGTCCATCAAGCTTGCCCGTGCCGGTCTCGGTGCGGAAGAGAAGCCCATAGGCTCCTTCCTGTTTGCTGGCCCCACTGGTGTGGGTAAAACCGAATTGTGCCGCCAGTTGGCGAAGGTCATGGGGATCGAGCTGATTCGCTTTGATATGTCGGAGTATATGGAGCGCCATACGGTTTCCCGCCTGATTGGTGCACCTCCCGGCTATGTGGGTTTTGATCAGGGTGGCTTACTGACAGATGCGGTCACCAAACACCCGCACAGTGTGGTTCTGCTCGATGAAATCGAGAAGGCGCACCCGGAAGTGTTCAATCTGTTGCTGCAAGTCATGGACCACGGCACCCTGACGGACAACAACGGCCGCAAGGCTGACTTCCGAAATGTGATCTTGATTATGACAACCAACGCCGGCGCGGAATTGATAAGCCGCCGCTCGATCGGGTTTGCCAATCAGGACCACACAAGCGACGGGATGGAAGAGATCAAGAAGCTCTTCACGCCCGAATTCAGAAACCGCCTGGATAGTATTATTCAGTTCGGCGCGCTGAGCATGGATGTGGTTAAAACCGTGGTGGACAAATTTGTCGTTGAGTTGCAGGCGCAGCTGGACGAGTCCAGAGTCACACTCGAGGTGGACAATGCGGCTCGTGAATGGCTCGCTGTTAACGGATACGACGAGAAAATGGGTGCGCGCCCAATGGCGCGCCTGATCCGCGAGAAGCTGCGCAAGCCACTTGCGGAGGCTGTGCTGTTTGGAGATCTTTCGGAAGAGGGCGGCAAGGTGGAAGTGACCGTGGAAAATGATCAGCTCAAAATCAACACCGCGGTGCCGGCGCTGCATTGACGCTGTTCTCCATCTGGGCAGGCTCCACAGGAAGAACTGCGCAACCAAAAAAGCCACCTTGAAGGTGGCTTTTTTGTTGTCCGGGTCTTTGCGCTTCAGGATTATCGGCGCGGGCCGGAGCGGTATTCAGCGGGCGCGGTAGGTGATTCGGCCTTTACTCAGATCGTAAGGTGTGAGTTCAACTTTGACCTTGTCACCGGTCAGGATGCGGATGTAGTTTTTGCGCATCTTGCCGGAAATGTGCGCGATTACCACATGTCCATTTTCCAGTTTTACTCGGAATGTGGTGTTGGGCAGGGTGTCGATCACCTCGCCTTCCATTTCAATGTAATCGTCTTTTGCCATGCGGCAGGAACCTTTGATTAATGTGTACTTGCTATTCCGCCAGATAATTATGGCTCGCAAAATTGAGCCCGGCGGTACGACGGGCGTGCATTTTGCACGAAAAGTGGCAGTACGCCAAGTGAAACCACGAGTGCGGCGGAAAAGGGGGAGAATCGTGATTGGGCCTCAGGGTTGCGCCCCGTCTGACTTGAGCGTCCAGCGCCCGCCCTGGAGTATCTCCAGGGGTTGGAACTGGCTCTTATACGCCATTTTCTGGCATGCCGCTATCCAATACCCGAGATACAGACTGGGCAGCCCCAGCCGGCGGGCCCATTCAATCTGGTAGAGAATGGAGTAACTGCCGAGACCACGCTTGATTTCGTCGGGATCGTAGAAGGTGTAAATGGCCGATACGCCGCCAGTCAGAACATCGGTGACCGCCGTCGCCAGCAGCTTTCCGCGCGCGCGGAATTCGAGATAGCGGGTGGTGCCCCACGCATTATTGAGGAAGCTGCGAAACTGCTCCCTGGAAGGGGGGTACATTTCGCCATCCGCGTGGCGCTCTTCAATGTAGCGCGCGTACAAATCGTAGTGTTCGCCGGTGTCGATATCGTAACGGTGAAATACGTCCAGGTCGCGATTGCGGCGCCAGCAGCGGCGCTGGGCGCGGTTGGGAACAAACAGTTCCACCGGTACCCGTGCAGGAATGCAGGCCTGACAGTCGGTGCATTGAGGCCGATAGAGATAGTTGCCACTGCGGCGGAAGCCAAGCTCCGAGAGGCGGCTGTACAGTGGCTGATCTACTGGTATCTGCGGGTCGACGAATACAGTGGTGGCTTCCCGGTCATCCAGATAGCCGCATGGGTGAGGTAATGTGGCGAGCAGGCGCACGGAATCCAGCTGGGAATACTGGCTCATGCCTAGGGGCTTCCTGTAGTGGAGTCATATAGCGCGTGTTTTGCTGCCATTGTCGCTCTCTGTTATGTCGGCGTAACTAATTCAACTAGCGAGACCTGGAGTATCGGGCGGGGAGGGTGGCGCCCAGCAAGTACCGTTAGACCTGGATTCGAGGGTAATTTGCCGACGTTAAAAACACAAACCGGCAGCTGGTCACTACGCGTCGAAGAGGGATGGTGACAGCTCCGCAGGCCACGGATGAAGGAAATCCGGTTTATTCACTTCGGTCTCAAGGATTGCTTCGAACGATTCTCTGGGCACTTCTTCCGCACCGAGGCTCAGCAAATGCGGGTTGCTGACCTGGCAGTCGATCAAGCGGCAATCCCATTCGGCCAACTGTCGCACCAGATAGGCGAAGGCCACCTTGGAGGCATTGGTTGCATGGTGAAACATGGATTCACCAAAGAACATGCGCCCCACCGCGAGTCCGTACAGGCCTCCCACCAGCTCCCCATCCAGCCAGGTTTCCACAGAATGCGCATGACCAAGACGATGCATGGTTGCATAGGCTTCCACTATGTCATCGGTGATCCAGGTGCCGGACTGCCCGGCGCGTGGGGTCGCAGCACAGTTGCGTACCACACGATCAAAGGCGCGGTCGAATGTGATCTGGTAGCGTCCCTGGCGGATCACCTTGCGCAGGCTGCGGCTGAAGGTCAGAGTTTGCGGGCGCACAATACAGCGGGGCGACGGAGACCACCAAAGGATCGGCTGGTCATCGGAAAACCATGGGAATATTCCCCGGCGGTAAGCCGCGAGTAGCCAGTCGGGCGTCAGATCACCCCCAACGGCCAACAGACCATTGGGGTCTGCAAGCGCCTTGGCTGTGTTTGGAAAGCCAATGCGCTCCGGGTCCAGCAGGGCGAGTATCTCGTCGGTACCTTGGCTCAAGGAAAGCCCCTGTCGGCGGTTTCGTTGTTGATGCGTTCAAAATCCACGGAAGAAAAAGGCGGCTATACAGCCGCCTTTGCTGGAACCTGAGTGCAGGCTTATTGGGCGTCGAGATAGCGCTCCGCATCCAGCGCTGCCATGCAGCCGGTGCCGGCAGAGGTCACTGCCTGGCGGTAAATGTGATCGGACACGTCACCAGCGGCAAATACACCGGGGATGGAGGTTTGCGTTGCGTTGCCGTTGAGGCCGCTCTCCACCACGATGTAGCCGCCATTCATTTCCAGCTGGCCTTCGAAGATATCGGTGTTCGGTTTATGGCCGATGGCGATAAACACACCGGACACATCCAGCTCTTTGGTTGAACCGTCCTGCACATTTTTCAGGCGCACGCCGGTCACTCCCGCGTCATCACCCAGTACTTCCTCAAGGGTATGGTGCCAGCAAAGTGTGATGTTGCCATTTTGCGCCTTTTCCATCAGGCGATCCTGCAGGATCTTTTCTGCACGCAGCGTATCGCGCCGGTGCACCAGGATTACTTCGCTTGCGATGTTGGATAGGTACAGGGCTTCTTCGACAGCGGTATTGCCTCCACCCACTACCACAACTTTCTGATCGCGATAAAAGAAACCGTCGCAGGTGGCGCAGGCACTTACGCCGCGACCCTGAAAGGTCTGCTCAGAGGGAAGGCCGAGATACTGGGCGGAAGCGCCGGTAGCGATAATCAGCGCGTCGCAGGTGTAGGTCTCGTTACCCTTGAGGATAAAGGGGCGCTGCTTGAGGTCAACCTCGTGGATGTGATCGAAAAGAATATTGGTCTCGAAGCGCTCAGCGTGCTGCTGCATCTGCACCATCAGGTCTGGCCCCTGCAGATCGTGCACGCCACCCGGCCAGTTTTCCACTTCCGTGGTGGTGGTGAGCTGGCCTCCCTGCTGCATGCCGGTGATGACCACCGGTTTCAGGTTGGCGCGGGCCGCATAGATAGCCGCGGTATAACCGGCAGGGCCGGAGCCGAGAATAATCAGTCGGTGATGATTGCTCATGAAGGAACTCTCAATACTTCAATGTATAAAATTTGATCGCGAAAACAGCGCGCCAACGTCGCCGCGGTGGCCAATCATTACGGCGTCCGCGGGAGCAAGGCAATATGAATTGCGGCGAAATAATGGCTTAAACAGCAATATCGAGTCGCCGTTGGCAATATCAAGGTGCCGCCATTCGATATACAGGTATGGCCGGCAAAAAACGCCCGCAATAATAGGGGAGGTGACCCGGTGAACCAAATAGTTTGGCCTTATTTATCTTATTGCGGGTCTTTATAGGCTGAGTGAATGGTGGGCTGTGACGCTGTTTGATCGCTTGGATACTGAGACAAGGCTGTCATCTAATTCATCTAGTTTTATGTTAGGAATGCCTTAAGAACTAGATGTAAATTATTGTTTTTAAGAGAAAATTTATAAGTTAATGTGATTTGTTAACTGCGTGTGTGGTGGAAATTGCACCGGGGCTGTAGTACACAGAGTGCTGTAGTGAACCGGCACTTTCCGCGGTGACAACGCAAAAATTGACACTGTGTCGGCGCGCTTGATGCGAGACCGCAGTAAAATCCCGGCATCCGGCGCCAGGTGCGCTGCAAGATAAGTCGAGCGAGCTTCCACTGCCCGCGAAAATGAATATTGAGGTAAGCCATTGAAGGCTGAAAGCGAAACCGAGTCTGGTCCCGCCATTCCAGACTCACTCATGGCACGCATCCTGCGCGAGGGCGCGTTGATAGCCCTGTTGGCGGGCGCGCTGCTGGTGGGTATCAGTCTGCTGAGTTATAGCCCTGGAGATCCGGGCTGGTCCCACACCGGTAGCGGTGGCGGTATCGACAATGCCATCGGCCCCACTGGCGCGTGGCTGGCGGATGTCTGCCTGTCGTTGTTGGGATGGATGGCCTATCTGTTCCCGATTCTGATCGGCTGGCGTGCCTACCGTATTCTGCGCGACAAAAATGCGCGCTTTCACGGCCCGCTGTTTGCGTTGCGGGTTGGTGGCCTGCTACTGCTGTTGGTGTCCGGAGCGGCCCTTGCCACACTGTGCTTTGCACCGTCGGCCGAGCCATTGCCATTCTCAAACGGCGGAATTGTAGGCACCTCGGTGTCAGGTTTTATGGAATCCGGCCTGGGCTATGTTGGTGCCACCATATTGCTGCTCGCCATGTTTGCCATTGGTGTAACCGTGTTTACCGGTATGTCGTGGCTAAAGCTGTTTGAAGATATCGGGCGCAGTGTGCTGTATGTGTTCAGTTGGATGGGGCAGCGCGTGGCACGCGCGCGCAAAGACCGAGAGGAGCAACGGGTTGCCCGCGAGGCGGTGATTGTGCGCAAAGCGGCGGTTGAAGAAGAAAAGCAGCGTACCGCCAAGCGCCAACCGCCGCAGATCGCGCCGGTGGCGCCGCCGCCAAAGCAGAGCCCGCGCGCGGTGAAGGAAAAACAGGGTGAGCTGTTCAAGGGCCCGGTAACCGGCGACCTGCCACCGCTATCCCTGTTGGACGCTCCGGAAGCCAACAAAAAGGCCGGCTTCAGTCGCGAAGCCCTGGAGGCCCTTTCCCGCCTGCTGGAACTGAAACTCAAAGACTTCGGTGTGGTTGCCGAGGTTGTTTCGGTATTGCCAGGACCGGTGGTGACCCGATTTGAAATCCAGCCTGCCGCCGGGGTGAAAGTCAGCCGTATCACCAATCTGGCCAAAGACCTCGCGCGCTCCCTGGCCGTGATCAGTGTGCGGGTGGTTGAGGTAATCCCCGGAAAATCGGTCGTCGGGATCGAGATTCCCAATGAAAATCGGCAGATGGTGCGCCTCTCGGAAGTATTGGGCTCTGAGCTCTATGAAAAGGCGGGGTCCGCGCTGACGCTGGCATTGGGGCACGACATCGCCGGCCAGCCGGTGGTGGCGGACCTGGCAAAAATGCCACACCTGCTGGTGGCTGGTACCACCGGTTCCGGTAAGTCCGTAGGCATCAACGTGATGCTGCTGAGCCTGTTGTACAAATCCACACCGGATGAGGTCCGCCTGATTCTTGTGGATCCGAAAATGCTGGAACTCTCGGTGTACGAGGGTATTCCCCATTTGCTCACGCCGGTAATCACCGACATGAACGACGCCGCCAACGGCCTGCGCTGGTGTGTGGGGGAGATGGAGCGACGCTACAAGTTGATGGCGGCGATGGGCGTGCGCAACCTGGCGGGTTTCAACCGTAAGGTGAAAGAGGCGATTGCCGCCGGCGAGCCGCTGATTGACCCGATCTGGCAGCCGGACCCCATGTCCAGTGTGCCAGAGGCAGAGCAGACTGCTCCGCACCTCAAACCGCTGCCCGCCATCGTGGTGGTGATCGACGAATTTGCCGACATGATGATGATTGTCGGCAAGAAGGTGGAGCAGTTGATTGCGCGGATCGCGCAGAAGGCCCGCGCCGCGGGCATCCACCTGTTGTTGGCTACCCAGCGCCCCTCCGTGGATGTGATTACCGGTCTGATCAAGGCCAACGTGCCCACGCGCATGGCGTTTCAGGTCTCCTCGAAGATCGATTCACGCACCATTTTGGATCAGGGCGGCGCCGAACAGTTGCTCGGTCATGGCGACATGCTATATCTGCCGCCGGGTACAGCCCTCCCCGTAAGGGTGCACGGCGCCTTTGTGGATGACCACGAAGTGCACCAGGTTGTGGCGGACTGGTGCCGCCGCGGCGAGCCCGAGTTCATCGACGGCATCGTGGACGATTCCAACAACAGTATCCCGGTACCCGGTATGGCCACCGAGGGTGGCGAGGACGACCCGGAAACGGATGCGCTCTACGACGAGGCGGTCGCATTCGTGGCCAAATCCCGCAAGGCGTCCATTTCTTCCGTGCAGCGCCAACTGCGCATCGGCTACAATCGCGCCGCCCGCATGATTGAGGCGATGGAAGCGGCCGGTGTGGTCTCCGCCCAGCAACCGAATGGCAACCGCGAAGTGCTGGTGCCGGCGCCTTGAGTTTCCAATCAGCGAGCCAGGTTCAGTCCAGGTTCACCTGTCGAGGGCTAGGCTTTAGAGACTGGATCAGCAAATCTGGAACGCAACTATGAAATGCACATTTGGGAAACGCACACTGGGCATTCTTTTTATCGCATTGGGGCTTGGCGTCGGCACGACCGGCGCAAGCGCGGATGCCAGTGACGAGCTGAGCCGCCTGCTGCAGCCCCTTGGCTCCATCTCCGGCGGGTTTCGGCAGACCCTAAAGGACCAAAACGGCAAAACCCTGCAGAAGAGCAGTGGCAACTTTTCCGTCCAGCGCCCGGGGAAGCTTCGCTGGCAAACTGGCGAACCCTTTTCGCAGTTGCTGGTGACCAATAACCAGAAGCTGTGGCTGTACGATCCGGATCTGGAGCAGGTGACCATACGTCCGGTGGACAATCGCATGAAGGAGACGCCCGCCCTGTTGCTCGGCGGGAAGGTAGAAGAAATCCGCGGCTCCTTCAGCGTGGAAAACAAGAAAGGGGCTTACTACCTGACCCCCAAGCGCGCCTCTGCGCCCTTTAAATCCATGGTGATCCGCTTTGATAGCAAGGGGTTGCCGGCGGCCATGACTGTGCGCGATGGCATGGGTCAAACCACCGACATTCAGTTCAATGGCATGCAGGCCAACCCGAAGCTGTCGTCTTCCATATTCAACTTCAAACCGCCGAAAGGGACCGACATCATCCGCGATGAATGATCTTTTCCAGGCGCCGCCCCGGCACCAGCCTCTGGCCGCGCGCATGCGGCCGCAATCTCTGGCCCACTATGTGGGCCAGACGCATTTATTGGGTCCCGGTAAGCCACTGCGCGAAGCGGTGGAGCGGGGGCAGCTGCACTCCATGGTGCTCTGGGGGCCGCCCGGTGTGGGTAAAACCACTTTCGCGCGTTTGCTCGCGGAAGAGTGCGACGTGCGCTTTGCCACCTTGTCGGCGGTTCTCGCCGGAGTAAAGGAAATCCGCCAGGCGGTTGCCGAGGCTGAGCAACACGCGGCCCAGTTCGGGCGCGGCACCATCCTGTTCGTGGACGAAGTGCATCGCTTCAACAAGGCCCAGCAGGATGCATTTTTACCGTACGTGGAGGAGGGCACGGTAACCTTTGTCGGCGCCACCACGGAAAACCCGTCGTTTGAACTGAACAATGCGCTGCTCTCCCGATGCCGGGTATATCTGCTGCGCAGTTTGAGCCAGGAAGAACTGGTCGGCCTGTTGCAGCGGGCCCTGTCGGAAGATGAGGAGTTGCGTACGCGCAACATCCAAATGACCCCGGAAGTGTTGGAGCGCATTACCTTGAGCGCTGATGGCGACGCTCGCAGCGCGCTGAATCTTCTCGAAATCGCCTGCGACCTGTCGCGGGAAGAGGGGGGGCGCCAGGTTGTCGACGACGATGTTCTGGCGGAAGTGCTGAGCGCGGATGTACGACGCTTCGACAAGGGTGGGGATTACTTTTACGACCAGATTTCCGCACTGCACAAATCCGTGCGCGGCTCGGATCCGGACGCTGCGCTCTACTGGTTTGCGCGCATGATCGACGGCGGCTGCGATCCGCTGTATGTGGCCCGTCGGGTGGTGCGCATGGCGAGTGAGGATATCGGCAACGCCGATCCCCGCGGGCTGGAACTAGCGCTCAACGCCTGGGATGTGCAGGAACGCCTCGGCAGCCCGGAAGGCGAGTTGGCCATAGCCCAGGCCGTGGTGTATCTCGCCGTCGCAGCGAAAAGCAATGCCGTCTACAGCGCCTACAAACGGGTATTGGCGGATATTCGCCGAGAGCCTAGCTATGACGTCCCGATTCATCTGCGCAATGCGCCCACCAAGCTCGCCAAAGAAATGGCCCACGGTGCCGAGTACCGCTACGCCCACGATGAGCCGGATGGGTTTGCCGCAGGGGAAAACTATTTCCCGGAGGCCATTTCCGGGCGCCGCTACTACCATCCGGTTAACCGCGGCCTGGAATTGAAGATCGAGGAGAAGCTGCAGCGCCTGCGCGCCTTGAACCAGGCGAGTCCCTTGCAGCGCTATTCGCCCGTGCGCGCACCGGATACGGATAAGACGTAGCGATATACACGGCGCAAGGGAATAAAAAAACGCTAAAATCGTCGCCCACTGGCCCCCAGAAACGTATCGGCCAGGGGAATAATTAAAGGGGAGTTCCATGCAGTGGATCGCAATTGCGCTGGGCGGTGCCATCGGAGCAATACTTCGGCATCTGGTCGCCATCTGGAGTTTTCCGGTATTTGAAAACCGGCTTCCCCTCGGGACGTTTATCGTCAACCTGGTCGGCTCCCTGCTGATCGGCGTCGCCTACGTGGCGATCGTGGAACGCGGCATGCTCGGGCACGAGTGGCGCCTGCTGATCATGACCGGCCTGTTCGGCGCACTCACCACTTTTTCTACCTTCTCGCTGGAAACCGTGCTGTTGTGGCACAATGGCCAGCCTTTAACGGCGCTGGCCTATATAGCGGTCAGCCTCCTGGCGTGCCTGGCGGCCACCGCGGCCACCATCTCGCTGGGAATGAAATATCTGTAACGCGGTAATCAAACCACCATGCTCGATCCCAAACTGATTCGTACCCAACTCGACGACGTTGCAGCGGCGCTGGCCAAGCGCGGTGTGCAGCTGGACAAGGCAAAACTGGAACAGCTCGAAGAGCAGCGCAAGGAGCTGCAAGTGCGCACCGAAGCGCTTCAGAACGAGCGCAACAGCAAATCCAAGAACATCGGCCGTGCCAAGGCCAGTGGTGAGGATATTGCGCCGCTGCTGAAAGAAGTCGAATCCCTGGGCGGTCAGTTGACCGAAGCCAAGCAGGCACTGACCGAACTGCAGGAGCAGCTCGACGATATGCTGCTCGCGATTCCCAACCTGCCGCACGAATCCGTGCCGGAAGGCAAGGACGAGAGTGACAACGTGGAAGTGCGCCAGTGGGGCACACCGCGCAGTTTTGATTTCGAGGTGCGTGATCACGTCGACCTGGGTGCGCGGCTCAAAGGCCTGGATTTCGAAGTGGCGAGCAAGATTACCGGCTCGCGCTTTGCGGTGATGACCGGCCAGGTGGCAAAACTGCACCGCGCCTTGGCACAGTTCATGCTAGATCTACATATAGAAGAG
Source organism: Microbulbifer harenosus (assembly GCF_005771435.1). Lineage (GTDB taxonomy): Bacteria > Pseudomonadota > Gammaproteobacteria > Pseudomonadales > Cellvibrionaceae > Microbulbifer > Microbulbifer harenosus. The sequence continues at coordinate 133,495 of NZ_VANI01000014.1, forward strand.
CACGGCTACCAAGAAGCCAATGTGCCGGTCATTGTAAATAGCGATTCCCTGTACGGTACCTCGCAGCTACCCAAGTTCGCCGAGGATCTGTTCAAACTGGAGGACGAGCGTGGTTTCTACCTCATCCCCACGGCAGAGGTGCCCCTGACAAACCTGTACCGCGACGAGATTGTCGACGCAGCTTCACTGCCACAGAAGTTTGTCAGCCACACCAACTGTTTTCGCTCCGAGGCCGGCTCGCACGGGCGCGATACCCGCGGCATGATCCGGCAGCACCAGTTCGAAAAAGTTGAGCTGGTGTGGTTTGCCCACCCGGACCATTCCATGGACGCGCTCGAACAGCTCACCAGTCATGCGGAAAATGTTCTGCAAAAACTGAACCTGCCATACCGCACCGTGGTGCTGTGTGGCGGCGATATGGGTTTCGGTGCAACCAAAACCTATGACCTGGAAGTGTGGATTCCGTCCCAGGACAAGTACCGGGAAATCTCCTCCTGCTCACTGATGGGCGACTTCCAGGCCCGGCGTATGAAGGCCCGCTGGCGCAACCCGGAAACGGGCAAGCCGGAACTGCTGCACACCCTGAATGGATCCGGGCTTGCCGTGGGCCGTACGCTGATCGCGGTGCTGGAAAACTACCAACAGGCCGATGGTAGTATCGAGGTGCCGGAAGTACTGCGCCCCTACATGCGGGGTGCAACCAAGATCGGCTAAGCAGTATGGAATAAGACCTTGCGTTACCTGCCTCTCGCTTTTGATTTGAAAAACCGCCCCTGCCTGATTATCGGGGGCGGTTCCATCGCCACGCGCAAAGCGCGGTTACTGAATAAAGCGGAGGCCCGCCTGCTGGTGGTGGCTCCGGACATTACCGCTGAGCTGCGCCAGCTGGTCCTTGCCAGCGGCGGTGAGTACATCGTCGGCCGTTACCGCAGTGACCTGCTGGATCAGGCAGAGATGGTGGTCGCCGCCACTGCCGACAGCGACGTCAACGCACAGGTCTCCGCCGATGCCCGCGCCCGGCGTCTGCCGGTGAATGTGGTGGACTCCCCGGAACTCTGTACATTTACCTTCCCCTCCATTGTCGAGCGCGGCCCGCTGGCCATCGGCATCTCCAGCGGCGGTTCTGCACCGGTGCTTACCCGCATGCTGCGGGCCCAGATTGAAACCCTGCTTTCACCCGGTCTCGGCCTGATCGCCGAGCTGTCCGGCCGGCTGCGCGACAGCGTTAAAGCCGCATTGCCGGAGGCTCAGCGTAAGGACTTCTGGCACTGGGTATTCAACGGCCCGGTGATCGGGCAGATAGAGCGCGGCCACAAAGCCGAAGCGGAACAGGCGGTGCTGGATGAACTGCAGCGCTGGCAGGACAAACCTGCGCCGAGCGGCGAGGTGTATCTGGTCGGCGGCGGCCCCGGCGATCCGGACCTTCTGACCTTCCGCGCCCTGCGCCTGATGCAACAGGCAGACGTGGTGCTCTACGACAGGCTGGTTTCCACGGAAGTGCTGGAGCTGGTACGTCGCGACGCTGAGCGCATCTACGTTGGCAAAATGAAGCAGTTCCACTCGGTGCCCCAGGACGATATCAACCAATTGCTGGTGGATCTCGCGAAAGAGGGTAAAAAGGTGCTGCGTCTGAAGGGCGGCGATCCATTTGTATTCGGCCGCGGCGGCGAGGAGATCGACAAGCTGGCGGAAGCCGGTGTGCCATTCCAGGTGGTGCCAGGTATTACAGCCGCCATCGGCTGCTCGGCGTATTCCGGTATTCCGCTGACCCACCGGGACCATGCGCAGTCCGTACGTTTTATTACCGGCCACCTGAAAGAGGGGGATCTGGTGCTGCCGTGGGAAGAACTCATCACCAAAAACCAGACTCTGGTCTTCTATATGGGCCTGACAGGCCTTCCCACCATTTCCGAAAAACTGATTGCTCACGGCATGGATGCGGATACGCCGGCGGCGCTGGTGGAAAAGGGGACTACCCGCGATCAGCGGGTGATCGTCGGCACCATTGGCACCTTGCCGGAACTGGCGGAAACCCACAAAGTTGAAGCACCGGCGCTGACCATCATTGGTGGGGTAGTGACCTTGCGTGAGAGCCTGGGCTGGTACCAGTAACGCCCCCTTTAACCGAGCATACCGACCGGTCAGGTGCGAGACGCGCCGCTTGCTGACAACAACCCGTCCACTGGCAAACCCCACTCTATACTGTAGGAGTTGTTTGCCAGTGGTGGTTTTATGTTGTGGATACTGCTTCGATTTTATTGCACGCTTCTGGTGCGTGGCTTTATGCCCCGGGAGAGTGAAATTGCACTGCCCAACGAAGAAGACAGCCATCTGCGTCGCTATTCCCGCAAATACCGGGTTAAACGTAACTGGGTGAAGAACCTATGGATTGGCTCTTCACTGCTGATGATCTGCTTCCCGCTGTTGCCTTTTGTTCTCGGGCTGGGGCTGTTTACTTCGTTCCTGTCTTTCGCAATTCTCGACGAAACGGCCTGAACTGAATCTGGTGCCTTGTCGCTCGCGAAGTGGTGACCGAAATTTATTTCAGTGTTAACACATAGGCTTGGGACTGTTCAGAGAAGCTTGAGGGATTACCTTCAACCCAGTCCCGATGGCCATTGCCGAAAAACGGCGACAACGGATGCGCGCTCTGGCCGGTGGCCATGTGGAAGATTCCACGCTCCTCGTGACCGGGCGCTACCACCATGCGCTCGGACGCACCGTTGGTGGATGACTGGAAGCGCGGCATGTGGGAATCGCCCGGTAGATGGTCCTCTGGCATGGCAGTAAACCAATTCACTGCAGCCACTGCGCGTCCAAGCGGGTGCTGGATCTTGGCAGCGTTCTGCGCCCCCCATGTCTGTTTCTCAAAAGGCAAGCCGCCTTCGGACATTTCCTCCAACACCTTGTCCAATGCTGCCAGTTTTAATGCCTTCCAGGATCTGAACTCTGGATTTAACAGGTGCGTCGGTTCGTGGGCCAGCATTTCCCATGCCGGGTATTCCACTTGACGGTTGACCCGCCCGAACTCGAAATCCGGGCTATGGCGCTGCATATACGTCAGCACTGGCGCGGTAGCCAGGTCGATAAAGCGCATGCGGAAATTGCGCACGATGCGATAACCCACAGAGTCGGCACTGGCACGGCCGCCCCAGTTGATCACCTGGTGGCGCACCTGATCGTAACCGTCGACCGTGGAGAGCAGGGCGCTCAGTTGCTCCTGCCAGCGCTCAAGAAATACCGCGCGGTCGTCAAGCTGGATATTCAGCAGATCCTGCTCGGTAAAACGCTCGCGGGCAAACAGGTCATCACGGATCTGTTGCTGGCGTGCGCCGAGGGCATAGCCCCCGTCTCCCATCACTTTGAGGTATTGACCGTCCATAGTGCGGGAGTTTGCTGTCCAGATCCGATGGGAGGGTGGATTGTAGACATGCGGCTGCTCTTCCAGCGAAAGGTACCCGTCCCAGTATGCGGTGCCATCGGCCCAGCTTATTGAACGACTGCCGTCGAGGCCCACCCGGCGGGGAATTGGCCCGGCCACGGTCCAACCGATATTGCCGTCCACATCACCAATCACAAAATTCTGGTGCGGGAGACCCAGCTCCGGTGCCAGGTTCATGGCATCACGCGTGCTTGCGGTGGTTTCCAGTTTCAGGATATTCATATTGGCGCCGCGAGGATCGTGGGCAACCCAGCGATAGGCGAGGGGAACACCCTTGTGGTTTTCGGCAACCACAGGACCCCAGATAGTCTTGCGCACTTCAAGCCGGACCGGCGGTTTACCTTTGATCGCGATCTGTTCCGCTGCTATTTCGAAATCCTGCCAGCCATCGGGGGTGCGGTACTGTTTGCCGTCGGCGGATACATCCAGCGGAATCAGATCACCCCAGTCCGCAGTGGTATTGGTAAAACCCCAGGCAACCCTGCCGTTGCTGCCGGCAACAACGATGGGTCCGCCGGGCAGGGTGGCGCCACGCATCACGAAGTCAGTGCCGGGCACATTCCAGCCCGCGCGGAACCAGATATTCGGTACCGTGATAGCGAGGTGCATATCGTCGGCCACGATCGCCGCGCCGTGTTCTGTGAGTGCGCCGCCGACTACCCAGTTGTTGCTGCCGAAGATCATGTCTTCGCTTTCCATCTTCTGCTGCGCCATCGGCTCGTTATCCTGAACCAGTGCGGCGATATGAGTTTCCGGTAGCGCCAGAGGTCCGCGGGCGTCACCAATCAGAGGCGCATCCCAGATGCCGCCCTTGGGTACAAAGAATTCGTAAAGGTCAGCGGGCAGCAGATCTGCCAGTGCGTTGTCGCGCAACTCGAAATCGCCGGTATTGCTCTGCAAGGTCAGGTACATACTGAAAATGGCCAGCAGACTGTCGGCGGGAATCCAGGGGCGGGGCTCTGTGCGGAGCAGGGCGTATTCCCAGGGCGTGGCACCAAGCTGTTCCAGGCCGTAGTTCACACCGGAAGCGTAGTGCTCAAGCACCTGCCGTTGCTCTACCGGCATGGCGGCGATGTTGCGCTCGGCGCGGGCGCGGAACTGGTGAATCCGGATTTCCTGGTCGTGAGAAAGTGCCGCTTCACCCACTAGCTCCGATAACTCACCGGCGGAGTTGCGGCGTAGCAGATCCATCTGGAAGAAACGCTCCTGAGCATGCAGGAAGCCCAGTGCAAATGCGCTGTCGTTGCGATTTTCTGCCGTAATGAAGGCGATACCCTGCTCGTCGCGAGCGATGCTTACCGGGTTATCCAGCTGACCGGTGTGCAGCTCTCCATCGAGGAGCGGCAGGCTCTGGCGCAGCCAGATCCAGGTGGCCGCAGCAACTAGCAATAAAAGGACAGCCAGGGCAGTCAGGCCCTTAATCAGGCGGGCCGGCCAGGGGGAAATATTCAACATCGGTGCTTCTCTCGGGAAAAATCCAGAATCGTTATTTTGGGACTTAATCGGTCTTCCATCTATTTGTGTTCCGGCATGCTTTTGCCATCCGCTCCCTGGTACAACGCCGAAAAGTGTCACCGAGTGTAGCAGCGCCATGCTGCGTAAACTGGTTACCGGCGGACCTGTTCTGGTCAGAATACAATGCTTTGGTTAATTTTAGCGCCAATTTGGCGTTAAAAGCCTTGCAGTAATCATGTAGAACTGACTGGTCACCACAAAAAAGTCACAACAAGCTTTTCTTGGGACACGGCTACCCGTAAGATGGCCGAACATAACTATCCATAACAACAATTTTCCATCACGCTTTTCATATAACTAGAACGCGAGGACGCGATGATGTACGACGCCGATCAGTCCGGTAAAAACCGGTTCTTCACCCTGTCCACCCTTTCTGCCGCCATCGCTGTAACTACAGCGCTAAGTGGCGCTGCATCCGCTGCTGAGATTGAAGAAGTAGTGGTAACCGCGCAGAAGCGCGCGGAAAACCTGCAGGATGTTCCCATTGCCATTTCCGCTTTCACCGGCGACAACATGAAAGCGATGGGCGTAAAAACCGTGACCGACCTGGGCAAGTTCACCCCGGGCGTAGAAATGAATAACGACACCCCGCTGCAGCCCACCTACAGTATTCGCGGTATTCAAACTGGCGACTTCACCGTAGGTTCTGACCCTGCGGTGGCCGTGTATGTAGACGGTGTGTATACCGGCCGCGGCGCCGGCGCTGAAATCCCGCTGGCAGATATCGAGCGTGTCGAGGTACTCAAAGGCCCGCAGGGCACCCTGTTCGGCCGTAACGCCACCGGCGGCGCCATCCATATCATTTCCCAGAAGCCACAGGCTGATGACACCACCGAGCTGAATCTGACCGCTGGCAATTACGGCCGCCAATCTTCCGACCTGCTGTTGAACCGTCAACTGAGTGACAATCTGTACGCTCGCTTCACCGCATCCACCAACCGTCGTGATTCCTTCGCCGACAATCTGGCCGGCGGTTTCGATACCGGCAATATCGACACTCAGACCTATCGTGCCTCCCTGTTGTGGGAGCCGAGCGCCAATACCGAAGTCCTGTGGCGCGCGGATTACGGCGTCATGGACCAGGGCAGTGCACTGCGGACCTCCATCGTTCCGACGCTGCAGGCGGAAGCCGGTGGTACCGATGTGTTCGGCGACTACGCACTCGACACACCGACCATCGAAGATCGAGACTCCTGGGGCAGCTCTCTTTCCATTACGCACGATTTCGAGAACGTAACTTTTACCTCTATTACTGCCTATCGCGGCTTTGACGCGCATTTGCAGCAGGACGAAGACGGTACCGCAAATCCGGATTACATGTTCGGCTCCGCCAACTTCGACGAGCAGACCCAGTTCTCCCAGGAATTTCGTTTGAACGGCGCCACGGACACACTCAAGTGGACAGTTGGTGCTTCGTATTCACGTGAGAAACTGGAGCACCTGACCGAAGCCTATTTCACCGCCGGCTCCCTCGAGTCTTTCGCTGTATATGAAGGCATCAAGGCGGCGTATGCGAACTCCGGCATGAGCACCACTGAACTGGAGGACGAGGCAGTAAAACAGCGTCAACTCATGATCGCTGCCGGTCAGGAAGGTTATGCGGTATCCAGCTTTCTATATGACCTGATGATGGGCTCAGGCATGCTGGACGCTGCCATGGGTGAAGGCCTGGCACCGCTGGGACTGACCGCGGCCAATCTGAGTAAAGACGATATCGTAATGCAGCTGATGGGCGGAATTGCACCTTGGGTTGCCGCGGATACGCCTTGGAACGAGAACGTTCTGAATACTGGTGATTACCGCTCCACCGCTGTTTACGGCGATATGACTTGGAGCCTTACCGACAAGCTGGACCTGACCGTCGGTGCCCGTTACACCCAGGACGAGAAAGATTTCACCATCGAAACTGCCTACCAGAACACACTGCCGATCACCATTGGTGGGAATACACATCTGGTTGATGAAAATGGCGATCCTCTGGTTGTCACGATTCCTTTTGAAGTTGCCCCCGGTGTCGTGGTGCCAGTTCAAACCGACCAGTTGCCACTGCCGCAAGTAGCACTTAACCAGCCTTTCGGTATGGCCTTCTACAACAACGGTCAGCCAATGCTGGATTCCAAGTTGAGCGATAGCTGGAGCGATATTTCCGGCCGAATCGTGTTGGATTATCGCTGGACCGACGATGTGATGACCTTCGTGTCGCTGGCGGATGGTTTCAAGGCCGGTGGTTTCAACAGCTTGAACTTCGGTGACAACATCGATTCCTCATTTGATCAGGAGGATGTAGTCAACCTGGAACTCGGCTTGAAGAGCAGCCTGTTCGACAACGCCGTACGTTTGAATGCGTCCGTATTCGCTTATGAATACAAAAACCTGCAGGAGCTGGATCTGGTAGGTAGCCCAATTCCCAGCTACAACCTGCGCAATGCTGATGCGGAAGGGCGCGGTGCTGAACTGGAAGTCCAATGGGCGGCAACAGATAACCTGTTTATCGCTGGTAACTACTCCTACCTCGACACCGAGTACACTCGCTATCAAATCATTGAAGCCATTGGTGAAACCGAGGAAGAACATTCCCGCGTCGGACAGCCCCGCGTCGGTACCCCAGAGAACAAGTTCAATCTCATGGCTGAGTACACCTGGGAACTCGCCGCTGGTGGCGACGTCTCTGTGCGCGGCGACTACAACTGGACTGACGAGCGCGTGGGCTCCATCAGCGATCCGGCCCGTGTGATCCCGGATTACCAGCTGATGAACCTGCGCGCTGGCTGGAACAGTGCGTCCGACCGTTACTCCGCGGCACTGTGGGTGCAGAACGTCACCGACGAGGAAATTGCCGGTGGCTACGGCGGTACCGGTGCGGCCATCGGCGCCAGCCCGGCTTGGCGCTTCATGCCCCGCATGTACGGCGCAGACTTCACTGTTCGCTTCTGATTCTGGCATCGCGCCAGAAATAAGAGGGCCGGCACAATGCCGGCCCTTTTTTTGCCTCAAATTTACGTTGTTCGCATAACAGGAAAATTCCTGGCGTTGTTTACGTCGTCAATTCCTCTGTTCAGATGGGAATCCGCCACAATGGTTGTATGATCAAAGGCAGTTTTCGCAGTTAACCGGGCCAGAGGATGAGTCTGATTTCTGACACAGGTTCAGGGGTATACACCAATGTCGTGAGCGAGCAGGTATTCGACGACGCAAACCGGGATCTCTCACTGGATGAGCGCGCTGCGCTGATTGATCAATTCCACTGGGTCCGCCGCGAGACCGAAAGTCTCACCGATCCGCTCTCCGCGGAAGATATGCAACTGCAGTCCATGGCCGATACCAGCCCGAGCAAATGGCACCTGGCCCACACCAGCTGGTTTTTTGAAACCTTCCTTCTGCGTGATGCACTGCCTGGGTATCGGGTGTTTGATCAAAGTTTTCATCACATTTTCAATTCCTACTACAACTCCCTCGGCCAACCCTTTTCCCGTCCGCAACGTGGTCTGTTGTCGCGTCCATCCATCGAACAGGTATTTTCCTACCGCGCCCATATAGATCGGCATATCGAACAGTGGCTGATAGAGGAAGATGTGACTGCGGCCCAGGCCGAATTGCTCACTTTAGGTATCCATCACGAGCAGCAGCATCAGGAACTGTTGCTGACGGATATTAAACACGCGTTTTCCCAAAACCCTGTATACCCCGCTTATCGCGAAGATCTGGATCAATTCGCGGATGAAGTCGATGGCGGCACACCACTAGAGTGGTTACATGTACCCGAGGATCACTACACCCTCGGTAGCGATGGAGAGGGTTTCGGCTTTGACAGTTTCAGTTTTGACAACGAGGGGCCGGCACACCAGCGGTTCCAGCCGGCATTTCGCATAGCATCGCGACTGATCACCAACGGTGAGTATTTGGAGTTCCTGCAGGATGGCGGTTACCGCGAACCACGGTTGTGGCTTTCAGACGGTTGGAGTCATATCCAGCAAACAACGAAGCCTGGAGTTCAGCAGGCGCCGCTCTACTGGCGGGAAATCGACGGCGAGTGGTTTCAATTCACCCTTGCGGGCTTGCAGCCGCTGGACCTGAATGCACCTGTGTGCCATGTCAGTTTCTATGAGGCAGATGCCTATGCCAGTTGGGCTGGGCGGCGCCTGCCCACGGAATTCGAGTGGGAAATTGCCGCTTGGTTGCACAGCAAAAAAGACGCAGTGCAAGCCGCCAATCTGTTGGAAAACAGGCGCTTCCAACCGGTTGCAGAATACCCAACGGATGAACGCGATGTGCAACTGCTTGGCAATCTATGGCAATGGACTGCAAGCGCTTATGCGCCATATCCCGGGTATCGCGCCAGTAGCGAGGCGGTGGGTGAGTACAACGGCAAATTCATGTGCAATCAGATGGTACTGCGAGGTGGCTCCTGCGTCACACCGCGCAGCCATATCCGTATCAGTTATCGAAACTTCTTTTATCCGCACCAGGCCTGGCAGTTTACCGGCATCCGTCTGGCGGGAGATGTCCAGTGAACATGGCTATTATCAACGCTAATAGGGTAGTTCCGCTGAGTGGCGAAGACTTTCGCGGGCAGTTCGAGCGGGATGTTCTGGCGGGCCTGTCAGCCTCACAGAAAACTTTGCCGTGCAAATATCTTTACGATGAAACCGGATCAAAACTATTTGAAGCCATCTGCGAACTTGATGACTATTACCTTACCCGTACTGAAGCAAAAATTTTCGCGCGCAGCCTGCAAGACATGGCAGTTACACTGGGTGATAGCGTTATCCTGATTGAGCCTGGTGCCGGCAACTGCGAAAAAGCCGAGCCCTTACTTGAGGCAATGGATAATCCCAGAGCTTATTTTCCCTTGGATATCTCTCCTGAGATTCTTCTGGCCGCTCAGCATCGTATACGACACCGGCTTCCGGATCTGGAGATTGTCCCAGTCATTGGTGACTTTACCAGTGGTGACGCGTGGAGCCGCCTGCCAGTATCCAATGCGCGTAAAGTCATCTTTTTCCCTGGTTCCACCATCGGCAATTTTGCGCCCGAGCAGGCTCGAGACTTGCTCGAACGCTTTGCTGAGAACCTCGACTCCGGCGACGGCCTGCTTTTGGGCGCGGATCTGGTGAAAGACTCCGTGATATTGGAGCGCGCCTATCACGACAGCAATCACATCACCGAGGCTTTCAATAAAAACCTGTTAACCCGTATTAACAGCGAGCTGAACGGTGACTTCAACACGGATGCATTCGCTCACCGGGCGTTTTATCACAGCCTGCGCCAGCGGGTGGAAATGCATCTGGTAAGCCTGGTGGAGCAGCACGTTTCGGTGTCGGGCCGGCACTTCTCTTTCACAGAAGGTGAAACCATTCATACGGAGAACAGCCACAAATACACTTTGCCCGGGCTTCAGACACTATTGCGCGATACCGGGTTTTCCCCCGAAAAATACTGGACTGACGATAAACAACACTATGCCATCTGCTATGCCCACGTCCGCTGACTGCATCGGATATTCCGCGCGGATTATTTTTCTCGCCGGTCTGCTGTTCCTTGCCGCATTGGCCGGTGCGTGTAGTAATACTGGCCACTATGCCGCCACAAAGGAAGATGGAGCAGGGCGGCCGGAAGACATTATCGTCTACAAGTCACCATTCTGTTTGTGCTGCAAGGAATGGATGACTCACCTACAGCAGAACAATTTTTCCGTAGGCAGTGATAACGGGCTGGACACAGCAGCCGTCAAACAGCGCTGGGGTATTCCAGCCAGCATGCAGGGTTGCCACACCGGTGTTTGGCGTAATCAGTACGTATTTGAAGGCCACGTGCCCGCACGTCTGATCCGCAAGTTTCTCGCCAACCCGCCGAAAGACAGTATCGGCTTGTCGGTGCCGGGCATGCCGAAAGGCAGCCCTGGTATGTACCGCGGCGGCGAGTTCGAACCTTATGTGGTGTATCAGATTCAACGGGATGGGGAATACCGGTTTTACGAAAAGGTAACCGCACCCGAAGCCTCATAAACACCATAAACGATTGATCCCAATGCCCTGCGGCGCTAGGCTTGCAGCCTGAATTCTCCCAAGCTTTTCTCGCCCGGCGGCAGTCATGATTTCTCCGTTCACACCGGCCATTGGCCTCGGCAACTGCCACCTGCAGACCATTTTTTCCCGGTTTCACCGGCCCGAGCCGTGGATTCGCACCCAGTGCCAATGGCTGGATACACCGGATGGCGACCGCCTGGCGCTACACACACCGGCACAGCTGGTAGATGACCCCGCACGGCCACTGGTGCTGATTTTGCACGGGCTCGAGGGCTCGGTGGAATCGCCCTATGCGCAGGGACTGATGCATTCGTTGCTGGCGCTGAGTTTCCAGGTTGCTGTAATGCATTTCCGCGGCTGCGGCGGTATTCCCAACCTGTTGCCGCGCGCCTATCACAGTGGAGACAGCGAAGACCCTCGCTGGGTCGCCATGCAATTGCGCAACCGCTATCCATCGACACCGCTGATGGCCGTCGGCTACTCTCTTGGCGGCAATGTATTGCTTAAGTGGCTGGGTGAAGACGGAGAGGGCAGTCCATTGACCGCCGCAGTCTCCGTATCCGCACCGTTGGATCTGCATCTCTCCAGCCGTCGAATGAACAGCGGCTTCTCGCGTGTTTACCAGAAGCACCTGCTCGACAGCCTGCGAGAAAGCCTCTCCCGCAAGGCGCTTGATCCAGAAATGGCCCGACAGATGCCGCCGCTGAACGCGCCGCATGTCTTCAGTAACTTCCGCCACTTCGACGATCATTTCACCGCGCCACTGCACGGATTCTCGGGCGTTGACGACTACTACACCCGAGCCTCCAGCCGGCCGCTGCTGCGCAAGGTAGCCAAGCCCACATTATTGATCCACGCCATAGACGACCCGTTCGTCTGTCCATCCGCAGTGCCCGGCCCGTCAGATGTGAGTGACCAGGTGACGCTTGCCATCAGCCAAAGGGGAGGGCATGTGGGGTTCATCAGCGGTGCTCTGTGGAAACCGCACTACTGGCTGGAATCGGCAATTCCTGATTTCCTGTCGCAATTCCGGTGAGTGAAACTGTGTCGATTAGACGAGGGGTATAGCTGCCAAAGAACAGAACTTTCAAGTCTATGGTCGGTCAAACCTGTAAACTGCTGAAAGGCCTATGGTGCCGATGGACGTCAGCGCAGTAACCCCTTTTAATACCGGCAGCAGGACGCCCGATACTGTACGTCTGGCGATTGCTTTGGCTGTTGCGCTTAGCGTACATGCTATATTGATCGTCATTCCGATATCACAGAATCCACGCATTCCCAACGCTCCAGCGAACAATCGTTCGCCACTTGAAATTAGGTTAATGCGCAGCGCAAATACCAAAGCCAGAAAAAAGCCAAAGATCAACGCTCTTTCCGTGCCAAATAAAAGCCACAACGCAGAGAATTTCAAAACCGTCGAAGCGGAGCAAACTCCTGCTACCTCAACGCCCGATATAGAAGTGCAGAAAGGTTTAAAAGCTAATCTGCTATCTACTGAGACGGTGGTAAGTCAGTCCACCACCGAGCTAAAACCTGAGATTCATTCAGCGAGGCCCCTCAAGCCAACGGATCAACCGGCTGATTCCGGAGCCAAAAGCCGATCTACTGTATTCGACCCGGAATTGCGGAAAAAACTGGTTCACGAACGCAATAAGATTCAGAAATTCCACGCCAACGATGCAGCGTATATGACGGCCACGGGTAAGTTCGTACAACAGGGGGACCGCTGTTGGGATGTCGTGAAATTAGCGCCCGACGATGAGATCGGTGGCTCAGAGCAGTGGTTCAGAAGGAAATGTCCAATGAATGTTTCCAGGCCTTCATCGGATACTGACCGGCTGGCAGAAAAGTATGGTCTTCCCTAACTTGACATCACTTCGCCCCTCGATCTTCTCACTCTGTGCCCGAACGCGATTTTCTGTCTGAACATAAACGGTATCCGTGGTTGCCATGCTGGAGTGCCTAAGGTCTTCCGAGAGATCCTTGAGCGCGCGCCCGCGCTCAACTTCTAACTAAAAATGTCAAAGGCATGCAGGAGGAAGCAGCCACTCATCTAGCACCACCGAACGGCAGCACTTACTTCAATGGTGAACGGCATAGGCAGGCTCCGGAATGGAGGCATCAACATAAAATGACATGTACTGGCGAAATGTCTTGGTCACAGTCACATCCTGAAGAACAATTCGCTCAGAGTCAGGCTGTTTTGTAATTAATTTCACCAGGCTCAAATGGTAATTACCAGCGCGGTTGGCCTTCAGGTGTTCATCGATAATTCCGACGAGTTGTTCCGCAAGGGTGTACTCAGTGCCCTCATTCAGAAAGGCATCTTTCAATGATGTTTTGAATTCTTCCCAGCTAGATAGGGCAACGGAAAGACGTTCAATGGCGTGAAAAATCTGTTCTCCTGTAGTCATAAAATCCCCCTCAAGAAAAGAGGGCGAATCCTACTGGAGAGCGCACTGTTTCCCCAGTGTTTCTGACGCCACAAACAGGAATTTAACGACAGTTTTTTAGTTCACACCTATATACATATTCATTAGGCGTAAAGTTGAGCGGCAGGTTTAGATTTTCACGCCAGTACTTTTCTATCTAGCGTGAAAACCGTTGTTACTTGACATCTCGGTCCTTGCCACTTTGTGCCCGCACGCGATTTTCTGTCTGAACATAAACGGTATCCGTGGTTGCCATGCTGGAGTGCCCAAGGTCTTCGGACAGATCCTTGAGCGCGCGCCCGCGTTCCACTTCCATGCTGGCGCCGGTGTGGCGTAGCCAGTGGGTTGAGGCTTCGCGCAGTTTCCTCGCATTGTCTTCGCCCTCTGCCTGTCGCATTTCGTCGTAAGCGCGGTCGAATACCTGCTGTACGATTCGAGCCAGCTGTCGTGCTGTCATACCGCCCTGGCCGCGTATTTTTTCTACGATAGGATAGTTTTCAGCCACGGAGGGCAGGGGGCTAAGACCTCGGTAATGGCGGTAGCGCTTGAGATACGGAATAAAACTGGGAGGCACGGTGATATCCCGTAGTTTGCGCCCTTTTCCGAATACTTTGAGCCACCAGTTACCGTCGGAATCCTGCCAGAAATGGCTCATTACCGGTGTCCAGTTATTGCGCTCAGACAGTTCAGAAATCCGCAAAAACAGTGTTTTCAGTGCACAAATAACAAACAGGCTGCGCTCATAAATCGGATCCTCATCGGCCATACTGAGTGCCACATCGAACACATATTGCCACTGGACCTCGGTCAGGCGGCGAATTTCCTTGACCTGCGCGTCCTTGATAAAGTATCGGCAGTCGGTTTTGGCGATCTGCGCGGGATTGCCGTACAGGTATTCCTCGTTCATTAGGTACTTGTAAAACGCGATAATGCCGGTAAATACGCCCGCGAGTGTCTGCTGTGACGGCCGGTATTTTTTCTTGTCTGGCTCGGATTCTGATGGTTGGCTGTTTTTCGGTAATTTGAGCCTATATGGTGCCCACGCCAGGTTCTGGACAAAGTGGCCATTGCTCAGCTGAAATTTTTCGTGGTTTGCCAGGCAAATCCAGTCGACCGGCGGTTGCCAGCAAAAATCCGCATACTCCAGGATGTCCGCCTTGCGCAAACGATCCATTGGAGTTGCTTTTACTTGAAATAGCCACAGCAGGAAGCGCTCGGTCTCGTTGCGAAATCGCGTGAAAGTATGTTCGGATTTGTTGCGCCCGATATAGCTCAAAAATTCCTGCCCCCAAAGCCAGTGCGGCATCCACCAGGATTCGCCGGATTCTAGAAATGTCTTCAGCTCAGGGTAGTCATTGAAAAAGGTCTGATCCGGGTTCACCGGCTTGAAGCCTTTAAGCTCGGTGTAAGTTGGGTACAGCGGTACGGGTTTGGGGATAGCCATGCCTGGGTGCCTGAGCGGAAAAATTCATGAGAACCGTATTCTGGGTGCCCTCGCATACATTGTCAAACACTAAACAGTATTGGACATAGTAAAGGGTCTTGAATTGGTGCCTGATGCCTATCGTCCGCTAACCCCTCGCTAACCCCTCTCCGGTGCATGAGTATCAACGCGGCTGGTTACTCATTGGTTGCAGCAGATAGACGAATGCGGATCTGCTTCTCAATCGCCGGCACTAGATGCCACTGTATCCTTGAGTGTGGTTGGTCTATTACTGAATATTCAAGTTCCAGTTTGAGGGTCTGACACCCCTGCGAATCCCTATGAGTCAGCATATATACCAGCAACACCGCGACGAGCACCTGGCTCGTCGCTATCGCGAGCACGACAGCGAGTTTGCTGCCTGGGCCTCCGGTTCTGGGGTCATCCAACACCGCGCCGACACTCAGGTCAACGTGTTTCGGATGGCCTGTGACCTGAAAAACCGCGGCAAGGTTGCGAGTATTGTCGACGTTTTTCGTCTGCTCAGAGCCGCAGATCATCTGACCCTTGCGGCTATGTGGCTTGTGGTACATATGACATACGCCAAGCATGTGTATACCGACGGTCGCCCCCTTGCCGCCAAAGACTTTAAAGCCGACCCTCAGGGGCATACGGGCGGTGCTCTGAATATGGTTCCAGGCTACATTGGCTACCTGGCGGCCAACGCATTATGCGGAATCACCCGCAGTTGGGTTATGGGCCAAGGGCATTGCGTTGCCGCCATCGATGCCTGCAATCTGCTGGTCGGAAATATGGAGAAGGCACATGCTGATCGCTACGACTGGAGCGACGCGGGGCTGTCTCGCTTCGTACAGGATTTTTACTCCTATGCGCTGAATGCCCAAGGGGGGCCAGCGTCACCGCTGGGCAGCCATGTCAATGTGAATACCGCCGGCGGAATTCTTGAGGGGGGCTATCTCGGGTTCGCCGAGTTGCAATATGTGCATATGCCCCTTCCCGGCGAGCAACTCGTGGCCTTTCTCAGTGATGGGGCGTTTGAGGAGCAGCGCGGCAGCGACTGGGCGCCGCGTTGGTGGCGCGCGGAGGATTGTGGGCTGGTGACGCCCATCATGATCGCCAATGGACGCCGCATCGAACAGCGCTCCAGTATGTTTCAACAGGGCGGCCCAGACTGGTTTGCCGCCCACCTGCGCCTCAACGGATTCGACCCGCTGCTCATTGATGGCACTGACCCCGCGGCCTTCGCCTGGGCGATCTTCGAGTCGGAAGAACGGTTACAGGGAAGCGCGGAAGCGATTGCCTGCGGTACTGCACGTTACCCGCTGCCGCTGCGGTATGTTATTGCCACCGCGCCCAAGGGGTTCGGCTTTCCCGGTGCCGGTACCAACCGCGCCCATGGCTTACCGCTGCAGGGAAATCCCGCCGACAACGCAGACGCCTGCAACGCCTTTAATTTGGGTGCAGAAAAACTGTATGTGGCGGCGCCTGTGCTGCAGAGCGCACTGCCCTACTTTCTCACTCACCAGGCACAGAGTCGGGTTCATGAAAAAGATCACCCTCTTGCACGCCGCAATGTCGTGCTTAAGCACTTGCCACAGCCCGAGTGGTGCCAGGTCAATGAAGTTCACTCACCAATGTCGGCACTGGACGCGTATTTTGTGGCACTCACCAAGGCTAACCCGGAGTTGCGTGTGCGCGTCGGCAATCCCGATGAGCTGCAAAGCAACCGCTTCCATTCCACCCTCGCGCATCTGCGCCATCGCGTGTTCGAGCCGGAGGAAGGGAACGACGAAGCAGTAAACGGATCAGTAATTACCGCACTCAATGAGGAGGCAGTGGCGTGCGCTGCGCTGGGTAACAAGGGAGGCATTAACCTGGTGGTCACCTATGAAGCCTTTGCGGTGAAAATGCTCGGCGTCATGCGCCAGCAGCTGATCTTTGCCCGCCATCAAAAAGAGGCGGGAACGCCACCGCGCTGGTTGTCGACACCGTTCCTGCTCAGCTCGCATACCTGGGAAAACGGCAAGAATGAACAGTCTCACCAAGACCCAACGCTGTGTGAGGCTCTGCTCAGCGAAATGTCAGATACCAGCGTGGTACGTTTTCCAGCCGATGCCAATAGTGCCGTTGCCGCGTTGGTGGACTGCTACCAACGGCAGGGCGAGCTGCACACACTAATCGTGCCGAAACAATCCCTGCCGGCATTGCTGGACAGTGAGCAGGCGCAGCAACTGGTGCAGGACGGTGCTCTTTTATTGCGGGGCGACAACCAGGCTACGGTGTGTCTGGTTGCTATCGGCGCCTACCAGTTCCAGCAATGCCAGATGGCGTGGCAGAGACTGGCAGACCGCGGACTCAAGGCGTCGCTGATTTACCTGATGGAGCCCGGACGCTTCCGCAGACATTTCCGTGACGCCTGGGAACGCCAGGCCGGTGCCAGTCCCACCCTGGTCGCGCAGCTGTTTCCTGCATCCGTGAAGACAACACTAGTCGCGACTCACACTCGCCCGGAGGCCATATTCGGGCTGATTCCCATCCCGCCCGCAGAGTGCCTGGTGCATGGCTATCGCAACCGCGGCGGCACTCTGGATACTGAGGGTATGCTGTTTACAAATAGTTGCAGTTGGTTGCACCTGCTGCAGTCGCTCGCTGATGCGCAACAAACGCCACTTGCCAACTGGCTTGATCCATTAGAAATTGCAGCACTGAACGGAAGTGAAGATCCACGCCCGATGGTGCAATTCAACATCTGATTAAAGTGGAGTTCTTGTCTCGAACCCTGAGGGTGCTCGCGGGCAGCCGCTGCTGCCCGCGGGGTACAGATTAATTGGCTACGTAGAAGGACAGCATATACTTCCCTGCCCTACCACCCTGTCCGCTTTACACGTAGCGCTGGTAGCTCCAGGTAAAACGAATAGCTTCGAGCGCTGCATCAGACTGATAGCCATCGATCCGTATGAGAGCGGCATTGACGCCCTGGGGAGCGAGAGCAATGAAATAGTTGCCTCCTGATCCTCCGGTTCCGATCTCCCGGCCCAGGTTGGTGCGAAAAACCAATTGGTTAATGGCGCCGCCGGCACCGCCAAAAACGCCAACAATCGATTCATTCTCTTCCAGATCCCAACGGTGGCTCTCGCCACTGCTTGGGCTTCCATGCACCGGCCCGGGTTCGCCTCCGTAGATCATCTGGATCGAATCGATGAGATCACCGCTTCGTACAATAAGGCCTGTTACCGGCTCACCATGCGGGTCGTCACTGAATGCGGCATCTGATGGGTTGTTGTTCGAAAGGAGAAGGCTCTGGACCTCGTGAGTCTCCTGAGTGGGAATCAGCGTATTATCAGGGGCGAGGTATTTCCACAGTCGAACCGGTCCCAGCAGCGCATCGAGCTGGATTCTGTATTCATTCGCGACGTAAGCCCGGCGCCAGGCGAGTGCGTCATCTGCCCGGTCTCGCCCGGAATAAGACGGAGACTTGTAGTTGGCGGGAGGGTCCACCACATAGTAACTGCTACCTTCAGCCACTACGTCGATCTGATCTATTCGCCAGCTCATGGCTTCACTGGCTCCCTGGTTGGCCAGCCGGGTGAAGTTATCAATATGTTCGACAACCGACCTTTGGTGCATTTCAGGACTGGGGTCGGGATCACCATAGATATCTTCGTAAAAGAGAGCCTGCTCCCGGAGTACCAGCAACATAATGGTCCCCATGGGAACCATGAAGGTCAATGTGCTCGAGGGGTCTTCCTGGTCTATAAAGTATGGGGCGTCTCCTCTCAACTCTGTTAACAGCGCCGAGAACAGGCTGCCTTTCTGGTCAGTGCCATAGTCTGTATGGTTATAAGCTACCAGGGAGCGGTAGAGTCCATTAAGGGTATTTTTCAAGTAGTCGGCTTTGTCTTGGTCAATCAGGCTGCTAAGCAGGGCATCTATATAGAGTTCAATGCTGTCCCATACTTCCATCGGCTCTTCCTGATTGGGCCACAAGGCTCCCACAAGACCTCTCAGCGCCGATCCTACTTCGGGAACCGACCCGGCTATTCCGGCAATCAATGACTCCATGGAAGCACTGGAACCTTGCGATTCAAGACTCAACAGGGTTTCCACATTCTCGCTATTGGGGACACTGGGCTTCCAGTCTTTGGGCTGCGCGTCGAATATTTCCAGGCTCTCCAGCGTAGACATCGCGAACCCGCTGTTGAAGTTTTGAATCAGGGAGTTGGGGCCGAGGCTGATCGGTGAGCCATCCAGATTCTGCTTGGGATAGAGCTTCACCCAGGTTGATGGCCCTGTAGTGAGTGACCAGGGAGCATTTGTTCCACCCCACAGGGAGAAAGTATCGGTGGAGCCGGGTCCGTTGATTCTTGTTGGGTTGTTGCTGCTGAATCGGGGGGCGCCATAGAAGCGCACCCAGCACTCTCCAGGGGCGTTGATATCGGACGCCGGCCAGGAGATTGGGCGCTGGTTAAAAAGGCGAAAACTGTTGGTGTTGTCGCCCATATTGTAATCGTCGAGGTTGGGAAGGTTTGAACCTGGGTAGACGCGCAATACATTACCTGTGTAATTCTTGCCTTGGTACAACTCCAGCCATCCAGAAGGACCGGTTTTCAGTGAATCTACCTGGTCATCCAATCCTTTATCCAAACCATTGGGGTTATTGAGTTCGTAGTCATCCATGTTGGGAACATCTATTGGCTCGTCAAACTTCAACGTGCCCTTTTCATAGTCGGGATTTTCCCAAAACTGAACCCAGGTATCAGAGTTTTCCATTCTGCCTTCTCCATGTTGGCATCGACGCTTGTTAATACAACTTGCGCCGAGCGGGCATCCTAAAAGGGATTCAGACGCCTTCGGGAGAAAATATACTTATTGAAATATATTTCACTATTTTCATCTAACCCCTAAGCATCGAAAGTGATTGATTCTGTACTAAAAAGCGGCCTTAAATTCTCGAAAATCCTCAAGCGAAGACCGCTTGTGCTGGAGTCTATCAATACAAAAAAAATTTATAAATCAGAATTCAATCGCAGAAGGAAGGATGAATAGATTTTAAGAAAAAGTGTGAAAATCCGCGCCCGTCGGTGCTATTCGGTGCCTGATCGAATGCGCCTGCTCTCACCTCAATCTATGGCGCGCCGAGTACAGCCGCCATGATTGACCCATACTTACTCTCGAGTGCCCAGCGGGGCTGATTCGGGAAAGTGATTATGCAACTGATGGCGGGTGACCTTGCGATTGAGAAACTCGGGCTTGAGCATCTGAGAGAGGCTGCGGCGCTCGGCGCCCTGACAGATCAGGCAATTAGGTACCTGATGGAGAAGGGAAAAATACATACTCTGCGCAAAGACGATGTCCTGATTGAATCCGGTAGCCCTTCCGGTTCCTTTTTTATCGTCCTCAAGGGCGCACTGGCCTATTACCAGACACTGGACAATGGCAGCCTCGAGTATATCTATGACTTCCACTTTGGTGAGGCGATCGGCTTCGTCAGCATGATCGCTTTGACACCATGGCCGGGAACAACCATTTCCAAGGACGACAGTCTGGTATTGGAGATCAACTCCGATCTGTTTTATCAGCTGCATTGCGAAATGCCCCTGGACTTTGGTGTGCTGCTGATCAATCTTTCCCGGGAGCTGGCGCGGAAGATTCTCAACCTTATTCAGATGGTGGGAGAGTTAAAGCGCAATGGTCATTGATCATTGCCTATGGAATGCTTCCACTCCTATTCAGACATAACATTCTCGCCGCGAACTTTCGCCTTAATCGCGTCGTGTGCAGCCTCCTGCTCGTGCAATAGTTTGCGGCGCAACATGGCGGCCTCGAAACGCTGCTTTTCAACCACTGTTTGTGGTTCGAGTGGCGGCACAGGGACTGGTTTGCCACTTTCGTCCAGCGCCACCATCGTGAAGTAGCAGCTGTTGGTATGGCGTACAACCCGTGTATGGATATCTTCCGTAATGACCTTGATACCCACTTCCATGGAAGTATTGCCGGTGTAGTTCACCGACGCGAGAAAGGTTACCAGCTCCCCAACATTGATCGGCTGGCGGAACATCACCCGATCCACCGATAGCGTTACCACGTATCTCCCTGCGTAGCGGCTGGCACAGGCGTAGGCCACCTTATCGAGGTACGAAAGAAGCTCGCCACCGTGAACCTTACCGGTGAAGTTCGCCATATCGGGCGTCATTAGCACGCTCATACTGAGCTGGTGATCGCGGGTGTGTTCCATGTGTGCAGTCCTTGATAGTGGTGTGGTGGAACTTAGAGCCAGTCGCCGTTATACCACCGGCGCCTGATTTGTGCGCACAAGCTGTATCAGCTGTCCCTCCAGTTCCGCTCTTTGTTGAATTGCTAGCTGGTGCTCTGCACTCAAAGACGCAAGTGCATCTCGCTGCCGCTTTATCTCACTTTCGAGCTTGTTACGGGCTTCGCGCTGGAGTTCCGATTCTCTGGCAAGAACCGCGTTGGTGTTCGACAGTATGGCGACCTGTTCACGCAGGTCCCCGCCTTCCGTCGTCACTTGCTGAAGCAACTCCTGTTGCTGGGCGAAACTCCGCTGCAACGACTCAAACTCTGCGCGATTTGTCGCGAGTGCCTGCTGTGTCTCTCGCCGTTCAGACAGCTGCTGTGCGAGATCCGCGCGCAGTTCTTCGATCTTCTGCTCCCGGTTGGCGATCCTCTCGCCGGCGAGCGCAAGCTGCTCGTTCAGGTTCGCGATCTGGTTGTTCAGTTGCCCGTTGGACTGGCGGAACTGGTCGCGCTCCTGCTGGCGATCATCTGCAATGCGCTGCTGATAGTGCTCGAAGTGTTCGCGTACTGTGCGATTTTCCTGTTTGAGTTCGTCCAGGTCCGCCCGCAGCTCAGCGACCCGCGCACTGCCCTCTTCCCGTTGGTACTCACTTTTCGTCAGGGCTTTTTGTGTATCTTCCAGCGTTTTTCGCAGATTCCGGTTTTCTTCATCGGAGGATTGCAACTTTTGCTCCAGCTCTCGCAAGTTGTCGTTGCGCTCGTTGAGCGTATTGCGCAGCTGGGCAACTTCTCGCTGCACCTGCTCTACCGTTATCGCGCATTCTTCACGCGCGGCATCCACTTTGCGGTCGGCCTCCTCCTGTACCCGCTGGTGCAGTGCTTTCAATGCATCCAGCAGGTCTTTTGGCAGGCCGGCTGTATCGACCGAAGTGTCTCCGGTCTCGCTCTTCCAGCGTTTCAGCAGGGGGGCAATAGTGCTTTTGCTTCCAGTCCCGAGTTCCTCGCGCACGCGATCCACAGTTGGTTCATCGCCGCGGTGCCGGATGGATTCCGCCGCCTGGGCAATATCGAAGTAGCTGACGCCTGTGCGAGCCATCTGGACCCCTCGTATAACCGGACCGGATTAGTGTGAATATCGTTACGTATTACGTGTTACGTAATAATACATAATTTCTAGAATTATGGAACATCGTATGAACCTGTTTTATAACCTTCGATAATCAAACTTATCGTTCGTTATAGATTGCAGGTGTGAGAGAATGATGGCCATTCCGGTACAGATACCGCCGTTTCGCGAATGCCTCAAAGTATGAAAAAACAAGCACCAGACTCGCCGCGCAACACGCCTGCCAATTTACACAGCTCTGACTCCAGGGCGCTTGTATCCCGGGAAACTGTGCAGGCCTACCTGAATGCCGCCACCTCCGACAGCACCCGCAAGGCCTACCGGTCCGCAATCCGCCAGTTTGAAAAATGGGGCGGACGCTTGCCGACCGACAGTGAAACTCTGGTGCACTATCTGCTGAGCCGCGCGGAATCGCTCAACCCGCGCACGCTGGAACTGCACCTCACCGCCATCGGCCAGTGGCATCGCTACCAGGGCATCGCGAACCCGGTGTTGGAACCACTAGTACAGAAAACCATGAACGGCATCCGCCGGGTGCATGCCAGGCCCAAGCAGAAAGCCAAGGCGCTGCGCCTTGAACACATCGACGCAATGGCCCGCCACCTGCGCGCTCAAGCGGAGAGCAAAAAGAAGTACCGCGACCTGGCGCTGGTATTGATGGGCTTCTTCGGGGCATTCCGGCGCGGCGAACTGGTGGCGATCCGGGTGGAAGATCTGACATGGGAAGAAGAAGGACTGATCGTACGCCTGCCGCGATCCAAAACAGACCAGACCGGACAAGGGCTGTTGCGCGCCCTGCCCTTCGGCGCCAAAGTGGTTTGCCCGGGTACTGCGCTGAGAAACTGGCTAGATGCGGCCGGAATAAAAGAAGGGTCAGTGTTCCGTGCGGTCAACCGCTGGGATCAGGTACAGCAGAAGCCACTCAACGCCGGCGCCGTCAATCAACTGCTCAAACAACTTGGTAGCGAATGCGGTTTCGATTTTGTCGACAACCTCAGCAGCCACAGCTTCCGCCGCGGCCTTTCCACCTCGGCGGCGCGGGAAAAGGTGGAGTTTGAACTCATCAAGAAACAGGGCGGCTGGAAAAGTGACGCAACAGTGTGGGAGTACATCGAAGAGGGGCAGCGGCTTACCGATAACGCCGCGACGGTGCTGATGGAAAAGCTGGCGGCACTCTCTGAGGTCGATTAGGCATATCGCACAGCCGTTCGGGGGCGACAGCAATCGAATCAGCAGATTCTCGGCAGTTGCTCGCCCGGAAGCAGATCGAGCAGACGTTCGCAGCCGAGCAGGTTTCGCAGGATTACTTCCGGCCTGCCCGAGGTGCATACCTGCCCTATAGTCCGGCTGGCTGCGGAAACGGTATGGCGGCGCAGAATCTCCAACGCGGGTTGCTCCTGCTCCGGCGCCACAAAAACCGCGAAGCGCCCTTCATTGGCGACATACAACGGGTCGAGCCCCAACAGTTCGCAGGCACCTTCCACCGGTTCACTGACAGGCACCGCGCTCTCCTCAATCACAAACGAGGTGCTGCTTGTTTGCGACAGTTCGACCAGCGCCGTGGCAAGGCCACCGCGGGTGAGATCCCGCAGGCAGTGTACGCGTATGCCGGCTTGCAGCAGATCGCGCACCGGTGCATGGAGTGGCGCGCAATCGCTTTGCAGCTCGGTCTCGAACGCGAGACCTTCGCGGCTCGCCATCACCGCCATACCGTGGCGGCCGATATCGCCGGAAAGCAGTATCCGGTCTCCCGCGCGAATGGACGCGGGGCCGATCTGCCATTCGCGTTCCAGTACCCCGACACCGGCGGTATTGATGTAGAGCCCGTCACCCTTGCCCCGTTCCACCACCTTGGTGTCGCCAGTCACCAGCTGCACGCCGGATTGCGCCGCCGCACGTCCCATGGATGCCATGATGGTCGCCAGGGTGTTGAGTGGAAACCCCTCCTCCAGTATCAGGCTGCAGCTCAGATACAGAGGGCGGGCGCCGCTCATAGCCAGATCATTGACGGTGCCGAACACCGCCAACTCACCGATGTTGCCGCCGGGGAAAAACAGTGGCGAAACCACAAAGGAGTCGGTGGTAAACACCAGGCGCGCCCCACTGACAGGAAGCACGGCGGCATCGTGCATCTGGTCCAGCCAAGGGTTTTTGATGTGCGGGTAAATATAGTTCTGGAACAGATGCTGGCTAAGCGCACCGCCGCTGCCGTGTCCCAGGCGAATGGTTTCTTCGGTCTCCGCCGGAAGCGGGCATTCAATATTCATGGCTGGATTTCATCACTGGTGGCGATCTGGTTGCGGTAGCGGTAATAGGCGGCGCAGGGGCCTTCCGAGGACACCATGGGTGCCCCGGTTGGCAGCGACCAGCAAAATGCGGACAGTCCGCGGGCTTTTTCCGTCCCTGCATGATCTCGCCGCTGATGCAGCCGCTGTCGTCACGGGTCACGGAACGCTCGCGGGCAAATATGTTTCCGGCATCCAGCCGGGAAAATTCCGCGCGCAGGCGCAAGCCACTGGCCGGAATTTCGCCAACACCGCGCCAGGACTGGGACGCTACCTCGAACACCTGCTGCAGCATGTCCTGCGCGCGCTGGTTCCCCGCGCGGGCGACGGCGCGCGCATACTGGTTTTGTACCCGGTGTTCCCCGCGCTCAAGTTGCCGTACACACATCAGAATGCCCTGCAGGATATCCAGCGGTTCAAAGCCTGTGACCACGATGGGCACCCGGAATGTGTCGGCAAGCGCGTGGTACTGCGCATAGCCGGTTACTACGCACACATGGCCGGCCGCCAGATAGCCCTGCACACGGGTATCGGCGGCGCCGCTGACCGCGGCAATCGCCGGTGGTACCAGAAACTGTGAGACCAGCAGGGAAAAGTTCTGTAGCCCCTGTTCGCGGGCCAGGAACGCCGCCATGGCGTTGGCAGGCGCGGTGGTTTCAAACCCGATGGCGAAGAACACGACCTTGCGCGTGGGATTCTGCCGGGCGATTTCCAGCGCGTGCAGCGGCGAGTAGACCATGCGCACATCACCGCCCTGCGCCTTGACCGCGAGCAGATCGCGCTTGCTGCCGGGGACCCTGAGCATGTCGCCAAAGGAACAAAAGATAACGTCAGGGCGCGCAGCGATTGCGAGTGCCTGGTCGATGATTTCAAGCGGCGTGACGCAAACCGGACAGCCCGGGCCGTGTACCAGCGCGATCTGGGTTGGCAGGAACTGCTGCAGGCCGTACTTGACGATAGCGTGGGTCTGCCCACCGCACACCTCCATGATGGTCCATGGACGCGTGGTGGTGCGCGCGATCTCCCGCGCAATCCGCTCGATGTCATTGCGCTGGCGGTATTCGTGCAAGAATTTCATTGGTTATTCCAGTTCATCCAGTTCCCCGATTTGGGCAAGGTATTCAAATACCCGCTGCGCTTCGCGCTCGTCGATCCGGCTGATGGCAAACCCGACATGCACGATCACGTAATCACCCACCTCGGCGTGCGGTACATAGGCAATATTGATGTCCTTGCAGATGCCGCCAAAACTGACGCGCGCCGTACGCTCCAGCGGAGAACCGTTGAGGACTTCCTCAATCCGGCCGGGGATTCCTAGACACACAGCGCACCTCCTTGGCCATATGCCTCTCTGCAATGTGCCATGCAACGCGCGTAATACAGCTGACCCAGGGCGATGCCGCCATCGTTCGGCGGCACCTTGCGATGGGAAAGGACCTGAAAGCCGTTCTGTCGCAAAAGCGCGGCGGTACTTTCCAGCAGACGCCTGTTCTGGAACACGCCTCCGGACAGGAATACATGCTGTTCACCGGCACGGTGCACTGCAGCCAGGGCCATGTGTGCAAGGGTAGTGTGAAATGCTGCGGCCCTGTCGGCGGAAGACGTAGGGTAATTTGGGGCGAGTAGTGACATTAGCAGCGGCTCCCAGTCCAGCGCAGCGGTTGTCTCTGCATCACCCTGGATCTGGAACGGGTAACACACATCGGTAACCGCTGGCTCCGCGGCGTACTCCACGGTCATGGCCGCCTGCCCTTCAAAGCTAACCGAATCCACCAGCCCGAGAATTGCCGCCACTGCGTCAAACAGCCGCCCCATACTTGAGCAACGTGGTGTATTGATGCCGCGTTCGAGCGCCGTGCGCACAATAGCCAACTCGCCGATGTCGAAAAGTTGCTGCAACCTTGGGTTGGAAAATGCCTTCTCGCCCAGGCATTCAAAGAGCAGCCCGGCGAGTACACGGCGCGGTTCACGAATCGCTTGCTCACCGCCGGGCAGCGGGAATTCCCGCAGGCGCGCAATGCGATTCACGCTGCCCTGGCCATTCCAGTGCAGGCATTCGCTGCCGTAAATGCGGCCACCGTCGCCAAAGCCGGTGCCATCCCAACAAATCCCCGCCGCAGCGCCACGAAACTGGTGCTCCGCCATGCAGGAAAAAAAGTGTGCAACATGGTGTTGTACCTGCATCGGAACCGCCGATCCTTCCCCGGCGTTGTGTGCATATCGATTGTGTGCGTGTTGGTTGTGAGCCCAGCGCGTCGATACATAACCAGGGTGTTGATCACACAACACGTTCTCCGGCTGCAAACCGTGAACATGTGCTATGTCGGCAATGGCGCGTTCAAACTGTTGCAGCGTAATGCGGTCTTGCAAGTCGCCAATATGGGGACTGAGGTAGGTGGTGTTGCCATGGCATACCGCCACGCAATTTTTAAGGTCTGCACCCAGCGCGAGCCACGGCTGTTCGTCCGCGGCGGCGTCCAACGGCAGAGCCAGACCAGCAGGAGCGTAGCCGCGCGCCCGCCGCAGCAGCACCGGTTGCCCGTCCATTACCCGCACAACAGAATCGTCCAGTGGGCGAAGAATGGCGCGGTCGTGAAGCAGAAAGCGGTCGGCAATGTTGCCGAGCCGGTGTATCGCCTCGTCGTTGTCAATGCAGATCGGCTCACCGGACAGGTTGCCGCTGGTGGCTACCACGGTTCGCTGCAGGGTCTGCAGCAACAAATGATGTAAGGGGGAACTGGGCAGCATGGCGCCGAGATCCGGATTTGCCGGCGCCACCGCGGCGCTGATCGATGCACGCGCTTCCGGTCTGGCCTTCAGCAGCAGGATCGGGCGCTGCGGGGAGCACAAACAAGATTCTTCCAGCTCGGAGATGAGACAGTCTGCGCGCAGGCGTTGAATATCCGGATACATCAGCGCGAACGGCTTGTGCGGGCGGCGTTTGCGCGCCCGCAGTTGTTCTACGGCAGCGGTATTAGCTGCGTCCACCAGTAACTGAATACCGCCGACGCCCTTTATCGCGACGATTTGACCCGTGGCAATGTCGGCGGCAGCCTGCATAAGCGCATCGTCTCCGCTAGCGAGAACATTGCCGAACTGATCCTGAAGCAGCAACCGTGGCCCGCAGTCCGCACAGGCAATGGGCTCGGCGTGAAAGCGCCGATCCGCAGGATTGTCGTATTCCCGCTGACAGGCCGCACACAGGTGGAACGGCTTCATGGCAGTGTGGGTGCGGTCGTAGGGCAAATGCTCAACAATACTGAAGCGCGGGCCACAGGCGGTACAGTTGATAAACGGATAGCGAAAGCGGCGATTGCCCGCATCGAAAAGTTCCCGCAGACAGTCGTCACAGGGGGCAAGATCCGGTGGAATCCCGGCCATCGGAGCAGAACCGGTTTCACTGGCGCGAATGCGAAAACCGCTGTCCTGCTGTAGTGGGATCGACGCACTGGAAAGTGACTCAATTTCCGCCAGCGACGGTTTCTCCTGCGGCAAGGCTTGCAGGAAGCGGCAAAGATCCACACTGCGCCCCTGTACCTCCACACTCACGCCCGTGCCGTTGTTGGCTACCCATCCGCTAAGCCCGCAATCCACCGCCAGGCGATAAACAAATGGCCGGAAGCCGACCCCCTGTACCAGCCCGCGTATATCGAGCAGCAGCCGCTGCGGGGTTTCAGCTTTCATCGGGCTGCTCGAATTCAAGACTGTCGAGGACAATGTCCTGTGCTTCCGGGTGATGGATATCCGGCTGCTCTTCAATGTGTAACCTCAGTCCGTGAAGGCTGGTACCGATGGTCGCCTGCTCAAAGTGTTCGCGCAGATGGTCTGCCGAGATATGGGCGAGTGCGCCCAAACGAAGCCTGACCGCAACCAGCCTGCCGCCTTCACCTACCGCGAGCCGATGGATTTTGTCGAGCAAGTTGTTGATCAGCGAGTGCTCGTGCATGGCGCACCTCCGTTGTGCGTGTTGATCAGTGCAAGGATTTCCTGCGCTACAATATCCGCGGTCGCCTGTACCGCCGCCGACAGCCCGGCGCTGATGGCAAAGTGCCCACCGCAGATCCCGTAGATGTCCAGGCGGAGTGGCATTGCCTGTACCAGGCGTCCCAGATCCAATGCTTCCTTCAAACTGAATCCGTGGCTGGAAGACGTGCAGTGACTCGGCAATACAGACGCCGAAAGCCCGTCGCAGCGCACAATTGCGCCAATCTCAAGGTCACTGGCATCAACCGCGTCGACCAGGCACACGCAACGGTCTCTCCACATTTCCAGCAGGTTCATCAGGTCACCGCCACTTTCAATACAGGGAACGGCAGGTTCGATGTAGGGCCGCAGTCGATCGAGTACGTAGGGGCCGACGCCGTCGTCGCCGCGAAAGCGGTGGCCGAGGCTGATTACCGCCCAGTTGCTCACGCCCCGCGCTCCACATTGTGTTCGCCGGGGTCTATTCTCCCCGCGGTATTGCCGCTGCCCGCCTTGTCCAGGTGCAGTTGCAGGAAATGGGTGGAGCAGGAAATACAGGGGTCGTAGTTGCGGATGGCTTGCTCACACTGCGCCTGCAAATTTTTTTCCGGCAGATGCATGAACTTCGGCAGCATCAGGCGCAGGTCATCCTCGATAGTTTTCTGATTCTGCGACGTCGGCGCGACAATTTTTGCCTCGGTAATTTTGCCCGCATCATCTATCGAGTAGCGGTGATACAACAGTCCGCGGGGCGCCTCGGTAGCGGCAAAGCCGGTACCGGCCCGCGGTGCTGTCGGCACGCAGGCAATGTCCGGCTTGCGGTAATTGTCGATAAGCCGCAGGGCTTCATCGAACGCGTAGAGGACTTCCAGGCTGCGCACCACAATGCTCTGGAACGGGTTGGCACAGAAGGGTGCAAAGCCGACGTCATCGGCCAGCTGACGCACCAGTGGCGAGAGTCGATCAAAGTTGAGGTTGTAGCGCGCCATCGGGCCGACAAAATAGGCCCCGCGCCCAACGAGGGTACTGTGCAGCGCACTGCTGTACTCGATGTGTTCCTCGCGGAAGTGCTGGTCGTACTCGCGCACCGGTATCGCCAGGCCGCGGGTCGAGACTATGGAACCGCGGTTCATTGGATATTCACCGGCATCGGAGAGTGCGACAAATTCGTATTGCTCCGATTGCGCCCGCTCGAATTTCGGAAACGGCAACGACGCGGCCCAGCGCACCGTTGCCATGGCCATGTCCCGCGCGCACAGCAGTTGCTCGCGCAGCGGCTGTAATTCGTTGCGTGTCGGCACGCGGTAAAAGCCACCGACCCGCACGTTGATCGGGTGCACCTCCCTGCCCCCCAGCAGGCTGACGATGGCATTGCCGGCCTTTTTGATGTTGAGGCCATCCTGCACCAGTGTCGGGTGGTCTTTGGCCATGGCCACCGCACCGGTGTAGCCGAGAAAGTCCGGTGCGTGCAGCATATAGATGTGGAGTGTGTGGCTCTCGATCCACTCGCCGCAATAGATCAGGCGGCGCAGCGCCTGCAGCTCTGCTGGTAGGCTCAACCCTAGAGCATCTTCCATGGCATGCACGGCGCTCATCTGGTAGGCAATCGGGCAGATACCGCAGATGCGCGCAGTAATATCCGGCGCTTCGAGATAGTCCCGACCGCGCATAAAGCCCTCAAAGAAGCGCGGGGGTTCGAAAATTTTCAGTTTTACGTCGTGAACACCGGCGTCGTCGTAGCGTACATACAGTGCCCCCTCGCCTTCCACCCGCGCCAGATAATCCACCTTGATGGTCTTACTCTTGGTCACGTTCACCTTCCTGCCGTCGGCTGGCTTCCGCAAACACCGGGGCGGCCGCGTTGAAGTTGCGCAGGTTTTCGATCACCTGCACCTTCTCCGCGCCCAACTCCTCCTGCCACCAGTGGCAGAGCGACGCCGTATTAGGGTTTTCTTTTGGGCCATAGCAACCGTAGCAGCCGCGAGTATAAGTGGGGCAGATAGCACCGCAGCCGGCATGGGTAACCGGCCCCAGACACGGTGTTCCATGCGCGACCCAGACGCACACATTGCCGCGCAATTTGCACTCGATGCACACCGAGTGCGGGGGCACCTGGGGCGGGCGCCGGTGCAGAAAAGCGCTGATCACTTCCAGCAGTTGCCGTTTGTTGATGGGGCAACCCTGCAGTTCAAAATCCACAGGCACGTGGGCACTGATCGGCGTCGACGTTTTGAGTGTCTCGATGTATTCCGGGTGTGCATACACCGCGGCGATGAAGTCATCCACATCGGCGAAATTGCGCAGCGCCTGGATACCACCGGCGGTGGCACAGGCGCCAATGGTGACCAGTGTGCGGGACTGGGCGCGAACTTCGCGAATGCGCCGCACTTCATCCGGTGTGGTTATCGAGCCCTCCACCAGGGAAAGGTCGTAGGGGCCAGACTGCGGTGCACTGGATGCTTCCATGAAGTATGCGATTTCTACCCGGTCTGCCAGTTGTAACAGTTCGTCTTCGCAGTCGAGCAGGCTCAGCTGGCAGCCATCGCAGGAAGTAAATTTCCATACGGCCAGGCGTGGCTTTTCACCAGATGCAGCTACAGCGCGCGCAGGTTGAACCACGATCGCACACTCCCATAACAGAAGACCGGCCCGTCTTTGCACACAAAGTTGGGTCCCCACTGGCAGTGACCACACAGCCCAGTGGCACACTTCATATTGCGCTCCATCGACAGGTAGATGGCGGATTCCGGCAGCCCCTTTTTCAGCAACGTGTGAATGCAGAAACGCATCATCACTTCCGGGCCGCAAAGAAATGCGATGGTTCCTGCGCTTGAAATTCTCGCGGCTTCCAGTGGCTCAGTGATTACGCCCACCCGCCCTTTCCAGGCGCGATCCACATGATCCGCGTGATCCACGGTCACCGTAATATCGATAGCATCCGCCCAGCGCTCGAACTCCCGATAATAGAGCAACTCCCGCGGCCGGCGCGCTCCGTAAAACAAGCGCACCCGGCGTGCGCCGTGGTGCCCATTGAGCAGCTGGTAAATCACTGGGCGCAGAGGCGCGAGGCCAAGTCCTCCCGCGATGATCAGCACCTCTTTCCCCGCGATAGTATCGAGGGGCCAGCCGCGCCCAAAAGGACCGCGCACACCGATCACGTCTCCCTTGTTCAGGCGCTCGATTGTGCGAGTAGCCAAACCCTGACAGCGAATGGTATGTACATAGGCGTCGTCATCGTCCAGCGAGCCGCTCATGGAAATCGGCACTTCGCCAGTGCCAAACGCGTACAGCATATTGAACTGGCCCGGGGAAAACGCGGCGGGCCTGTTCCCGGTCGGCGCGCACAGACGTAGGGTAAAGGTACCCTCGAACTCATCATTGCGTTCATCGATGCGGAACAGCGTCGGGATCATTGCCCGCGATCCAGTGGCGGCCACTGCAGACTGTAGACGTCCATCAGCTGCATGCGCGTGGCGCGCAACCGCTGGGTAACGATGCGCGCAAACCGCTTCATCAGCTCATAGCCCATGGCGGGATCCGCCTCGCATTTTTCCCTCAGGCACTTGCCGTCCAGGCGGATAGCGTGCACTTCATCCTCGGCGCGGGCGTCAAAGGTCCACATATAGGGGGGAAACAGCCACGACCAACCGAAGATGTCGCCATTGTGCAGGGTCTGCAGGCAGAGCGCGCCGTAGTTCGGCACAAAGCATTCCACCGCGACCTGGCCATCCCGAATTAGAAAGAAGTGATCGGCCGGTTCATTTTCCCGTGCGATATACTCCCCCGTATTGTAGATGTGGTTTTCTCCGCATCCGGCAATGAAATCCAAGTGTTTTTCCTGCATGCCTGCGAAGAACGGGTGTTCGTGCAGCAGCTGCGCCATGCCTTTCATTGGTTCTCCATTTCCCGTATACGCAATAACTCTTCCGTAAGGTCGATCCCGACCGGACACCAGGCGATACAGCGGCCGCAGCCGACACAGCCGGATGAGTCAAATTGGTCGTGCCAGGTTGCCAGTTTATGGGTCATCCACTGGCGGTAGCGTGAACGTGTATCTGCGCGTACGGCACCGCCCGTGATGTAGCTGAAGTCTGCAGTAAAGCAGGAATCCCAACGCTCCCAACGCTCGGCGTTTTCACCCGTGAGATCCGTAGTGTCCTCCACCGTCGAACAGAAGCAGGTCGGGCACGCCATTGTGCAATTGGCACAACTCAGACAGCGATCCGCCACCAACTCCCACTCCGGACTTTCGTAATTGCGATACAGCAGATCTTTCACATCGGAGCTGTCAAAGCTTCTCGGCCCCTGCTCCATCTGTTCAGCGGCATGCTGGATGGATTTTTGTGCCAGTGCCTGCTGCCTCGCTTGCGCCGGCGTTAGAGGCAATTGCTTGAGAATATGTTCTCCTCGACCAGTACCCGCGTCGATCAGAAAATAGTGCGCATCACCGTCCATGACTTCGGTCATGGTCAAATCGGCCGGCAAGGTTACTTCGGGCCCCGTATTCATCGAGGTACAGAAACAGGTGGCGGCAGGTGCGGTACAGTTCACCGCGATCAGCAGTAGTGGTTGGCGTCGCTTGTCATAATCGTCATTGCGGAATGGGCCCTCTAGAAATACCCGATCCTGAATCGCGATGGCGTGCAACTCGCAGCTGCGTACCCCCATAAACGCCAGCCGCGGTGCCATTTCTTCAATCGCAATGATCTGAACCCCGTTTGCATCTCGCTCAGCGCGCCATACCGGTCTGCGCGGAAGCTGCAGAAACTGTTTCCACGAGTGCGGGCCAGCCGCGTAGCCAAAGTAAGCGCCGTCACCGCGCTTCCTGAGTCGATACCGGCCCTTTTCCTGATCGTCGGTCCAGTCTCGGGGTAGATCGCTGACGCTATGAATGTCGTCGTAGACGATTGCCCCATCGCGCAGAGTAGGCCCGATCAGGCGGTGTCCTTCCCGTGCGATGACCTGAATGAGCACATCCAGGTCATCTGCCTGCAGCAGGAACTTTTGCATGTCACCACGCCCTATCCCGCCGAAGATTAAGCACGAATTGCTACGGCGGTTTCGGTGGTAGCAAACGTGCGGAACTATTATTCAGGCAGAGTGTAGGAACTGACGGTCTGACTTGAGAGGAGACAGGTGACAATGTCGAATGAAAAGCATCGCGAGGCACTATCCAGAACGGTCACTGAAAAATTGCGCAATGGTCAGGTGGTGGTCATTCGGCCGTTAGACCGGAGCGATATTGACCTGGAGCGTGAGTTCATTACCAATCTCTCACTAGAATCGCGCCATTTTCGTTTTCTCGGTGGCGTCGGTGCGCCGAGTGAAAAGCTGCTCCAGCAGCTGACAGACATCGACCATGACCAGCGGGAGGCTTTTATCGCCACCATCGACGAGGATGGCCATGAAGTGGAGATTGGGGCATCCCGCTATGTCCTGGAGTCCACCGGTAAAGCTGCCGAGTGCGCGGTGGTGATTGCCGATGCGTGGCAGATGCAAGGGCTGGGAACACTGTTGCTGAACCGCCTGATCGAGTCGGCGCGCGCGCGCGGTATTGACCACCTCTATTCCATCGACTCGGCATCCAACGCAAAACTGCGCGAAGTGGCACGCAATATGGGCTGGGATTGCCGCACCGACCCGGAGGATCACACCCAGGTAATCTATACGCTCGATCTCACAGCCGTATAGCCGCACGCACATCAGGATAGAATGATGAGAATCGGCATTAACGGACTGGGACGAATTGGCCGGCAGGTACTGCGAATTGCCCTTGAATCACACCAGGGTGGACTGGAGGTGGTTCATGTGAACGACCTGGCCAGCGTGGATAACCTCGCCTACCTGCTGGAACTGGATACCACCTACCACACAAGGGATCTGGCGGTACACGGCGAAGACAATGTTTTGATGATTGACGGCCTGGCTATTTCCGTCAGCGCGGAGGAGGATCCTGCCCGCCTGCCCTGGGGCGAGAAAGGTGTCGATGTCGTATTTGAATCCACTGGTATGTTCCGCACCAGAGCGGGCGCCGCAAAACACCTTGCCGCCGGCGCCAAAAAAGTGCTGATATCCGCGCCCGGCAAGGGCATGCTCGACGGCCACTTCGTTGTTGGTATCAATGATCACCGCTATGACCGCCACAGACACAAGATCATTTCCACCGCGAGCTGTACAACCAATTGCCTGGCACCTGTGGCAAAGGTGCTGGACGATGAGTTCGGTATCGAGCATGGAATGATCAACACCATCCATGCCTACACCTCTTCACAGAATCTGCTTGATGGACACAACAGCAAGTTCCGCCGGGGGCGCGCCGCCGCCGCCAATCTGGTACCCACAACCACCGGTGCGGCAGCAACCATCGGCCTGATTCTGCCGGCGCTTGCCGGCAAGTTGCACGGCTGCGCCGTGCGCAGTCCACTGAAGTGCGGTTCCCTGCTTGACCTCACCTGCACCCTGAAAAAAGGGACCAATGTCGATGAGGTCAACAACGTATTCCGACACTGGGCGGAAGGTCCGTTGAACGGCATCCTAGCGGTCGACGACCGGGAGTTGGTGTCGAGCGACATCGTCGGCAAACCCTACAGTGCGATTGTCACCACCAAAGATACGCTGATGGTGGGGGACCGATTTCTCAAGGTGTTCGCCTGGTATGACAACGAGTGGGCGTTTTCGCAACGCTGCGTGGATATGATTACGCGGATGCTGTAGCAATCCGCACGTTTGCCGCGCTTATGAGCATTGCAACCATTACTCTGAACCCCTGCATCGACAATACGGTGCGCGTTCCGCAGATCATTCCCGACTGCAAATTGTCGTGCACCAACGTACGTGCCTATCCCGGAGGCGGAGGTCTTAACGTCGCACGTGTCATCCACCGGTTGGGTACCGATGTGCACGCCTACTGGACCTGCGGTGGTGAGAATGGTCGGCGTCTCGCCCAGTTTCTCGATGATGAGCATGTCCCGAACACACCGGTCCCGATCAGCGAGTCTGTGCGAGAGAATCTGATTGTGCAGGAAGAATCCAGCGGAAATCTGTTCCGATTTGGCATGCCCGGCCCCCTACTCTCTGACACGGAGCGCGACCGCTGGAAACGCCAGGTTCGCGAGATCTCCCCATCCTCTGAGTTCGTCGTATTCAGCGGCAGCTTGCCGGAGGGAACACCGCCAGAGTGGTACGCCGAACTGTTGCGCGCTGTGCCCGCTGGAATACGTGTGGTCGTCGACACAAAAATGGCCGCGCTGCGCCATGCACTCAAGGTTGGTGTCTGCCTGATCAAACCCAACGTGCGCGAAATGGAAGAGCTGGTTGGGCACGAACTACGCGATGACGCCGCCATCGAGCGTGCGATGCGCGACGTAATCGAGCGCGGCGGCGCTGAAGTTGTAATCCTGTCCCAGGGCAGAGCCGGAGTATTGCTCGCGACCGCAGACAGACTGGAACGGATAAGCGCGCCGTCGGTACGCTTGCGCAGCAAAGTCGGGGCCGGCGATGCGGTGGTTGGCGGATTGCTCGCTGCCCTGTCCCGTGGCAAGGCGCTGCCCGACGCGGCGCGATTTGGTGTGGCCGCCGGCGCGGCCGCGGTCATGACAGAGGGCACCGAACTCTGCCACCGCAAGGACGTCGAGCGAATGTACGAAATGATGAGATCAAACAAGAAAAAGGGCCATGCTGGCCCTCATTTCCCTTCGAGCGAATGATGCAGAAAGCAGCCCAGAATCTACTGCCTGAATCTACTGAATGTTAATCCGCTTTGGTTTCGAGACTTCCCGCTTGCCAATGGTCAAGGTAAGTACACCGTCCTTGCCCTTAGCGGAAATATTATCCGGGTCCGCGGTTTCAGGTAGGTTAAAACGCCGGTAGAAGGTGCCATGAGAGCACTCTGTGCGCATGTAACCTTCCTTTTTCTCTTCCTTTTCCCATTTGCGTTCGCCGCGTATTACCAGGCAGCCATTGTCGAGGGTGACCTCAATATCCTTTGGGTCCACGCCCGGAATGTCGGCTTTTACCAGGAAGTGGTCGTCTTCTTCCATCACATCCACGGATGGCCGCCACTGATGACCCGACATTTCACCCTCTTCTTCAAAGATCGAAGGCCAGCGATCCCCCATGGCCCGTGTAAGCTGATCAAAATCGTCCTGGAAACGATGCCAGATATCCGTTGGTCTTCTGCTGGATGGTAGTTTCATTTGGTTCATTCCTCAGTTAATCGGGGGCCTGCCCCGGCAAGTTGGCTGACGAAAAAATTATAGGAAAACACATCCGGTCTCCACATACCTGGTGCGCACACGACCGCCAAATTTCCGTTATCCGACGCGATCTGCCTGTGCGGTATCAAACACGCACACGACCTTGTGGGTCGCACCATCGTCGATGAGCGAGATATCCCCGGCGGGTACGTTTTCTCCGTCCACAGTCAACGCGGTGATTTCACCCAACGCCCCACCGCAATGTTGCACCTCGATGTGGTAGCGGCTGTTTCCGAAGCGCAGCGAGAGCTGGTACTGATTCCACGATTGCGGCAGGCAGGGCTGGATTTGCAGTCGGTTTCCGTCGCAGATTTTTATACCCAATAACGCTTCCAGGGCGCCGCGATACAGCCACCCGGACGCACCGGAATACCAGGTCCAGCCGCCGCGGCCGACGTGAGGCGCCACACCATATACGTCGCCGGCCAGTACATACGGCTCAGTGCGATAGCGCGCAACACCCGCCGCACTATCGGTGTGGGTTATCGGGTTTATCAGGCTGAACAGGTGGTGCGCACGCTCGGTGTGGCCGAGACCTGCGGCGGCCCATACCGACCAGGTGGCGGCATGTGTGTACTGGCCACCATTCTCGCGAATGCCCGGCGGATACCCCTTGATATAGCCAGGATCTTTTTTTGTTTTATCGAAGGCGGGTTTCAGCAACAGGATCTGTCTTGCATCTTCCTGAACCAAATGCTCATAGGCCGATGCCATGGCCTCTCGCGCGCGCTCGGTCGGCGATTCCTGAGACAGTACCGACCAGGTCTGCGCGATCAGATCAATCTTGCACTCGTCGCTTTGCTTGGAACCGACCGGTGTACCGTCGTCGTAATAGGCCCGCCGGTACCAGGCGCCATCCCAACCACTGTCTTCCACCTGCTGGCGGAAGTTCTCGCCGAGTCGCCGGTAGTAGTCAGCGAGGGCGCTATCGCCGATGTGTTCGCACAGAGGTGCCATGTCGCGGCACACCCGCAGCAGAAACCAGCCCATCCACACACTCTCACCGCGACCGGTTGTACTAATGCGGTTGAAGCCATCGTTCCAGTCACCGTTGCCAATGACCGGTAAGCCGTGTGGGCCGACCGCACTCGCTCTTTCAATGGCGCGGCAACAGTGCTCATAGAGGGAGCCGTATTCGTCGCTGGTATCGAAATCTGCATAGCGCTCGTGTTCGTCTTTCTGCAGTGGTGCGCCTTTGAGATAAGACACGGACTCGTCAAGGATCTCATAATCGCCCGTGTGGCGAATGTACTGTGCGGTAACGAACGGCAGCCACAGCAGATCATCGGAACAGCGGGTGCGCACACCGCGCAACGGATTCTCATGCCACCAGTGAAGTACATCGCCGTCCTGAAACTGGCGCGACGCAGCGCGCAGGATATGTTCACGGGTCCATTCCGGATGCGTCCACAATAGTGCTTGCACGTCCTGCAATTGATCGCGAAAACCAAATGCCCCGCTGGACTGATAGAAGCCACTGCGTCCCCACAGCCGGCAGGCGAGCGTCTGGTAAGGCAACCAGCGATTGACCATGAGCTCTGTGGCTTTGTCCGGAATCTCGACCTGTACACTGCCGAGGTAGTCTTCCCAGAATTGTTCGAAGGCCATGTCTGCAGCTTCCGCCCGCTGCGGTTGTCGAAATTCCTGAGCGAGTGCAAGTGCGTGGGCGCGGTCTGTCCCCTCGCCCATCACAAAATACACCAGCTGGGTTTCTCCCGGGCCCAGATCAATGTGCACCTGGTAGGCGGCGCAGGGATCGCCACCGCACTGCACACGCCCTGAGAGTCCGATGCGGAAGAGCGCCTGTGGCGCTTCCAGACCAACCGCGTCGCCGAGAAATTCGTGGCGGTCAGTGGTCAATCCGTGCGGAGGCAGATTGGAGGTAAGAAACGCTACCCCGGGTTTGGTATCGGGCACAAAGGCATTGCGGGCAAGAAGCGCGGCCGTTTCGGCATCGTATTCACACACCAGATATGGCCAACTGTTCGCTCTGACCAGCCCCTGAACCCACTCCACGTAGTATGTGGCGGTGAGCCGGCGCGGCCGATCCCAGCAGTTGGTGAGCGTCAGGCGCCCAATTTTTACCGGCGCTTCACGGTCCACTGTTATCCGCCAGATCTGCACAAGGCCATGGCTGTTGTGGTGGTATTCCGTATAACCCGCACCGTGGCGCACCTGGTAGGCACCGTCGCCGGGGCGCGGCGCCGGTGTGGGTGACCAGACCTCTGCGGACTCCTCATCCCGCAGGTACAGCACTTCTCCGCTGGGATCGCGTACCGGATCGTTGTTCCAGGTAGTCAACCGGTGCTCGCCGCTGTTGCCGGCCCAAGTGCAGCAGGAACCGCCCTCCGACACCAGGCAACCGAAGTCCGGATTGGCAATCACATTTACCCAGGGCGCCGGTGGGCGCTGGCCTGGCTCCAGGTGCAGAATGTACTCGCGCCCGTCCGCGGAGAAACCGCCGAGCCCGTTGTCGAACTGCAGATCCTGTGGGCGCACCAGTTCTGGTGTTGCTTGCGGCCTATGATCGGCCGGACCTACGGGCACAAACGGAGGAAGCGGCTGTTTTAGCGCCTGCCAGGCGGTTTCGGCTTTTTGCAACTGTGTGCGCACCGTACCCGCGCCGGAATCGAGCACCACCCGCGCAGCCGCGAGCAGTTGAATACGAGCTTCGCCAGACAGTTCCTGCCCTGGCACCATGACCACAACACCTGCCAGCTTGCGCAACGTGCGCCCGCGAACCTCCACAATCCGCTCCTGCAACCGATCGCGAATCTGCTGCTCGTAACCAGCCGACTCTTCGTCGATGATCACCAGGTCAATACCCACACCGCGCCCACACCAATAGGTATGTGCCTGCAATATTGGCTCCGCAAAATCGAGTTCATGGGAATTGCGGATATGAATTAACAAAATCGGGTTGTCGCCGGAAATACCCCGACTCCAGAGCGCGGGCTGAATATGGCGGCTGTGGGCGAGCACCCGGGACGGCGCCCGCAACGTTGACACCGGCGCAAGCACGGTCGACAGCAGATCCGCCATCCAGCGCATTTCACCGGCGGTGATATGAAGATTGCGCAGCTCCTGTTCAGACTGCATGCGCGCAAGATCAAACACCCAGCGCGCTTTTGGCCTTGAGCGATAGCCACTCAGCATCGACAGCAGTTCTCGGCGGGACTTGCTGATACCGGTCAGGTACACGACCTCAATTTCCGACTGGGGTGGAATCACCACTTCCTGTGCGGCAGCGATGACCGGATCAAGTACAGGCCCGGTCGTGCCGCTGAACCCCATCAGACCGTCCCGCATCGCTTTGGGATCCGCGGCGGTGCCGCCGCGTCCGAGAAAGCGCACGCGGTCTGTTTCCCACGCGAGTCTGTGGCGCACACCCGACTGAACCAATACGGAATGCGCAAGATAAATCGGTTTTTCGTTGCTGCCGCGCGGACGGCGCCGGTAAATCATCACCTGATCTTCCGGCAGGTACTGGCTTTCCACAAACAGCTTGGCAAATGCAGGGTGCCGCTGATCCTCGCGCTCCGGCGCCAACACCACCTCTGCAAAATCAGCCAGCAACAGGCGGCGCTCACGATTGCTCTCATTCTTGATGATCAGACGGCGCGCTTCCACATCGTGCTGTGAGCTCACGGCAATGTGCATCCGGCAGAAAAGTTCTGCTTCGCGGCGCTGGAATTCGACACTTTGCGGTGAAAAATGGGCGGTGCGCTGGCTTTGTTCCGCGCCGCATGGCGATTGGCCGACAGAGAACAAGTGATCACTATCAAGATCGCGCACATAGCAGAAACGCCCCCACTGGTGGTGCGTCGGATCCGGTTGCCAGCGCGTCAGCGCGATGTTGTTCCAGTAAGCACCGCCGGCGCCATCGGCGGCGAGTACCAGGGAATAATGCCCATTGGAGAGCAGGTTGTATTGCGGGAAACCCCGAGCCGGCGCGGCTGTCCAGGTTTCCAGCACCACTTCACTGTGGAAGCTGCGCATGACCCCCGGGCGACGCCAGGGCGTGAGAGCCTGCGGCGCAACCGGCATGCGCTCATGCAGCAGCGGTGTGATACCGGCAATGCGCACGTCGCTGTGGAAGCGACGCAACATAATGTCCCCGTGAAGAAAGTTGTTTACCGCCAGTAAAATCATTCCCTGGTGGTGGCTCATGTACGAGCGCACTGTGCGCGCGCGCCGCGGTGCCGGTTTGGCGGTGCGGCCAAAATCAATCGCCTCATGCAGCCCGAACTGGCCGTACCCTCCATGGCTGCGCAATTGCCGCAGGTTTGTCATCACCCGGTCCGGACAAAACGGCAACGCCATCATGGAAGCATAGGGTGCGATCACTAGTCGCTCGCCGAGATCCCGTTTAAAACCAATACCGGGCACACCAAAAGCGCGGTACTGATAGTGCAGATGGCTGTCGAGTTCATAGAAGCCCGATTCGGCAATCCCCCAGGGCACCCCGAAGCGGTCGGCAAAATCTCGATGAATATCAATGGCATTGCGACAGGCTCGCCCCATCAGACTATGATCGGGCGTTTCCATCAGGAGCCGCGGCATCAGATACTCAAATAATGTAGCGCTCCACGACATCAACGCCACCCGCCGCTGAATGTGGCGGAAAGGACGTTCCAGATGCCGCCAGTGCCGCGCGGGGATATCACCCTTGGCGATGGCGATGAACCCGGTCAGACGGGATTCGGAAGCCAACAAATCGTAATAGTTGGGGTCTAGGGCTGCGTCGTTGACGTTGTAGCCGATATGAAACAGGTGGCGATCCGAGTCGTAGAGGAAAGCGAAATCCATTTCCTCCGCCCAACCCACCGCCCGCGCAGCAAGCCGGGAAATATCACGACGGTAGCGCCCGGCGCTGTCTTGTGCCACGGCCAGTGCGCGCTGCATCTTGTCACACCAGGCATCGGTCTCTTGTTGTGCATGGTCACCAGCGCCGGCAAGCTCCCGTTGCAGCGCCCGCAACTGGTCTCCGGCACGTGTACAGACCGACGCCAGCGACGACAGAGTGATCGGCCCGCGCAACGTATCCGCCAGCGCCCGGAAATTCTCCGCAGTGAGGCTGCCCTCCTCCCGGCAAGCACGCGGCGGCGCAGCCAGCAGCCGTTGCCAGGGTTCGAGATTGTCCTCATAGCGCCTGGCGGCCACGGCATGCTGATGTAGTTCGTCGAGCCAGTGACGCAAACGCCCCAGGGATTCCGCACTGAAATCTTCATCGCGCTCGATCATCGTCAGGACCCGGTCCTGCAGCGAGGGCACTTCCTGCTCATAGACATCGTCAATAATTTTCCACCACGGATCTCGCTCGGCGCGCACTTCCAGACGGGCGCGCAATCCGGTGATCGTTTCGACAATCTCGCGCACTTCGACGGCCGCCGTATCTGGATCAGACGGCTGCAGCGTCTCCGCCACAATACCCAGGGTATCGGCGATACCCATCACTAACTGTCGACCGCTCAATTCCGTGTTGTGTAAAGAATTGAGGCCACTGGCAAGAGCCAGCAGACTGCCGGCGAGATTTCCGCTATCCACCGTGGATACGTAGCGCGGATTCAGTGGATGCAGCTCGCGGGTTTCATACCAGTTGAGGAAATGTCCCCGGTAACGCTGCAGGCCACGCATCCGCTCAAAGCTGTTGTTCAGACGAGCCAGCAGTTGTGTGAGGTCGAGATAACCAAAGTCATAAGCGCTGAGTGTGGCGAGGAGCCCGAGCCCGATATTGGTCGGGGATGTGCGTCGCGCGAGCACCGCAACGGGTTCTTCCTGGTAGTTATCCGGAGGGAGCCAATGATCATCCGGCCCCATGAAATGTTCAAAAAAATACCAGGTGCGCCGTGCCAGCAGTCGCAATTCCTGGGTGTCTTCTTCGGAGAGATCCGGTATGGCAATTTTGTGCGGGCGATTAATGCGCAGCGCCAGCGACGGCAGTAACAACCACACGAGAAGTAGCGGCGCCGCCACCAACAGGCTGGCGGGGGCGGAAACTGCCAGCCAGACTATGATGCCCGCTGCCAGTACCGGCGCTATCCAGAGTTCACGCCAACACTTGATGGCCGCATTGTTATTCCCGATCGCTCTGTTTATATGCGCGGCCGACGTCCACTGCAGAAGATGCTTGTGAGAGATACCGAGCCGGTACAGCGTTCGCACAATGGCATCGAGCGAGTTCAGTGACTGAGCTGGAAGCAACGCCAGCGACAGCAACCAGTGCAAGGCGCGTTGGTGCAACGCGGCGGGCCCCGCGCCCAGATGACGGCGTACGCGGCGCGGATCGGCCACACACCGCCACAGTAAAGAAAGCAGTTCAAGCCACAGCGGTGCGGCGGACAGCAACAGCAAACCACATGTCCAGCCCCAGGCCG
This sequence comes from Microbulbifer harenosus, assembly GCF_005771435.1. GTDB lineage: Bacteria > Pseudomonadota > Gammaproteobacteria > Pseudomonadales > Cellvibrionaceae > Microbulbifer > Microbulbifer harenosus. The sequence goes on from NZ_VANI01000014.1 coordinate 176,615, forward strand.
TGCCGGGCAGGACGCCGCTCCAGGCCAGAACAAACAGCAGTAGCAGACTGGGTGCTTCCAGGCTGCGACGCAGATTATCCGCGACTTTCCAGCGGTGAATAGCGGGGAGCGGATTCAGTATTTTCTCGCCACCTTCAATACTGACCCGCTTGCACAACCACGGCAGCAGTTGCCAGTCGCCGCGAATCCAGCGGTGCGAGCGACGCAGCAGCGCGAGTATGTTCGGAGGGTACTGCTCGTAAAACACCGAATCCGAAAGCAGTGCGGCGCCGCCGATGGCTCCTTCGAGCAGATCGTGGCTCAGGATCGCATTCTGCGACAACTGCCCGGCCAGGGTGCCGGAAAACACCCGTGGATCGTAAATGCCCTTTCCGGCAAATATCGCTTCGCCGAACAGGTCCTGATACGCGTCAGAAACCGCGTGTGTGTAAATATCCACAGTGCGGTCACCGGAGAAAATCTCACTGAAAACCGTATCCGCAGCGCCAACGGGATCGGTTTCCAGGCGCGGCTGCAGGAAACCGTGGCCTGCCACAACCCGGCGACTGCGCTCATCGATGACAGCGTGGTTCAACGGATGCGCCATGGTGGCGATAAGCCGTGCCGCTGTACCCGGCGGCATTTGGCTGTCGGCATCAAGAGTGATAACAAGCTGAATTTTTTGCAGTTCATGCCGGTCACCGGTGCCACTGATGAAACTGTGATCCTCGTGGCCTCGTATCAGGCGATTGAATTCCAGCAGTTTGCCGCGTTTTCGCTCCCATCCCATCCAGCAGTTTTCCGCCGGGTTCCAACGCCGTTCACGGTGCAATAACAGAAATGGCGCCCGGCCCTCGCTGTCGGAATAGCGTTGATTCAGGTTGTCGACCGCTTCCCGTGCGGCCTGCAATAGCACCTCGTCTTTGTGGTGAATCTGGCTTGGTGCATCGGAAAAGTCGCTCAGCACGATATACACCAGGTTTCGGTCACCATTATTGAGGTAATTGATTTCAAGGCACTGCAGTACCCTTGCGATGTCTTCTTCATCTGCGAACAATACGGGCATGACCACGGCGGTGCGATACTCCGCCGGCACGCCTCGTTCAAAATCCATCTTCGGCAGTTTACGGGGAGGGAGGCCATGGGTTATTAGCCCATTCAACAGCGCCAGCGCGACACCTACCAGCAGTACTCCCGCCGCCGCGAGCGTCAGCAGTGCAACTAGGGGGGCAGTGCCTTTCCCAAACAGATACACTGCCAGCAAGAGAATGGGCGGAACAGAAAACAGTGCCAAGGTGCCAAAGTAGAATCCGGATGCGTGATCAAGCAGCTTTTGATGAAGCCTCTGATAGGGCTCGGCGTGGTAGCCGACCGCCTCCTCCAACGCTGTGTGCCCTTCTCCGATCAGGTAATAGCCTACATGACGCCGGCGAACATCCTCCGTTTCTTGTTCGCAAAGCCTGAGCACCTGCTCGGCAACACGATGCTCGGCCAGCGCGCTGCCGCGAGAGAGCATCTCGACGACACCGCTATACTGGTCTCGGGTTTCGAAATCCATTTTGTCGTATGCGCCGGTAGGATCGGCTGCCAGTATTCGTTCAACGCGACTCAGGGATTCAACGAATTTTCGCCAGTCGTGGGTACGCAATTCGCGAAGACTGATAACCACGCTGGCGATGCCGACGCTTTCTGCATCGGCTCCTGTCTCAACCTGTGTAAGTGCCACGTCGGCAAACTGTACCAGCTGATCCAGCAGGCTCAGGCGCAGTAAAGCCGCCAGTGCCCACAGTTCGCCAGTGGTGAGAATGCACTCGTTCTGATAGAAGTCGACAAGTTCGTATACCGTTTCAAGATCCAGCGGCTGCCGGACAGGACCAATCAGTGCCACAGCGAGCGCATGTGCGCGTAGATCCACCCCACCGTCTTCGGCGGCAATCTTGGGTAACTGCCGGAGATACTTGCGCGGCAGGGATTCGCGCACGAGTTCGAGGGCTTCCTGCACGACATGGCGGTTATCCAGCAACCACTCTTCGCTGCGGCTTCCTTTTTCACCACTTTCCACACGGGCAGACAGACGCTGATAAATACGCTGAAATTCCTGTTCCAGACGCCGTAGTTGTGTGCGCAGAGGGTAGTAGCGTGCGGAGGAAACCAGGTGCCGGTGGCGCCGCGACAAAGCCAGGATATCGTCATGGCGTTGGCGGTCATCATCCACGGCGGGATCATTTTCCCTATCTGCGTCTACAGAGACCGGCGGTACCGGGCTTCGGGATACATATTTGCGCGAGAAAAATTTGCGCGCACGGCTGAATCGGTCAGATTTTCCACGGCGCAATTTCATGAATGTGCAGAACCATCTTGTGCTAGTGCCAAATGGGACTGCTGGCAGAACTCACCGCCGGTGCGCAACGACTGCAACTGGGCATCGGGCAAGTCCTGAAAAACGAGGACCGGAAGATTGCTTTGACAAATAACCGTGTGGCAAAGCGTTCCTGTAACCTGTTGCGCGCCGGTGTGCCAGTCGTGGGCGCTCATGGCGATCAGATCAACCCCCTCTTCAGCCGCCGTTGCGTATATACGTTCGGCAACATTCTGCGCAATTAGAAGCCGCGGTCGCACCTTAATACCATTTTTCAACTGATTGGCAATCTCTTCCAGATATGCCTCGGCGGCACGTCGGTTACACTCGACGAATTTCTCGCGTGTTGCGTGTTCCTCACGGGTGATTGGCATTCGCCTCGGCATTTCCGGTACCGCAATTACCTGCAGCAAAATGATCTCTACTTCCTGTCCTCGCATAAGCGAGGCCACATGGCACGCTACCCACTCCGAACGAGGAGAACCATCCATGGACACCAAGATACGTTTGTACGCCGTTTTCTCTTCCGCCAGGGACGCTTCCCCCGGCCGCACAACCAGGAAAGAGCGACCGGCACCAGAAAAGACCTTCTGCGCCGTGCTGCCGAAATCGAAACGGCTGATACCCCCTTTCCCGTAAGCTGTGATTACCACAAGGTCGATAGAATTTTTTTCACAGTATTCAACGATCTGCTCCGCAGGGCGCCCCTCCACAATGGCCAGCGTCACATCAACGCCCTGAGCGGTAATTTTTTCTGATACCCCGTTCAGATAGCTGCGTATTTCCGCCCGTCGCAAGCGCCAGTCTACGGGGTCGGCACAGTGTTCATCGACATGTGAGGGGGGTTTCTGCACATGCAACAAGTGAATATCAGCGCCGCATTGACGCGCCAGTGAGACTGCATCGGTTATGGCCTGTTCAGCCAGTGCGGAACTATCCAGCGGCAACAGTATGTGCTTGAAAGGCATAGTGGCTCCCCCGAGCGAATCGGCAGCAATATCGTCGGTGATAAGTTATCTTCAGGTCTGACACAGGCGCCGGCGGAGTTATACGAGCATATCCTGCTCCGTTTATACCGGTGTCCAGTAAGTGAAATGCGGGAAATCAAAACGCGCTTAGAGCTTAGCTCGACTATTTTGAGAAATACAAAAATTCCCCTAACTCAAGTGCAGATGTGCGCCATAACCCGGGAGCACTTTCCGTATGAAAGATCACCAGTACATTCGATGGTTCAAGGACATCGGCCTGGCCAATCTCGCTGAAGTCGGTGGCAAGACTGCCTCGCTGGGTGAAATATACCGTTCGCTTCAGCCCTTGGGCATACGCGTTCCCAACGGATTCGCGATCACATCCGCCGCTTACCGCGACATGCTTGATCGCGCCGATGCCTGGGGGGCACTGCGATCGGTTCTGAAAACAAGTACCGACGGTGATCCCGGTCAACAACACGACGCTGCCAAACAGGCGCGGAGCATCGTCTACGAAGCGGGATTGCCCGACGAACTAGTGCAGCAAATCACAGCTGCCTACATCGAACTGTGCGAGCAGTATGGGCCTGATCTGCGCGTAGCGGTGCGTAGCTCAGCCACAGCGGAAGATTTACCTGACGCGAGTTTTGCCGGTCAACACGACAGTTTTCTCAACATCGGTAACAAGGAAGGTCTGCTGGAGGCTTGTCGGAAATGTTTCGCCTCGTTGTTTACTGCACGGGCAATCAGTTATCGCGAAAAAAACGGGTTTGACCACTTCAAAGTATCGCTCGCTATCGCCGTCATGAAAATGGTGCGCGCCGATCTTGCCTCAAGCGGAGTGATGTTTTCCCTGGATACGGATAGCGGCTTCCGCGATGTCGTGTTTATTACTTCGGCATATGGCCTCGGAGAGAATATCGTTCAGGGTACCGTGGACCCAGATGAGTTCTATGTCCATAAACCCACGTTCGCCCTCGGGCATCGCTGTGTACTGCGCCGGCAACTGGGCGCCAAACAGCAGACACTGGTGTGCGATGACGATATCAACAGCCAGAAACTGCACAATATCGACACCCCCGAGGTTAAGGGGGGCCGCTTTAGCCTGAGCGATGACGACGTATTGACCCTCGCACACTATGCAATTGAAACCGAAAATCACTACAGCGCGCAGCGCGGCGCGCCCTGCCCGATGGATCTGGAGTGGGCCAAAGACGGTGACGACGGCCAGTTGTACCTGTTGCAGGCGCGCCCGGAAACTGTCGCCTCACGGAAACCGCGCAACCTGCTGAAACGCTATCACTTGCGCGACAAGCCGGATAAGGCTGCACTGTTGGCCAGCGGGCGCGCCATCGGCAGCGCCATTGCCAGCGGTACGGTTCGCCGCGTGGCCGACGTGAGCGCGCTGTCGTCATTCCGCGATGGCGAGATCCTGTTCGCGGAAAGCACCAGTCCCGATTGGGGCCCTGCGATGCGGCGCGCGGCGGCGCTGGTCACCGAGCGCGGCGGGCGCACCTGCCATGCCGCCATTGTTGCCCGGGAATTCGGCATTCCTGCTATTGTCGGTATCGGCAGTGACCACCAGCTGGACGACGGCGCTTTGGTGACGCTGTCCTGTGCCGAAGGGGATACCGGTCGGGTCTACCGCGGTGAAATTCCCTTTGAGGTGACCACCACCCAGCTCGACCAGCTGCCGACACCCAAAACAAAAGTGATGATCAATCTCGGCAGTCCGGAACAGGCATTCCGGTTGAGCGCGCTGCCCTGTAACGGTGTCGGCCTCGCGCGTATGGAATTTATTGTCAACGAATACATCAAGGCGCACCCGATGGCGCTGGCGTGTCCGGACAAGGTCCCGGAAGAAAGCGCGCGCCAGGCACTGAAAGCCCTGACCGAACACTATGCCAGTGGAGCCGATTTCTTTATCCAGAAACTCTCCGAAGGCATCGGCACCATCGCCGCCGCTTTTTATCCGCGCCCGGTGATCGTGCGCACCTCGGACTTCAAGACCAATGAATACGCACGTCTGATCGGCGGCAGCCACTTCGAGCCCCACGAGGAGAACCCGATGCTCGGCTTTCGCGGTGCCGCGCGCTATGCGCATCCCGCCTACGCGGAGGGCTTTGCGCTGGAATGCGCGGCACTCAAACGCGCGCGCGAGGATATGGGGCTGACCAACATCAAGGTGATGATTCCCTTCTGCCGTCGCATTCCCGAGGGCGAGCAGGTATTGCAGGCCATGGCGGAGCACGGCCTCAGGCAGGGCAACAACGGTCTCGATGTCTATGTGATGTGTGAAATACCGAACAACGTGGTGCAGATCGACGCCTTCAGCCAATTGTTCGATGGCATCTCCATCGGCTCCAACGACCTCACGCAACTGGTACTCGGTGTGGACCGCGATTCCGATGTCGTCGCGTTTGATTTCGACGAGCGGGACCCCGGGGTAATGGAAATGATCCGCCTCGCCGTGGAGGGCGCACAGCGCAATGGCATTCCCGCGGGTATCTGCGGTGAAGCCCCATCCAACTATCCTGAAGTGGCGGAGTATCTGGTGAAACTGGGCATCACCTCCATCAGCCTCAGCCCCGATGCGTTGCTGCGCACCATCGAAAAAGTGGTGGTAATAGAACAGCAGGAACAGGTCAGCTAGCAGCTATTGGCTGGGTCCGTATTCATTCAATGATCAGAGCGAGGCGATCACCATGCACGCAACCAACTGGTATCCCAAGCTCGCCAAATCAGCGGCGCGTTTCTGCGGTCGGCCAAAAATATTTGCGCCCGCCGTCGCGACCACCTTGCTATGGGCCATCGCCGGATAACTGGTAGATATGCTGGCAATACCGCCCATGATCTGGATCTGGATTGCATTCATCGCGTTTGTGCTGCTAATGCTGGCTCTGGACCTAGGTGTGTTTCATCGCCACGCCCACGAGGTTAATTTGCGCGAAGCGATGCTGTGGTCGGCGGTCTGGATAACCCTGGGTTTGCTGTTTTCCGTCTTCGTCTGCTTTGCTTACGACGCCAAACTGTTTGGACTGGGTACCGAGCCCGACGCGGTCGATGGCCTGTTGAACAGCGGCGCCAGTGCCACCCAGAAATATCTACTTGGCTACGTGATTGAAAAGTCCCTCAGTGTGGACAATATCTTCGTCATCGCGATCATTTTCGATTACTTCCACATACCGAGAAAGCATCAGCACCGGGTACTTTTCTGGGGCATCCTCGGCGCACTGGTACTGCGCGGACTCATGATCGCGCTGGGCGCCAGGCTGGTGGCGGAATTCCACTGGATTCTCTACTTGTTCGCGATTTTCCTGATTCTGACCGCGCTAAAAATACTGCTGCTAAAGTCCGATTCCCCAAATCCCGGCCGCAATCTTTTGGTGAGGCTGATCCGGCGCATCGTTCCGGTCACCGAGCGATTGTACGGTCAGCGCTTTATGCTGCGCGCGTCAACCATCGTTGCCCTCGCGGCCGGAAGGCAGGACGGTCAGGATCCAGCGGTAGCACAACTGCCTCCAGGCAAACTCCTGTTGACGCCGCTTGCGCTGGCACTGATCGTCGTCGAGACAAGCGACGTGATTTTCGCGATCGATTCCATCCCCGCCATTTTTGCCATCACGGCCGATCCGTTCCTGGTGTTCACCAGTAATGTGTTTGCGATCCTCGGCCTGCGCTCATTGTACTTCGCCTTGTCCGCCGTTATCGCCAGGTTCCATTACCTGAAAACCGCGCTGGCACTGGTGTTGATAGTCGTGGGCATAAAAATGCTGCTGGCAGACTGGTTACATGCACTGGTCGGGTCACACTTCAATCTGTATCTGCTGGTGGTGGTGCTGGCGATTCTCGCATCCGGCGTACTGGTGTCCCTGATCGTAGAGAATCGCACCAGACAGAAATAGCATCCTGTGGATACAACGCGACAATATGAATGCGAGAGGGATTTTCCGATCCACAGCAATAGCCTCCCGAGCGCATAGTGACGGTCGCGGAAGATGTGCCGGTCCATTGTGCGGCTGGTGGACTGCAGGGGTTCCACCGTTAAAGTAAAGGTCACGCTAGGCACACTTTGACACATGGTCGCCGCAACACATTCGCCATCCCATCACACAATGGCATTTGCCAGGATGATCACCACCCCATAGGACGCGACACCGACAAACACCGGCCATCCCAGCGATCTGGTCCAGCGCCACACCAACAGGGTCACCATGGCACCCAGCGCCGTCGCGAGCCAGGATGCGAGGCCGGCCTCTCCCGGCACAAGCGATACTCCAAACATAGCCGCGATCATCAGCGGTCCAAGCACACTGAGCCAGGTGGGCATGGATTCCAGCGTATTTTTTGCTTTGCGTTGAACCAGATGGCGCTGCATCCACACCAGTGGCAGGGCCCGCAAAAGAAAGGTTCCAAGTGCGCATGCAAGCAACGCAACCCAGACACCAATGTTCATTCCGCTATTCATTCCGTCGCGTCCTCCACTACCTGAGCGCGCCCATGCCGAAAAAGACCACAGCCCCAGCGACGGCTGCTACCGGAATCGCCGCGTTGGTCATACCCATCAGGGTAAACAACAGGGCAACCACTGCGGTACAGCCCAGTGCCAACGACCACAGCCACGACGTAAACCGCGGGGCCAGCAGCACCAGAAACAGCGCCGGCAACGCAAACGGCATAACGTCGCCAAGCAGCGGCCACTGCTGTGTCAGTTCCTTACCGGCAATGGCGCCCACTGCGGTACCGCCAATCCAGCTGAACCAGGCCACCAGCATTGCGCCGATAAACCATCCCAGGCGGTCAGCAGACGGCAGCTGCGGCAGCCGGGTATGGGCCAGTGCAAAGATCTGGTCTGTTAGACCATGCATCAGCCACGGCCACAAACGGCTGGTCGAAAGCCATGGCGCCAGATTGGGTCCATAGACGACATGGCGGGCATTGATCAGCAACGTCATCACCACGACGAACCAAAGAGGCGCGCCCGAGGCGATCATCGCCACAAACAAAAATTGCGATGCACCGGCATAGACCAGTGTCGAGATTGCCACCGCTTCCCAGCTGCTGAAACCAGACTGTAGCGCAATCAGCCCAAATGAAATGGCCACCGGGATATACCCCCCCAGCAACGGGATGGATTCGCGGGCCCCCAGAAGCAACGAATGGTAATTTGAGGTGGCGACTTGCTGGCTCACAGAGTGCCACCTTTATACAGGTCGACAATTGTGTTCAGGTTGCGGTCATGTCGACCGTCGCGGAAATGCCATCTCCTCGTGTCGAGAGACGAATTACTCACGGGTACCTCTTTGATTGTGTGGCAAAAGAAATGCTTTATATGAAAAATGCTCCGTGAAAGAAACACCCGGCTATCCATCTAACAGCCACAATTCATATGACCACTAACGGAATGTCCGGTCGCGATCCCGTTTGTTCCCCTCGCCCAAGTGCTGTATAACCATCCAGTTTCATCCAGACAGCATCTGATCATACGCCGCAACCATGTCCGCCCCTGTTGAACTACCTTCAGACTATTACCTGGCGAACTTCCTCGCCCTCCTTGACTTCGTTATGTCTCGCTACGAGGACCTGCTATCAGCGGACGAGCGCGGGTTTTACGCAGATTTCCGAGCGCTGGATGTGGACAGCCAACGGCTGTACGTGCGGCTGCTGTCGCGCAAAGGCAGGCCCTCCGCAGCCGGTGCCCTGTTTCGCCAGCGCAAGCTCGCCTACGCCGAGATTGGTGACCTGTCTGCGGCCGCAGAGCGGCTGGTGCAGGTGGGATTGCTGCTGCGCAACCCCGATCTGGTGATTGCGGAAATTCTACCGCTGTTCAGCAAAGCGGAGCTGCTGCCACTGAGCGAAATACCCCTCCCCCAATCCGTCAAGCGGCCCGCGCTGGAACAGGTACTGCTGGCACAGGACATACCACCAGCAACCCTGCTTGCAGCCGAGCCGATTCTCGCGGTGCAGGCTGCGGTGCATTTTGACACCTTCAAACTATGCTTATTCGGCAATCTGAACCAGGACCTGACCGATTGGGTACTGCGGGATCTGGGCCTGTACCGCTATGAGCACTACCCGCTGGATCGCGAGAATCTGCCATTCCAGAGCCGCGCGCAAATCGAGCAACATCTCGGCTATTACGCTGCACTCGTGCACTTTGAGGAAGACATTGAGGCAGGGGCCGATGCGATTGCGGCCCTGGCGGCGCAGCTCCCGGTAAACACGCAGCAGGACGCCACTCTGCAACGCCGGCTCGACCGCCTGCGAGTCGCCATGGCCCGGCAACTGGAACGGCTGGATGCACTGGATGCGGCGGATCAGATTTACCGGGCCTGCGCGCACCCACCGGCACGGGAGCGGCGCGCACGCATAGCGGTAAAACGCGGCGATAGTCAGGCGGGGTTAGCGCTGTGCCGGGAGATACTCGCGGAACCTCTCGATGAAGCGGAAGCGATCTTCGCGGAGAGCTTCGGTTACCGCACCGCCAAACGGGAAAAAAACCTGCACGGATGGGAGGCGCCCGCGCGCTACCGACCACCGACCGAAACTGTCGCCCTGCCCGCAGCGCAGGAGTGCGTGGAGCTACTGGCGGCAGCGTGGCTGCAACAGCTCGGCGATTGCCACTACGTAGAAAATACCCTGTTTAACGGCGTGTTCGGGCTGTTTATTTGGGACATCGTGTTTGCGCCGGTTGCCGGGGCATTTTTCCATCCGTTTCAGATCGCACCCGGCGATTTCCGCACGCCGGACTTTTACCGCGCCCGTCGTGACATGTTCGAGCAGCGCCTCGGCGAACTGGCGGATGAGCGTTTTGCGGAGCGGGTCTGGCGAAATTTTGATGCGAAATACGGTATCGCCAATCCGCTTGTCGCCTGGGAGGCGTTGTCCGAGCCGCTGCTGCGTCTGGCGCTCACGCGCATCCCCACCGCACACTGGCTGGTACTGTTCCGACGCCTGCTGAGCGACATCACCAGTCACCGCAGCGGTCTGCCGGACCTGATCCTGTTTCCGGAAACCGGGGGCTACGAGCTGGTGGAGGTGAAAGGCCCCGGCGACCGGTTGCAACAGAACCAGCAGCGCTGGCTGGCATACTTCGCCCGCCACCGGATACCGCACCGGGTACTGCACGTCGAGTGGCAGCAGAATGACGGCAACCAGACATGACAACGCGTGAGACACTAAAGCTGTCGGTGGGCGAGCTGGTGGCATTTTCCTGCCGCCGCGGCGATCTGATGGCCGACGCCCCCGCCGGCCCAACGGCGCAGGAGGGCATCCGCGCACATCAGCGCTTGCAAAAAAAGCGACCGGCGGGCAGCGAGGCAGAATACCGGCTGCAAGTGGCCTGCCCGCTGGATGGCCAAACCGTACAGCTGAGCGGCCGCGTGGATATCCTGCACCCGCAGCAGGATTTGCATCGCCCGGCGCAACTGGATGAAATCAAGACCACCTACTGCACGCCGGATAAACTGCCCGAGGCGGTGCGGGACCTGCACTGGGCGCAGTTGAAAATCTATGGTTTCTGCTATCTGCTGCAGCGCCAGGAGGAAACCGGAAAGCGCCCTGCCCCGCAGGATCGCCTGCTGCTGCAGATGCTGTGGTACAACCTCAAACAGAAAAAATCGCACCCGGAACGACGCGAATTCAACTGGCCGGAGCTGGAAGACTTTGCCCACAATGCCATGCGCACGTACCTGAACTGGCACCACGCCTGGCAGCAGCACCGGCTGGCGGTGCGCACCAGTGCGCGCGCTCTGGAATTCCCCTTCCCGGATTACCGGCCGGGCCAGCGCGAACTGGCCATTGCCGCCTACCGCTGTCTGCGCGACGGTGGCGAGCTGGTGGTAGAGGCGCCCACCGGCATCGGCAAAACCGTGAGCACGCTGTTTCCGGCCGTCAAGGCGTTGGGGGAAGACCATCTGGATCAGCTGGTGTATCTCACTGCAAAAAATTCCGGCCGCCAGGTGGTGCGGGAAACTACGGCGCGTTTGCAGGCCCTCGGACTTGCGCTGTCGCTGCTGGAAATCCAGGCGAAAGACAAAACCTGTGCCTGCCGCCAGGGGCTTTGCAGCCCGGACGCCGACGGTATCTGTCCGCGCACCGTCGGTTTCTTTGACCGGCTGCCGCAGGCCCGCCAGCGATTGCTGGGAGTATCACGTCTCACACCCGACACCCTGGCAAAAGTGGCAGACGAGTTTCAGCTGTGCCCGTTTGAGCTATCGCTCCAGATGCTGCCCTGGGTGGATCTGGTGGTGTGCGATTTCAACTATGTATTCGACCCTCTGGTACGCCTGAACAGCCTGCAGACGGGCGACCGGCGCCGCGCGCTGTTGGTGGATGAAGCCCACAACCTGAGTGAGCGCGCCCGCGGCATGTACACCGCCGAGCTGACGCGCAAAGAGAGCCGGCAGGCGGCGCGGGATTGCACGGGTCTGCCGACGCTACGCCGGTCGATACAAGCGCTGGTACGCGCGCTGGATCAGTGGGTCGGAGAGCGTACCGACGCCGAACGCTTTGCGGCAGGGGCGGATCGGGACAATACCGAGGTGTGGGTGTCGCCGCTGACTAATCCGCCTACGCAGAACGCCGACGCGAAGCATGTACAACGCCCCGAAAGCGTAATGATGGCCGCGCACAAAGTGATGGCCACAGTCAGCCAGATGTGGGAGCAATCGCAACCACCACCGGAGGAAATCCGCGAATGGCTGCACAATCTGTATCGGTTTCTGACCATTATTGGACTGCCCGCTCTCCAGCATCGCTGCCTGACCCGGAGAGCGCATCCGGATACGCCCTGGCAGAAACAGGCACTGAAACTGTTCTGCCTCAACGCCGCGGAGTATCTGCAGCAGTGTTACCAGCATTTCCAGGGCGTGATTCTGTTCTCCGCCACCCTCCGCCCCGCGGGTTATATTCTTCCGCAGCTCGGGGTCGCGGCAGATGCTCCCTACTTCGCACTGCCGTCGCCGTTCGTCCCAGAGCAGATGGGCACTTTCCTGTGCCCCTTTGTTGATACCCGCTACCGCGCGCGGGACAGTGCCGCCGATGCATTGGTGGATCTGATTGCGCGGGTGTATCAAAGCCGCCCCGGCAATTACCTGGTATTTTTTCCCTCCTACCGGTTTCTGCAACAGGTGGCCGAGCGTTTCTCGGCACAGCATCCACAAGTGGATATCATCCAACAGACGGCCGCCGCCGGCGAGCTGGAGCGTGCAGCCTTTCTCGAGCGTTTCAGCGAAAACCGCCGCAGCCTGGGTTTCGCCATCATGGGTGGCATTTTCGGCGAGGGCATTGATTATGTGGGTGAGCAACTGGTGGGGTGTATTCTCGCCGGGGTCGGATTGCCGCAGATCAGCGAGGAACAGGAGTTATTGCGACACGCGATGGCGAGCACGGGCGGGAATGGTTTCGATATCGCCTACCGCTATCCCGGTCTCACCCGGGTGCTGCAGGCGGCGGGGCGCGTGATCCGCACCGAGACGGATCGCGGCGTGGTGATTCTGGCGGATACCCGCTTTGCCGAGCCATTTTACCAACCGCTGCTGCCGGCGCACTGGCGATTGCAAACCTGCGCCACCGGTGAGGCGTTATCGAACGCACTCGGAAATTTCTGGGCCTCAGCCAAAGGTATTGACCTGGCACCCACACTCAGGGCGGAAGTTGAATAGTCATGGTATCGAAACGCGAGTTCTACCGCCGGGGCCCAATACACAGCGACAGACAGCGCGACGGCCCCCCTGTGAGTTTTGTAGATGTGCGACGGAAATTTGGTTTCCGCGCCATCAGCATCGGCCGCTGGGTAACGGAGGCGGAGCGCGACCGCGCCGCGGGATTGTTCTACGACGCCCTGGCGGACCTGATGTCGATCCTGCGCGGGCCGGAGATTCTGATCTCCCTGCGCGAGACCCTCGCCTTCCAGTACGGTATCGGCGGGCGGCCGGGCACCATGGCCTTTTACGAACCGGCCACGCGTACCTTTTCCCTGGCAAAAAATGCCGGACCAGGCTCCATCGCGCACGAGTGGTTCCATGCGCTCGATCACTACCTGGCGGACAAGGCATTCGCGGATGCAGTTGGCCGCCGCGAACCCAGGCATATCTATGCCTCCGATGCCTGGTTGCGGGACGCGACACCGGTTCCCCACGGTATCAACGATCTGCTGTTCGCCTGCTTCCGCGCCATCATGCTCGACGAAAGCGGGGAAAACCCCAGCGCGCTGTTCCGCGTTTCCTGTGCCGCGGACAAGGCCAATGGCCGTGTGTATTACAGCGACCCCGCAGAAATCTGCGCGCGCGCCTTTGAGGCCTTCGTTCAGGACGCGAGTATCAGCAACAACTTTCTGGTCGCAGGCACCAAAGCCAGCGAAGAAGCACGCATGGGGCTGTATCCAACAGGCACGCACCGGCAGAGCATCAACGACGCGTTCGAGCGCTATTTTTTCCGCTTGGGGGGTGCGCTGCGCGCGGAGCAATTGCGCATTCCCTAGAAAAACGACTGCGCGGGCGCCTCTCGACCACCTCCTGCCACCTGCTCACTGCATTTTCAGTGGTCTCCCGTTGCTCATCGCGGCTTCCCTGGTTGCGGCAATTTCCTCCAATCAGCTACACTGCCGCCGGAATTAACCCACGCCAGCAGTGACCGCGCCATACTCTGATTCTCACCCCGGCGAATTGCGTTTGTGCCCGGAGAACACCATGCGATTGGCGACGCCTCTTCCCGATTACCGTATTACCGAGCCGTTCATGAGTAGCGATTTATTACGCCAATTACTGCACAACCAACTGGTCTGGAGCATTCTCCTGATTGTGGGTGTGGTGCTGGCGCGATACCTGCTCTCGCAGATGTTCAAGAATTCCAGCTGGGCGCGGCAGGATATCCGCCGCCGGATTCACATGGTGCACAACTTCGGCAACCTGGTGATGGTGGTCGGGCTGTTCGCCATCTGGGTCTCCGAGCTGCGGGATTTTGCCCTGTCGATCGCGGCGTTTTCTGTGGCGATTGTGATTGCACTGCGGGATGTGGTGCAGTGTCTGGTGGGAGGCATCTACCAGGCGAGCATGCGCTCCTTCACCATTGGTGACTGGGTGCGTATCGGCGACCAGTTTGGCGAGGTGATCGACAACAACTGGCTCAGCACCACCCTGCTGGAAATTGATCCCCACGGCCTCGGCAACGGTTATACCGGCACCACGCTGTATGTGCCGAACAGCGTGTTCTTTTCCCAATCGGTAAAGAATCTCAACTTCATGCGCCGCTATATCGAGCACACCTTTTCCATCGTGCGCGAGAGCAAAGGGCAGAATCCGTTTGTGGTCAAACAATTCATCACTGACCGCGTACTGCAATACTGCGAGTCCTTCAAGGACGTGGCGGAACGCTACTGCAAACTGATTGAAAACCGCATGGGCGTGGAGCTCGCCAGCACCGAACCGAAAATCGAGTTCCGCACCAGTGATATCGGCCACGACGTGCTGACCATCACCCTGTTCTGCCCGCGCGAAGCCGCCACCGAGATCGAGCAGAAGGTGACCGAAGACTTCTATCGTTTCTGGTACGGCAACACTGGCAGCAATACAGAAGCCGGCCAAGCCGCGACCCCAGTCAAAAACTGAACGTCATCTGACTGTAGATATAGCTCGTGGGGGCGGTATTATCCCCTGCGTTATCGGCACTGTGCGCCGCATAGGCGTCGCCTTTATCCAGCAGCGCCAGGCCAAATTCCGTCTGCCACTGCTGCCCGATAGGAATCTGCACACGTCCCTATGCTTGATCTGGCCCGCTATATACATGACTATATAGCGGTGGCAGATTATTTAGCCACGCCTGTCCACTCAAGGAGAATTGAAGTGCGAAGGTCACTGTGGGGTATTGTCATGCAGCGCAACATGCTGGTGATGAAAGGTCTGCTTGCGCTTGCGGTGATACTGGCAGGCAGCGCGCGCGCTGACGAGCTGACCGTGGCCGTGGCTTCGAATTTCACCGCGCCGATGCAGGAACTTGCGCGGCAGTTCGAGGCCCGCAGCGGGCACAAGCTCAAATTATCCTTCGGCTCATCGGGAAAGTTCTTCGCGCAAATCAGCCACGGCGCTCCCTACCATGCGTTCTTCTCTGCGGATCAGGCGAAGCCCGCCAAATTGGTAGAGCTGGAACTTGCCGATGCCAGTAGCCGCTTTACCTATGCAGAAGGCAAGCTGGCTCTGTGGTCCCGGAAGCCCGAGCTTGTTGACGCCGAGGGTGAAGTGCTAAAACGCGGCGAATTCCGCAAACTCGCACTGGCCAACCCGAAGCTGGCGCCGTATGGCGCAGCGGCGGTCGAAGTGCTTCAGCACTTGCAGCTGGAAGAGCAAACCAGAGCGCACTGGGTACACGGTGAGAACATCTCCCAGACCTACCAGTTTGTCGCGAGCGGTAATGCGGACCTCGGCATGGTGGCACTGTCGCAGATTCTGGAAAACAGAAAGGTCGCGGAGGGCTCAGCCTGGATTGTGCCCGCACAGCTCTACAACCCGATCCGGCAGGATGCCGTGGTACTGAAGCGCGGCGCCAACGCGCCAGCACTGCGTGAATTCTGGACTTACATACAGAGTGCCGAGGCGAAAGAGATCATCCGCGCCTACGGATACAGTACTCCGCCACAAGACGGTAACGGGCGCGATAATGCTGACAGATGACGACCTCGCGGCCATCTGGCTGACACTGCGCCTGGCCACCACCGTTACAATCCTGCTATTGATTATTGGCACGCCTCTCGCGTTGTGGCTCGCAAATACCCGATCCCTGGCAAAGGGCCCCGTGAGCGCTCTGGTAGCACTGCCACTGGTGTTGCCGCCCACCGTGATCGGTTTCTACCTGCTTATGTTCATGGGGCCATCCGGCCCCATTGGCCAGCTTACCGAGACGCTGGGGCTCGGCACCCTGCCGTTTACATTTTGGGGGTTGGTGGTGGCTTCCGTAATTTATTCACTGCCGTTTGTGGTCCAGCCGATCCGCAACGCCATTGAGGCGCAAGGCGCGCGCCCTTCAGAAGTCGCGGCAACACTGCGCGCCAGCCTCTGGGACCGGTTCTGGAGTGTAACGCTGCCACTCGCCAAACCCGGTATTCTCACCGCGTCCGTATTGGGTTTTGCTCATACGGTGGGTGAATTCGGTGTGGTACTGATGATCGGCGGGAATATTCCCGGTGAAACCCGAGTGGTATCGGTACAGATCTACGATCACGTGGAAGCGCTCGAATACGCTCAGGCACACTGGCTGTCTGCGGTGATGGTCGGCTTTTCATTTGTCGTGCTGCTTGCACTGTACCTGCTGCAGCAGCGCAAATCTGCGTTAGGAACGCCCTATGGGATTTGATCCCGACCTCCTTACTTCACCGGCGACAAGGATTCGCGGGTATTTCCACCTTCCCTTGCCACGCGGTGACAACGAGCGGCAATTCACCCTGGACGTGAAGCTGGATATTCCGGGACGCGGTGTGACCGGTATCTTCGGATCCTCCGGCTCCGGCAAGACCACCCTGCTCCGCTGTATCGCCGGGTTGCAGTTTTGTAAAAATGGCAGCCTCTCGGTCAAGGGGGAAGTGTGGCAGGGAATGGAAAAAACACTGCCGGTACACCAGCGCCCGCTGGGGTTTGTCTTCCAACAACCCAGTCTTTTCCCCCACCTGACCGCTGAACGCAACCTGTTGTTTGCGCGCAAGCGTGCCTGGAAATCGGTTTCACCGACGGAATATGAACAGATCATTGCACTGATGGGAATCGAGCATCTACTCGGCCAGCGGCCTGCTGCGCTATCCGGTGGCGAGCAACAACGTGTTGCCATTGCTCGGGCATTGCTGATCAAACCCAGCCTGCTGTTGATGGATGAACCACTCGCGTCCCTCGACCAGATGCGCAAACGGGAAATCCTGCCCTATCTGGAAAAACTGCACCGCACGCTGGATATCCCAATACTCTATGTCAGCCATGCCGTCGAGGAAATTGCCCGCCTCGCAGACCATTTGTTGCTGATGGAAGACGGCAAAATTGTACGCGAGGGACTGGCATCCGCGGTTCTCTCGCGCACAGATTTTCCGGTACCGTTGGGCGATGACCTGGGAGTAGTGGTTGACGCGCGAATTGCCGAGCGCAGCAGTGAGTGGCGCCTGGCACGGGTGCAGTTTCACGGCGGGGACTTGTGGCTGCGGGACAGCGGTGAGGCGATTGGCGAACCTATTCGCGTGCGTATTCTCGCCCGCGACATCAGTCTCTCCCTGGATGCCCATACGCGCACCAGTATTCTCAATCGGTTGCCGGTGCGGGTACAGGAAATAACGGCGGACAGCGACCCAGCCATGGTTTTGATGCGCCTTGAACCAAAAATGCAAAACGCCAGCACAACCACAGAGACGTGCCTGATTGCACGCATCACCCGCAGATCCCTACAGCAATTGAAAATCACGAAAGGAAGTGAACTCTGGGCGCAGATCAAATCCGTTGCCATTGTTCGTTAGCTACAGAAAATCACTCCATCATCAAAATCACGCTAGACGCCTTGAAGAAAGCACTGGCCTCATCCCCCACCGCCAGCGCCATCTCATTTACACTTTCGTTGGTGATGATGGCACCGATGGATTTGCCATTGCCGAGATCGAGGGATACATCGCTGTTCACTGCACCCGGTTCGATACGGCTCACACGTCCGCGGAACTGATTGCGCGCGCTGGTTTTCAGGACCGCCTCTTTGGCCAGGATGACCCAGGAGGCCTTGACCAGTGCCAGCGCGCTGATACCGGTTTCCAGGCCGAGCGTGCTGACACTTTCATCAGTGATTACCGCCACGAGAGGCTGCCCGGCACCGATATCTAGGATCACCTCGGCATTCACCGCACCGGCTTTGATCTTGGTTACCATGCCGCGAAACTGGTTGCGCGCGCTAGTCTTCATTGTCATGGTTCCCGCAAATTCAGCAACATCCGCAAACTCCCGCACCTTGCGCCCGAGGCGCTCGACAAATAGCGCGTGCTCTTCTTCCAGTGCGGAAAATCCGCGCAACACTTTTTCCCCCATCTCCGTGAGTGCAGTACCGCCACCCAGTGAGCCACCAGCACTGCGCACCACCAGCGGCGCACTGGAGAGATTGTTCATGGCGTCGATGCGATCCCATGCGGTTTTGTAGCTGATGCCCACCGCCTTTGCCGCGGCAGAGATCGAACCACACTGCGCAATGGCCCGCAGTAATTGCGCCTGCTGGCCGGCGAACGACGCTTTGCCGTTGCCACCAATCGCGAGGTTGCCGTGTAGTTGAGAGTGTCCGGATTTCTTTGTCATCGCTGCAGTCTACCGGGTTTACGAGTGTAAATCTCACGGACAATTTGGAGCCTTGGAAAATAAAGCTACTGCCTGGCTGCAGTCATCGTGGAACAAAAAAGGCCGGGCTGCTGAAGCATTACCCGGCCAAGGTTTACAGTCTGGTCAATTCCGCCGCGGCGGTTTCCCGTTACGCGGTCTCTGTGCGCGGTTCGGGCGATTTGGTGTCCAGCGCGAGCTTAGCGGCAATATCTTCGCTGTCGCTCGCGGCCTGTTTGCCACCGAACAGTTTCTGCACCACCACAAAGAACAGCGGGATGAAGAAAATACCCAGCAGTGTGCCCACGATCATGCCCCCCAGCACGCCGGTACCGATGGCCTGCTGCGCGCCGGAGCCGGCGCCGGAGGCGATCGCCAGCGGCAACACACCGAGACCGAACGCCAGCGAGGTCATGATGATCGGGCGCAGGCGGTCGCGCACCGCGTGCATGGTGGCCTCAATCAGCTCCATACCCGCTTCCAGGTTCTGCTTGGCAAACTCCACAATCAAAATCGCATTCTTGCTGGTCAGGCCCACGGTGGTGAGCATGGCCACCTGGAAGTAGATGTCGCGTTCGAAGCCGCGCAGGTTGCTCGCAAGAATCGCACCGAGGATACCCAGCGGGGCAACCAACAGAACCGCGGTCGGTACCGTCCAGCTCTCATACAGTGCCGCGAGGCACAGGAACACGATCAGCACCGACAGCACATACAACAGCGTGGTCTGCGAGCCGGCCTGCTGCTCTTGATAGGAAAGTGCAGTCCACTCGAGGCCGAAGCCTTCCGGAAGCTGGCTGACAAGACGCTCCATTTCCGCCATGGCTTCACCGGAACTCACACCGGGTGCGCCCTGCCCCTGGATCTGTACCGCCGGTACACCGTTGTAGCGCTCCAGGCGCGGCGAGCCGTACTCCCAGTCAAACGTGGCGAAGGAAGATACCGGCACCATCTCGCCGTTGCTGTTGCGCACGGACCACAGACGGAAGTCTTCCGGGTTCATACGGAACGGCGCATCCGCCTGCATGTACACACGCTTGATACGGCCGCGGTCGATGAAGTCGTCGATATACTGACCGCCCCAGGCAACGCCGAGAGTGCTGTTGATATCGCCGATGGAAACACCCAGCGCAGACGCTTTGGCATTGTTTACTTTCAGTTTGAACTGAGGTGTATCTTCCTGGCCGTTCGGGCGCACGCCGGTCAACAGCGGGCTCTGTGCGGCCATTCCCAGCAACTGGTTGCGCGCGTTGATCAGCGCCTCGTGCCCCTGGTTCGCATTGTCCTGAAGGTACATCGCGAAACCGGCAGAGGTACCCAGTTCCGGCATGGCAGGCGGCGAGAAGGCGTAGGCAATCGCGTCCTTGATCTGGCTCAGGGCGCCCATACCGCGCATGGCAACAGCATTGGCCTGCTCGGACTCTTCTTCGCGTTCGTCCCAGTCTTTCAACTTGATGAAGGCCATCGCGTTGTTCTGGCCGCTACCGGCAAAACTGAAGCCCTGCACCGAGAATACGGACTCCACCAGGTTGGCTTCATTGTTGAGGAAGTGATCCTCGAGTTTCTCGACCGATTCCATCGTGCGCTCCTGGGTCGCGCCCACCGGCGTCTGTACCAGCGAGAACAGCACACCCTGGTCCTCTTCCGGCAGGAAGGAACTGGGTGAGCGCACGAACAGGAATACCATCACTGCGCTCAACAGCACAAAGAGCACCATAAACCGGCCACTGCGGGCGAGAATACCGCGCACACCGCGCTGATAAGAGGCCGCGCTGCGATCAAAACTGCGGTTGAACCAGCCGAAGAAACCCTTCTGGCTGCCGTGGGAACCCGGTTTGAGCATGGTGGCGCAGAGCGCCGGCGTCAGCACGATGGCAACGATCACCGAGAACGTCATGGCGGCAACAATGGTTGCCGAGAACTGGCGATAGATAATGCCGGTGGAGCCATCCATAAACGCCATAGGCACGAATACTGCCGACAGCACCACACCGATACCGATCAGTGCGCCGGTAATCTGCTTCATGGATTTCTTGGTCGCTTCCTTGGCAGAGAGTTTCTCCTCGTGCATCACCCGCTCGACGTTTTCCACCACCACAATGGCGTCGTCCACCAGCAGGCCAATCGCGAGCACCATGGCAAACATGGTGAGCATGTTTACGGAAAAACCGAGCACCGAAAGCACCCCGAAAGTACCCAGCAGTACGACAGGCACCGCGATGGTCGGAATGATGGTGGCGCGCAGGTTTTGCAGGAACAGCAACATCACCAGGAAGACCAGGATGACCGCTTCCACCAGCGTCTGGATCACGCCCTTGATCGATACTTCCACAAACGGAGTGGTATCAAACGGAATCACTGTTTTCAGACCGGTGGGAAAGTTGGGGCTCAACTCCGCCAGTTTGGCCTTGACGGCCTCGGCAGTTTCCAGGGCGTTAGCACCAGTGGCCAGGGAAATCGCCACACCGGTGGCGGGCGCACGGTTATAACGGGTCAGGAAGTCGTAACTCTCAGTACCCATTTCCACCCGCGCCACATCACCGAGCGTCAACACGGAGCCGTCGGGGTTCGCCCGCAGAACCACATTGCGGAACTCTTCCGGTGTCTGCATACGGCTCTGCGCGGTGATGCTCGCGGTAAGCTGTTGGCCGTCCACCGCCGGGGTGCCGCCGAGGCTGCCGATAGCCACCTGGGAGTTCTGATTGCGTACGGACGTCATAATGTCGGTGGGCGTGAGCTTGTAGGCATCGAGCTTGTTTGGGTCCAGCCAGATACGCATGGCGTACTTGGAACCAAACACCTGGATGCTACCCACGCCGGGCACACGACTGAGCGGGTCGACGAGGTTGGACACCACATAGTCTGCAATGTCCTCTTTCTTCATGCTGCCGTCGGTAGACACAAAGCCCGCCACCATCAGGAAGCCGGCGCGCCCTTTACCTACCGTCAAACCCTGGCGCTGCACGATCTCCGGCAACAGCGGCATGGCCAGCTGCAGCTTGTTCTGCACCTGAACCTGCGCAATATCCGGATCGGTGCCATTGGCGAACGTCAGGGTGACTTCCGCCGTGCCGATGGACTGGCTGGTGGCAGACATGTACAGCAGGCCATCGAGGCCTTTCATGTTCTGCTCGATCACCTGGGTCACCGAGTCCTCAATCACCTTGGCGGAGGCACCCGGATAGGCGCCACTGATGGAAACCACTGGCGGGGCGATATCCGGGTAGCGTTCTACCGGCAATTTGGATATCGCAAGGCTGCCAAACAGCATCACGACTATAGCGATCACCCAGGCAAAAATTGGGCGATCAATGAAAAATCCTGCCATCGCTATTACCCCTTGCTGGCGTCGCTCTGTGCTTGTTCGGTTTTGCGTTCCGCAGATTGATTGGATGGCGCAGGCAGATCCACCGGCGCTGGAGCGGCGGCCTCACCCGGATTCACCACCACACCGGGGCGGACTTTCTGCAGCCCTTCAACGATCACGCGATCGCCCGCCTTCAGGCCGCTTTCCACCAGCCAGGAACTTCCCACGGTCTGGGATACCTGCACCGGACGCACCTCTACGGTGTTGCCTTCGCCCACCACCATCGCAGTGGTATTGCCCTTCGGATCGCGGGCAATGCCCTGCTGCGGCACCAGGATGGCGTTTTCACGCTGGCCACTGCCCACCGAGGCGCGCACATACATGCCCGGCAGCAGCGTGTGTTCCGGGTTCGGCACCACCACACGCAACCGCACACTGCCGGTAGTCGGGTCGACACTCACTTCAGAGAATGCGAGTTTGCCAGCGTGGGGATAGGGACTGCCGTCTTCCAGCAGGATGGTCACTGGCAGATCGTCGGTGCTCTCCATGGTGCCCGCTGCCAGCGCCTTGCGCAGGTTGAGCAGCTCGCTGACCGACTGGGTCAGGTCCACATAGATAGGGTCCAGCTGCTGGATAGTCGCCAGCGCGGTCGCCTGATTGGTGGTCACCAGGGCACCCTGGGTAACGGAAGAGATCCCAATGCGGCCGCTGATCGGCGCACTGATCCGGGCGAAATCCAGCGTCACCTTGCTGCGCTGCACCGCGGCCTTTGCCGCCGCCACATCGGCCTTGGCCTGTTGCAATGCGGCAACCGCGGAATCGTTGTCCTGCTTGCTCACAGCGCCGGTCTTTACCAGGGCTTGAGTACGATCCGCCTGCAGCTTTGCAACATTCAGCGAGGCTTGTGCTCGCTCCAGCGAAGCGCGGGCGCTGTCGTAATCCGCCTGGTAGCGGGCATCATCCAGTTGATACAGGGCGCCCCCCGCCTCTACCAGACCGCCTTCTTTAAACAGCTGGCTTTTGACGATGCCGTCCACCTGGGGACGCACTTCCGCCACTTTGTAGGGATTGGTGCGCCCCGGCAGTTGACGGGTCAGGGTGACGGGTTCGGTGGTGAGGGTAACGACGGTAACCTGTGGCGCGTGTCCCTGCATGGCCTGCTGTTCTTCTCCGCAGGCTGACAACAGTGCTACGACAAGCAACAGGCTGCCGGAGATCAGCGACTTCTTCTTCTGCAACATGACGACCTCGTAATTGCATCCATACCGGCGCCCAGGCAGGCACCACTGAAGATTAAATTCTTGATAAAAAACAGCGCCCTCGGCCTGGACCTGATGGACCAGTCCGAGAGCGATGCACTCAAACGACCGTGACGGGCTGACTGAATACCCGGTCAGTTCGAAAGAGAAATGAGTCACCAGACATATATGACTTAATGACGACTTGGCCCGAATTTAAATACATTCATGAATGAATATCAAGTATTTATTCATGCGTGAATGTAAAGTAAGATCAACGCCGCGCTCACTGGCCCCTCCCGGGCCCGCTTGAACTTCCACGCAACTGGCCGAGCCGGTGTGTGGGCAGCCCACACCGATCAATCAGGTAGTAACAATGGCCAAACGCACAAAGGAAGACGCACAGGAAACCCGCGAACGGATTCTCGACGCGGCAATTGAAGTCTTTGACCAGCGGGGCGTTTCCCGCCCCTCCCTCTCGGAAATCGCCGAGTTGGCGGGCGTCACTCGCGGTGCGGTATACGGCCACTTCCAAAACAAGACCGATCTGTTCAGTGCTCTTGCCGATCGCATCCAGCTGCCAGACGAATCCCTCTGCCAGGCGCCGCAGCAGTCCTGCGACCCCCTCGGCGAACTGCGTACGCGCTGGCTGTTCCTGTATCGGGAACTAATGGCCAATGAGCAGTTGCGCAGAATTTTCACCATCATCCTGATGCGCTGCGAATGGGTGCCGGAAAACGGTGAGATCAACCAGCGCTGTGCCCAGGGGCACGCGGAGGGCACTGTGCGCCTGCGCAACCTGATTGAAAACGCCGTGTCCGTCGGGCAGTTGCCAGCAGACCTGGATATCCAGGTGGTGGTACCGGTAATACACGCCGGTATTCTCGGCCTGCTACAGGAGTGGCTGATGAATACCGAGGCGTTCAACATCGCCGAGGTGGGCGCCCGCCACGTGGAGGCGATGATCGAGATGCTGCAAACCTCCCGCCACCTGTGTAAACAGGCCGTCCACGCCTGATCCAGAGGGTCTGACCGACACTTGCCAGCAGGCAACAGCGTGAGGGGGTATTGTGCAGGGCAAATATGGCAGTGGCGCGCGCCCTATCGCAGAACAGCCTCGGTTGATCGAGTTTTGTGCACCAACCCCCGGGGCCTGCTGAAATTTTGAACACCCGTCAGTGGCAGACTGAGTAATTTCCCATCGACCATTCGCTGGTGGCGGCAAAAACGTTTTACAGATCAGCGCAAAGAGGACACCTTTCGCCTTGTATCGGAAGCATTGCATGCCTTTCGGAGCTTTCAGCCTTTATACTTGTCCTAAGCTATAAGTCGCCACTGCCCGGAAGCCCTCTTCCGGCCGTTCAGCCAGTGGGGCGCCTTGAAGTAGGACGTATAAAGAGACTCCTTATGCTTAGCAACCGAATAGCCGCATTGGTTTCCGGCCTTTCCTTTTCCTTCCTGGTACTCATCTCGCCACTCGCACTGGCGGAAATCGAAGATCTCAAACCCCATCAAGACCAGGGGGGCACCGCCCGCGAGATCGTCAGCAAGCTTGAGATGCTGCACTACAACAAGCTCAAGGTGGGCGACGAAATGTCCTCGGGGCTCTGGGACGAGTACATCGACAGTCTCGATCCGAGTAAAAGCTACTTCCTCTCTTCAGATATTGATGAGTTTCGCCAGTGGCGCACCAAGCTTGACGACGACCTGAAGGCCGGCAATGTGGATCGCGGATTTGCGATCTACAACCGCTATCGCCTTCGAGTGTCTGATCGCCTCAATAACATCATTTCCCAGCTGGACAACGGCCTGCCGAAATACGACTTCAGCGTCAACGAATCCCTCGAACTGGACCGGGAAGACAGCCAGTGGCCGCAGTCCATAAGCGCTGCGGATGATCTCTGGCGCAAGCGTATGAAGGGCAGCGTGTTGAGCCTGCGTCTCACGGGAAAAACCGATGATGAAATCGCCGACTTGCTGAAGCGCCGCTACAAGGGCCAGCTCAAGCGCCTGGGCCAGCAAAATTCAGACGACGTGTTTGAGCTCTACATGAACTCCCTCACCCGCCTGTACGACCCGCACAGCAATTATCTGTCGCCGCGCTCGCTGGAAAACTTCAACATGAGCATGTCGCTGTCGCTGGAAGGTATCGGCGCCGTGCTGCAAATGGAAGACGAGTACACCAAGGTTGCACGCCTTGTGGCCGGTGGCCCCGCCGATCGCACCGGCAAGATCAAGCCGAACGACAAGATCGTGGCTGTGGGTCAGGACAAGGAAGGCGAAATGGTCGACGTGGTCGGCTGGCGCCTGGACGACGTGGTGGACCTGATCCGCGGCGCCGCTGGCAGCTACGTCCGCCTTGAAACCATTCCCACCGGTGGCGACGGCACGCACCGCACCATCACCATCCAGCGCAGCAAGGTGAAACTGGAAGACCAGGCGGCGAAGAAAGCCGTGTTTGAATTCACCGAGGGCGACCAGACCTACAAAGTCGGTGTGATCAACCTGCCCACGTTTTATATCGATTTCGAGGCCTATCGTCGCCGCGATCCGAACTACAAGAGCACCACCCGCGACGTAGCCCGCCTGCTGGATGAGCTGGAAAAAGAAGGTGTGGACGGTGTGGTATTGGACCTGCGCAACAACGGCGGCGGCTCCCTGCAGGAAGCCACCATGCTGACCGACCTCTTTATCGATCAGGGCCCGGTGGTGCAAATTCGCCACGCCAATGAGCAGATCTCCCGCCACAACCGCTCGCGCTCCCGCGCCATGTATCGCGGCCCGCTAATAGTCCTGATCAACCGTCTGTCTGCATCCGCATCGGAAATTTTTGCCGGCGCCATTCAGGACTACAATCGCGGCCTTGTAGTGGGCAACCAGTCATTCGGCAAAGGCACGGTGCAAACTATGGCACCGCTCAAAGAAGGTCAGCTGAAGATCACCCAGTCGAAGTTCTACCGGGTTTCCGGTGACAGCACTCAGCACGCGGGTGTGTCTCCGGATATCAGCATGCCGCAGTTGATCGACAGCGAAAGCGTCGGTGAGAGCGCCTACGATACCGCCCTGCCCTGGGACCGTATCCACGCAGTGCGCCACGCCAAGTATTTCAACCTGAAAGAAATGCTGCCTGAGCTGACCCGCAAGCACGAAAAACGCACGGAAACCGATCCGGATTTCGTGTACCTGCGCGAGCAGTTCAAGTATCAGATCGACCAGACCAACAAGAAAGCCGTATCCCTGAATGAATCGGTGCGCGAACAGGAGCGCGAACAGATGAATCAGGACGTCCTGGCGATGGAGAACAAACGCCGCCTCGCCAAAGGCCTTGAGCCTTACGAGAGTTTCGAGGCGCTTGAGAAAAGTGAATCCGAAGATACCGAGCCAGTCGGCGGGCCAGTGGAAATCACTCTGGAAGATGACCCCGTGCTGAACGAAGCCGGCTTTATCATGGCAGACTTCATCGGGCTCACCAAACGTAGCAGTTCACCGCAGGTTGCCAACTTCGACTGAGTTGTAAACAAAAACAGGCCGGGCAAACCGGCCCTGAATCACGCCAGGCCCGGCATTCGCACGACGAATCCCGGGCTTTGGTTTTTTGAGAATTTAGGGGAGGGAAGAATTGAAAGTTATCTCATTTAACGTCAACAGCATTCGTGCGCGCCTGCATCAGATGGAAGCGCTGGTGCAGACCCATTCGCCGGATATCATCGGCTTGCAGGAAACCAAGGTTACGGACGAGGAATTCCCACTCGATGTCATGCGGGATCTCGGGTACGAGGTGATCTACTTCGGCCAGAAAACCCACTATGGTGTCGCCCTGCTCTCCCGCTACCCATTTCTGAAAAAGCAATATGGTTTTCCCACCGATACCGACGATGCCCAGCGCCGCCTGGTTGCGGGACAGTTCGACATCGGCGCCGACAAGCCACTTACCGTGATCAACGGCTACTTCCCGCAGGGAGAAAACCGCGAGCATCCAATCAAGTTTCCGGCCAAGCGCAAGTACTACGCCGACCTGGATGCCTACCTGAATAGTGAGTGTGACAAGAATGCACCGGTGCTGGTGGTGGGGGATATGAATATTTCCCCCACTGACCTCGACATCGGCATTGGCGAGCCCAACCGCAAACGCTGGTTGAAAGATGGAAAGTGCAGCTTTCTACCGGAAGAGCGCGAATGGCTGGAAAAATTGCAGGGCTGGGGATTGGTCGATACCTTCCGGGCGCAGAACCCGGAAACCAATGACCTGTACAGCTGGTTCGATTACCGCAGCCGCGGCTTTGAGCGCGAACCACGCCGGGGCCTGCGCATCGATCTGATTCTCGCCAGCCAGTGTCTTGCCGAGAAATGCGTGGCAACCGGCATCGACTATGATATCCGCGGAATGGAACGCCCCTCGGATCACGCGCCGGTATGGGCGGAATTCAAGCTCTGATTCACTGTTTGGCTATCAGGGTGCTATCGCGGCCCGCGAAATAGCACCCTTTTGCCGATACGGTATCGGTCACTCCCCGAGCCAACGCTCCAGGGTTTCCGACAGACTGTCTTTACTGAGGGGCTTGGTGAGGAAGTCATCCATCCCCGCCGCCAGACAACGCCCCTCAAACTGCTCTTCCGTGGTACTGGTCAAGGCGATAATCGGCAGACGGTCATCGGGGGAGAACTCACTCTCCCAATGGCGCAGCCGCTCGATGATCTCCGCACTGTGAGCGGTATTTTGCTGGCAGTCCACCAACAGAAGGTCATAGCTCTTGCCTGGCAACTGGGCGATGGCCGCGTCCACCGACGGCACGACCTCCACCTGATATCCCAGCGCCTGCAACATCTCTTCGGTAACTCCCTGGTGCTGGCGGGACTCTTCAATCAATAACAGCTTACGCTTGCGACTGGTCTCCGCACCGGAGCAGACCACCCGGCGGCTGGTTTTCTTGGCACCGCCGAACAGGCGCACGACCAGCGCATCATGGAATTCTTTGCGAGTCAGCGGGCGCGGCAAATACTGCGCTTCCGGAGACACTGCGGCGAGCGGCGCAAAATGCTTTTTGTGCCCCAAACTCCCCAGGCACAACAGCGGGAATCTCACTGCAGACTTACCTGAGGCGGAACTGATCACCTGCGCCACCCCGCTCAGTAGTCTAGAGTCGCTCATGGCCGGCGCCAGAATCACCAACTGCCCTCGCGCCGCAGCCTGCAATAGCTCGTCAGTGGGCTCGGTACTGCCATCCGCCCAGTTCTTGCTGGTCACTTCCATGCCGAATGACTGCAGCATCTGCGCAATTCCAGTAACGAACAGACCCTTTTGGTGCAATAGCAGCACCTCTGTGTCCTGCAGGCGCCGATCCGGCTCGAGATAAATACGCTGATTGGGTTCAATCTCGAATTTGATCACCGCGAGATAGCGGTTGCCGTCGTCTGACGAATGCAATTGCAGGAAACCGCCCATGGCTTCCGCCAATCCCCTCGCAATATTCAGGCTGAGACCGGTCGTGACCTGAGTGGTGTCCTGCCGCGAAAACGCGCCGAACAATTCGGACTCGTCTGGCAAAATTTCACCGCAGCCGTTATCGCTCAGCTTGACGGTCAACTGCCCTTCCCCGGCGCTCAGCTGCTCGAATGCGGCCTCACCCCAGAGTTCGCCGCTTTGGGCGATTACCGTCGCAGAGTCCACCAGATTGCGGATCAGCTGGGCGGTCTTGCGATTGTCGCCAGTCACCATCACTGGCAGATCCTCGCTGATCTGAAAATTGAACTCGAGGCGCTGACGTTGGGCCGCGCGGGCGGCCACTTTGAACGACTTTTCCAGAGTGCGCACCAGATTGAACGGCGCTCTGCGCAAGTGGATATCCTTGCGGGCCACTCGGGTGAACATCCCTACGTTGTCGACCAGTTTGAGCTGTTGATTATTGGCGTATTTCGCCAACCGCAGCCACTCCCGCTGGCGCTCAGACAGCCGGTCGCCCTCCAGTAGCGCCAGCGCACCCAGTGAGTCCGACAGCTGACTGCGGAACTCCTGCCCCACGTTGACCAGAAACTCATTGGTGACTTCCACCGCGGCATCTGAATTCTTACGTGCCGCGGCAAGCTTGCTTGCCTTTTGCTGCAACTCCTGCATCGCCGCCACCCGATCCCAGTAGTTTTCCGACTCGCGACGCGCCTGGTGGGCCATCAGCCACACGAAGGCGAGTGTCAGCGCACCGTAAATCGCCCCGAGGAGCTCCCCGGTCATAAACCCCTGCAGTGCAACGGGAATCAGGGAAGCCGCAAAAAACCAGGTAAGAAAACGGTAATAAGGTGCGAATACCGAAGCCACACTCGCACAGAACACGACCGTGTACAGCCACAGGAATTGGGTGGAAGGTGAAAATCCCAACAGGAATACATGGCAGAACAGAATGATGCCCCACCAGATAGCGCCAATTGTGGAGGCGAGGAAGTAGCGGTGCCGCCAGCGCTTCGGGCCGGTGGCATAGATTTGTTCAAAGCGGAACACATAGTAGCCGCGCACCAGAGTGACCAGCACCAGCCCTATGGCCAGGACCAGTACCAGCCTGGGAGCCATACTGCGCAGTTCACCGATGGCAATAGCGATGGCAAATGCCGCCAGACTGAACAACAAACCCCGGCGACTGTACTTTGCGATGCGGGTATCGGTGTTGCGGCAGACACGACGGTCCTTCTGGACCTTCAGTTCGGGGTGATCAAATAGCGGCATAAGACAATTCCGGTGAACGCTCCCTGTACCCAGTCCCGCGCGGATGGCGCAGGGGCAGCGACTGAGGCCTTACTGGCCGCCCAATCCCAT
The DNA here is from genome assembly GCF_005771435.1 of Microbulbifer harenosus. GTDB lineage: Bacteria > Pseudomonadota > Gammaproteobacteria > Pseudomonadales > Cellvibrionaceae > Microbulbifer > Microbulbifer harenosus. The sequence goes on from NZ_VANI01000014.1 coordinate 206,585, forward strand.
AACTTCAACCAGTACGGTTTTCACCACAAAGCCCAGCAAACCCAGGCCAAGGGCGATAAACAGGATAAAAGTCCCAAAGCGCCCCGCTTTGGACTCCTTGGCCAGATTCCACACGATAAAGATCATGAACAGGATCAGGCCGCCAATTCCCAGCACCAGGGAGTACTCTTCAAACAGCTCAAAGCTCATGGCACAAATTTTCCGCTTCGGTTTCCGGACTCAAAACACCCCCGACGTCCAGCAGCCGGAGAAAAATTGGCGCGTATTGTATAGGAGGTATTGGTACGAAACCACGAATTAGCGGCAGATGGGAAATGGATCGCCGAGTACTCACGCGCCTTGATAATAGTCACTGTCGTCGACACGGGTACCACATTTAATGCGGCGGACCTCCCGGTCCCGGTAGCGGCTGTCGTGCCAACAGCGCGGCAGCGCCTCGCCAGACAGGAATTGCAGTTGCGCCTTGTCGAATACCTCAGGATCCTGCACCTCCTCCCCCCAGAGATAGCGTCCGACCACGGTCAGCTCATAAGGATTGGTAAGGGTAACAACATCGGCAACGTCGACAAGATGGTTGGTTCCGGAATCTCTTAACAGCATTATCGGCCCCTATATCGTATCAGTACCCCTGAGTATAGGGAGAATCCGGCGCCATCTCCGCTGGAATTTCGCACCGAGCTTGCACTGTATCAGGCGCAAAGCCCTCCGTCGGAACGACAAAGAACCCAAAAAACCAGATCCTCCCCCTGAAAGAATCAACCAAAAGAACAAAAAAATAGAAAGGTTGAACGAAAGAAGGCCCTTAAAAACGGAAGGAAGCATTTGAGGGCCCGCAACGGGAAGCGTACAGGCCACTCTTCCAGGACTGCCGCGGCAGAAGCCTTTGCGCAGCCCAGCCACCAGCAGATTTACGCCGCGCGCACCCCCTCAGCGGAACAGCGCTCGGAGTCACCGTTCCAGCGTCAGGCGCGCAGACACCATCCCCTCTTCGGCTAGAGCGTCAACACTGACGGAGCGGATGATAAAGCGCTGTTGCAACAGTGTGTTGAGCCAGGGCTGTAGATCCTGGTAGCGGGCTTCGTCAATCCAGAGGCGGATACGCCCATCCCCCTCGGGCTCAAATCGCTTGATCGTGACCTTGTGGTTGTTGGCCGCGGCCGTCACTCGCTGCAACAGCGTCCCCTGGCCCTGAGCTTCGCCACCACTGCTGCGCTGAATGCGCTCGAGCTGCGGACGCTGCTGCTCAATCCACGCCAATAGCTCCCGCGACTGCTCAGCTTCCGCGCGGGCATTGTCAAAGAATGACTGCGCCGGCTTGAACAGCCCAAATACGATGAATATGGCGCCAAGGAATAACCCCAGCATTCCCAGCGCGCGCTGGTCGTTGGCGGGCAGAGCCGCCCACTTCCGCCGCCACTGTTCAATGGTCTGTTTCATATTGATTGGTTGATCATCATTCTGGTTACTTGGCATACCCGGCAAGCGACGGCCGAGGTAAGGATTCAGCGCAGCCGGATACGGCCGGATACGCCATCTTCCAGTTCATTCGCCGCGAGCAGCTCGGCCTTGAACTGGCTGCCGCCATTGAGCTTGCCGACTACCGTATCCAGCTGCCCGAGATTGGCGGCACGCAACTGCAACACCAGCTCTCCACGATTGCCATCGAAACGCAGTGACTGCAGCTTCAGCTCTCCCGCTTTGCCGGAGTTCCATACGGTGCTCAGTTGCTGTAACTGACTGGCAAATTCGCCGCCGCCCCCGGATGCCTGATTTAGATAGCCAGTGACCTGGCGGCGCAGATCCGCACTGGGGGAATCACCGGGGAAAATCTCGCTGAACAGATTGCGGGCGGCGTCATCTGCCCGGCCGGCCTGTACGCTGTAATAGATTCCACCGCCCACAAAGAAGATCAGCTGAAGTACAAAGCAGGCCGCAACGGCGATCGCCGGCTTCATCCACCAGGGACCAGCGTCGGTTTTGCGGGAAATCTGGTAATCCCCGGTCAACAGGTTGCCCGGAACCGTATTGCCCTGAGCGTTCAGCCACGTCGCCTCCGGCCCATCCTCAGTCACCTGCACGTCGCCCAATTGCTGAAACGTGGCTAGTTCCAGCTCGGTGGCATTTCCAAGCACGCGCAAGGACGTTACCTGATCACGGCTAGCGGAAGATTCATCCTCAGCATCCTGCGCAAACAGGCTCTCGGCAATGATCCCGGCAAGCGGGCGACTAACCGTCAGACCGCGCCCGGCGGCATGCCAAAAGTGTGCGCTGTCACGCTCCAGCCAGATCGCAGACTCGGCGCCAGCAAGCAATCGGTACTCAGGGATGGCCGCAATCACCGGCCAGCCGAGGCGCTCAAGCTGATGCTTGAGTATGCGAAGCTTTTCGCTGGCGACCGCCATTACGCAGCAGAGATCACCTGCCACCGGCTCGCAGACAAAGTGCAGGTCATCCACATCTTCCGCCAGCTGCTCTTCGACCATATAGCCAAGTGCGCTGCTCTGACGCCGCGCCGCGCGGGGCACCACCTCGAGGCCACTCCAGACCCAACTGCCAGGCAGGACCAGCACCGCTTGCTCGGCGGGCTCAAACGCAAGCAACGTCTCCGCAGATGGGGATGATTCATCTCCGGCTTCCGCCGTGTCGACAGCCCCGCCCTCTGTTGCCCCGTCTGAGTCGGCCGCCACCGCCACCCCAGGCATAGAATCAACTTCTTCAGGGACAAATGCCCGCTGGAACTCGTCGTCGGTGGCAACCGTGCACCAGCCGCCGGGTTGCCAACACTGCAGGAGCACGCTGCCAGCGGGCAGCGCCCGGTCACCGGCGTGCGCGCCGGCACCCGGCTCCCACAGGCGCAATAATTTCAGTTCCTGGCTCAATCAATCCCCCAGTAATTCCTGCAAAAACTGCCCGGAAAATTCACGCCGCTGGCGCTGTATCACTTTCACACGGCCGGTTCTGGTATCCAGTTTCAATATCGACTCCCAGTACTGGCGATGCTCAAGCCCCAACTGCACCGCGATATGCGCGACATAATACGCGCTGTTGAAATCCACTTCCCCCCCGCCGGAGATCCCGAACCCGGACAGATCCGACATCTGCGCAAAGGGGGTGCCGCTTTCCCGCTGCGTAATCAGCCCGGGAATATTTGCGCTCGGGAATATGGCCTCCAGCAGTTCCTGGGAAGCAGTATTCGCATTGACCTTGGTGCCCGCTTCCGGGAGCGCGCACAGCTGCGGCTCGATCAGTCGCCACTCTTCGGCTTCCAGCCCCTGTACGGCACTCAGTTCAGACACATCGGTAATCAGGGTGTCCGGGGTGCGATGCGCCAGCTCCAATCCTAGATAGCCGGTATCTTCAGTGTCCGATGCCAGAGGCGTGTCGCCTGGATCGACCCAATCCTCGATGGCCAACGCACTTTCTTGGCGCCCACCCAGGTTGCGCACCAGGCGCTTCAGAATTTCACTGCTCTCATTACTGCCGCCGCCAGCTCGACGCAGAGTTAAATTATTTACATTAAAACATGCCTGCATGTCTTTGATTTGTATGCGTATTTTCCCGTTACTCGGATTGAATTCCGCCAGCCGTTGGGCCCAAGCCTCCGCCAAATTGTCACTGGCATTGCCGGCATTGCGATCTTCCTCGAAGTCCTTCTCCAGCGCGATGATGGCCCAGGCCTCGGCGCCCTGAACGAATTCTGCCAGCTGGGTATTGGCGAGGATCGCGCTGGTGCGGGAAATCGCCAGGCGATTGCGGGTCACTGCATGGGTAACCGCGGCAATGGCAATGACCATGACCAGCAGCACGGTGATCAGCGCGACGCCGCGCTGCTTTAGGAGACCGGCGCGCATCACTGCGAATCCCCCGGGTTTTCACTGCCCTCGCCGTCCCTGCCACTGCCACCGCTGTCGCCACGATCGCCATCGTCGCCAGTACTGTCTTCCCCGGTACTGTCTTCCCCGGTACTGCCTCCCCCGTTGCCGTCTTCGCCATTTTCACCACCGCTGCCGCCACCGGAACCCGAGCCACTGCCCGATTCGATAACGTATTCAGGCAGTGAAAACACGCGCCGCATCTCACCGGCACTGCGAGTCAACAGGGTAATTTCGATCGCTTCGGGGAGCCGCAGGTCTGCTTCACCGGGTGTGGTAGTGGACGATGCTGGCGGCCACTGAGCCAGCCAGACCTGGGTATCGGGATCGTAGTAACGCACATTGAGATCGAGAATCCCGTCGAGAATGGGTTCCGCGACGGGTTCCGAGTCCGGCCCCCGGTCAAGAACCCGCCAGCGGCTGCGCAACAGCAGCGCAGTATCGTCGTCCTCATTGATCTCGCGCCCGCGCACCGAGTCCTCTTCCGGGTAGCCAATACCGTAGTGCAGACGCAACAGGTTGCCGCGGGGTTCACCGGTCAGATTGGCGGCGCCCAGGCGGGTAAACTCGAATTCGTTGGCCACACCCTGAAACGCCGGCTCATAACCGCTGTACGCGTTCTTCACCGGGCGCACGGTCAACTGCCGCAGGTCGTCATCCAACCGGTACATGGCCATGGACAGGCGGCGCATCTCTTCAGCGCGCCCGGTGAGTACGCGGTCGGTGGTGAAAAAGGACTCCAACAGAGAATATGAGCCGATACCGATGATCGTCACGATCACCAGTACCACCATGACTTCTATGAGCGTGAAGCCGCGACTGCGACCCAGGTGCGGGCTGCTCATGAGCTCACCGCTGTGGGGTCGGCCTGAGCGACCCAGGAATCAATGGTGAGAATCGGCGGTTTGTCCGGCCAGCCCACCTGCACGACGATATGGCGCATGCGGGGTTCGCTGGTAGCTTTCACTTCGGCACTGACCTGCCACTCGCGCTCAGACAACACCATCCTTTCCGTCTTCTTGCCGATAGGCGGCCAATCGGTGCGCAAGCGAATTTCCGCCAGCGCCTGCTGCGCCACCCAGTTGGCGGCAAGGCGCTCTTCCAGCGCCGTCTGTTGTCTCACGCTGTCCTGCATAGTCTTCAGGACACTCGCGGCAATTACCCCGAAAATCACCAGGGCGACCAGCACCTCAACCAGCGTGAAACCACGCTGGGCATCTGGGGCACAAGAGCGGGCAAAACGGGGCTCAGTAATCATCCGCCTGCCACTCCAGTTCCATACCATTCAGCGTGCTGTAGGAAATAATCGCGCCTCGGTCGATGTCACCGTCTCTCAACAAAAAGAAACCGATCTCTACCGGCAACACCTCTCCACTGGAGAGCGCGGCAAACTGCGGCAGCAACTCTTTCTCGTCTTTCTTACCGCGCGAGCCACTACTGCTGCTACTGCTGCGCTTTCCGCCGAAGCTCGACTGCTCACTGCCGGGTAGATCCGTCTGCGACAACACCTCAATACGCATGTTGGGCGGCACCTCATGGGCAGTAAAACGACGGGCGTTGTTGGCGTTCGGCACGGCAGAAAAGTCAATCTCCTGCCACTTCATGGTGCTGGAGTCGTAGCGCACCACCTGGTAGCTGCGCTCTTCAAACACCACCCCGTAATGGGCCTTGTCGATCAGCGCTCGATCCGCCACCAGATTGAGAAGGTTACCAAGCCGCTGGACCTCTCCGGTCCAGTGACGGCTGTCGGTATTGTTCAGCGACAGCGTCGCCATACCCGCCAGTGAGGCGATGATCACGATCACCACCAACAGTTCGATCAGGGTAAACCCCTGCTGATACCGGGCGACAGCGCGCATGGGGGAGCCGAGTCAGACTCAGAGTTCGGAGGCGACGAGGTCAGCGGACTCGCCTTCACCGCCCGGCTTGCCATCTGCCCCAAGGCTGAACAGATCGTAGGGGCCGGAGCTACCGGGGCTGATGTACTGGTACTCGTTGCCCCAAGGATCTTTCGGCGCTTTCTTCAGATAGGGTTCATTCCAGTTCTTGGCCTCCGGGAAACCGGACGGTTTGGTCACCAGCGCCTCCAGCCCCTGATCAGAACTCGGGTAGACAAAGTTGTCCATGCGGTACATGTCCAAGGCGGTGGAAATAGCCCGCAGATCTACGGTAGCGGCCTTGACCCGCGCCTCGCCGGTACGGCCCATGATATTCGGCACTACGAGTGCGCCCAGCACACCCAGAATCACGATTACCACCATGATCTCGATCAGGGTAAAGCCCCTGCTCTTGCGCATGTTTTTCATCTTCCACCTCGCTATAAAGGATTGTGCAGCAACAAGCTGTGTACTTTGCCGCATTGCTCGTCTTTTGAACAGATCTGAAGGCCGTCAGACCACCAGCTGGTTCATGCTCATAATTGGCATCATGATGGCCATTACAATAAACAGTACGATTCCCGCCATCACCAGCAGCATGATGGGCTCGAACAGGCTAACGAAGGCCGTTACCGCCCCCTGTAGATCCCGCTCCTGGTTTTCCGCCGCACGCACCAACATCTGGTCGAGGGTACCGGAGGATTCGCCACTGGCAATCATGTAGGTCATCATCGGCGGGAAGTACTCTACGTCTTCCAGCGCCCGCCGCAGGCTACCACCCTCACGCACGAACTTCTGCGCGACCTGCAGCCGCTCTTTCAGGTAATCATTACTCATCACCCCGCTGGCGATCCCCATGGCCTGCACCAGGGGCACGCTGCTGCCGGTCAGGATCGCCAGGGTACCCACATAGCGTGCACTCTGCCCGCCGCGCACCAGCCAGCCGATCACCGGCATTTCCAGCAAACGGTGGTGGAAACGATAGCGGAACCCGTCCCGCCGCAACAGCAACATCCAGCACACCGCCAACAACACCAGGGCCGGCGGAATCATCCAGCCCCAGGCGGAGATAAAATCGCTGATGGAAACAAGAATTCGCGTGGCGAGTGGCAGCTGCTGGCCGGTACCAGTGAACACCTCGATCACATCCGGCACGACGTAGACCATCAGGCCCGTGACCACCAGTACACAGATAACCACCAGCACCAGCGGATAGATCAGCGCCAGCTGCACTTTCTGCCGAAATACCTGCTGGTTTTCGGTGTAGTCGCCAAGGCGCTCAAGCACATCATCGAGATGCCCGGAGTGTTCACCGGCCTCAACGGTGGCGCGGTAGAGCTTGGGGAATGCGCGTGGGAAACTGCCCAGCGCCTGCGCGAAACTATGGCCTTCCAACACCTTTGCGCGCACCGCGAGCACAATGCGACGCACTTTCTGGTTGCGGGATTGGTTGGCGATAGCGCCGAGGGTTTCTTCCAGGGGAATACCGGCGCGCAGCAGTGTGGCGATCTGCCGTGTCAACAGTGCCAGCGCCTTGATGCCAAGCCCGGGACTGCCGGAGAGCACACTGCCCGATGCCATGGCGCTGCCGGACTCAGATGCCGGTGCGACCTCCAGCGGGATAAGACCTTTCGCCCGCAGCTGCTGTCGGGCCGCCTTGGCGCTGTCAGCCTCGAGCGTCCCGCGGTTTTTGCGCCCACCGCTGTTGAGCGCCGTGTACTCGAACGCACCCATGTCAGGACTCCTGGGTTACCCGCAGAACTTCTTCCAGTGAAGTGGTTCCCGCCAGCACTTTTGCCATGCCGTCGTCGCGAATGCTCGGCCCCAGTTTACGGGCCTCCTGAACCAACGCGCTTTCGGAAGCGCGATCGTGAATCATCTGGCGCAGCCTCTCGTTCACCGGCACCAGCTCATAGATACCAATACGGCCAAGATAACCGCTGTGATTACACTTGTCGCAACCTCCGGGGCCATAAATGGTGGCGCCCTCCCCCTCCGGCAGGCCGAGCACGCGGCACTCGAAGGCGTCCGCGGCGTGCGGCTGTCGGCACTCGGGGCAGAGTACCCGCACCAACCGCTGGGCCAGCACACCAATGACACTGGACGACAACAGGAAGGGCTCAATACCCATGTCGACCAGGCGAGTGACCGCCCCGAGCGCAGTATTGGTGTGGAGCGTAGACAGCACAAGGTGACCCGTCAGACTCGCCTGGATGGCGATCTGCATCGTCTCCAGGTCGCGGATCTCCCCGACCATCACCACATCCGGGTCCTGGCGCAGGATCGCGCGCAGGCCACGGGCAAACGTCATGTCCGCCTTGGTATTCACCTGGGTCTGGCCGACGCCCTCCAGGTTGTACTCCACCGGATCTTCTACGGTAAGAACGTTTTTCTCGCGATTGTTGATACTGGCGAGACCCGCATAGAGAGTGGTGGTTTTACCGGAGCCGGTGGGGCCGGTCACCAGCAGGATACCGTGAGGACGCCCCAGCAGGTCCATCATCACCTTGAGATCCCGCTCGGCCATGCCCAGGTTGCGCATGTCCATCTTGCCAGCCTGCTTGTCCAGCAGACGCATCACCACCCGCTCGCCGGCAGAGGACGGCATGGTGGAAACCCGCACGTCCACTTCGCGCCCCCCCATCAACAGGGAAATCCGGCCATCCTGGGGCACGCGCTTTTCCGCGATATCCAGTTTCGCCATTACCTTAATACGGGATACCAACAGTGGCGCCAGGGCGCGACGGGGCTGCAGCACTTCACGCAGCACGCCGTCCACACGAAAGCGCACAACGAGGCGCTTTTCAAAGGTCTCAATATGGATATCCGAAGCCCCCTGCTTTAGGGACTCGGCAAAAATAGCATTGATCAACCGGACGATCGGGGCATCGTCCTCCTGCTCGAGAAGATCTTCGGTTTCCGGCAGTGAGTCTGCCACCGCCGCCAGATCCATATCTTCACCGAGACTTTCAACGTCGGAAAGGTTGCCGCCCTCGCGGTTTTCGTACTGGCGCTGCAGAGACTGCTGGAAACTGTCCTGATCCACCGCGGTAACACCCAGCGGCAGTTCGCACAGCCGCTGCACCTCTGCCAACACACCCGGGTTCAACGGCGCAACATATTGCAGCACCGGCGTCCCCTCCACTTCCGCCAGCAGCACTTGATGACGTTTGGCAAAGGCGTAGGGCAGACGTTTGACCGCAATCACCGCCATTACTTGAAGTCCTCAGGCTCCACCGGAGGAGCCTCCTCCTGTTCCATACTGGCGGGAGGCGGCAGAAGATCCGGAAGTACTTCACCGCGGTTCCAGTCCCACACGCGGCTGGTGTTGTCACGCAGATACAGTTGTTTCTCCTGCATGTCGCGATAGCGACGGCGGGTCTCCTCGTAGCCGGCTACTTGAGAACTAAGAATTTTCGGGCGCAGGAACACCATCAGGTTGGTCTTGTCGACGGATTTGTCCGAGTTGCGGAACAGGCGGCCAATACCCGGAATATCCCCGAGCAGCGGCACCTTTTGATTGATTTCTGTAACTTTGTCTTCAATCAGACCGCCCAGCACCAGAATCGCGCCGTCGTCGATCAGCACCTTGGTGCGGATCTCGCGCTTGCTGGTAACAATATCCGCAGCCCCTTCGGACGACGGCAACACGTTCTCCACTGTCTGTTCGATTTCCAGGGTCACGGAGTTGTTGTTGTTGACTCGCGGCGTCACCTTCAGCGTGGTACCAATGTCCTGGCGCTGGATGGTGGTAAAAGGATCGTTGTTGCTGCCGGAAAGCAGCTGCTCACCGGTAATAAATGGCACGTTCTGGCCGACGAGAATCTCCGCCTCCTCGTTATCCAGCGCCATGATCGTGGGCGTGGACAGGATATTGGCGTTGCTTTCACTGGCCATGGCGTTGACCGCCACCCGCACATCGGTGCCACTGAGGAAACCCAGGTTCAGGCCAGAGCGAGCCAGATTGGCGGGCGCCAGTGAAAAGGGGTTGAACTCTGAGAGCACATTACCGTCGGAGTCAACGATGGGGGTTTCCGCAAAATCATTCTCAAAGCCGGCGAACACATCGTCGTCGTTGCCGGCGATCCACTTGACGCCAAGCTTATTGCCAGTACCTTCGGTGACCTCAACGATAATCGCTTCAATCAACACCTGGGCACGGCGCACATCCAGCTTGGCGATCACGCCTTTCATGGTTTCCAACAGCGACGGCGGCGCCGTGAGAACGAGCGCGTTAAGCTCTTCGTTCACCTGAATACTCACCTCGACATCGGCGACCTGCTGATCCTTCTCGGTCTTCTGGATGCTGCCGCTCATCCCCTCAAGGATGGGCTTGAGGTCCGCCGCGCTGGCGTACTGCACATATATCACCGCGGTGTTACCTTCACCGGAGAGCGGTTGATCCAGGCGTTCGATCACTTTTTTGAGTTGCTGGCGGGTAACCGGATCGCCGGTCAGCAGAATCGCATTGGAGCGCTCGTCCACGGCAATCCGCAGCGGCTGCACGTCATTGCCCGCCTGCTTGCCGCCCCCCTGGAGCAATTCGTTGATTACCTGCTTGACCTCCTTGGCAGAGGCGAATTCCAGCGGCACCAGCTCGATGTCGATGGCACCGGCGCGGTCCAGTTGTTTGATCAGGCGGACAATCTGTTCGATGTTGGCGGCGCGGTCGGCAACAATCAGGGTGTTGGTATCGGCGTAAGCCGCCAGGTGGCCGGTCTGGGGGATCAGCGGTCGCAACATTGCAATCAGTTGAGCCGCGGAGATGTTTTCCACTTTAACAGTGCGCACGACCAATGCTTCGCCAGGAGCCCGGGTAAGCTCGTCGACCACCGGGATGGCCTGCTGCTTGGCCAATGCATCCGGCACCACTTTCCATGCGTCGCCCTGCTCCACCAGGCTGAAGCCGTTTACCTGCAAAACCGACATGAATACGTCAAACGCCTGCGAGTGGGTCATTGGGTCGCCGGCAACGACGGTGACCTTACCCTTCACATTGGGGTGGACAATGATGTTCTTACCGGTGAAATCCGCCGCCCAATTAATCAGGTCGCGGATGTCGGCGTTATCCAAAGAGAGCGTCACACGCTCAGGAGAGGGCTGCACCCTTTCAGAGGAGGTCTGAGCCAGCACCGAAAACGACAGTAAAAAACCCAGGGCGACCGCTACCAGCCGTCGGTGAAGCACGCAAATCATTATAAATCTGGCTCTAATTCTTATAAGTGTCAGTTACATGGTGGTCTTGAACAAAGCGCCCCAATGCCCCCGGGCGCCGCGCGAATGACTAACGCGTGGATTGTCCGCCCTGCCGTTCTCTCGCCATTTCCCGCAGCTGCTCCAGGCGCTCGCGAATGGACTGCTGCTTGTCCGCCCGGTCAGACGCCGCGCTGGCGCTAATGACTTCCGCAGCCTGGCGCGCGTAATTGGCGTACTGCTTTGGAACAGTAGGTCGACCATCCGCATCCGGATAGGTCAGTTTTTCCATCTGCCCGTTGCGTCGAAGGATAATATGGTCGACTTCCACAGAGTAAACTTCTGCGCCACCCGGCAGCTTGTGCCCGACATACACCCGCTCGGCGGGCTTGCCGCGCTCGGACACCAGCGCACTGGCGCGATCGTTAACGCTGCTGCTGAGCACGCCGGAAAGTACCAGATTCAGCTGTGTGATGGGAATGTTGGCGAGGTCAATTTCGGGAGCGCGTTCACTTTTTACCGCGGCGACACCGAAAAAAGCCGTGGCCGGAAGAGAAACAGCGGTATTCGCGCCAACACTTCGTGCACTGCGCTCGGCGAGCAAGCCGTCATCGGCTTCGGAAGGTACTGCCAGATGGCCGTACGCCATAAGATTGACCGCCAGCCAGCCGCCGATGACCGCGCTGGTCGCCAGCAGACTGCGCCGTGCGGCACCATTGGCTCCGCCTGTAGAACCCTGCAGAGCGGAGGTGATTGTGCGCTTCACTAAAGACATGACTAAACCCGTCTTATTCGCTCCCCGCTATACCGCGGGCAGCTCATTCTTCCTTATTGGGCGCCTATTCTCGGGGCTCGAACCGATAAAGGCAATGTTACAGGCCCCAGAAGAACAAAACTTAACCAACAAAACACTATCGCAGCACGAAACCCAATAAGCTTCAGCAATAAAAAAGGCGGCTCACGCCGCCCTTTCACTGATCCCAGTATATGGATCCTGGGTTACAGCTTTGTTTCAAGCTCTGGCACGGCATCGAACAGATCAGCCACCAGGCCATAGTCAGCTACGGAGAAGATGGGCGCCTCTTCATCCTTGTTGATGGCCACGATTACCTTGGAATCCTTCATGCCCGCCAAATGCTGGATGGCACCAGAAATACCAACGGCGATGTACAGGTCCGGAGCGACGATCTTGCCGGTCTGCCCTACCTGCATGTCGTTGGGCACAAAGCCCGCATCCACCGCCGCGCGGGATGCACCGACCGCCGCACCCAGCTTGTCGGCAACCTTGTACAGCAATTCAAAGTTATCGCCATTCTGCATGCCGCGGCCACCAGAAATGACAACGCGCGCAGCGGTAAGTTCCGGACGGTCGGATTTCGCCAGCTCTTCGCCAACAAACTGGGAGAGGCCAGCATCGTCCACAATGTCGACAGACTCTACGGCCGCACTACCGCCCTCGGCAGCTACCGGGTCAAACGCGGTGGTACGCACGGATGCGACCTTGATGGCATCGGAACTCTGTACTGTAGCAATCACGTTACCGGCATAGATCGGACGCTTGAAGGTATCCGGGCTTTCAACAGCAATGATGTCGGACAGAGGCTGAACATCCAGCAGCGCGGCAGCGCGCGGCAGCATGTTTTTGCCGGTGGTGGTGGCCGGGGCCAGCACATGGCTGTAATTCTTGCCCAGGTCGGCTACCAGCTTGGCTACGTTTTCTGCCAGCTGATGCTCATAGGCGGCGTTGTCGGCCACCAGAACCTTGCTCACCCCTTCCGCTTTAGCGGCAGCTTCCGCCACGGCACCACAACCGCTACCGGCAACCAGCACGTCGATATCACCACCGATAGCTTTGGCGGCGGCCACGGTATTGAGGGTTGCGCCTTTGAGTTCGGCGTTATCGTGCTCTGCAATTACAAGAATGCTCATCAGATTACTTTCGCCTCGCTTTTCAGTTTTTCCACCAGTTCCGCCACATCGGCGACCTTGATACCCGCCTGACGCTCCGCCGGCGGCTCGACCTTCAGAGTCTTGGTGCGCGGGGCAATATCCACGCCCAGTTCATCCGGGGTGGTGGTATCGAGAGGCTTCTTCTTGGCCTTCATGATGTTGGGGAGAGAGGCGTAGCGCGGCTCGTTCAGGCGCAGGTCGGTAGTGACAACCGCGGGCAGCTTCAGCTCAACGGTCTGCAAACCACCATCGATCTCACGGGTTACCTTAACCGAGGCGTCTTCCACATTCACTTCGGAGGCAAAAGTGCCCTGCCCCATGCCAGTGAGAGCAGCCAGCATCTGACCGGTCTGGTTGTTGTCACCGTCAATGGACTGCTTACCGAGAATAACCAGTTGCGGAGATTCTTTCTCCACCAACGCCTTAAGGCACTTGGCCACCGCCAAAGGCTGCAGCTCGGCATCGGTCTCTACCAGGATACCCCGGTCAGCACCAAGTGCCAGCGCAGTGCGAATCTGTTCCTGACACTGCTTGGAGCCCATGGAAACAGCGACGATTTCACTGACCACACCCTTCTCTTTCAGGCGAACCGCTTCTTCTACCGCGATTTCGCAGAAGGGGTTGATGGACATCTTCACATTGGCGGTGTCCACGTCCGAACCGTCCGCCTTAGGGCGAACTTTCACGTTGTAATCCACAACGCGTTTCACAGCTACAAGAACTTTCATGAAAATCCCGTCTCAGTAGTCTACTTGGAAGTTGCGACCCGGCAGCCAAAACAGCGCTGACGCAACATGGGTAACTCGGGCAGCCTCCCGGCCGAGTGCGATGGCGGCCCTGCCAAACCCCCGCAGCGCGGGCAATTTTCGGCACCAGCGAGCCAACCAAAAGTTCAAACAGTTGTTTGAGCGGCGTGTATGTTGGCGCTTTCAACAGGCAAAATCAATAGTTGAATACTAAGCCTAGCAGCCATTCACAGGATCAATTTCAGGCCATAATTTGGGCGTATTTTGACGGGCTGAAGCTCGGTATTTGCGCTGCTTTTGCCACCGGAAATGAAAAATCCTGCAATTGGTAGGAGGAAGGTATCGCCGATATAATGCGTCGGCTTATAAATCACCTGCCATAATTCGGCGGCTGAATAACTACACATGCTGAGGAGTGACCTGTGGAACGCGAGTCAATGGAATACGACGTAGTGATCGTGGGCGCCGGCCCCGCCGGACTTGCCGCCGCGTGCAAACTGCGTCAGATCAACGAAGACATTTCCGTTTGCGTAGTGGAAAAAGGCTCCGAGGTTGGTGCGCATATTCTTTCCGGCGCAGTCTTCGAACCTACTGCGCTGAATGAACTTTTCCCTGACTGGAAAGAACGCGGCGCGCCTCTGGAAACCGCAGTAAAGGGTGACGATATCTACGTACTGCGCGGCCCCGAAAAAGCAATCAAGGTCCCCGGCATGCTGGTGCCCAGCACCATGCATAACGAAGGTAACTACATCATCAGCCTGGGCAACCTGTGCCGCTGGCTCGCAGAGCAGGCCGAAGCCCTGGGCGTTGAAATCTTCCCTGGCTTCGCCGCCGCAGAAGTACTTTATAACGAAGACGGTTCCGTAAAAGGCATCGCTACCGGCGACATGGGCGTCGGCGCCAACCGCGAGCACAAAGACAGCTACATGCCAGGCATGGAACTGCACGCGAAATATACCCTGTTTGCCGAAGGTTGCCGCGGCCACCTGGGCAAGCAACTGATCGCCAAATTTTCCCTGGACGCAGGCCGAGATCCGCAGCACTACGGCATCGGCATCAAGGAAATCTGGAAGGTCGACAGCGCCAAACACCAGCAGGGCCTGGTAATACACACCGCCGGCTGGCCGCTGAACGAATCCGGTTCCGCCGGTGGTGGCTTCCTGTATCACCTGGAAGATGATCAGGTGGTTGTCGGCCTCATCACCGATCTTGCCTACAGCAATCCGCATGTCAGCCCATTTGACGAATTCCAGCGCTACAAGCACCACCCGGTGATCAAGCAGTACCTGGAAGGCGGTCAGCGCGTGGCTTACGGCGCGCGCGCCATTACCAAAGGCGGCCTGCAGTCGCAGCCAAAAATGACCTTCCCTGGCGGCCTGCTGATCGGCGACGATGCCGGCACCCTGAACTTTGCCAAGATCAAGGGCAATCACACAGCGATGAAATCCGGCATGCTGGCTGCAGAATCCGTGGCCGAAGCACTGGCCGCAGAGCGCGCTGGCGATGAGCTCACCGATTACAGCGAGCGCTACAAAAACAGCTGGGCCTGGAAGGAGTTGCACATGCAGCGCAACTTCGGTCCCGCACAGCACAAGTGGGGCAACATCCTCGGCTCCGCCTATGCGTTTGTCGACATCAACCTGTTCAAGGGCAAGCTGCCCTGGACCCTGAGCGACAGCAAAGCGGACCACGCGCAGCTGAAGCCCGCCGCCGATTGCAAGAAAATCAACTATCCCAAACCAGATGGCAAACTGAGCTTTGACAAACTCTCCTCGGTGTTCATTTCCAACACCAACCACGAGGAAGACCAGCCCTGCCACCTGACATTGAAAGACAGCGACATTCCGCTAAACCACAACCTGCCGATCTACGACGAACCCGCGCAGCGCTACTGCCCGGCCGGTGTGTACGAAGTGATTGAAGAGGCCGGCAACAAGCGTTTCCAGATCAATGCGCAGAACTGCGTACACTGCAAAACCTGCGACATCAAAGACCCGACCCAGAATATTGTCTGGATCGCACCGGAAGATGGTGGTGGTCCCAACTACCCCAACATGTAAAGACTGTTGCAGTGAGTTTTCCAGGGCTCCAATGGCGCCCTTTTTTACACCCACCCATCTCAATTCCACAAAGTTCAAAACGAAAAAAGCCAGCTGCCGGTAATGGCAGCTGGCCTATCAAGCGATCCCTGTTGGTTTGTAGCTTCCAGGAATGTTTTTGGTGGTTTTAGAATTGGTATTGGGCACTCAGCGAGAACGACTGACCGGGCTTCTCTTCGAACACAATCACGTTCGCACGCTCAATCTCAATGGCCTCATCCAACAGGTTCTGCATTTTGGCCTTGACGGTGATTTCCGCGGTCGGATACCAGGAGTAGGTCAGATCCAGGGAGTGGAATGGCTGCTCGTAGGCATCAGGCGCAAGGTTTCGCCCAGCAAGGAACAGGCGATCACCAAATACGTTGTAGCCAAGCGTCGCAGAGTGCGCACCATCCGGAGAATCGAAACCAAGTACCATATTCACTACGTACTCGGATGCACCGGTCATTTCACGCACTGGGTTGGTTGGCTCATCGGCATCCGGACCTGCAACCAGTTCGGTTTCCTGCAGAGTGAGGTTGCCCTGCAGGAAAAAGCCATCCATGAAACCGCCCATGAAACCCAGAGTCTTCAGGCCTTCGATTTCAACACCGGTGATTTCTCCAGATTCCGCATTGATAATCTCACGCGCTTGGTTGGTGTCACTAGCAGCAATCTCAAAGAATTCAATCGGATTTTCGATGTCCTTGTAGTATGCAGAGATAGTCAGATTGTCGCCATTGCCAAAGAACCACTCACCGCGAATATCGAAGTTGGTCAGCTCTGACGGGCGGACATTAGGATTGCCCTGTATCGGCCAATCCGTCACAGGATCAATATAAATCGCGTCAGTGATCTCACGTAGATCCGGGCGCACGGCAGTTTTACTGGCACCGAAGCGCAGCTGGAAAGTTTCAGCCCAGAGAGAGCCCATGTAGGTCAGGGACAGCGAAGGATAAACCGCGTCATCTACATAGGTTGCCTCCGCCAGTTCTTCCGGATCCATCGGAATCTGAGGGTCGTCAATGCTGTAACCATAGGGGTTCCAGTCCAGCGCGACCTGGTTGTACTCTTCCCAACGTGCACCAGCTGAGAGCCTCCACGTCTCGCTCAAAGTCCAGTCGACCTTACCAAACGCAGCATCGGTCAATGTCGCGGCGATATAGCTTTGGTTGTTAACGCCAGCCCGGTCAAGAACATAATCATTATCGGGGTTGGTAATCTGGGAATCACCAAATACGTCACCCAGGCTGCCACTGAGGGAAGCCGGATCGTTGACATTCAGTGCACCGAGACGAAACTCTGTCTGCTTGTAGCTCCGGCCTTTTTCAGTCCGCGCGTACCCTCCACTCAGCTCCAGAGATGAGCTGGAAAATTCCAGCGGCAGGGTTGCACTCCAGCCGTAATTGATGACTTGGTCTTCCAACTCGGTAAAACGGAATCCGGAGCTGTTCACACCAATACTGACTGCAGAGCTAACGGTTCCACCATTGGCATCGGTGACGGTATCGGCATTGATACTGACCTGATTAGGGATGTCGGTTTCCGCGGTAGCATCGGAGTAGAACCAATCAACCTTCAAATCATCCGGGGTCCAGTTAAGCAGGCCGCCGGGTACAAGCGCTTTACTCGCCGGCCCCATCTGGTGGCTACCCTTCACCTGATTCAGCCTCAGGTTGCGCTCCTCATACTTGATGGCATACTCTCGGAAGCCACGACCGTCTGAAACTTCGCGGTTTTCATTGAAGTAATCGCGAATGGAAGTTTCATCATCCGTATTACGCAGATATAGA
The DNA here is from genome assembly GCF_005771435.1 of Microbulbifer harenosus. Taxonomy (GTDB): domain Bacteria; phylum Pseudomonadota; class Gammaproteobacteria; order Pseudomonadales; family Cellvibrionaceae; genus Microbulbifer; species Microbulbifer harenosus. The sequence goes on from NZ_VANI01000014.1 coordinate 224,094, forward strand.
CTGGTGAATGTCACTTCCTGTTCATCAGCATACCGAATACCCAAATTCAGGTTTCCGCTGAGATCCACAGAGTAAGTAGAGGTATTTTCGGTATCGGGACGTTCTTCCGGAAAGCCGTACGCACGCTCGAATGTTTCTTGCTCACGCCATTTGTTCTTGTAAGAAGCGCCCGCCAAGAAGCCCACTTCCAAATCATCGCTCAGAACAAAACTGTTGCCGATAGCGCCTTTGATATCCATGTCCGGGTTGCTGGAATCTTCCACAATATCAACATTGCGATTCAGATTCAGAGCCAGCTCACGATTAAGCTGCTGTGCGGCAGCAATTGCTTCAGAAGGTGACCCATATGTATTACCTTCAGCTTCGAGCACCTTGCGGATATCTTGAACACCCAGACGCCCTTTAAAGCGCTGCAAAGCAGCCTGCAGCTCCACTGGCAGTGCTCGGGTGCCATCGTCGGTGCCGAAGCTATCATCACCACCACCTGCGTAACTCAACACATCGCCGTCAGTTTCGCTATTCGCACCGCTCCCCAACTCGATGAAGTAAGTCAGAGACTCCGGAATGCTTTTGGTGCGGATATCAACGTTACCACCACCAAAGGTAGCCGCTTGGTCAGCAGAGTAAGTTTTCTGTACCGCAAGGGAGTCAACCACTGATGTGGGGAAGATATCCAGCGGGATTACATTGCGTGTCAGATCTGGTGACGGAACATTGGCACCATTCAATGTAGTACTGGAATAGCGTTCACCAAGACCGCGAACATACACGAATTTGTCGTTAACCAAAGACAAACCCGACACTCGACGCAGCGCTGCTGCCACGGTGGAGTCGCCCACACGACCAATCATTTCCGAACCGAGAATATCGGTTACAACTTCTTCATCCAAACGCTCCATGACCAGCGTTTCCGCAGAGTCTTTCAGCCGCCCTTGAACCATCACCTCTTCAATCTGCTGCGCTTGCGGACCCGCGACGCTGTCCATCTTCACTTGAGCAAATGCATTAGGAGCAATGACTGAGGCCGTGGCGATAGCCAGAACCAGCGGCGCTCGTTGAAATTTTTGTTGCTTAATCATTTCCCAGGCCTCTTATCGTTCCTGCCTATTGTTCGGACCGCTTGATCTTGTGTGCAGTAATTGATTAAGCGCACGATTCAAAATCAAGCAGGGCGCCGTCTCCAGATATTGAAGGCGGCGCCCCTTTAAATTGGGAGATACTTCCCAATCGTACTCAGCTATTATTGCTGCTCGAACCACAGAGGCTGAGCACGGCTGCCATCGTGCAAGCCGTAAGTCCAACCCTGGGTCCAATCAGTACCGCCAGCGCTCAGTGCGCCGAAGAAAGCACGCTCGATCGGACTGATGGTGATGGCCGTATCGTTTACTACCATGCTGCCAGTAGCAATAGAGAAGACAGAGGGAGTGCCTTCAAGTACCTGGAAGCCGGTGTCGGCAGTTGCAGTCGGGTTAAGAGCTGCATCTGCGGCGACGTTCGCAAAAACGTTGCCATTGGCTTCAGCCCACGCGAGCAGACTGTCAGCACCAATCGGGCCACCTTTGGTCTTGTCGGCACAGGCGAAGATGTTGGAGGTGATCGCTGCTTCGGTACCAGCGTCCAGGGCAGCAGCGGTTTCGTCGCTCTCAACCCGCACACAGTAGTTGCTACCGTCAGCCCCGGTGGCGTCTACTTTGAAGGAACCGATAACCATAGAGTTGGTGATCGTCGGGTAGATACCCTCGCGGAAGCGCCAGCCAGCGCTAGGATCGTGAGTTACAGTATCGGCACCAGCACCAGAGATAATGCAGGTCAGACCGTCAATTACCGGGCGGCTATTTAGGCCAGCGGCAATCAGGCCGGAGTAATCGTTGGCTCCGTCATAAGAACCGATACCATCGGATTCAATACAATGGTTACCATCGGTTTCACTCTGGATTACCAGAGCGTTGGTGATAGAGCCACTCCAACCTTCGTCGATGTCGATAGAATCGTCACGTACGTACATGGCAAGGAAATTTTCGAAGCTTACTGCACCACCGAACATTTCAATGCCGTCATCATAGGTGGAGTAAACCTGAAGATTCTTGACGATAGTGCCACCACCTACAGCACTGAAGGTAATACCGTTCAGTTCATCACCATTGGCAACTTCCGCACCAGTGTGCTTAACACGCACGTACTCCAGCTGGCCTGAGCTATCGTCGTTGTTGTCGCCACCGTAGTTGGACTGGTCTTTACCGGCAGCACCTTCCGCCAGTACGTGACACTCAGAGGTTTTCATTTCGGCATCGTAGACACACTTGTTAGTGATACCGAAGCCGTTGATGACCATACCACCCCACTGTTGTACGTCTTCAGCGCCAACAGTGCCTTCAACATCCGACAAGGAAGTGAAGGTGATGGGGTCTTGGGCGGTACCAACCGCAAGCAGCTGGGAACCGCGGTTGATTACCATAAATTTGGTGCTGTTCGGGAAAGCGATAGTTGAGCCAGCCTGAACGGTCAGTTTGGCACCGTCACCACCTTCAGAGATACCGGCGGCAGCCATGGTCGTATCGTCGTCATAATTATTTCCAACGAAAAGACTACCTTCGAAAATGTGCGCGCCGCCATTTTCAAGAGCAGAGATAACCAAATCGACAGTCAGCGGGTTACCGGAGTCGACGAATGCTGCGTTATAGGTACAGTTTCCAGTAGCGGAATCGAAAGTGCCCTGCTTAACGGACCCAGCTTTCTCGTAAGAGGCGCATGGGTTTTCAATAGGAGTAGGATTGCCAGGGGTAGGATTGTTAACGGAATTGTCGTTATTTTCCGGAGCAATAGTGATGCCACCGCTATCACAACCAGCCAGCAAAGCAGAAATCGCAGCTGCCAGCAGCAGCTTGTTGGATACAAGTTTCATGAATCCCCCTAACAAGGATGAAGTGAGTTAATCCGTGACTATTTTTTTAAAGCCAAAGCAATTTGGACGAGGGGGAGTCTAGGAAGGGAGTGTTGCGAAAATGTTACGGATGAAAGGTGCTAAGAAAAAAGTGGAAGAAATAATTCAAAAATATTTCAACATGAAATATTTGTTTCAGATTAATTTCTGAATCATTTCGAGATTATTTCGGAGAGGTTCTAAACGGTCAAACTTTAGCCAGACGCACTACCAAAAAATAGCTGGCCGGACGAGACCGGTGGTCAGTACTCGCCCAGCAGGAACTCTTCCCCATTACTTTTCAACCACATCTGGCAGAGGCGAGCAGGCGGTTCGCTGGGTTGGCGGGGTTCTGCCCAGTCGATCAACTGGTAGTACACATCCCGAGACATCCTGCCCTCAAGGCCAGCGCGGACCTCGACATAGGGGATAGGCAGCGGCGGATCGCCGAATGGTTTGAGCAACAAGGGATGGGCCTTGTCGAGAGGAACGACATCACCGGTATTGGTAGTCAGCAATATCTGCTCACCATCGCGGGCAGCCTGAGTGATCAAAAATGGAACATCTTCCACACGAATACGCCACTTTTCTACCGGTGTTACCAGATAATAGTGGCGCCCTTCCCGCTTGAGGATGCTGGCAAACAGATTGACCAGTGGCTGGCGCTGGATTTCGGCTCCCTCGTGAATCCAGTGCCCATCCGACCGGATCACCAGGTCCATGTCGCCGCACAGGTCCGGATTCCAGCTGGCCACCGGTGGGTGGCCGCGGAATTCCTGCTGCAGCTTTTCCAGCTGCTGAAACAGTGGCTCAGCCAAAGCTGCTTCCCGGTGTTGAAGACGGATTGTGAGTGCTGTGACTGGAGGGCTCCTGCTGGGTCTGGCCAGCGCCTCGGCGGCCGGAGATATCGCCGATATGCACGCCCACGTCCATGATGAACTCCATCAACCCCTCGCGGTCCTCAATCACATCCGCGAAAGACTTGGAGTGATAGAGCTCCACTGCGCCCTGCACCAGAGCCCAGTAGGTCGAATAGTAGTAATAAGCGGGCACCTTCTTGAGCACGCCCTGCTCCATACGCCGCTCGAACACCCGATTCAGGGCCGAAGCGTTGGAGTTCCTAAGGGCATGTAGCTCGGCAATCATCTCCGGCGCCAGGTTCAACGCGATGATTTTCTCCTCGAGCCGCTGAAACAGGCGGTCGCGGGCCGGGTCCGCCATGCGGGATTCGAAGTAGGCGCGCGCCGGCGCAGTGATGTCCCCCTGCTCTGCAGTGGCCACCGCACTCTTCAGACGCTCGGTGAGGGACTTCTCATAGTCCATCAACAAACGCATGTAAATCTCTGTTTTTGAAATGAAATGTTTGTAGATGGTGCCCTTGCCGATGTCCACCCGTTCGGCAATCTGCTCTACCGTTACCTTTTCTTCACCGTGCTCCAGGAGCAGCTCCAATGCCGCATCCAGGATACGCTGCTCCCGCGCCCGAAAACGCTGAACCTTCTCTTTTGCCTTATCCATACTTCCGACCTTAGCTGTCCGTACAATTGGAGACTGAAATTGACTATCCATTCATGAATGATAGGCAATTCCCCCGCGATGGAAAAGAAATTCAAGGTATCCGGCGCCGAATACGCGAGGCGCGGCGCCATTAGATGCCCCCATTGCTGCGCAGCTGGCTATAGGCGCCGCAACCACCCGCCCCGCTGCATATTGATACTGCCGCTGAGAGGATCAGCAATAGCCACGGAGGCTGTAATTGCTATCATTGCGCGTTACCCGGAACGCCGGCCTTTGTGAAAGGTCGCCGGCGTCCCTAAGCACCAACACTGGACAGATGGGCCCCTGATGCAGCAATCCCTGAGCACGCTATTGGACGTAGAACGACTCGACAGCAACCTTTACCGCAGCCGAGCGCATGTGGAGAACTACCGCAAGGTACTGTTCGGCGGGCAGGTACTCGGCCAGGCGCTGATGGCTGCCGCCCGAACGGTGGAAGACCGTCTGCCGCACTCTCTGCACGCCTATTTTCTGCGCCCGGGCTCCAGCGAGATGCCGGTTATCTACGACGTGGACCCCATCCGCGATGGCGGGAGCTTTACCACCCGCAGGGTGGTGGCCCGCCAGAACGGCAAAGCCATCTTCAATATGTCCTGCTCCTTCCAGATTGCCGAGCCGGGCTTTGACCACCAGGCCGAAATGCCCACCGATGGCATCGTTCCACCGGAAGAGTTGAAGAACACTCAACAACTGGCGGAAGAAGCTGGAATGAACGGCGCCGCCAGCAACCAGCGGCGCTATATGGTGGACTTCCGCCCCATTGACCCCATGAGCTACTTCGATGCCGAAGTTCGCGAGCCCCGCTGTATGTTCTGGTTCCGGGTGGATGGCCAGCTGTCAGACGACCCGATTGAGCACCGCAGCGCCCTTTGCTATGCCTCGGACATGGCGCTGCTCGGCACCAGCCTGCAACCGCACAAGATCAGTCTGTTCGACCCGCACCTGATGCCAGCCAGTCTCGATCACGCCATGTGGTTCCACCGCGAATTCCGCGCGGATGAATGGTTGCTTTATGTGACAGACAGTCCCTCTGCCAGCGGCGCCCGTGGTTACTGCCGAGGGCAGATTTTCACCCGTGACGGCCGCCTCGTGGCCTCTACCACCCAGGAGGGTCTGATCAGGCAGATCAAAGGTTGACCAACTGCGGGGAAATTTAAAGAAACTGCTAAATTTAATGAAATCAGTGGTTTACAGAAGCTTGGCGGTTGCTATAATGCCGCCCGCTTCGCAAGGAAGCCTAAGCCAAACGCTTAGTATGTCGGTGAGTAGCGCAGCCTGGTAGCGCACTTCGTTCGGGACGAAGGGGTCGGAGGTTCGAATCCTCTCTCACCGACCATTTCATTTACACCCCCCGCCTTCTCTCTTCACGCGTTTCCAGCTGTTTGCGGCACTGATACTCTCTTTCGTTGTCACACAATGTATCGCGCGCAGCGCCAGATTCCGGCGCGCAACACAAACCTGTTACGCATGTGGAGCCGAGCCCAACTGATGTCTTTCTTTTTGCGAGTAGCAACCCTCCTGACCGCCCTGATTCTCTCGGCAGGAGTAATGGCCGCCGACCCCGAATATTACGATGTTTACTACAAAGCCCGCCTGAACCCGGAAAAAGGGGTGGCCCACGTGAGTATTACCCTTCAGGGCCAGGAACTTCCCAGCGAACTGACCCTGCGCCTGAATACCAAGCGACACCTCAACCTGGAGGGAGGCAAAGAACTAAAAATCGATGGAGATGACGCAGTCTGGCGCCCCAAAGGCAAGCGCTCGACAATCCACTACGACTTCGTCATCGACGAAAAAAAATCCCAGGGACGCTACGACTCCCGCATCACCGACAAGTGGGCAATTTTCCGCAGCGACAAGCTGATTCCGCCAGTCTCCGTACGCGCAGCCAGCAATCTCCAGTCACGCGCAACGCTCGAAATAGAGGCGCCTGAAAAATGGAACGCCCTTGCACCCTATGTAAAAGACGAGGACGGTGTTTTTCAATTGAAAGACCCCGGCCGCCGATTTATCCGCCCCAAGGGCTGGATGATTGCCGGGCGCATCGGCAGCAGACAGGACATCATCGACGGAACCGACGTAGTGATCGCCGCCCCACTGGGAAAAAATGTCCGCAGGCAGGACACCCTTGCCTTCCTCAGCTGGACCTTGCCCGAGCTCAAGAAAGTATTCCCGGAATTCCCCCAGAAACTGTTGATCGTCATGGCCGGCGACCCGATGTGGCGCGGCGGCCTTTCCGGTACACGCTCGCTCTTTATGCACGCAGACAGACCGCTGATCTCCGGCAACCGCACCAGCAGCCTGCTGCACGAACTGGTCCACGTAGCCACCGGCATTCGCGGCGACAAGGAGAGCGACTGGATTGTGGAGGGAATCGCCGAGTACTACTCTCTGGAGACACTGCGCCGCACCGGCGGTATTAGCGAGCGGCGCTACCAGGAAGCACTGGAAGACCTGGCGGACTGGGGAGCCGAATCCCCCAACCTTCTGGTAAAACGCTCGGCAGGTCCTGTCACTGCCAGAGCGACCGTGGTGTTGCACGAGGTTGACAAGGCCATCCAGAAATCCAGCGAGGGAAAGTCCAGTCTCGACGATGTGGTTAAAATTCTGGCCTCCGAGCGCGGTGAAATCACCCTCGACAAATTCCGAGCACTTGCCGAAAAAGCCGCCGGAGCACCACTTCCGCAATTGGAGCGCACATTTCTTACGGGCAAAAAAAAGCCCTGACGACGGGGGGGGAGAGCGTCAGGGCCAAGACCATTAGGAGTGAAACTTGGAGGATTTCATCCTTACAACACACGGGGCGCCCATTTGGAGGAGACGCCCGGCCGGCACTACTAAACACGACTTGGGGGGGAGATGTGTGCTAGCCAGCTACACTCAGTATTGGTCACGTCCTCGCGATTGCCAGTTCGCGGTCAAAAAAATTTAGAACAATTGGGAATAGAAAACCCTTTTCAATTTCATTGGGTTATTACACCGCAAAAAAGAACATTATTTAGCCAGAGAACCAACTAATTGAGATAACCTCTGACTTACCCTTGACTAATCCCCGACAACCCATAGAATAGCGCCCTCTTACACGCCGCCAGGCACGTAAGTATCAGAAAACGCTAGGATTTTTATCCGTCTTCCGATAGAATCTGCGGCGTTTTCAACACCTGTGGCTAGGTGGCAGAGTGGTCATGCAGCGGACTGCAACTCCGTGTACGCCGGTTCGATTCCGACCCTAGCCTCCATTTTTCTCTCAGTCTTTTTGCAAGACTGGTTCTTCAGAAACGGATTAAATTACCGTCAACTGAACGCCCTATCTGCCCGGATGGTGGAATTGGTAGACACAGGAGACTTAAAATCTCCCGACCTTTTGGTCGTGCCGGTTCAAGTCCGGCTCTGGGCACCACCTTCCGCGTTAGCAACCACTTCGATATTTGCTCAAGTAGACGCTGTGTAGACGCTTAGCAGACATTTTTTGCTATAAGTCGCCATTTCCCCCACCAAGCTAGAATACAGTTTCGAAAGCCCCCACTCCCGCCACCACCTTTAGCGCCTGAACCATCCATCCACGAGCACAAGAACTACCAGAAATAACGCTCTTGCGTGACGTCCGGCTCAATTTCAGTGTAAGCGCCAAAGAATCAGCACCTGTTTTTCCTGATTCGACTTCAACACACTGATTCCAACCGTACTTACACAAAGGAATCAGCCATGACCCC